>NZ_OY780936.1:3000000-3600000 GCF_963675905.1 uncultured Bacteroides sp. | reverse complement strand
AATGTTGGCGTAGAAACCAGACAAAGAATTTCCCCAGTTTCTGGTTCAATAGCTACTATAGCTCCAATCTTAGACCCCATAAGCTTTTCACCAAACTTCTGTAGTTCAATGTCAATGGAAAGTCTCAGATTTTTTCCAGGTATAGGTTTCTTATCCAGTTTGCCATTCAAATATTTACCTTGAATACGTCCATGAGCATCTCTTAGCAGAATTTCAACTCCCTTATGTCCACGTAGTTGCTTTTCATAAAACTTCTCAACTCCCTGTTTTCCTATATAGTCTCCACGTTCATAGTAATCGTCATCTTCAATATTTGCCATTGATGCCTCACCTAAATCACCTAATATATGTGCTGCTGAATTATATGAATACTGGCGAATAGAACGTTGCTGAACATAGAATCCACGAAATTTGAATAACTTTTCCTGCAAGACACTACTTTCTTCTGCCGAAAGTTGTACCATAAACAGCTGATTTGTGTAACGAGAATAGCCAGGGTTTTTAGATCTGTCTTTTATATCAGCCATTCGCTTTATAAAATATTCTTTTGTAATATTTAAAGTCTGGCATAAATCAAGAGTATCGAGATGCTCAATCTCTTTAATCACAACTGTTACATCATATGCAGGCTGATTATAAACAAGCAGTTTATTATTTCGATCGTAAATAATACCTCTTGAAGGATATTGAATCTTATTTAGAAAGGCATTACTATCTGCATTTTTTTTGTAATCATCAGACA
The DNA here is from genome assembly GCF_963675905.1 of uncultured Bacteroides sp. Lineage (NCBI taxonomy): Bacteria > Pseudomonadati > Bacteroidota > Bacteroidia > Bacteroidales > Bacteroidaceae > Bacteroides > uncultured Bacteroides sp. Next base: position 3,599,258 of record NZ_OY780936.1, on the reverse strand, counting down.
TAATCTGAAGAACAAAAAGGCGTATAACATAGATAAGCACAACCGAAATGGCAATACCTACTATAACATATCTTCTTTTTTCTAAATTATAATCCCTAGCCACGTTTATTTTCTTAATCCTTCAATACCCATTATACATAAAACAGTAACTACCGTACTAGTTCCTATTTTTATCAGCAAAGTGCTCAGATCGAATAAAGAGAAAGATTCAATCATCAATAATGCAGCATGATGGAGTAAAACACACAATATTACATACTTTATAAAAGGAGAGATTCCAACAGCTTTTATTGCAGGAACATACTCATCTGTACTATCTCGCATTGAGAAAAGACGCAAGAAAAGCGGACGAATAAAAGCTATAAAAGTTGTTGCTGCAGCATTCATTCCCGGAGTATCTGAAAATATATCAATTGTCAGCCCGAGAAAGAATCCCCATAACATCATCTCACTTCTGGAAGTTCCAGAAGACATCTTTAATATCAGATATATATAAATAAATGGAGTAGCAAATCCTGCAATATGCACATTATTAAGCACCAATACCTGAATTAAAACAAGTGCTATAAACCACTTTATCCGCCTTAAATATGTTATTATCATTGTTCCTGCTTGTTTGCCGATTCTTCAAGAAGTTTTTGTTCCATTTGTGTTGTTTTAGGCAAAACTCTCACACTATTAAGTTTGCCAAAATCTGTTGCTAAACGAACTTTCAGCTGATAAGAAAGTCCATCTTTTGAATTACCTATATGATCAACAGTTCCAACCATAATTCCTGCCGGAAAAACATCCGAGTAACCACTTGTGACAATAGTATCACCGAGACCAAATTTTGCATGTCTGGGTAGATCATCTAAATATGCATAACGGGAATCTCTTCCCTCCCACTTTATTGTACCAAAATAGCCACTGCCTAATATCTTACAACCAATCCGGCATTTTGTATTCAACATAGATATAACAACAGAATATTTAGGCGTTGTCATATACACAATTCCAACTACTCCATTTCTGTCAATAACTCCCATTTCACTATGAACGCCATCATTAGATCCCTTATCCAAAGTTATATAGTTATCGGCTTTAATTAATGAGCTATTAATAACATTAGCTTTTATTAAATGAGAATTCTTGGCTACCAGGTTGTTCATTCCATCAACTTCCAAAGAATCCACACCACGCCCTTGTAATTCCTTCCTTAAATTAGCAAGTTGTTGTTCGAGCAGCATGTTACGATCCAGCAAATCTTCATTTGCTTCTTTAAGATAGAAATATGAAGTTACATCTCCTTTTATCTTGTATATTTCACCAGCAACAGCGTTACTGGATGTAAAGAAAGAGCTTTTCTGATAGTGATTAAAGCGAAACAATAAAGTAAAACTGATAATCTCTAGCAGAAAGAAAAGAAACCAGTAGTTATATTTAATAAGGAAGTTTAGTAGGTTCCGCATATAATTCCAAAGTAGTAACTAGCCGATATGCGGATATTCAGATCTAAAAATATAGTAGATCCGTATATCTGCACATCGGCATATTATATTTATCGCATCAAGAATGAGAATTTATCTACATTCTTCAATGCTACTCCTGTTCCTTTTGCTACAGCATGAAGAGGATCTTCAGCTATATGGAAAGGTATATTAATTTTATCTGTTAAACGTTTATCCAGTCCTCTCAACAGAGCACCTCCACCAGCTAAATAGATACCGTTGTGAACAATATCAGCATATAGTTCAGGCGGTGTTTGTTCCAAAGCACTAAGAATAGCTGTTTCCATTTTAGCAATGGATTTTTCCAAACAATGAGCTACTTCCTGGTAGCACACAGGTACTTCCATAGGAAGAGCAGTCATTCTGTTAGGTCCGTGAACAATATAATCTTCCGGTGCATCTTCGAGTTCTGTCAATGCAGCTCCTACATGGATCTTTATTTGTTCGGCAGTGCGTTCACCAACCTTCAGATTGTGCTGACGGCCCATATATTCCTGGATATCAGATGTAAGATCATCGCCGGCAATACGAATGGACTTGTTAGAGACAATACCGCCTAATGAAATAACTGCAATTTCAGTAGAACCTCCACCTATATCAACAATCATATTTCCTTCCGGAGCTTCAACATCTATGCCAATACCAATAGCCGCAGCCATTGGTTCAAAAATCAAATAAACATCGCGACCTCCTGCATGTTCTGCAGAGTCACGCACAGCACGCAATTCAACTTCGGTACTTCCGGATGGAACACAAATAACCATTCTCAATGAAGGAGAGAAGAGTCTTTTATGTGTATTCATCATCTTAATCATACCTCTCATCATTTGTTCACATGCATAGAAGTCAGCAATCACACCGTCACGAAGAGGACGGATAGTTCTGATATTTTCATGTGTTTTGCCATGCATCTGGCGTGCTTTTTCACCTACAGCAATCATTTTATCTGTACGTCTGTCTAAAGCAACTACAGATGGCTCATCAACTACAATCTTACCGTTGCTGATGATGATGGTATTGGCAGTACCCAAGTCCATCGCTATTTCTTGAGTGAAAGAAAATAATCCCATTTTTTATTAATGTTTAAAGTGTCTGATTCCGGTTGTAACCATTGCTACACCATTCTCATTACAATAATCAAAAGATTCTTGATCTCTAACAGAACCTCCAGGCTGGATTACAGAAGTTACACCTGCTTTATGTGCAATCTCAACACAATCAGGGAATGGGAAGAATGCATCACTTGCCATCACTGCACCTTGTAAATCAAATCCAAAAGCATCAGCTTTTTCGATTGCTTGTTTCAAGGCATCAACACGAGATGTCTGACCGACACCGCTTGCACATAATTGTTTTCCTTTAGCCAGAACAATAGAATTAGATTTACTGTTCTTCACTATTTTATTAGCGAACAGCATATCTTCAATTTCTTGTTCAGTTGGAGTTTTCACAGTTACAGTCTTCAAATCTGAAGAAGTTTCTATGTTTAAATCTCTATCTTGTACTAATACACCGTTCAATAATGAGCGGAATTGTTTCTTTGGGAATTTAGTTTCCTTACGAACCAATATAATACGATTTTTCTTTTGTGTTAATATTTCCAGAGCATCAACATCATAATCCGGAGCAATAATAACTTCAAAGAAAATCTTAGTTATTTCTTCTGCGGCTGCTTTGTCTATTACAGAATTTGTAATTAGAACACCTCCGAAAGCTGAAACCGGATCACCAGCCAAAGCATCTTTCCAAGCCTCTACCACAGTAGGACGAGAAGCTAGTCCGCATGCATTATTATGTTTCAACACAGCAAAAGTTATTTCATCGAATTCATCAATCAAATCAACTGCTGCATTTATATCAAGCAAATTATTATATGAAATTTCTTTTCCGTGAATCTGATCAAAAACTGCATCCAAATCACCAAAGAAAACACCTTTCTGATGAGGATTTTCGCCATATCTAAGTGGCTTCTGCTCGTTTACTGAACAACGGAATCCTGAACAATCTTCTCCATCAAAATAGTTAAAGATAGCAGAATCGTAGTGTGAAGAAACGGCAAAAGCTTCTTTAGCAAACCAACGACGCTCTTCAATTGTACTGGTTGCTCCATGTTCCATCAACATATCTGCCAATGGTTTATATTGAGTCTGAGAAGCTACAATAACAACATCTTTATAATTCTTAGCGGCTGCACGAATTAATGAAATACCACCTATGTCAATCTTTTCAACGATAGCTGCTTCACCAGCTCCCGAAGCTACAGTTGCTTCGAATGGATATAAGTCAACAATGACTAAATCTATTTCTGGAATTTCGTATTTTTCTATTTGTTGAAGATCTTGTTCTACCTCTCTACGGCATAAAATACCTCCAAATACTTTTGGATGGAGAGTCTTCACTCTGCCGCCTAAAATTGATGGGTAAGTAGTAAGGTCTTCTACAGCCTTACAAGGGAAACCTAGAGATTCAATAAACTGACGTGTACCTCCTGTAGACAGAAATTCTACTCCTTCCTCGTGGAGTTTGATGATTAAATCATCCAATCCTTCCTTATGGTAAACCGACACGAGAGCGGTTTTAATTTTTTTTGTTTCAGACATTTAGTTGCATATTAGGTGTTTCAATGCGCAAAGGTACAAATTATTGTTTTATGCCACATATAAAATCGGCTGGTTTTATGAATATTTTCACAGTTTTTTTAATGAACTAAAAAAAAGAATATCCTGCAATAAGATTTTAAGGTATAAAAAAACGCCCAACTAAAGAGATTTTCAAGCCTGGGTTCACAAAGGGAAATACAAAAAGCAGATTTCAAGGATCTCATTAATTTTAGTTTTCTTAAACATCAGTTACCATCTTTTACACTAAAACAAGAATCTATAAACGAACAAAAGCTCACCAACAGGTTTTATCTTATAGCCCATAAAATTATAAAAATGAAATGATTGGGCAATCACTTAAAATTATTGGCCAATAAATTCCAAGCATTCGCCAATAAATAATTTTTATTGGTGAATAAATTTATTTAAATAGCCAAAGCATTAACACAACTATTACAAGTGCGGGTAACATATTCATTATGCGTAGTTTTTTTATTTCTAATATATTTATACCTAGTCCCATCAACATAATTCCGCCTACGCTTGTTAGCCCAAGAATAATTTGCGGAGTAAATAAAGAACCGGCATACATCGCCAGCAAAGTTAACGTGCCTTGAAAAATCAACAACGGAACAGCTGCAGCAATAACTCCAATTCCAAAAGCTGACGCAAGTAACATTGCCGAAAAGAAATCCATCAACGATTTAGTAAATAACAAGTCGGAAGAACCTCCCGTGCCTTCCTGAATAGCCCCCAGCACAGTCATCGATCCTATACAAAACAATAAGAATGCAGTTATCAGCCCTTCAGAAAACTTATCGCTTCCAATACGAAACTTCCTTTTCAGAACACCACTCATCTGTTCTGCACTTTTCTCTACGTTTATCCACTCACCCAGTAACGAACCAATAGCTAAACTTCCCACTATTATCAAGATATCTTCCATCTTAACTACCATAGTAATGCCTATAGCCAGCGTAAACAATCCAACTGCCTGAAAATAAATGGAAGTAACCCGCTCAGGCATATTTTTTTTCAGTAATAGTCCAATAGTTCCGCCTGCAACAACTGCAGCTGTATTTACGATAGTTCCAATCATATTACGAAGTGATTATTTATAGATTTACAGAAATAGAGCTTTGCCTGATTATAAAGCTGCGAAAATAATATCTTTTTTGCAAATCGCCCGAAGAAAATAGCAAATTTAATAACAGATAATTTGAATAACCCACATAAGTTCAACTAAAAAATCAATTCAACACAGCATCCTGTAACTAAATAAATAATTAGGATGAAGACTTAATTTGCATATAAACAAAAAACGAAATATATTTGCTTATAATTCATCAACAAACACCCTAAAAAGATCAAAATGAACAAAAAAAACATCAAATCTATAATCTTTTTATTTACCATTTTTATTAGCACACAAGTATTCTCTCAAGAAAAGTTTCCTGATGGAACAATTATTCCCGACTGGTTTAGAAAAAACGAAGTAGCTAATATTAATACCTTAGGAAAGATATACCGGATTACCGATTACGGAGTTATAAATGACAGCACAATTCTGCAAACAGAAAAAATACAAGCTGTTATCGACCGGGCAGAACAAAACGGTGGTGGCGTAATAGTAATCCCGCAAGGAACTTTTCTAAGCAGTTCTATCTTTTTCAAACCTAAAACACATCTATATCTAGAAAAGAATGCTGTACTAAAAGGTAGCGATGACATAAGCAATTTCCCTATTATTGAAACACGCATGGAGGGACAGACTCTAAAATATTTCCCTGCCTTGGTAAATGCCGACCATGTGGACGGTTTCACAATATCGGGCGAAGGAACACTTAACGGAAATGGTATGCGATATTGGAAATCTTTCTGGAAACGCCGTGCCGTTAACAGTAAATGCACCAACATGGACGAACTACGTCCTCGATTACTTTACGTATCAAATAGCAACGATGTACAAATCTCGGGGATTCATCTTATTAATTCCCCCTTTTGGACAACACATTTTTACAGATGCAACAATGTAAAGATGCTTAATCTATATATATTTTCACCCGCAAAGCCAGTCAAAGCACCTAGTACAGATGGTATAGACATAGACGCCTGCAACAATTTCCTGGTTAAGAATTGCTTTATCTCTGCAAACGATGACGGTATTGCACTTAAAGGCGGGAAAGGAACCTGGGCTGATAAGGACTCAACCAACGGAAGTAATACAAATATCATAATAGAAGATTGCACATACGGCTTCTGCCATAGCGCACTCACTTGCGGCAGTGAATCCATACACGACCGAAATATAATCCTCCGCCGCTGCACTGCGGACAAAGCAAATCGCTTGTTATGGCTCAAGATGCGTCCCGATACTCCTCAAAAATATGAATATATCCGAGTGGAAGATATTAAAGGTAATGCCAACAGCTTCCTTTTCATAAAACCATGGAGTCAATTCTTCGATCTGAAAGACAGAAAAGATATGCCTCTATCCTATTCAGCTAATGTAACAATGCGAAATATCGACTTAGAATGCGAAGTTTTCTTTAATGTGAAAGAGTCTGATAAATACAAACTCACAAATTTTACTTTTGAGAATCTGAACATAAAAGCGAAGGATGGCAAAATAAACCAGAATGCTATAAAACCATTTATCTTGAAGAACGTTATTGTAAACAACGTGAAGATTAAAAACAATTAATAAAAGAAACCTCCATAAAGCAGTTTAATCAACTTTATGGAGGTTTCTTTTTTAAAATAGGCTCTAATTCAAAAAACTATAGATCGAATCCAGAGTTTCAGTAAACTAAAAATCGTCAACCCAATTTACGCTTTAGAAATAAGAAAAGGCACCCATAGGTGGAAGCCCTACAAATGCCTTATTCTTAAAATGTAGCGGGACCCAGGATTGAACTGGGGACCTCATGATTATGAATCATGCGCTCTAACCGGCTGAGCTATCCCGCCATTTCTTAAATGCGGTGCAAAGGTATAGAAATCTTTGAAACATGCAAAATTTTGCCATACTTTTTTCAATTTTGCTTCAAAAAAGAGTGCTTTTATTTAAAAACAAGAGAAAAAACGTATAATTCAGTGTCATATACTTCAAATTTCAAAAAAAGTCTTTATCTTGGCGCACAGAAAACGCAAGCACTATGAAAAAAGAAAAGATTCATATAGAATATCTTTTAAACGCATCATCACGAAGCATTATATGGAATGCAATAAGCACTCCCATCGGCCTGGAAGACTGGTTTGCCGATAAAGTTCAAATGAAAGATAAAACATTCACTTTTTGTTGGGGGAAATCAGAAGTCAGAAAAGCCGAGTTGATTGGAACAAGAATTAATTCTTTCGTTAGATTCCATTGGTTGGATGATGAAGATGAAAAAAGCTATTTTGAGTTTAAAATGAACTTTAATGAACTAACAAGTGACTACGTACTGGAAATTACTGATTTCGTTGACTCAGAGGAGAAAGATGATCAGTTCGAACTGTGGAAATCTCAGATTGATACGCTTAAAAGAGCATGCGGAATGTAGCATCTAATTTATAAAAATAATCAAAAGTATGCGTGAACATCTTTTTTTATACTAATTTTGTCGGATAATTGTACAAATAAAAAAAGATGCTACGCATAAAGAAATTAGATATATTCATTATCAAGAGTTTCACGCTCCTTTTCTTTGGAACGTTCTTCATTTGTCTCTTCATCTTTATGATGCAGTTTTTATGGAGATACGTCGACGATTTAGTTGGTAAAGGATTAGCTATAAGTGTATTATCAGAGTTTTTCTTTTATGCAATATTAACTTTGGTACCTACTGCGCTTCCTCTGGCCATCTTACTTGCTTCATTGATGACTTTCGGTAATTTTGGCGAAAGATATGAGTTACTCGCTATAAAGGCAGCCGGAATTTCATTGATCAGAGTTATGGCTCCTCTTATTGTCTTTACAGTATTTCTGTGTTCCACATCCTTTTATTTTCAAAATGTTGTAGCTCCCAAGGCCCAGGTAAAACTATTCACATTGCTTTTCTCCATGAAGCAAAAATCTCCTGAGTTAGAAATCCCGGAAGGAGTTTTCTATGATGAAATCGAAGGTTATAACCTTTATGTTAAGCATAAGAACAAAGAGACGGGAGCATTATATAATATAATGATCTACAATTTCTCTGACGGCTTTGACAACGCACATATCATTGTTGCAGATTCAGGTAAACTGGAAATGACAGCCGACAAACAGCATTTGAGACTGCACCTGTATAACGGAGAAATGTTTGAGAATCTTAAGTCACAGAGTAGCTCCATACAAAATGTACCATATAGACGGGAAAGTTTTAGTGAAAAACACACAATCATAGAATTTAATTCAAACTTTAATATGGTTGACGAAAGCTTCATGAACAATCAGTATCAAAGTAAGAATATGACAGAGCTTCAAACAGCAGTAGATTCAATGAACCATTTGGTTGACAGCGTTGGAAAAACATTCTATAAAGAAGCAATAACAAGTACTTATCGCTCCAGAGATAATTTCAATAAAGAAGATACACTCAAAATAAGAAAAGCAAAATTGTCTGCAATAAATACAGATAGTGTATTTAATAATCTTTCTTTATCAGATAAACAGCGAGCTGTGGCAAACGCATTAAGCACGTCACAAAGCATAGGTAATGACTGGAAATTCAAGAGTTTCAACACCGTAGATACAGACAAGCGCATCCGTAGGCACGAAATGGAGTGGCATAAAAAAATAGCTCTTTCTATTTCCTGTTTAATATTCTTCTTTATAGGTGCCCCTTTAGGTGGTATCATTAGAAAAGGAGGTTTAGGTATGCCGGTTGTGATCTCCATTTTAATCTTTATCATTTATTATATTATTGATACAACCGGAGCCAAAATGGCCAGAAATGGTACATGGGTTATTTGGACGGCAATGTGGGTAAGTACATTTATCTTAGCTCCAGTGGGAATATTCCTAACTTATAAGTCGAATAATGATTCCGTTGTATTGAATATAGATACATATATAAATTGGATCAGGAAAGTTATAGGTATACGAGATACTCGACATTTGGCTAAAAAAGAAGTAATCATTGAAGATCCCAACTATCTGCAAGAAGATAAGAATATGGAATTACTAAATGATAAATGTGAAGAATATATATCAAATAATAAACTTAAACGTGCGCCAAACTATTTCAATATCTGGACCAAAAATGAAAAAGATGAAGAAATTGTGGCTATCAACGAACAGCTGGAAGCTATTGTTGAAAAGCTGGCCAATACTAAGAATACAAAAATTCTAGGAACACTGAACAACTACCCTATCTTGTCTGTTCATGCTCATAGATGCCCTTTTAACAAGCCTACACTCAACAAAATAACTGGCATAATATTGCCAATAGGGTTAATCTATTATTTTAGAATATGGGCTTTCAGGATTAGATTATATAAAGATCTAAAATTAATAAATAAGGTAAACAGAGATTTACAAGATATAATAAGAACAATTTGTAACAAATAAGATATGGAAGATATAAAGCTAAATACAATCGAAGAAGCAATAGAAGACTTTCGTGAAGGTAATTTTATAATTGTTGTTGATGATGAAGATCGTGAAAATGAAGGCGATTTTATTATTGCAGCTGAAAAAATAACTCCTGAAAAAGTAAATTTCATGTTGACTTACGGACGCGGTGTCTTGTGTGCTCCTATTACAGAAGAACGTTGTGAAGAGTTAGACCTGGAAATGCAGGTTTCTACTAACACTTCAATATATGAAACACCATTCACTGTTACAGTAGACTTACTAGATGGATGTACTACAGGAGTTTCAATGCACGACAGAGCAGCCACTATCAAAGCATTGGCCGATCCTAACACAAATCCGGGTAGTTTTGGTCGCCCCGGACATGTTAATCCGCTAAGAGCGAAATCACGAGGAGTACTTCGCCGCTCAGGGCATACAGAAGCAACTGTTGACATGGCACGTTTAGCAGGTCTTTATCCAGCCGGAGCTTTAATTGAAATTATCAATGAAGACGGCACAATGGCTCGTTTACCACAACTGATGGAAGTTTCTAAAAAATTCGACATAAAAATCATTACTATTAAAGATCTTATAGCATATCGCTTAAAGATGGAGTCGATCGTAGAAAAAGGAGATGAAGTTGACATGCCAACTGAATACGGGCATTTCCGCCTTATCCCTTTCCGCCAAAAATCAAACGGACTGGAACATATTGCTTTAATAAAAGGTGAATGGGCAGAAAACGAGTCTATTTTGGTAAGAATGCACTCGTCATGTATGACTGGTGACATATTTGCATCCAATCGTTGCGATTGTGGAGAACAGTTGCATAAAGCAATGTCCCAGATAGAAAAAGCAGGAAAAGGTGTTGTTGTATATATGAATCAGGAAGGCCGTGGCATTGGACTTATGAATAAAATAAGAGCATATAAATTGCAGGAAGAAGGACTTGACACGGTTGATGCGAACCTGCACTTAGGCTTTAAGGCAGATGAACGTGATTATGGTGTAGGTGCAGAAATACTACGGGAAATAGGAGTACATAAAATAAGATTACTCACTAACAACCCAGTTAAACGTATTGGACTAGAAGCTTATGGCTTGGAAATAGTAGAAAATGTAGCTATTGAAACTACACCCAATGAGTATAACTTACGATATCTGAAAACAAAAAAAGATCGTATGGGACACGCTTTACATTTTACAAAGTGATATAAAAATAAGGCATATTGAAGTATAAAGCTCAATAATATCATTTATTTGCTTTCTTATTTCAATTATTTTATCTTATTTTGCATCGTGATATAGACCAACAATAAATAAGTTAAATTATGAATCAACTTTCAGACCGTTTGAACAGCCTTTCTCCTTCAGAGACTTTAGCTATGTCTCAGAAGAGTAATGAGTTAAAAGCTCAAGGCATCGATGTCATCAATCTTAGTGTAGGGGAACCCGACTTCTTTACTCCTGATCACATTAAGGCTGCTGCTAAAAAAGCAATTGATGATAACTTCTCTTTTTATTCTCCTGTACCAGGCTACATGCCCCTTCGTAAGGCTATTGCAGCTAAATTAAAGAATGAAAATGGCCTGGATTATAAACCTGAACAGATTGTTTGTTCCAACGGAGCCAAACAGTCAGTTTGTAATACCTTATTGTGTATCATTGGCCCGGAAGATGAAGTAATTATCCCAGCTCCATATTGGGTTAGCTACATTGAGATGGTAAAACTAGCAGAAGGTAAAAGTGTTATTATCCCTGCTGGTCTTGAACAAAATTTCAAAATTACACCTGCTCAACTGGAAGCTGCTATTACTCCTAAAACTAAAGCGATAATCCTTTGCTCTCCTTCAAATCCAACAGGAAGTGTATACAGTAAAGAAGAATTAAAAGGATTAGTTGATGTTTTGGTTAAGTATCCTAATATCATCGTTATTGCCGACGAGATTTACGAACATATCAACTATATCGGAAAACATGAAAGTATTGCTCAATTCTCTGAGATCAAAGAACGTGTAGCTCTGATTAACGGCGTTTCTAAAGCATACGCTATGACTGGTTGGAGACTTGGATTCGTTGCTGCTCCGGAGTGGTTAGCAAAAGCTAGCAATAAACTACAGGGACAATATACTTCAGGTCCTTCTTCAATTGCTCAAAAAGCAGCAGAAGCTGCATTTGCAGGAGATCAGGCACCGGTAGAAGAAATGCGTAAAGCCTTCGAACGTCGTCGTAATCTTGTTATTGAATTAGTTAAAAATATCCCAGGATTAGAGTGTAATGTTCCTGATGGTGCATTCTATGTATTCCCAAAATGTGATTCATATTTCGGTAAATCTTTTGGCGATCGCAAAATTAACGATTCTGCAGATTTGGCAATGTATCTTCTGGAAGAAGGACACGTAGCATGTGTTGGAGGTGTAGCTTTCGGAGCCCCTGAATGTATCCGTATGTCTTATGCTACATCTGATGAAAATCTGGTTGAAGCATTCAACAGAATCAAGCAAACGTTGGCTAAACTAAAATAAACAACGATAAAAATAGTCTGGGAATATAATCTTAAAATTATATTCCAGACCAATATATAAGTAAAAAGGCTGTTTCAAACGAAACAGCCTTTTTATTTTTTACCCGAAGGATTTTTTTAGTTTCCCGGATGTATTGCTTCAGAAGGACAAACATCTGCGCAAGTTCCACATTCTGTACAAACCTCTGGGTTAATTGAATAGATATCGCCTTCAGAGATAGCTCCTACTGGACACTCGTCAATACAAGTTCCACAAGCAATACAATCATCATTAATTACGTAAGCCATTTTCTTTAATTTTAATTATTAGTACTAATTTGCTCAACAAAAATAGAGATTAATTCTAATTGTAGCATATATCCTTTCATATTTTATATTAATTTGGATTTTATCTAAATAACAAAAATCCCAATAAGCTTTTATTTGTCTTACCGCTGCAATAAGAAGCGCTCTTTGCCGTTATAATAAGCATAAAAGAATTATCAGAGCTTGAAACGTATATTCATCATATTACTATCATTTGTATTCTCATTGGGCGTAAACGCACAAATAAAGAAGATACAGAATCGACCATATATTGACCAAAGAAGGCTACATTATGGCTTTTTAATTGGTTTGCATACTCAAGATCTGAAATTTGAAAACAACGGGTACGTTACAAAGGATGGAGAATCCTGGTATGCTGATGTTGCTAGTTATTCTCCCGGATTCAGTGTTGGCGTTTTAGGTGAGCTCTACTTAACTAAAGAACTGGCACTCCGGCTTATTCCGACTTTGCATTTCGGCGACAAAACCGTAATTTTTAAAAACCAGACTAACAAAGAAGAGGCCAGACAGCAGATAAAATCCACATACTTGTCTCTTCCTGTTGATTTAAAATTCAGTGCAGAGCGCTTTAACAACTATCGGCCATACGTAATGGCTGGAGTTAATCCCATGGCCGACCTTAGTATCAAAAAGAATGGTGTTTTATTACTTAAAAGTGCCGATTGCTATATAGAAGCTGGCATAGGTTGTGACTTTTATCTCCCATTCTTCAAGCTTATTCCAGAACTTAAGTTCTGCTTTGGATTAAGTAATTTACTTAAAACAGACCGTCCTGATTTAAATGATAAAACACTCTTAAAATATACACAATCAGTCAACCAGATAAACTCTCGCTTGATTGTGCTATCATTCTATTTTGAATAGAAAAGCTATTTCATTGATTGATAGATAACCTCCTGAATGTTCGTACGTATATTCATCTTCGACAATTTAAAATTCCAACGATCCGGATATGTACGGTTGCTCAAAAATACATAAACCAGTCCGTTTACCGGATCTACCCAACAACATGTTCCGGTCCATCCTGTATGCCCATAAACAGCAGTAGGAGCAGAAACACAACAAGGACTATTCTGAGGATTAGCAGGTACAGGCTTATCATACCCCAAGCCTCGTCTGCCACTCTTGGAAGTAGTTGTAGTAAATAGATTGCACGTTGATTTGCTTAAATATCGTTTTCCATCTATTTCCCCTCCGTTAAGCAGCATCTGATACACCTTTGCAACATCCTTTGCAGAAGCAAACAAGCCTGCATTACCTGATATACCACCCAAATAAGCTGCAGCCTCATCATTCACAAATCCCTGAATCAGTTCCCCGCGAAAACAATCATTTTTCACAGTAGGAACAACCTCATCTTTTTTATGTGTACGTAAAGGCAGATAACAAATATGATATAGTTTCATTGGCCCATAATACTCACGACTCAAAAACTCATCCATAGGGATTCCGCTAACAGTTTCGGCAATCTCTTTTAAAAGGATAAAGTTAACGCAACTATAGTTATACTTCTTTGCTCCCAATTTAGTCTGAGCAATCATCTGCATGGCTGCTTCATGAAATTTCTTATTCAGATAAAGACTATCAGTTACATGCATTGTAAATTCATCAGAAGGTTTAGTGGAAGCCCATCCTTCTTTATATTTAAAAGAAGTACAAGCATAAGTATTTTCATCAGTCTGTATAGTATGTTTAGAATCTTTCTTAGTGACAAAGAAAGGAGCTTCATAGCTCGTTTCATCTATAGCCAGTCGATAGAACGGAAGCGAAGGTGGCAATCCAGACTCATGAAACAACAATTCTTTAATCGTTATATTCTCTTTGTCAGTACCACGAAGAAAAGCAAGATGTTTAGATGCTTTATCTGTTAGGTTCAACAAGCATTTATCGTATAACTTCATGATTGCAAGTAATGTTCCTGTTGTTTTTGATAAAGAAGCAAGGTCGTACATACTATTTGATGTTACTTTCTGCTCTCCTTCATAAGTATATTTTCCAAAATTCTTGCTGTAAACAGTCTTTCCATCCTTCATAACCAAAACCTGACATCCGGGAAAAGCGCGAGCTTCAATACCTTCCTTAACAATTGAATCAATACGTGCTAGTGTAACAGAACTCATTCCAAAGTCTTCCGGAACGGAGCGGAATACTGTATTAGGGGTAATTGTTACTCCATCTCCCGGAGAGTAAAGTGTTCCTAGACTTACTGATAAACGCCCGTCAGCTGTTGCCTTAGCAAAAAGGACATCACCTGTTTGAGCTTGAACATCATTATCTGCAGAATGCCCTAAAATAACAGCAGAAGCAACAGATAAAGGTATCTGAAGTTGTTCCATTACTGAAAAAGGAGTAAAGAACACATAAACTGCCGGTTGACTGATTGAGAGAGCAGAAAAGAAATGAAGATAAGGTTTCAGATCTTGAGCGGTTATACTAACAACAACCCTCTTATGTAATGACAACTCATGCTTCATGGCTTGCATCAATGAATCATTCATCTGATATGTTAAATGATAACATTTAACCGGGGCATATTTCTTCATTGTTTCTATAAACACAGAATCAGCAGATCTCTCGCCTACACTAACCAATGCAATTTCATCTGCGGAAGCCCGGAAAGGAAGTTCTTGTTCTCTGTTTCCCAAAACGGTAATAGCAGCTGTTCTCAGTTTATGAATTAAAGCTTCGGAATTTGCCGTATTAATTCGCTCTTCCAAACCTGACAAACGAATTTCAGGAGCTCTTGTCAGCCCTAATATATATTTGTACAACAAAACTTTTCTGCACTTACGATCAATTTCCTCTTTACTTATTTCTCCATTTTGAAGTGCTTTAAGTACACTTTGAACTTCCGTTTCCACATCTGCCGGAGCCAATACCATATCATTCCCCGCTTGCAGAGCCAGCAAGCAGACTCTATCTGCAGAAGCAACACCTTTCATGGCTAAGGCATCAGTAAAGATTAATCCCTGAAAGCGAAGTTCATCGGCAAGCAAACCATAAACAACATTACGTGAAAGAGAAGAAGGAAACAACTTGTTTGGTTCTATAATAGGCACCTGAAGATGTCCAACCATAATACCTCCTAAACCAGCTTTTATATATTGTTTGAAAGGATAGAGTTCAACACTATCTAGTCTTTCTCTGGTAAAAGCCAACACCGGCAAAGCAAAATGAGAATCAACATCTGTATCTCCATGTCCCGGGAAGTGCTTAGCTACAGAAAGTACCCCTTTACTTTCCAGTCCTTGGGCATAAGCAATAACTTTATCAGCTACTTCATGAGGCTCTTCACCAAATGATCGTACATTGATAACAGGATTATTGGGATTACGATTTACATCGGCAACAGGTGCAAAATTCACAGTAACTCCCATCTCCTTACACTGTCTGGCTACCTCCTGACCATATTCGTAAATAAGCTGATCATTCTGAATGCATCCCAAAACTACATTTTTTGGGAAAACAGGAGTCCTTTTCAGTCTCATAGACAATCCCCATTCACCATCGAAAGTAATCATCAATGGAATTTTAGCCTGCGACTGAGCAAAATTAGTTAATAAAGCCTGATCTTGTAATTTTCCACCAGAGAACAGCAACCCACCAATTTTGCTGTCACGAACAGCCTTTCGAATCATCTTTTTATTCTTTTTATCGATATAGGGTGTCACTGTATGAATAAAAAGCTGACCTATTCTTTCTTTCATCGTCATCTTAGACAACGTATTTTCAACCCAATTCTGACAAGACTCTTGTTGTGAAACCTTGTACGCCAAAAGAGGTTCAACCTGTGCTTTGGTTGCTGCAGGTAATAAGAAAGCCAGAATTAATGTAAATACAAATACCCTTTTCATCACTTATTTCCTTTCAAACTTTAGGTTTATTTTCCCCACATAGACTCCGTTTCTCCACATCTGTGTTACAGGAACTTCCTTACCATCTAAATTTTTGTAATATACGGGAGTTTCAATAAACGAATGAGAGTGTCCTCCTAATATTAAATCAATATTATGTGTTTTTGCTGCTAACATTTCATCACAAACCGGATTGTTTTCTGAAGCTTTCCATCCCAAATGAGAAAGACAAACCACCACATCACAACGTTCATTCATTTTCAAATATGTTGCAACCTCATTTGCTACATCATAAGGTTCGAAATAAACTACCCCTTTGCACTTATCGGCCTGAACCAATCCTTCCATTTTGGGGCTTAATCCAAACACTCCAATTTTCAGGCCTTTACGTTTAATAATAATATAAGGTTTAACCAGGCCATCAAGCACAGTACCTGTAAATTTATAGTTGGCACATACAAATGGAAAATTCGCCATTTTAAAAAGACGAGCCATATTCTCAAGTCCAAAATCAAACTCATGATTTCCAATTGTTGCTGCATCATATTTCATTTCGTTCATCAACTTGATTTCCACCTCTCCTTTAAACATATTGTAATATGGAGTTCCCTGAGAAAAATCACCGCAGTCGAACAACAAAATATCCTTATCCTCTGCTCGAGCCTGCTTTATATAAGAAGCTCGCCTAACGAATCCACCTTTATCTGCCTGAGATTTATTAGCATCGTTTTTGCTTATTGGTTCAACACGACTGTGAGTATCATTGGTATGCAATATAGTAAGCACCTTTACCCGCTGAGCAGAAAGGTTAATGCATAAGATTAGTGATATTATTATAAAAAATGTCCGTTTCATTATATTCCTTTATTTCTTAATCTGAATTCTACCATCCAGGCTGGATGTAATAACTTCACCTTTCGTTGTTTTTTTCTTCACATAATCAAGAACAATATGACGAAGAACTGCACCTTCAGGACAAATACGCTTTTCTGCTTTCAGGAAAGAGCCCAAACCATCATTACCTTCTGCTAAGTAGTCAATAGTTGCCACTGTATAAATTTTATCTTTATCAATTTTTTCTCCTCCAACTGTAGCATCAATCAATTCTGCATTAGATGGAGCTGAAAGCAAAAGTCTCACATTGCTTACTCCCTGTCCCCCCACTTTTGCAATATCGCTAAATAAAGAAATAAGATCTGCTCCTTTCAGACTAACAAGACAAAGAGAATTCTCAAAAGGCAGAATTTCATAGATAGTACCAAATGTTATATCACCTTTTGGAAGGTTACTTCTCAGCCCCCCAAAGTTAATAACAGCTAAATCTGCTTTTTGTCCGGGCATAGTATTTGCATATTCACGAAGAACATCTGCCACAAGGTTAGAAAGAAGACTTTCAGGACGTCCAGATGTCATATCTACTTCACAGGTTCCAATCACTGGCGACATAATACTATCTACTTTTGATTTAAAAGGAGCAAAAACAGAAACTGCCGCATTATCTTGCTTTGTGTCATATACAGAATTAATCTCAACACTATTACTTTGTATGCCCGCCAACTGATAAACTGAATGACATGACGAAAAAAAGAGTAGCCCCGACAAACAGAGCATTCCCATCGATTTATTTATCCCTAAATATCTCATAATAAACATTATTTATACCGTCAAATATATATAATTTTTCTTAGATATTTGGCTATCCGGCAAATAATTCGCATCTTTGCACCGCTTTCGCGCAATCGCTGTCAAAGAAGAGTTACTTGATATGTTGCGTTGTAACGATAAAACATTTTAAAAAACAAAACAATGGATTTTATTAAAATTGCAGAAGAAGCATTTGCTACTGGAAAACAGCATCCAAACTTCAAAGCTGGAGACACTGTAACTGTAGCTTATCGTATTACTGAAGGTAACAAAGAACGTGTACAGTTGTACCGCGGTGTTGTTATCAAGATTTCAGGTCACGGAGAAAAGAAACGCTTTACTGTTCGCAAAATGTCTGGAACAGTTGGTGTAGAAAGAATCTTCCCAATCGAATCACCATTCATCGATAGCATCGAAGTGAACAAAGTTGGTAAAGTTCGTAGAGCTAAATTATATTACCTTCGTGCTCTTACCGGTAAAAAAGCTAGAATCAAAGAAAAAAGAGTTATTACTACAAACGCTTAATTCTGTGTTTCGAAATAAAAAAGAGAGGAATCTGCAAAAGCAAATTCCTCTCTTTTTTTATCATTCAAAAAATAAATTTTGGTTGCATTAAGCTATTTCTTCACCTTCAACATATTCGTCCAGAAATAAGTTATCTCCATCAAATACAGCATACGAATAAAAGTTTATCCAGTCGCCCAGAATTGTTACACGCGCAGAAGACGACAACATCAAATCAAGCATTATATGGCGGTGCCCATAGATAAAATAGTTAATTGTGGGATGAGATTTAAGATACTCTTTAGTATAAAGAACCAAAAACTCTTTATCCTCACCCATATAATCAGGTTCTTTGCCATCTATCCGTTTCAACCGGCTCTTCTTTGCCCAGCTCAACCCCAAGTCAACACTCCATCTGGGATGCAAAGCCGAAAACATTGTTTGCAAAGTATGATTGTGAAACATTTTTCGGAGTAGCTTAAACGCCTTATCAGGATCACCAAGCCCATCTCCATGCGCCAGATAAAACTCTTTTCCTAGTATTTCTGTAGTTATAGGCTTTCGATGAAGAATCATGCCACACTCCTTTTCCAGATAATCGCCGCACCATATATCATGATTACCAGTAAAGTAATGGATTTCTATTCCGGCATCAGTCAATTCGGATATTTTTCCCAGAAAACGTGTATATCCTTTAGGTACAACTAATTTAAACTCATACCAAAAGTCAAACATATCTCCTATCAGATAAATTGCAGCAGCATCGTGGCGAATACTCTCAAGGAAGTTCACCAGACGACGCTCTTGTGTACGGCTATGTTCTATAGCACGCGATCCAAGGTGAGCATCCGAAAGGAAATAAACTCTTTTCTTCATCACACTTATTTAAAGAAATCCTAATTCTAGTTTAGCTTCTTCGCTCATCATATCTTTGTCCCATTCCGGTTCAAAAACAATATTAATCGTAGCAGAGGTAACTCCTTCTACTGATTCTACTTTTTGGCGAACATCTTCTACTATGAAATCCACAGCCGGACAATTAGGTGCAGTAAGCGTCATATCGATAACAGTATCACCATTATCAGCTACATCAATCTTATAAATCAAACCGAGATCATAGATATTAACCGGAATTTCCGGGTCATATACAGTCTTAATCATCTCGACAATCTTTTCTTCTATTTCAAACTTCGTCATAATCAGTTATTTTAGTACTGCAAAGATAAATATTAAGTATTAATCTCCAAATTAAAAACGACCTTCGTCAACATAGCTGTAATAATGCCCGTCACAAACAATAAGATGATCGGCCAGATTTATATTCATATAATCCCCGGCTTGTCTTACCTTTGATGTAAGTTTATCATCCTCCTTACTAGGGCGAGTATTTCCAGATGGGTGGTTGTGGCAAAGAATAATAGAAACAGCTCGCTTCATCAAGGCTTCCCTTAACACACATCTCACATCAACAGATGTTTCACTTATACCACCCGAACTGATTTTCACTTTATCAATCACTTTGTTCGACTGATTTAGTAATAACACCCAGCACTCTTCGGTAGGTAAATCGCACATTAACGGATGCATCAGATTGTAAACATCAGTAGAGCATGTTACCTGATTGCGTTCCGTCAGTTCTGAGAGTTTCCTTCGTTTTCCAAGCTCTGAAGCTGCACATATAGAAATTGCTTTCGCCGGGCCAATCCCTTTGTAAGTACACAAATCATCAACTGTCAACTTTCCTAGTTCGTTTAAATTATGATTGCATGAAGCCAGTACTCTGCGCATCAGTTCCACAGCAGTCTCCTCTGTATTACCAGAACCTATAAGAATAGCCAGAAGTTCGGCATCGGTCAAAGCTCCTATTCCTTTTTCCAGCATTTTTTCTCTGGGACGATCTTCTTCTGCCCATTGATTAATCGTTAGTTTTTCTTTCATTGTTTTTCATAGAGATAAAAAAGCACGGATTCAACAAGGAGACATCCTACCTGAATTCGTGCTTCTTTAAAATAGGTTTATATTTTTATTTATAAAAGTTCTTCTCAAATGCAGAAAATTCATCTTTCTTCAGCACTACTCTTTTCCACCATGCTCTGATAAAACCGGAACCATATCCTGTAAGTTGAATAAAAGAGGCTATAATAGAAATTGCTCCAATCTTTATGCTCTTATTCTGAAAAGAAGAATCAAGCAAAATAATCAATGCATAAAAAAGAATTGGAATTAAGCCCCAGAAGCAAAAGCAGGAAACAGTCAGCAAAAATAATAGTCCTACTGTAAAAGCTGCAGGCAAAAGATGAACCAGTTTTAATGATTCAGGATATTTTTTAAATAAGTTAATGCGGGCAATGCCTGAATTATGCACCTGCTTAAAGAATTTCTTTAAATCGGTGCGTCGTTTATGATAAACCCACGCATCGGGAAATAACCGGCATTTATAATTGTTCTTGAAAATGCGAATACTAAAATCAATATCTTCTCCAAAACGCATTTTAGAAAATCCTTCCAAATTCATATAAACATCTCGCTTTACTCCCATGTTAAAGCTTCGAGGATAGAATTTATCGAGTTTCTTTTTTCCGCCACGTATACCACCAGTCGTAAAGAAAGAGGTCATAGCATAATTTATCGCTTTTTGCATATCCGAAAAAGATGCGTCTGCACGGTCAGGACCACCAAAAGCATCGGCATGCTCCTTTTTCAGTTCAGCCTCAACAGCATCAAAATAGCCTTCAGGAATTATGCAGTCGGAATCAAGAATAATCAGATAATCTCCCTTACTACGTTCTGCACCAAAATTTCGAGTCTGACCAGGACCGGAATTTGGTTTAAAGAAATATTTAATATCCAGACTTTCCTTAAACTTGTTTACTACTTCTTCACAAGGCACAGTAGATCCATCCTCAACAACCAACACTTCAAAATTAGTAAAATGCTGCTTCGTGAGACTAACCAGAAGTTCGTTCACTTCATCGGGACGATTGTATACGGGAATTATTACGGAGTAGAACATAGTTAGATTTGTATATAACAAAATCCCCTCAAAAAGAGGGGATTAAAAAATATTTTTATGCTTAAAGATTAAGCCTTAACACGACCTTGGTAAGAACCGTCACGAGTATCTATTTCGATTATTTCGCCTTCATTGATAAATAAAGGAACGCGAACTTCAGCACCTGTTTCAACAGTAGCAGGTTTAGTTGCGTTAGTTGCAGTATCACCCTTAAGTCCTGGTTCTGTATAAGTTACCAATAGTTGAACTTTAGTAGGAACTTCAGCAAAAAGGACTGTTTCAGTTGAAGCATCAGAAACAACTTCTACAATCATACCCTCTTTCATGAAATCAACGCCAGTGATTAAGTCATGAGCAATAGGAGCCTGATCATAAGTTTCCTGGTTCATGAAAATATAGTCGCTACCTTCTTTATATAAGAATTGGAAAGGACGACGTTCCACACGAACATCTTCAAGCTTTTCACCGATATTGAAACGGCGCTCAAGAACACGACCAGACACAACGTCTTTCAACTTTGTACGCATGATAGTGTTTCCTTTTCCTGGTTTTACATGTAGAAATTCGATACAGAAATAGAGCTTTCCGTCCATACGGATACAAGTTCCGTTTTTGATGTCTTGTGAATTGATCATACTTTTTTTATTTAACTATTTATTAATCTTTTATTTTACTCATTTTCTTCATTTCGGGTGCAAAAGTAATCTAAATAGATAAAAAATACAAAATGTTTTGACTAAAAAAGGTTTATCTCTTGGTTAATATAAAAAAAGTCTCTATTTTTGCATCCCGATTCAGACTATCAGAATAATAACAATAAAATATATAAGTAATGAAAAGAACATTCCAACCCTCTAACAGAAAGAGAAAGAACAAACATGGTTTCCGTGAAAGAATGGCTTCTGCTAATGGTCGTAGAACTTTAGCTGCTCGTCGTGCTAAAGGAAGAAAGAAACTAACTGTTTCTGACGAATACAACGGAAGATAATTTCGGTCTTTAAATAAGAGATTATAAAAGAAGTAAAGGTTTTGCAATAAGAACCTTTACTTCTTTTGTTTTTTATATTATCTTTGAGCCGCAATTTAAAGACAATATATAAATAGCATATGACAATAAAACAATTCTTTTCTTTCAAAGAGAATAAGTACCTATGGTGGAATATGATAGCAATGATTGTTCTTGCCGGCCTGCTAATATTTCTTGTCCTAAAAGGTATTGACATCTATACTCAACACGGAAAATCCGTATTAGTACCCAATTTGAAAGGACTGAACGAACAAGAAGCACAAATGATGCTGAGAAACCGAGGTCTGGATTGCATAGTAGTAGACTCAAGCTATGATAAAAATAAAGTCTCTGGTTGTATTCTGGAGCAAAATCCATCAGATGGCCAACATGTTAAAGAAGGACGAGTTATTTACCTCACCGTTAATTCTTTAACAATGCCTATGCAAACTATTCCCGATGTAGCAGATAATAGCTCTGTACGTCAGGCTACGGCTAAATTAATTTCCGCAGGATTTATTCTAACCGCCAATGAATCTGTAACAGGAGAACGCGACTGGGTTTATGGAGTTAAATACAATGGCCGACAATTAATGCTTGGAGAAAAAGTACCAACCGGAGCAACTCTCACATTAATGGTAGGGAATGGTACTAAAGAGATTATACAAGAGGACACCATAAATATGGATGATGAGTTTATTAACCCCGAAACAACTACAGAACCGGAAAAAGAACCTGCTACCGAAGATTCATGGTTCTAAAGAATAAGCTAATGAAAGATTTTCTGGACGAAATAGAAGATATTGACGAAATTGAAGATGTAGAAGAGGCTGAATCGGCAATTGGTTCCGGCGAGCTCTATGAACATTTTCGTGTTATTGTAGATAAAGGCCAGGCACTTATCCGTGTTGACAAATATCTGTTTGAACGGATAGTAAATGCTTCACGCAATCGCATTCAGCAAGCAGCTGAAGCCGGATGTGTAATGGCCAATGGCAAACCGGTAAAAAGTAACTATCGGGTAAAGCCATTCGATGTTATTACGGTAATGATGGATCGCCCTCGTTATGAAAACGAAATTATTCCGGAAGACATTCCTATTGATATTGTGTATGAAGATGATGACCTTATGGTTGTAAACAAACCGGCAGGACTGGTTGTACATCCCGGTCATGGAAACTATACAGGAACACTGGTTAATGCCTTAGCATGGTATCTTAAGGATAATCCTGAATATGATGCTAACGATCCACAAGTTGGACTGGTTCATCGTATTGATAAAGATACTTCCGGACTTTTGCTTATTGCCAAAACTGCTGATGCAAAGACCAATCTTGGATTGCAGTTCTTCAACAAAACAACCAAACGCAAATATAATGCACTGGTTTGGGGCACTGTAGAACAAGACACTGGCACCATTGAAGGCAATATTGCACGCAATCCTAAGGATAGAATGCAGATGGCTTTCTTTACAGACCCTAACATAGGTAAACATGCAGTGACTCATTACCGGGTGCTCGAGCGTATTGGATATGTTACACTGGTAGAATGTGTTCTTGAAACAGGAAGAACGCATCAGATCCGTGTACACATGAAACACATTGGTCATGTTCTTTTCAATGATGCACGATACGGAGGACATGACATCTTAAAAGGAACTCACTTTAGCAAATATAAACAATTTGTAAACAACTGCTTCGATATTTGTCCACGTCAAGCTTTACATGCAATGACTCTGGGCTTTGTTCACCCAAGAACGGGTGAAGAAATGTTTTTCACAACAGAACTGCCTAAGGACATGACTATGCTGATTGACAAATGGAGAGGCTATATTTCAAACCGAGAATTAGAATGAAACGTACTATTGCAATAGTAGCCGGTGGAGATTCTTCCGAACTCCCCGTTTCCCTTCGCAGTGCCCAGGGAATCTATTCCTTCATAGATAAGGAAAAGTATAATCTGTATATCATTGAGATGCAAGGCCTTCGCTGGGAAGTTCAACTTCCTGACGGAAATAAAGCCCCAATAGATCGCAATGACTTTAGCTTTTTGCTGAATGGCGAAAAGATTAAATTCGATTTTGCCTATATCACCATTCACGGTACTCCAGGTGAAGATGGAAAATTGCAAGGTTATTTTGATTTATTACAAATCCCCTACTCTTCTTGCAACGTACTTGTTTCGGCACTTACTTTCAACAAATTTTCATGCAACCAATATCTCAAAGGATTTGGAGTAAAAGTTTCAGAATCTGTAATGCTCAGAGAAGGACAATCAATTACAGACGATGCTGTTGTAGAGAAAATAGGTTTACCATGCTTTATCAAGCCTAACCTGGGAGGTTCAAGCTTCGGGGTAACAAAAGTAAAAGCTAAAGAGCAAATTCAACCGGCTATAAAGAAAGCATTCGATGAAGCTAAGGAAGTAATAATTGAAGCTTTTATGCAAGGAACAGAAATTACTTGCGGATGCTATAAAACAAAAAACAAGGAACAAGTGTTTCCTATAACAGAAGTTGTAACCACCAATGAATTCTTTGATTATGATGCTAAATATAACGGACAGGTTGATGAAATTACTCCAGCCCGTTTATCTGAAGAATTGACTAAAAGGGTACAAACGTTGACTTCTGCCATATACGACATTCTAGGTTGCTCTGGAATAATACGTATTGATTACATTATCACAAAAGGTGATAAGATTAATCTTCTGGAGATTAATACAACTCCGGGGATGACGGCCACAAGCTTTATACCTCAACAGGTTAGAGCTGCAGGTTTAGACATCAAAGATGTAATGACTGATATTATTGAGAATAAGTTTTAAAAATATGGAAATCACTACTGAGTTTGACGAGATTCGTCCATACAATAGCGAAGAGCTGCCTCAAATATATGAGGAGCTTATTGCTGACCCGGCTTTTCAGAATGCAATAGCTTATGCTATACCCGGCGTTCCATTCGAAGCTGTGGCAAATAAAATGCGTAGCTGCAAAACATCTTTGGAATTTCAGAAAGCATTTTCCGCTGAATTCTTATGGGGGATTGCAAAGAAGCACACAGACGGACTGACCTTTGACAATTCGGCCCTGACCAATCAGGAACTATCCTATACGTATATTTCCAACCATCGGGATATCATTCTCGATTCCGGATTCCTTTCCATTTTACTATTAGGTATTGGTAAAGAGACCGTAGAAATAGCCATTGGAGACAACCTCCTGATTTATCCATGGATCAAGAAGCTGGTCAGAGTAAATAAGTCGTTCATTGTGCAACGCGGACTAAGCATGAGACAAATGCTCGAATCATCGGCCCGCATGTCACGTTACATGCATTACGCCATTGCCGAGAAAGGACAATCCATCTGGATTGCTCAGCGCGAAGGACGCGCCAAGGATTCAAACGACCGTACCCAGGATAGTGTTTTAAAGATGCTGGCTATGGGCGGAGATGGAGATATTATTGAAAAATTGATATCATTGAATATTGCTCCATTGTCTATCTCTTATGAATACGACCCTTGCGATTATCTGAAAGCAAAAGAGTTTCAATTAAAAAGAGACATAGAAGATTACAAGAAATCTACTAAGGATGATCTCAAAAACATGGAAACCGGACTTTTTGGATTTAAAGGCAAAGTTCATTTCCAGACAGCAGCATGCCTCAACGATAAACTGCTTGAGCTAGACCGCACAGTGCCAAAATGCGAGCTTTTCACCACAATATCAACAATGATTGATAAGGAAATACACCGCAACTATAAAATTTACCCAGTGAATTATATAGCACATGATTTAGCAGCCGGAAAGAAAGAATTTACCGACCATTATACTACCGAAGATGAAAAACACTTCGAGGAATATATTGCCGGACAGATTGATAAAATTGACTTACCGGAAAAAGATGTTGCTTTCCTAAGAGAAAAGCTGCTTACTATGTATGCTAATCCGTTAAGCAATTATATAGCAGCTCAGTAATGAGATTAAAAGGCTTATATATTATATTAATTTTCCTCTTCTTTATTTCGTGTACAGAAGAGGAAAATTCTTATATATATCCTTCTGTGAAATTAGAATTCATATCTGCACAAACAGATGGTTCAGGGAAGATAATTTCTTTAACGACCGATAAAGATGCGACCTATACGGTTGAAAAAGACCGGACAGACAGTAAACTAAGCGTTAATACCTTACAGCGAATTGTATGTAACTATATTGTAACAGAGCCTACTGATAACTCTCAAAATGCTTCTGCTGTAATTTATTCATTGGTTAAAGCAGTATCTCCTACTCCTGTTAAGCTTGCTTCAGGTACCCAAATGAAGACTGACCCAGTAGATATTCAAAGCGTTTGGTTAAGTGGTCATTACATAAATATGACTTTGCAAGTAATGCTGCAAAGCAAAACTCACTTATTTCATTTTATAGAAACCAATACAACGATTAAAAATGGAGTTCCTTCTATTAATCTGACTCTTTACCATGATAAGGACGACGATGTTGAAGCATACACAAAAATAGCTTATCTATCGGTTCCATTAGATAAATACATCCAGCAATATCCTAATGGCTTTAACGTTTCGATGTCTATTCAAACTTTCAGTGATGGAGTGAAAACTTATACTTTTACTTATCCCTCTTCTACAATTTAATCTATTAGAAGCCTCTATTCTTTTTAAGCCCTCTCTGCTCAGAAACTAATTATTTTAAAAGGTTATCTTTTTCCAAACATGTACATGTTTGAGCTCAATCTTGTACATGATTGGTAGCAAACATGTACATGTTTATTTCAACCTCCCGCCAATAAATGATTAATATTTGCCGGGAAATGTATTAAACTGATTCCATTAGACTACTAACGTTCCTAAGACTATATTCAGTTGACCAATTAATTTATTGACTCTGATCCCAGTTTACTTTTTTAGGTTTAAAGTCTAAAAGATATTTGCCATCTTTTCGCATAATAAATATATCTGGATATCAACAAGATACATTTTAAGATGGTGTACATGGTGTAGATAAATCGTCCTTTTTTCGTTCTGAGAAATCAAAATTTGAAAATTCCGCAATTTGCGGAATTCTTGAAATTTATTCTGTGGAAAGATAAAATAGTCATTTTATGTACACCATCTACACCACTATCTGTATTAGTTTCTTCACAACAAAAATATAACTATCTGATAATGTGGCCTATATAAAAACCACAGGTGGCAGAGGTGGCAGTAAAAAACAATATATTTCGATTCCAGAAATCTTTTTTTGAGAATTCCGCAAATTGCGGAATTCTCAAAATTAATTTTCCAGAAAGGAAAAAAGTATTATTTTACTGCCACCTCTGCCACCTAGCTATTTTTATAGTACTGATAATGAATACAATACAATTATTACTTTAAAATAATTGTATTGTAATAAAAGATTTTATTGATATATCTTTTATAATTTCAATAAAAACTCATTGGTATCTTGTATGGTTGAATAATAATAACTCAAAGCTGCAAGAAATGATTTCTGCACATTTTGAGCTGTCACATTCTGTCCTTGGATTTCTAAATTCTTAGTGGCACATGCGTCACTGATAATAGTGCAATTAAATCCAAGATCTTTTGCAGCCCTTGCTGTGGCATCAACACACATGTGCGTCATCATTCCACAAATAACCAAATCAGTAATATTATTTGCTTTTAGAACCTCTAATAATTTTGTATTTCGAAAACTATTTGGGTAGTTTTTAATAATCACATTTTCGTTATTAAGCGGTGCAACGTTATCATGAATTTCTGCACCTCTCGTATTAGGAATAAAGAATGTAGAGCCACTACGTGATGATATATGTTTAATATGGATAACCAGTAGTGATTTTGCCCTGAAAGCATTTAGAATTTTTTGTGCATTCAAACTTGCCTCAAGCGAACCAACCAATGGATTTGCTCCACCTTCAAAATAATCATTCTGAATATCAATAATTAATAATGCTTGTTTTGCTTTCATACTTTGTGCACTTACACTGCTTTGCCCTACAAGAGCCATGCATATAAACAACAATAGAACATGTACTTTTTCCATTTTCTTTAAATTTAGTTTGTTATTACGTCACAAAAATAAATAATATATATCTTTGTATCAAGTATATACATTATTGTATGGTACATACAAAATAGTATGCATTGTTGATTTTAAGCACATTAACAACAATAAAAAATGGATAACAAGTCAGAAAAAGATATTTGTGTACTTGATTTTGCTTTTCAGCGAATAGGAGGTAAATACAAAGGACGTATTTTGTGGGCACTAAATAAATATAGCGTAATGCGTTATGGTGAACTCAGTCGAGAAATTTCAGGCATTACAACAAAGATGTTAACTCAAACTTTACGTGAACTTGAATCAGATAATTTAATTCATAGAGAAATGTATCCACAAGTTCCCCCAAAAGTTGAATATACACTTACAGAAACGGGAAAAGAACTAATTCCTTTTATTAGATACCTGGTTGAATGGGGATACAAGAATATGAAAGAGGTTGAGTAAAGACCTTATTAGCAGAGTTATATACGCACAGATTTAATTATATCAACGGGGTATTATAGGTTTTGGAACTTGTATATTAATTTCCTGAACTGCAGATTTGTATTCATCGTCTCCATCTGCTTCAACGCAAATGGTGATGCCTGGCCATAGTTGCTTAGGATCTACGCCGAAATAATCAGGATCAAGCCGAAATGTATATTCATCTATTTGAATTGCCGGACCAGAAACAAGTACTATACGCGGACGTACTTTTGCATGTTCATTACACACTGTATCTCTATCCTTATTGACAAAGACCGGTTCAAGGCTGAACTCGTTGTTATTACATTTTCCATTGATTTTTACATGCTTGTTAATATCGTAAAACATCAATTTTCCATTGAGTTTGGCCGATACATATTGCATCTTCTTTCCCAGCGTTTTGGCATATCGAACTTTAGTGAGTGAAACCATCTCATCGTCAAAATACCAAAACTGATTCTGTGGAATGGTAGATTCATGACCATCTGCATACCAACGGGAATAATAAACGCCGTCGGCCGCTTCGGCTACAAATTGAGGATCGTTATTTGGGGACTTTGTGGATTTTGGAGTATAGGTCAAAGCCTTTGCTATGAATTTTGCAATGTAATCCATTGTCTCTTCACAGAGGTCAAAGTGCCCCTTGCCAGCATCGCATAGGAAAGAAATTCGAGAATCGGGATACATCATCCTGAAAGCAAGAGAGGGGTTAACACGTGCCTCCCACCATTCATATTCGCCTTCAATCATTAAGCCCGGTATTTTATCAATGTTTCGGGTACGACCCCATTCTATATTTGCTCTGCCATATCCACAAAGATTCGTACGTGGAGAATCACCATGATAAGAGATTATGCAAAGTGTTTTATCTGGATTCCATGCTGCAAAATTCCATGGAAAGGTTGCCTGTGCGGAATGACCGAATGGAATAATTTTAGCCTTGACAATTTCGGGATGTTTGGTGCCAATTGCAAAGTCTTTTATTATCTGCTCAAATCGTTCCTGACAAGAGCGTCCAAGGCTATCTTTGACAGAAGTGTCCCAATTCTGCGAACCTCGTTGTATAAATGCCATTGCTATACCGAGGCTATCCATTTGATGAGTAAACCTAGGGCTTCTGAAGAGAACCTCCTCTGTCATATTCTGATGTGCATAGAGCACAGCTTTCACTTCTTTTTGACCACGAGGCAGACGAATATATGCACGTGAGCCCTTTTCGCCTGTAAAATAATCAAATTCAGCTAAACCAACATGTTTACCCGCCATCAATACTGAGCTAACAAATAAAGACAATAAGATTAAGCAATATCGTTTCATAAAGTTATTTATTTGATGAAAATGGAACTACATCATGCTACTTAAATGTAACATTATTCACGTGGTTTCCTAGCATAATCCGTGCAAAATCGGCAGTTTTGTACCATCCTGGTTTATCAGGCATCGTGTCGCAGATGCGCTTCCCATCAATAACAAGATTGTCAAATATTACATCTTTTACAGGACGTTCTACACTCCAACCTTCAATAATAGAGTTGCTCTCTTTACCGCTGGAATATGTTATATTCTTAAATGTGATATTATTGACGGCTTTACCTGGAGCCTCGCAATATTTTTTGTTATGGGAAACACGTATATTGAAAAGCATTCCGCAGTGGATTGGCTCAATGCGGATATTGTCGAAGAGCACATTCTGAACAATGTTATTATCTCCACAGTTTATAGCCATGCAACCTTGATAATCAATCTGCATCTCGCGTTCTTCGAGGATGTCGATGTTACGATATACAAGGTTCTCAATAGTATCAGACTTCATTGCAATTTCATCCGCATTTTCTGCAAGGGGCAGATTTCTGCTCACTGCATCTTTTTTGTAAGAAGCTGCGCCATGAAGACCAATGAAAATAGGATGAGCAACGTCTGCCCAAAAAATACAGTTCTGAACGGTAATGTTTCGTGCCGAACCAATGTGCCCCAAACGGGTAGCATAGACTGTATGGCAATCATCAGAGTTACGGGCAAAACAATCATCAATGAGCACATTGGATGATGCAAAAACATTAAATCCATCACCCCAACCATAATGTGAGACAATTTTCACGTCTTTAATCTCTACATCATGCGAACCACCTGTTGGCACCTGAGTTGATACAATTCCCTGAACAAGCACATTATTTGATGATGTTATCTCAACTCCATAACCACGATCTTTTGGACGAAGCACACCTGCTCCTATGATCTTAACATCATGTTTGCCAATGACTCTAAGTCCTCCCTGCACCCATGCACCCTTATCAATAATGACTGTCATGCCTGACTCAATGTCCATGAAATTTCCTTCAATCTCATGGTAGCCAGCTGTAAATAATAGAGTCTTGACTTTTTCCTTGGCTTTTTTGTCCAGAGTCTTGTACTTGTCAAAAGATACAGCATTTTTGGTTTTTGACATTGAAATCTCCGGCACTTTGAAAATGTGTAAGTTATGATAGATATCGTCATTAATTTCAACTGAGATATTCATTGGTCTTGTCAATGTGAACTCAATGGTGGCAGAGTCTTTCTGAATGAACGGAATGTTATATGAAGATGGACGGATACGAGCCTTGTGAATCAGACCTTTATTATAATGCACACGAACGATCTTATCCCCCTGTGTTTCAGTCAGAGTTACAAAACTGCTCTTCTCCACATTGTGCTTGCCGTTTGCCACTCGGTCAACTGGTACTGAATATACAGATAAAACCTCTTTATCGACAGTTACGGTAAAATCATCATTATAAGCTATCTTCGTCTGTGCTGAGATAGCTAAAAGACTAGCAAAAGCTAATAATAGAGTTAACAATTTTCGTTTCATAGTACTAACTATTTTTTTATGGAATTTATATTAGTAATTTTAAATACGAAGCAAGGTCAACTAATACTTAATTCTAAGGTTACTTTTTTTCTACATTATTAGTACAATGTGAATAAAATGAGAGATATATGCTGCCGTTAAATATAGGATCACAAAATTATGTTAGGACTGAAACCGAATAAGTGAAAATACCGTCAACTCAATAGTTATCTTTTAGCCAAATGCCCAAAAGCCGATCATAAATTTGATATAGACCTTGTTCGTGAGTAATAAAATCCTTTTCAAGCAAGCCTCTTAAAGCTGACTGCACTGAACTGGCTGATGCAAGCTTATATTTCTTAATAAATGCACCAGACGTAATAGATTGTGCTTTTCCATCTTTTGTTATGGCAATCAACAATTCCTTTTGCTTTTCAGGCATACGGAAAAGAATTTCAGAATAAGTATATTTATAAGAATCGACAACACTCTTTAGAGCCTCATCCATCATATCAACATCACAGATGCTACCAGGAGCAGTCATATTATAAAGAGTATGTAGCATTTTCTGCACATACCAGGTAATACCTTCAAACCGGTTATAAATATCTTCAATTATAGCAGAAGTTATTTTTTTACCATCATTCTCAAAATGGTGCTGTGCAAAAGCCACATATTCAGGTAATGGAATACTATCCAGATGCATCATTGAAACACTTTGGTAGAAAGGTCGGGAAGCTGTCATAAATATATTTCCCATTACATGCCGCTGACTACCTGCAAATATAAAATGCGCATTATTACAATGCTGGATATATGTCCTTAAAAGAGCTTCCATATTATCCTCCTCGTAATTGGCTATTTGCTGAAACTCATCAATAGCTACAATACATGGCTTGTTTGCATTATTCAGATAGTGAAAGATCTCATCCAAAGTCGTATTTGCTGCCTGAATATCACCCAATCCGAGATTTAAAGACGGGTTACCATTAATATCAAAAGTAACACTTGCCTGAAGTGATTTTACACTTTCCCAGAAATGTTGTAACGCCTTCTTTCCAAAGGGTTTTAAACCTTCCAGAATTACTTTGCTCAGTGAAAACACAAAATCACGCAATGATTTGGTAGCATATATATCAACAAAGAAAGTATAGTAATTCTTCTGAATCTCCGGGGTTTGAAAACAATGCTGAATCAATCCGGTTTTCCCCATTCTTCGGGTGGAAATAAGTGCCAGATTATTTCCATTGGATATTTCCTGAATTAGATTTCGGCTTTCACTCTTTCGGTCACAGAAGTATTCTGCAGACACATAACCGCTTGTAATAAAAGGATTCCTGATCATAGCTTTAATCTCTTTGATGTATTATGCAAATATAATTATTACTTTATAATAATTGGATTATAATAAAAGATTTTATTGATGCTATATAATTGTATCTTTGTAGTTATAAAGGGAGATACCTAAAAGTGACGCATGCCCCGCAAAGGATCTGTATCGCCAAGTTACACATCATACACGGAATACTAAACAAAAGAGGAGACTTTTGGGGAGGGCACTGAAAAAGTTGCCCCTTCTGAAATTTTGAAAATCCATTTATCTAAAAGGGAGCTCAAAATCTACTAAAATAGATTTTGAGTTCTCTTCTTTTTTAAAGTAATATTTATGGGCTACACAGGTTAATTTGGCTTGCAGTCTGGTTATATATCTTCCAATAACATGGAAAAGAACTTTCTTACATTAATTTGAGTATTCTTTTTATATTAGCAGCAAAGATTGTCATAGCCCCCTGCATTTCCATGCATGACAATCCATATGATAATGCCCTGTCATATCCATAGGAATGTTTAAGTTCTGAGTTTTTGGCTTCTATTTTGTAGCGTTCTCTTGCTTTCTTTTTAAATTCTTCAGTCTGTTGAAAATCAAGTTGTTCTTTCTGCTCGTCTGTTTTTATCGAAAGTGAATAAGTTTTTGACTTTGCTCCATCTTTATAGCATCCTTTCCGCCTTGAGCACACCCTGCATTTCTCTACATCAAAATAATAGGTTGTGGTTTGATTCCATGCTCCATTCTTTTTGCCTTGAACCGCTTTACGGACTGCCATATGTCCTGCTGGGCAGACAAACATTCCGGCATCCTTGTTAAAATCAAACTTGTCTTCATCCTTTCTGAGCCCGTTTAGGGAAGGATTCAATTTAGATATCAGTTCAAATCCTGTATTCTTTTCTTTAGAGCGCTTTAAGTTGTCTTTACCAGAATAGGCGGTATCACCAATTACCGTATCAACTGCCATACCATTTTTACGGCTTTGTTCCAATAGATTCACCAACTGCGCCCCATCCCCCTTCTCTCCAGAAGTTACAACCGCAGCTGTAATAATGCGTTCATCACTCATCGCAATGTGCGTCTTATATCCGAAGAAGGAACTATCTTCCGTCTTGTGACCGATACGCGCATCCTCGTCTTTTGAGGTCGTATAATGGTCCTCTATGTCTTCTTCAGTCTCTTTTAACATGTTGAGACGTTCCTTTATTTTAGGTATATTGATCAGAATCTCTTCTTTTTCAATCCGGTCAATAAGTTGAACTGTATATTCCAGCTCATGTTTTAAATCGTCATCTTCATTTTTATCCGGAAGAGTACCTTTCAGACTGTCATCTACTTCATAGAGAACCTTGCGCAACTGTCTGGAACGCATTTTAAGTATCTCTATCGGTTTATAAGGGTTGGAACGAGAAGCTGAGTGAGTGGCATCTACAATAATAGTCTTTGATTGTATGATCCCCTTTTCAATGGCAATAGAAACAGTCTTGCCCACAAGCAAATCTAGTAGAGCCATATCCTTCAGACGTAGTTTACGGAACTTGCATAAAGAACTAGGATTAATAACATCGTCTTCAGGGACCATCCCTAAAAAATACTTAAATGACATATCGTATCTGGAACGTTCCACAACGTCAACATCAGAAATGTCATAGATAGTCTTCAAAAGCAGATACTTGAACATGCGAATAGGGCTTTCCGCAGTACGACCATTGTCATGGCTATACTTATCTACAAGTTCTTTATGAATAAAACTAAAATCTATGAGGTCGTTAATTCTCCGAAGAAGGTTGTTTTCGGGAATAATCAGATTATACAAATCTGAATAACTGCTGAGCGGGATAGTCTCTTGTTGGGGTAGCATAATTACTCCTATTATGCCATGAAGTTATAAAAAAATCTGCACATATCCAAAATAATTGTAGGATATATGCAGATTTTAATACTTAAAAAAAAGGAGCTTAAGGGACTTTTTCAGTGCCCTCCTTTTGGGGTATCCTCTTTTGTTTAGACAGTTCACTTGAATTATTTTCTATATCCTAAATTTACAAGTTCTTTATATGTCCATTGATATGGACGTGCTGTCTGGATATTATTAAATTGATGATGCGGTATAAAGCTTTTAGTTGAATAAATTTTATGATCAGGAGTATATACCT
Organism: uncultured Bacteroides sp.; assembly: GCF_963675905.1. NCBI lineage: Bacteria > Pseudomonadati > Bacteroidota > Bacteroidia > Bacteroidales > Bacteroidaceae > Bacteroides > uncultured Bacteroides sp. The sequence continues at coordinate 3,563,894 of NZ_OY780936.1, read as the reverse complement.
CAGTCAATATTTTGAATACAATATTTTCTCTTATATTAACTCCACTTGATTCAAATTCTACAGCAGGAACATTGGAAGTAGACGTTCTATTTGGTAACAAATTTCTCGCAGCAACAGTATAAAAATTACTTGATTGTTTTATAATAGTTAAGGAATCACAATACAATTCTGCAGGAAATTTATCACGATATGCAGACTGATATGCACCAAAGAGAAGATAATCTTGATAAAAATGAGGAACCTTCCCATTGTATAAATCATACCTTACAACATCAACTGAAGACGTGACATTAACATCAACTGCTGGATTTTTTTTAAGAGAAATATCGGGAGTAAAAGTAACATAATAGTAAAAATCCGATCCAGAACTTTCATCTTTTATTTTCGCTAGTTCTGCATACGATTTTGCTGTATAAGTTGGAGTTACTTCTAAGTTCCAAACACCTAAGTCATATCCTAAAGAATTAAGTGGTACTCCACTTATCGGGCTGATAAATCCAGAAGATGGCGTAACCATTTTTCCATTCAAAACAACTTTCCCATTTGTACTAAATTGCAAATTAGTCGTGGTATTAGTTTTCCCTAGTAAAGAACCAAAAACTTTATACAGTCCTGTACTAATAATCCCTGATATCCCCTTATTTAAGACCTCTCCAATGACAATTCCACCATATTTTATCGCCTTATTTTTATTGTCATCAGTAGTCGTATTATCAGCAATCCACTGTTTTGCTGCAGCTCCACTTCCAGAAGCTAAACCATCGATTATATTTGATTTATTCTGAGTAGTGGATACTATAGTGCCTGAAGAATTGGAGTTATAAGCACCTGTAAAAGTAATACTGGCTTGATTTAATGCATATCCTGATATGTTAAATTGGTTATTTCTACTACCTTCATCATAAGCAATTTCTAACATAAAACAATTCCAGCCTCTTTCAAATCCTTGAGTAACACCATTCATGGAAATTGTTGATAATGTTACTTTTTGAGGAGATGATGCACTATTTATGGGTTCAGCAAAATACGGAACAAAATTAAACATTTTAGTTTGATTTGAAGTGGATAATTGCCAAAGTCCACAATTATTATCTGTCATACTCTCCGCATAATAAAATCCTTTTAATATGCCTGTATATATTATAAAACAGCAAGTAATTGACTTCTTGATCTGCTATTGTTACATTCTCATTATAACCATCGATATCTATTGTTGAATAAAGGATCTTCCAACCATCTTGCTCCTTAATATCAGTTCTGACTTCTTGTGGAATAGTAGTTTGTGTAGAGCTACTCCAAGGTAAGTTAACAAGTTTACCTGAGCGCAATAAGCCTTTTGTACAAGTATCCCATGAGTTTAGGCCTCTTGTTTTACAACTAGTAACCTTCATTTTATCTTGAAAATCAAATTCTTTTTCATTCTCACAACTTATTAACAGAATTCCTAAAATACAAAAAATCGATTTTATTATTCTTTTCATAATCTTATGATTTTAATTATTATAATTTGTATACCCGTATCCCTCCTTTTGCCCTCCAACAAAGCCTTTATTAGTTTTCCATTTTTTAAAGGATTTTATACTGTCTGGAATAACTCCAGATAGCTTATTTTTCTGCAAATCGGGAATAGAACCAGGAAAGTCATCTCTCCAAATCTCAAAAGGCAATTCTGTAATATTGTTATTATTGCAACCAACGTATAAACGCTCATTAGTTAATATTTCAATAGGAAACCTCCCTGACAATTGATTATTATCTAAATCAATTACAATCGCTTTTTTTAGTTTAGATAAAGTATTTGGAATTTCTCCTTTTATTTTTGTGTCTGTAATAGTCAGTCTTACAATATTCACTAGCTTTCCTAAACTCTCGGGCAGTTCTCCTTCTAGGTTATTCATGCTAAGATTTAGATATTTCAAATTAACTAGTTTACCGACCTCGGATGGTATTTTACCTGAAATTTTGTTGTCCATAATCGACAAATATTCCAAATGAGAAAGCTCGCCAATCCAAGCAGGTATTTCACCGGAAAGATTACCTCCTACTAATCCTAGTTTTCTTAATTCTGTAAGCTGTCTAAATTCTTCTGGTATATCACCAAAAAAATCTCCATTGTAAAAAAAGCCCGTAATGCGATATTCATTAGACGTTAAATCTAGAGCAGCTTCTACACCACCCCAAGTGGTAATATCTTTTAAATCCCATTTTTCACCAAAAGGACCAATTTTACGATAAATATTCACCATTGCAATGCTGTCTGATTTATTTAATGGATAAGATTCTTTAGAAGACGATGAAAATGGTGGATCTTTAAATTCTGAAGAACAACCGACAAAAACAAAGGGAAATGCAATGCAGATAATTCTTATAGCATATACAAAAATAGCATTTCTTACCAATATTGGTAATTTAACAGAGGATGTTAAGATAGATTTTACTTTCATAGCTTACAATATTTAAAGTTATTTTAATAGCACAAAACAAATCTAATAACCAAAGACAAATTCGTCTCTTTAAGTAATCTAGTCATACAAACATAAAACATTATTACTTATCCATTCACACATTTAACCTTTTTAACACAGTTTATCAAACTAACATTATATGCAAAATCATTTTACAACTTTAAATTTAATAATATATCAAATAGCATTAGGATAAAATACTACTTTGCAATTTTAATAGACTAATTAAAATTGGGTTAATAATACATTAGTCTTACATCTATAAATATAATTTTTGTCATCAAATTAACATAGTCATATATTTATGCATATTTATCTAAATTAAATACTGAAAAGGCTCATCAATATATAAATCATAATCAAATACATATTATATACAATTTTTGCTACCTATATCTATTAAAGAATATATAAAATCTACGAAGTGAAAACAGATTTTATTGAAGAAAATAAGGGTTTGCACTTTGATTTAGAATAATAAGCTCAAAGCATTGTCATTTTTGGCTCAAATAAGATCTAAAATGAGCCTTAAAAGAGATAGAAAACAACCATAATCTATTCATAGATAAAGGATATGGCGCTGGTAGTTTCTATGAGTTAATTGCACAATAATTGCACAAATTGCACAAATGGAGTGACTTACATCCTAGAGTTATCACCCATGCTGGGCGAACAATAGAGGAAGCACCCAGCAGGAAAACCTGCCGGAGGCTTTATAATGACTTTCATTCTGTGTACAAAAAAGATGTTTTGTTAAGAATTTGCGTACTAGTTCATCGATCTGTTTTATCAAACAATCGACTATTTAATACTTATAGCAACTCCTCCACTTGATGCTAATCTTTGCTTCAGTTTAGTTGTACTTGTCACAGTTATCGTTTTTATTGTATAGCTCTGTGGATTATTAATCCAATGAGCATCTTTACCATCAGCATAAATTGTTGCATGGAATTTCTTTCCTTTTGGTAGAAAGCTCAAATCAATAACAGCTTCGCGGGCATTTTCATCGGTTATTCCACCTATATACCATTCGTTCTTTCCTTTTGCTTTACGTGCAATCGTAATATAATCACCAGGTTCTGCTTCAAGAATATAAGAGTTGTCCCAATCAACCGCAACATCTTTTATAAACTGAAATGCATCGGAATAACGCTTGTAGTTCTCAGGCAAATCGGCAGCCATTTGTAACGGACTGTACATTGTTACATATAAAGCAAGTTGTTTAACCAAAGTGGTACTCCGTTTTGCTTTATTTGATCCATATACAGACAAATCACCCTGGAATATTCCCGGTGTATAGTCCATCGGGCCTCCCATCAATCGGGTAAAAGGAAGAATTGTTGTGTGATCAGGTTTGTTACCGTTAAATGATTCAAACTCTGTGCCACGCGCTGATTCCTGTGCAAGCCAGTTCGGATAAGTACGGCAAAGTCCTGTTGGGCGGACTGCTTCATGAGAATCGACCATTATTTTATACTTTGCTGCAGTTTCGGCAACATAAAGATAATGATTCACCATCCATTGTCCATCATGATATTCACTTCGTGGAATAATTGGTCCTACATATCCAGTCTTCACTGAATTGTATCCATTATCAACCATAAAACGAAAAGCATCATTTAACTGACGTTCATAATTAATAGCCGATGATGTAGTTTCATGGTGCATAATTATTTTAATTCCTTTACTTGCTGCATACTGATGCAACTCTTTCACATCAAAGTCGGGATATGCTTTAGTAAAGCTATAAATATGTTCTTTTGAATAAGCCCAGTTATCTTCCCAACCTTCATTCCAGCCTTCAACAAGAACAGCATCGAATCCATTCTGTGCAGCAAAATCGATATATTCTTTTACATGAGCAGTATTTGCTCCATGATGACCATTACATTTCAATTTGGAATAATCTGTTTTGCCGATAATTATATCCTGATTATCTGTATAAGCCCATGTAGAGCCACCGCCAGTGAAATATTCCCACCAAACGCCGATATACTTTACAGGTTTAATCCAGGAAGTGTCTTCTAACTTACAAGGTTCATTCAGATTAAGAATAAGTTTAGAAGCCAGAATATTACGAGCATCATCACTTACAACAATAGTTCTCCACGGAGTTACAGTTCCGGTTTGAATATAGCCTTTATTCCCATTCTTATCAGGTGTAAGATGCGCACTCAGACAAAAAGCCTTATCGTCGAGATTTAGAGCCATGGCTGGATAATTGACCAAAGCAGCTTCATGAATATTGATATACAATCCTTCATCCGACTTTAGCATTAAAGGTGTTTGTATAGACAGGCCAGGCGCAGGAGATTTTGCGGCAAGAGGTTCGCTACGTGCTTTTTCTATTAAACCTGCAATCTCAGATATCTTAGATGTAGTGATTGGAAATTCATTCGTATCATAATCGGCCGGTATCCAGAACGCTTTATGATTGCCTGACAGTTTAAATTCGGTTGCTTCTTCCTTTATTGTAAAATGTCGAAGATTCTCCTGAACAGGGAATTCATATCTGAAGCCTAACCCATCGTTAAACAAACGAAAACGTATATTCAACTTTCTGTTGGTAGAAGTCTGATTTAGCGAAACAAGCATTTCGTTGTGATTATCTCTGATCTCTTTTTGCTCTCCCCATACTGGTTGCCATACTTTATCAAAAGTACAGAACTTCGTATCTGTTATAACAAACTTATCTGTAAATGGAGCCAGAGAATTCATAGTAAAACCCATTTTACTTTCATCAATAACAGTTTTACCCTTAAACTGAAGTTTATATGAAGGGGTACCATTATCATTCAACCGGAAAGTAAGAATTAAATTTCCATCGGGTGAATTTAAATTTTGAGCTACTGATGTATTAACAATCAATAGACAAAGAAGACTAAAAATAATTTTTCTCATAATATTTTTTTAAAAATCTACATACACTAATAACTATGCGGAACAAGTTGTTCTAGCATTTCTTCAAGGCTATTTGTTTCTGATAATAAAAATTATTGTTGCATTGTTTCAGTTTTTCTAAATCTATAAGGATCTTTACTTTATATTTTTCTTAGATGCCCATAAGGATTACTGATCGTATTTTGTGCCGCTGCATATTAAAAACAGACCAGACTAAATTAAATTATAATGAGCTAATATTTGTGTTTCATAATAGATAGATTTAAAAAAAGGGCTTTATTCAAGCCCTTCTAAAATACGTTTAAGTACTACTTGCGCTGAAATCTCTCGATTGGCAGCTTCAGGTATTACAATAGACTGCGGACTTTCAATTACATCATCCGTTACGATCATGTTTCGTCTTACAGGCAAGCAGTGCATAAAATATGCATTGTTGGTTACTGCCATGTGAGCAGCGCTCACTGTCCATGCGCGGTCCTTGCTTATCACTCGACCGTAGTTATCACCGGCATAGCCACTCCAGTTCTTCGCATAAACGAAATCGGCACCTTCGAGGGCTTTCATCTGGTCGTACTCTACTTTGGCATTGCCTACAAATTTAGGATCAAGTTCATAGCCTTCGGGATGAGTAATAACGAAATCATAGTCGGTAGCATTCATCCATTCGGCAAAAGAATTAGGTACTGCCTGCGGAAGTGCACGAGGATGTGGAGCCCAGGTCATAACAACTTTTGGACGAGCCATCTTCTTATATTCCTCGATAGTGATGAGATCGGCAAAGCTCTGCAATGGGTGGCGTGTAGCGGCTTCCATCGAGAATACCGGACGACCGGAGTATTTGATAAACTGATTAATGATTACTTCGTTATAATCATTTTCCTTACTTTCGAATTGAGCGAAAGAACGAACGCCGATAATGTCACAATAGCATCCCATAACAGGAATAGCTTCAAGAAGGTGTTCGGTCTTGTCACCATCCATAATCACACCTCTTTCTGTTTCCAGTTTCCATGCTCCTTGGTTTACATCGAGCACAATAACATTCATTCCCAGATTCATAGCAGCCTTTTGGGTACTGAGACGAGTACGAAGACTTGAATTGAAGAATATCATGAGAAGGGTTTTGTTTCTTCCCAGCTCAACATATTTGAAACGGTCTTTCTTTATCTCAAAAGCTTCATCTAAAGCTGCTTTCAGATCGCCTAAATCATTTACATTGGTAAAATGTCTCATCTTATTTTCTTTTTTAGTTGTTATCTAATCTATTATTGTCTTATCTGACCATTTCCTTTAATAATCCATTTATAGGAAGTAATCTCTTCAAGTCCCATTGGGCCGCGAGCATGCAATTTCTGTGTACTAATACCTATTTCAGCCCCTAGACCAAACTGTGCACCATCAGTAAATGCAGTGGAAACATTGGTATAAACACATGCGGCATCAACAGATTTTATGAACAACTCTGCATTATCCATGTTTTCAGTCACTATACATTCACTATGCTTTGAACCGTTTATAAAAATATGCTCAAGAGCTTCATTGATATCTTTTACAGTCTTTACAGACATTGCATACGAAAGAAATTCTGTTCCAAAGCTTTCTGGTGTGGCAGACTTAAGCAATTCTGAAGGATAATGACCATCCAATACCCTATAAGCTTCTTTATCTGCATATATAATAACCTTACTTTTCTGTAAAGGTTCACACAGAGATGACAAATCTGACAAACGCTTTTCATGTATAATCACGCAGTCCAAGGCATTGCATACACTAACTCTTCTTGTTTTGGCGTTATTAATAATAGCAGTTCCTTTTTCAATATCACCAAACTCATCGAAATAAGTATGACATACACCGGCTCCTGTTTCAATAACAGGAATTGTGGCATGCTGACGAACGAACTGTATTAAGCTACTGCTTCCACGAGGTATAAGTAAATCAACATATCCCACAGCATTTAAAAGCTGAGAAGTAGCTTCTCTGTCGGCCGGAAGAAGTTCTACTATATGGATATCCACACCAAACTTTTCGAGAACAGAATGGATTACTTTCACAATAGCCCGGTTAGAGAAATCGGCATCACTACCGCCTTTCAATACACAAGCATTACCGCTTTTTAAACAAAGAGAGAACACATCGAAGCTCACATTAGGGCGGGCTTCGTAGATAATACCTATCACTCCGAAGGGTACACTGATCTTTGTTAGTTCCATCCCATTGGGGCGGGTGGTTTGCATAAGTACACGTCCAAGTGGAGAAGGAAGTGTAGCTACATTACGGATATCACCGGCAATTCCTTTTATACGGTCTGCTGTAAGCATCAAACGATCGTATTTAGGATTGCTTGTCTCCATCTTAGCCAAGTCCTTCTGATTCCCAGCAAGGATAAGAGGAATTTGCGCTTCAGCCTCATCAGCCAATGCCAATAATATCTCATTGATCTGTTTATCACTTAGTTGGGCAAGTTTTCGGCTTGCTGCCTGAACGGCCTGAAATGTATCTTTTAAATCCATCATCTGTCAATAATTAGATTTTTTATTCAATATATAAATAGTCATAATGCACAATTGGCTTCAGACCATGTTTACCGATCATTACTCTAGCTTCGGAGGAATCAAAAGAAGCTTTTCCTACACCTATTTGCTTACCGTTATGATCCATAATGCGCACAATGTCGTCTTTTTCAAATTCACCTTCTATGCGAGTGATACCTACGGGGAGAATACTTACCGCCTTTTCTGTATTGATAATCCGGGCTGCTTGTTCGTTGATATGAAGCTCACCTTTGGCAAAACCCTCGCTGTGGGCTATCCATTTCTTCACGCTTGAAACTTCTTGTGTGGAAGGTATAAAGCGGGTGCAGACTGTAGTCTTTGGCTTCTTCAATAAATCAACGAGAATATTGTCTTTCTTACCATTGGCAATAATAACCGTAATCCCTTCATCAGCTACCTTACGGGCTATATTAGTCTTGGTAAGCATTCCGCCACGACCAAAGCCCGACTTCTCAGTCTGAATATAATCTGACAGATCTTTTCCATGCTCTACTTCTCTGATAACAGACGAAGCCGGATCAGAAGGAGAACCATTGTAAATGCCGTCAATATTACTTAGAATAATAAGTGCTTCGGCATCCATCATACTGGCTATTAATCCGGAAAGCTCATCATTATCAGTAAACATAAGTTCGGAAACAGAGATAGTATCGTTCTCATTTACGATGGGTATTACTCCGTTTTCGAGCATTACCGTCATACAGTTTTTCTGGTTCAGGTAATGACGTCGTGTTCCGAAATTCTCTTTAGTTGTCAGCACTTGCCCCACGGGGATTTTATGTTCACGGAAGAGTTCATAATAACGATTAATCAGCTTAGCTTGCCCCACAGCTGAGAAAAGCTGACGCTGATCTACACTATCTAGTTTCTTTGAAGCACGTACTTCACTCCTCCCGGAAGCCACTGCTCCTGATGATATAAGGATAACCTCTACCCCACCCTTGCGAAGTTCTGCTATCTGGTCAACCAACGCAGACATACGTGTTACATCGAGGGAACCATCCTTACGGGTAAGTACATTACTGCCTATTTTAACTGCAATCTTTGTAAATTGATACGCCATTCTTAGTTATAAATTAGAAGTACAAATATAGGAAATATAATCGATCTGTGATAAAATACGTCCGTTTTCTTAAACAATATACCAAGAATAGTCAATGTCTCCGATTATCAGAATAAAGAAAATAAAGGCTTAGGGAAATCAAATCAAAAAAAATCTTACCCTTCAAATTCGTTAAAAGTGTATTAAAAGAATATTTGCTAAACTGTTTTTTTATATTTTTGCAGTCAAATAACCTATTAATGAGAACTACAAACCCTCAAGTGGAGCAAATTACCCCGTTTATTGTAATGGATGTTTTGGAAAAAGCAAACGAAATGCAAAAACAGGGCATTTCCATTATTCACATGGAAGTTGGCGAGCCCGACTTTGATATTCCGGAATGTGTGGCTCAGGCTGCAAAAGCTGCTTACGATAAGCATCAGACTCACTACACCCATTCGTTGGGGCATCCTGATCTTCGACAGGCAATTGCTGATTTTTACAAGAAAGAGTATAACGTGGACGTTGATCCCGGCTGTATTGTGGTAACATCCGGTTCATCACCAGCTATTCTGTTAACGCTTATGTTACTTTGCGAGCCAGAGAGTGAAGTTATTATGTCGAATCCGGGATATGCCTGCTATAGAAACTTTACACTTGCAGCTCATGCAAATCCGGTGCTGGTTCCTTTACGTGCTTCCAATGGATTTCAATATGACATAGAAGATATAAAGAAAAGCATCACTCCCCGTACCCGAGGCATTTTCATCAACTCACCGATGAATCCCACCGGAACACTTCTTAATGATTCATTTATGAAGCAGATAGCAACTCTGGGAGTTCCTGTTATTTCTGATGAAATCTATCACGGACTGGTTTATGAAGGCAGAGCACGAAGCATTCTTGAGTTTACCGACAAAGCATTTGTGCTAAACGGATTCTCAAAAAGATTTGCTATGACAGGATTAAGATTGGGCTATCTTATTGCTCCAAAAGAGTATATTCGTTCATTGCAAAAGCTACAGCAAAATCTGTTTATCTGTGCTCCAAGTATTGCTCAGCAGGCCGGTATTGCAGCATTGAAAGAAGCAGAACAGGATGTTGAAAAGATGAAAGCCATCTATAATGAGCGCAGAGTATACATGATTTCCCGCTTAAAAGAGATGGGATTCAAGATTGATGTGGAACCTAAAGGAGCTTTCTATATATTCTGTGATGCACGCAAGTTTACTAAAGACTCATACAAGTTTGCTTTTGATATTCTAGAACATGCTCATGTAGGTGTAACTCCGGGAGTAGATTTCGGAACAGGTGGCGAAGGATATATCCGTTTTTCATATGCTAATTCACTTGAAAATATCAAGGAAGGCATGGACCGGATTGAGGCTTACCTTAAAACATTACAAGTATAAGATTTACTTTTTATTAGTAATTGAAGTGATATACAGCATTCCCAAATCATAGGGGATGCTGTCTTTTTTTTCTAAAAGATAATTCTGAAACGATTTCTGATTCACATCAAGCACAAAACTTGCCCTGGAATAGGGAGCAGAGTTATTCACCACATCAGTAAGCACCTTTTTATTCTTCAGCATAAGGCTATCCAAACTCTCTTTTAATGAAGAGTGAATATTATACCTCTGCCCTGGATAATAATAACTGAGAAGATTGTCTACTTGCACTTTGTCTCTTACATAATATACTTCCGAAGGATGTTTGTTTATAAAACTAGTCAAGGCAATATTGGGGTTTAGTTCCATAAAATGGTATGGCACTACTGCCATAAATAAGTTCCATATAATCAGGCCAGCCGACAAGTAACTTACAGCATTCAGCTTCGGCTCATATTTCATAAAAAACCAGAGAGCCAGAGCAAAAGGTAACATCACCATAAACTCTGCATTTCCATCGGACAAGGCAGCAAAAAGCAGTTGCATTATAAAGATCAGAAGATGTGCTGATGCAAATTTACCGGAATATAGATTCACCCTCCGTTTACGAACAGTTCCTTTCATCTTGAATATTCCCACACCAAAACAAGCAATGGAGATCAACAAAGGAATGCCGAAATAAAAATATTTATGAATGAGAGGAACAAAATAGCCATGCACCTGAATAAATGAACGCATCAGACTTATGGGAATAAGCAGCAGTGACACAGACTTGAAAGCAATATTTACATTACTTGCCTGATAATAGTCGTGAAATACAAACCGGATAAAGGTGGGGCTATCGTGCTTTGTTAAGTAGAATACTATAAGATAAACAGCCGGAACTATCAATGCTCCCGAGAGATATTGAGTTACTCGTTTTGTCCGTTTTGCACGGTTCGTTTCCGAAGAAAAGAAAACCATGAGCAGTAATCCCAACCACCAGAAGAAATGAACCTGATGAAACAAGCATGCAGCCGAAGCCAGCAAGGAAGTTGGGAAAGCTTGCTTTTGTATAAGAATAGTTTTACTTGCCCAAAGTGAAAAGAATAGTGGTATTATATAAGCTTCATTATCAGTAGCAAAACGAACGAAGCCGAAACAGGAGCCAAGTAAAATCAATATGATTGCACATTTACGATCATCAGTAAATACAGCAAGCATTGAACGCATCATAAATAAACATGCTATGGCAAATATCGAATTAACAAAGCACATCAAAGACAATGTATTTTTAATATTCAGGCTATGAGCAAGAGCGTATCCAAAAGCATTATATAACAGATGATGAGGACGGAATAGATAGCTCCCAGATCTTATTTCTTCTGCATAAGCCAGCGAGTCCAACGAATTATTGACCGAAGGAAGAGTTATATATAAAACTCCAAGAAGGAGAATAATAAGAAAACTAAGGTTTGGCCTATATTTTAAAACCGGCATTGTCTCTATAATGAATTTAATTATACCTTTTGATCTTCAATATTTAACTAATCGAGATACAAAGATAGTTTTTCAAAATAGAGAACGAATAATTTTCCGTTAAAGTATAAAAGAGTATAGTTTGTATTGAAAAGAATATAGTTAAAACTGAAAGAGGCATCACAAACCAAAATCTGTGATGCCTCTTTTCATTATTTCTTTGTCTCTCTATCTTCCACAATCTGGACTGCAGCTTCATAATCATCGGCAGATACAAGAACTTTCATACCACCCGAACCAAAGTTAACAGTCATAGCAGGAGCCATACTTCCAAGGTTATCATCTTTCAAAGCAGCCTCAATATCTAGACTTTCTAATAACCCTTTCACTAATTCCGCTTCCCATGGAGTGCCAGTAAACACTTCCACCAATGGAGTTTTATCGTCTGCAGTCATAATTATTATATTTAAGGATTTATACTTTATCCACAAATATAACAATATCTTTATAAAATTGTTGTCTAAAAGATTTTATATTCTGCTTTACTCAACATTTTCTCTGTTGGCTATAACTTCACTAGCCATATCATAGTCATCGGCAGATACAAGAACAGCCACCCCGCCACCTGTTGGCACCTCGGTTAACATGGTAATAGCCATATATCCCATATTATAATTCTTTAGAGCAGCTTGTATGCCAACACTTTCAAGAAGTCCTTTAACTAGCTCAGCCTCCCATGGAGAACCAAAGAAAACTTCTACCAGAGGTAGTTTATCACTTGAGCCCATAATTATTACTTCTATATTTACGAGTGCAAATATAACAAACCTCTATTACAAAATGTTGATGTAAGAAAAATAAATATACGCTATTATATACGATTAGCTAGTACTTTCATTGCTTGAGTATAACTTTCACTGGGAACAGCTACTCTCATCTCAGCTTCATCTTTTACTTTAGTCTGAACGTTAGCTTTTTCTAATAAAATTTTAATAAGTTCAACTTCCCAAGGTGAACCAGAAAATACATCGATTAAAGAGATTTTAGTAGTTTTCATTGATAAAAATAAAATTGATTATCTGGCAAATATATAGAGAAAATATCTCTTCATCAAAACGCTAAAAGTACATTAATGCAATATCTTATGCAAACGTTGTACATAAATAAATGTAATATGAACACTTATTTTAATTATTTATTACTTAAGTATTTACCTAACCTTATTGTAGTACAGGCAGTCACTAAAAAAGTTGTTTCATGCCCTTTAATTAACAAAACAAGAAGTACAATAAGCACATTTTAATTCAATACAGCAAAACAAAAAATCACTGCTATCAAGTACTTTAAAGCTATTTCAAGAAACAAAGACAATATTCCTATTTCTTAAATCAGTTATTACAAACACATCATTGTAATACTATTATTCTAATTGTAGTATCCATTTCAAAACAATGACGAAACTGTAACTCTCTAAATGTAAGTGCCATTCGTGTTAATGTATACAGATAAAATACCGCATAGAAAAATCAAATTTTAAGATAGATTAGCATTACAATAACCATTTTTGCAATCACTTAACAATCAATTCATTATCCATCCATCATCTTTATTAAGACAGATGATTAGGTTATTTATAGGTATAGGTTAAAAAAGATTCTTCCTGTTATAAAAGCTTTGAGCAAAAGAGGTTATATACATAAATCTATTCGCCAATAAATTATATTTATTCCTCAATAAACAACCCATCATTGCCCAATAAATAAAATCCATTCGCCAATGGATTGGAAAGCAAGTTCATAAGGGGGAAAGACGTTATCATACAAATACTTAGAAGAGCAAACTTTTAATTTCTTGTCAGACTTTGAAGAGCCTATACAAACTTAAAAAGGCATCCCGAAAAACGGAATGCCTTTTCATATATTGATAAAAATGAATTTATTTCTTTGAATCTTTATCGCGGATTTCAACACGACGAATCTTACCACTGATAGTCTTTGGAAGTTCGTCAACAAATTCAATTACACGAGGATATTTGTAAGGAGCAGTAACCTTTTTCACATGATCCTGAAGTTCTTTAGCAAGCTCTTCACCTGCTTTCGCCTTGTATTCCTTAGAAAGGATGATTGTAGCTTTTACTACTTGCCCACGGATTTCATCGGGAACACCGGTAATGGCACATTCCACAACAGCTGGGTGAGTCATTAATGCACTCTCCACTTCAAATGGGCCGATACGATAACCAGAACTCTTGATTACATCGTCAGCACGACCTACGAACCAGAAATAGCCATCTTCGTCTCTCCACGCAAGGTCGCCTGTGAAATACATATTATCATGATAAGCTTCATTGGTTAACTCTTCATTTCTGTAGTACCTTTCACTAAGCCCTACAGGAAGTCCGTTATCAAGACGAATCACAATCTGTCCCTGCTCACCTTCCTCAGCCGAACGACCGTCGGGAGTAAGCAAATCTACGTTATAGTTAGGACTAGGAACCCCCATGCTACCTGGTTTTGGTTCCATCCACGGAGAAGTAAAGATTACAAGAGTAGTTTCACTCTGTCCGTAACCTTCACGCAACTTAATACCTGTAAGCTGGTGAAACTGTTCGTAGACAGCAGGATTCAACGCTTCACCTGCAATGGTGCAATATTCCAATGATGAAAGATCGTATTTAGTAAGATCTTCACGAATAAGGAAACGGAAGATTGTAGGAGGTGCACAAAGGGAAGTGATGTGATAATCATGAATCTTCTCTAGTATAGCAGAAGGAGTAAACTTCTCATGATCGTAAACAAACACAGCTGCACCGGCAATCCACTGACCGTAAAGCTTTCCCCAAAGAGCTTTCAACCAACCGGTATCGGCGATAGTAAGGTGCAAACTACCTTCGTGAAGGTTGTGCCAGTATTTTGCAGTAATGATGTGACCTAATGGATAAACAAAATTATGCGCTACCATCTTCGGGTTACCTGTTGTACCAGAAGTAAAGCTGATAAGCATAATGTCTTCATTATCGTTAACATGAGTTGGGCGAACAAAAGGAGCCGCATTTTCAAGTCCTTTATGGAAATCTTCCCATCCTTCAGGAATAACCGGACCAATAGAGACACGGTGTTTCATTGATGGAGATTCAGCCATTGCATCATTGATGTGACCAATAATAAGTTCATCACCATCGGCTACAATAGTCATGATATCAGCAGCATTGTTACGATAAATAATGTCCTTCTTTGTAAGCAAGTGGGTTGCTGGAATAATCACAGCTCCGATTTTGTGCAAAGCAATAATCGTAAGCCAGAATTCATATCTACGCTTCAGAATAACCATCACTTTGTCGTCTTTCTTAATACCCAGAGAAAGAAAATAAGAGGCCGTTTTATCTGTTTCTTCCTTCATCTCGGCAAAGGTAAAGCGACGACATTCGTTTTTGTCATTAGTCCATAGAAGGGCCAGTTTGTCAGGTTGCTCAGCAGCCCATGCATCTACTACATCGTAAGCAAAGTTGAAATTAGCAGGAACCTTAAGTTTATAATTCTGTTCAAAGTCTTCCTGTGAAGTAAACTCTGTCTTTTCTAAAAATCTTTCGATCATATTTCTATAAGTTATTATCGTTGTAAATCGGTTAACTAAAAAAGCTATGGTTGTTTACATAATCATAGCCAGGAACTTCACCGATTTACCATCAAGTGCTTTCATTCCATGAGGTTGCTTTGAATCAAAGTAAATGCTGTCGCCAGCATTCAGAATCAGTTCTTTACCATTAATATTCAACAGCATGCGGCCTTCAATAATAAGATTAAACTCCTGTCCGGCATGAGCATTGAAAGTAATTGGACAATCTTCTCCCTTTGGTTCCACAGTTACAATAAACGGATCGGCTTTTCTGTCCTTAAATCCAGCAGCCAACGACTGGTATTTGTAAGCCTTGGTTCTTTCAATAGATGTACCTTTGCCTGCACGGGTAAGAAAATAAGTACTCATCTTTGGTTCTTCACCAAACATCAGCGCATCAAGAGCCACACCATACTTACGGGCAACCTTCTGTAACATACTTACCGAGATATCTGATTCACCACTTTCTGCCTGAGCATATTCCTCAATTGAGAGCCCGCAGTCTTTTACTACATCTTCTACTGACAGTTCAAGTACTTCACGCAATCCGCGTAAACGTTCTGCAATTTGTTTTATTTGTTCATCCATGATAAAATGGTATTATCTGCTTGCTTTCATAGCCCGTATAATAGCCGAACTAAAGCCTGCATGTTCTAATTCATTAAGTCCTTTAATTGTTAATCCGCCCGGTGTAGTAACCTTATCAATTTCAATGGCAGGATGTGTATCGTTCTGTAATAAAAGCTCGGCAGCTCCCTTAACAGACTGCGCCACCATTTTCTGTGCATCTTTCGGATAAATACCCATTTCCACACCAGCTTCAACAGCTGCATGAATATATTTCAGCACATAAGCAATACCACAAGAAGTAAGTGCTGTAGCAGCACTCATCTGCGATTCATTGATAATCATAGCTAGTCCCATTTCATCAAAAAGATCGAGTATGAATTGTTCTTGCTCTTTTGATGCATTGTAGGATGCTATTAACGTGGTACTTTCAAGAAGTGAGATCGCTGTATTTGGAATAACACGAAAAATAGTTGCTGATTCATCTATTATTTTACAGTATTCAGTAAAAGCAACACCTGCAGCTACCGTAACAAGAATCTGTTTTTTTGCATCAAAGCTGATATTCTCCAATACCGACTTAACCAACCAGGGTTTAACCGCTAAAAGAACGATATCCGCATTCTCTATGGCTTCCTGATTATTGTTTGTGATGTTAATTTCCGGGTTGAATGCTTTTAAAGCATCAAGTTTACCATTGGAAGGATTGGCAACTGTAATATCAACTGCTTTGACTTTGGAACCTTGTACAATACCGCGAGCAATAGCTCCGCCCATGTTGCCTGCTCCAATAATTGCTATTTTCATATCATCTTAGTTTAACTATTCTTGGTATCACTTGCAAACTTACATAAAAAACTTCAAAATGTAAGCAAGTTGCATAAAAAACAAAGCCTAGTGTTACTTATTATATATTAGAGATAAACACTAAACAAAAAAGGACTAAGTCGGTTATGCTCCGAACTCAGTCCTATTATTATCTATTCATTAACCAATCTAACTTTTTGAGGGTAGATCAATTAAGGGCTTTTTTAAATCTTTCTATAAATTCATCGGCTTGTTCCAGACTTAAACAAAGCGGAGGAAGAAGTCGTATCACATTCGTACCACTTACACCGGTAAATACTTTCTGTTCAAATAACAGTCGGGTTCTAAGTTCCTTAACAGGTTCTTCAAATTCAAGACCTATCATAAGGCCTTCTCCACGAACTTCTTTAATCTGAGGGAACAGCTTTAGTTCTTTCATAAGATGAGCTCCTACTTTAGCAGCATTCTCCATCAGATTTTCGTTCTCAATCACATCGATAACAGCAAGAGCAGCTGCACACGAAAGATGATTTCCTCCAAATGTTGTTCCAAGCATTCCATAAACTGGGGTAAACAGAGGGCTGATTAAGACTCCACCCATAGGGAATCCATTACCAATGCCTTTAGCTACTGTGATAATGTCAGGACGAATTCCTGCAAACTGATGGGCAAAGAATTTTCCACTACGACCATATCCTGACTGGATCTCGTCCAGAATCAGAATAGTTCCGGTTTCCGTACACAGTTTTTGCAATTCCTGCATAAAGCTATTTTCAGGAACTTTGATACCACCTATACCTTGAATACCTTCAATGATAACGGCACAGACATCGTTCTTTTCAAGCTCAGAACGCACACTATCAATGTCATTAAGAGCCAGAAAAGTTACATCAATGCCCTCATTGATAGGCGCAACAATTTTAGGATTATCAGTTGTGCGTACAGCAGCCGAAGTACGGCCATGAAAACTCTTTGAGAAAGATACCACCCGCTTACGTCCGGTATGAAAAGAGGCAAGTTTCAATGCATTTTCATTTGCTTCTGCACCAGAGTTGATCATAAAGAATGAATAGTCCTCATAGCCGGATATTCTTCCAAGGCGTTCTGCTAATTGCTGTTGCAGTTTATTTACTACAGAATTAGAGTAAAAGCCTAACTCTGCAACTTGCTTTTGGATCATTTCCACATAATGAGGATGACTATGACCAATTGAAATTACAGCATGTCCGCCATAAAGATCCAGATATTCATTACCTTTATCATCCCAGACCTTACATCCTTTTCCTTTTACGATATTAATATCGAATAAAGGATACACATCAAATAGTTTCATTTCTTTTGTTGGTTGTTTTAGAAGGCACTCGGTTTTAATCTCAGCCCTACTGTTTCTTCCAGTCCGAACATCAGGTTCATGTTATGAACAGCTTGTCCGGAAGCACCTTTTAATAAATTATCTATGCATGAAATGATAAGAAGCTTATCACCATGTTTCTCTAGATGGATTAAACACTTGTTTGTGTTTACTACCTGCTTCAAATCTACATTCGCATCAACAACGTGTACAAATGAATCCTTTTCATAATACTCACTGTACATACGTTTAATTTCATCCAGCGTCACGCTTGTCTTAACAACAAGAGTTGCAAAAATGCCTCGGGCAAAATCGCCACGATAAGGAATAAAATCGATATCTGAATTAAAACTATTCTGCAATTGTTTAACAGATTGCTTTATTTCAGGAACATGCTGATGAGAAAATGGCTTATAGATAGACATATTATTGTTTCTCCAGCTAAAATGCGAAGTAGCTCCTGGCTTTACTCCAGCACCGGTAGAACCAGTGATCGCATTTACAGAGACATCTCCATTCAGCAATAGATTTTTCGCAAGAGGTAATAAACCTAATTGAATACATGTAGCAAAACATCCTGGGTTGGCCACATGTTTACTTTGACAAATACTACGACGATTAAGTTCAGGAAGACCATAAATGAAATCGTGTTCATCTGAAGCAATACGATAATCCATTGATAGATCTATTATTTTTAAATCGTCCGGCAATGTATGACTTTCAATAAACTTTTTGGTATCACCATGAGCTGTACAGAAATAAAGCAAATCAATCTTGTCAAGAGGCAATTCATCGGTAAATACCATATCTGTTTCACCATAAAGACCTTCGTGGACAGCTGTTATCTTGTTTCCAGCATTACTACTGCTATTAATAAAAACGATTCCAACATCCGGGTGGTTTATAAGCAGACGAATCAACTCCCCTGCTGTATATCCTGCTCCTCCAATAATTCCGACTTTAATCATAATCTACAAAACTAGTATTTGTTATTTCCCGTTTTTCTTTTGGTTAGCGTAATATACTCTCAAAGGATTAGAAAGAATCTTGGTAAATCCTTTTGCATCTTCTGCAGTCCATCCTTTACCAACTTCACCATAATCACCAAAGTCTGTCTTAACCAAATCAAAAGATGATTCAACACCTACTAAGGTGTAGCAATATGGACGAAGAGTAACAATAACAGTACCGGTAACGTTACGTTGAGTGCTTTGAAGCATAGCTTCACAGTCGCGCATTACAGGTTCCAGATATTGAGCTTCGTGAAGGAACATTCCGTACCATGTACCAATCTGATCTTTCCAGTATTGTTGCCATTTGCTCAATGTATGCTTTTCCAGCATTTTATGAGCATTAATAATAAGCATAGGTGCTGCAGCTTCGAAAGCAACACGACCTTTTATACCAATAATAGTATCACCAATGTGCATATCACGACCAATACCATATTTTGAACCGATTTCTTCAATCTTATTGATAGCGGCAACTTTATTTTCAAATACTTCACCATTAACCGCATGTATCTGACCTTCTACAAATTCCAGTTTCAATGTTTCTGTTCCGGTTGAAGTAACTTGTGAAGGATAAGCTTCTTCAGGAAGACCTTGTTCTGAGTGAAGAGTTTCTTTTCCACCGATTGAAGTTCCCCAAAGACCTTTATTGATAGAATATTCAAGTTTTTTAAAGTCGGCTTCAATTCCATGTTTTCTAAGATAATCAATCTCATATTCACGAGTAAGAGACATGTCACGTGTAGGAGTCAGGATCTTGATTTCAGGAGCAAGGACATCAAAAGTTAGGTCGAAACGGATTTGGTCGTTTCCTGCACCTGTACTTCCGTGAGCAACATAGTCTGCTTTGATTTCCTTAGCATAGTTAATGATAGCTATTGCCTGGAAAATACGTTCTGAACTTACTGAGATAGGATAAGTTCCGTTACGTAATACATTTCCGAACACCATGTACTTAATACTTTTTTCGTAGTATTCCTGAGTAACATCAAGTGTTACGTGCTTTACAGCACCTAGTTTATAAGCCTTGTCTTCTATTACTTTCAACTCTTCATCGCTAAATCCGCCAGTATTAGCTACAGCTGTATATACTTCGTATCCTTTTTCTTCTGACAAATACTTTGCACAAAATGAGGTATCCAAACCACCACTAAATGCTAAAACGACCTTCTCTTTTTTCATATCTATCTAATATTTTTATAACCTTATTTGTTTTCTGATTCTTCTGCTTCTCTTGTCTCTTCTTTATCATTCTTTGCTTTGTTGAAGGGATCATCCGGATGTTTTGCAGGATCATAAAGCATAGCAGTACAAATACATTTTGTTCCACCCGTTCTTTGAAGAATATCGTAATTGACACAGCTCTGACAACCTTTCCAGAAAGCCTCATCGTCAGTAAGTTCTGAGAAAGTTACAGGAACATATCCTAATTCAGAATTAATTTTCATTACTGCAAGACCAGAAGTTAAACCAAATATTTTAGCTTCCGGAAAACGTTGGCGTGAAAGTTCGAATGCACGACGCTTGATTTTCTTTGCCAGGCCATGACCACGGAATTTATCAACAACAATTAATCCTGAATTGGCAACAAATGCTTTGTTGCTCCATGTTTCTATATAGCAAAATCCAGCAAACTCATTTTCGCAAAGGGCAATAATTGCTTTTCCCTCAATCATTTTTTGCTTTACGTATTCGGGAGAGCGCTTTGCAATGCCGGTTCCACGAACCTTGGCAGCTGCTTCTATTGTGTTTAAAATAATGTCAACGTATGGAATATGACTCTCGTTGGCTACAAGAATTTCAATATTGATTTCCATTTTTTCCTTTAATGTTATATTTTTAGTGTTATTATGTAGATTAAATATTCGGAATAATCTGAGACAATGACTGTCTTATTTCATTTCGGGAATAGCCGTCCCTGAAAACCAACAATATTGTATCATCTCCTGCAATAGTGCCAATAATATCTTTATATTCACGGTTATCGATGTCATAAGCCAGACTACTTGCGTATCCGGGACGTGTTTTTATAACAGCCATATTTCCGGAAAAATCAATAGATTTAAAACCGCTTTGCAACAACATCTCACCAGCACTAGGCACATCAATCGTCCTTTTATACATGGTGTCATTCGGTAAAACATACACATAATTACCATTTGTTGTGGCAGCTTTTGCAACTTTCATTTGCTTTAAGTCCCTTGACAAAGTAGCTTGTGTAAGTTCATAGCCTTCCTTAGCCAACTCTTGAAGCAGCTCTTCCTGACTACTTATCTCTTTGCTAGAGATAATCATCTTTATCGAATCTAATCGTTTACTTTTGTTCGTCGTCATGTATAATTATTCTAAATTGAACGCAAAAGTATACATTATTTTGGAAACAAAATGCATAAAACAAGAATATTTTTAATTTTATGCATAATAAATAGTATAAAAACGAATATAGATTGTTTTTTGCACATATTTTGGAAAGAATATACACTTTTCTTTCATTATGTTTTTTATAACAACAAACAAAGAGATTTATAAGTTCAGCAATCTTACACGACATAAACGGGGAATATAAAAAAAATCATGAACATATTTTTGGAGATAAACATGTTCATGATTAGTAGCAAACATCTGCATATATCTGAAAGATAACTTTTTATGCTATATTATAATCACAAAATCCATTCACCAATAAATAAAAAGCACTGGTGAATAAATAATATTCATTGACCAATAACCGGACAGGGATTGCTGAATAATTTTTGCCTGTTATTGAATTCTATTATTTCGCATTCCGACAATAATATGATAAAACAAAAAATTTCCATCACTCCCTCACCATTCGCAATAACGCACTCATTAAAAGAGAGTTACAAGGTGATGGATGCATTTTTATCTCTCACTAATCCCTCACTCATCCCTCACTTTTTCACTCATCCCTCACCTTTCCAAGCCGTTTTTTCTTTCATTAAACAGCCAAAAAGCCATCATACCAAAAATAATTGCTATAACAGCACTTACCCAAATTGGCACTGTAATGTCATTAACTACAACTGGAACTGCGAATGTATAACGAATAAGTTGTAAAAAGGCAAATATTAAAAGAATAATGCCACAGATAAGAGATGCCGGTCGTTTCATAATTTAATCCTCCCATAATATTAAACCTTGTTCACTAATTATATATCGATGAAAAGAATATTATATTTCTACACTAATAACAAAACGATACGAATTTAAGTTCTGTATTTTTGCCGGATTTACTTTATTTAGCTGATAAATAAAGAACTAAATTCTACAAAAAAGCAGACAGGAGCAAAACAACATGTACTCTTTGAGAATAAAAAAGAGAACGCAAAGCACAACTTGCACTTTACGTTCCCACCAACATCTAACCAATCACTTTTAACTCTTAAAATATATGGAAATACCTACTTCAATTCAAAAGAAACTTTTGATCGGATATCTGTAGAAGAGGCTCCTACAATGGCTTCAAACATTCCTGGTTCGGCTATCCACGAGTGCTTTGTATCATCATAGAAGCTTAACTCTTCTTTAGATATAGTAAATGAAACCTTTTGCTCTTCACCTGCATTTAGCTGAATCTTTTTAAAGCCTTTCAGCTCTTTTACCGGACGAGGAAGAGAGGATTTTAAATCACTAATATACAGCTGAACAACTTCCGAACCGGAACGTTTACCGGTATTCTTAACTTTTACACTGACGGTAAGCTGCTCATCTGCAGACATTTTTGATTTATCTATTTCTGCTTTTCCATAGGCAAAAGTTGTATAACTCAGTCCATGACCAAAGCTAAACAATGGTTTGGCTTTCTGCTTATCAGCCCAACGGTATCCCACAAAAATATTCTCTTTATAAGTTTGTTCCTTGCCATCGCCCGGATAGTCGCCCATAACAGTGGCACCGTTATCTTTCAGGCTTACCGGAATGGTGAAAGGCAGTTTGCCCGATGGATTTACATCGCCCACCAATACAGAAGCAATGGCATTTCCTGCTTCCGTTCCGCTATACCATCCTTCTACAATAGCAGGAACCTCTTTTGCCCAGGGCATTGCTACTCCATTGCCTGTAATAAGCACAACCACAAGATTCGGATTGGCTTTTGCCAATGCGCTTATCAGTTCATTCTGATTATAAGGTAATTCATACTCCTTACGATCTACTCCTTCACAATCCTGATGTTCATTCTTGTTCAGTCCACCAAAGAAAAGAACAATATCTGATTTTTTTGCTGCAGCAACGGCTTCCTCTCTTAATCCCAACACATCTATAACTTTCTGTTCGGGCGCTTTGGCACCTTTCACGTCCTGTTCGGCTACAGCGGGTGATTCATATCCCGGTGCATAAACAATTTCAGCCTGCGATCCTATCCGTTGTTTTAATCCGGCCAAAGGAGACTGCTCATATTTAACTTTCAGTGAAGAGCTTCCACCGCCGATGGTCATTCTTTTAACGGCATTCTCACCGATAACGGCAATTCTCTTTACCTTTGCAAGGTCAACCGGCAAAATATTTTTGTTGTTCTGCAATAGAACAATACCTTCCTGAGCAATTTTTCGTCCCGCCAAAGCATGCTCCTCAGTTCCAAACGACCCGAATGGACGGTTCTTGTTCATGGTAGTACGGAAAATCATCCGAAGAATCTTCCGTACTTTCTTGTCCACCTCTTCTTCTTTGACTTCGCCTGAGCGTATCAACTTCAAGAACGGCATGGCCAGATAATAATTATCGTATGCATTACTGGCACTCCAGTTCAGTCCGTTGGTCCAGGTACCAAACTCCATATCCAATCCGTTGTAAATAGCCTGTTTTGTATCATGCACGCCACCCCAGTCGGAAACTACTACTCCATCAAATCCCCATTCCTTGCGAAGAATATCGTTGAGTAAATACTGATTGTGACAGCAATGTTCTCCTTTGTACTTATTGTATGAGCCCATTATAGCCCAGGCTCCACCTTTCTGAACAGCTGCTTTAAAGGCCGGCAGATAGATTTCATACAAGGCACGGTCGCTAACATTTACATTAACGTGGTCTCGGTCTACTTCTTGATTATTCAATGCAAAGTGTTTCACACAAGCTGCCACTCCATTCTTCTGAACTTCCTGGATATAAGGAACTACCATAGTAGATGATAAATAGGGATCTTCTCCCATATACTCAAAATTTCGTCCGTTCAGAGGAGTGCGGTATATGTTTACACCCGGTCCCAATAACACATTTTTGTTGCGGTAACGGGCTTCTTCGCCAATAGATTTACCGTAAAGCCCAGACATTTCTGGATTCCATGTGGCAGCCAGACAGGTAAGAGCCGGGAAAGCTATGCAAGAATCGTTTGTCCATCCTGCAGTATTCCATTCATCCCAGAACACTTCGGCACGAATGCCGTGCGGACCATCGGTACACCACACCTCAGGTATGCCTAAACGTGACACACCTGCCGAGCTGAACTTTGACTGTGCATGACACATAGCTACTTTTTCTTCCAGTGTCATGCGTGAAAGAGCATCCTCAATTCTTTCTTCTATCGGTTTACTGTCATCTAAATACGCAGCTTTTTTCTGCTGTGCAAACAGCGGAACTGATAAAAGAGTGAGACTTAAAACAACTAATTCCTTTATTTTATTCATGGCTAATGATATATAATCTATTCTAAAATTATGGTTTCATACCCAAAGCTTTAATATAACCTTCATTCTTTGTACAAGACTTAAACTTACAGTTTTGAATAAATTCGGCTAAGGCTTTCTTTACTAATTCCTGATCAGGTCGGGCTTCTCTTATCTGTTTAAAGTTTCCACGAGGTTGCTCTGTATATTTAATGATCATATCCCAGTTTTCTGGCTCTTTAATCTTCACCATACAACTACTGGTTTTTAGTTTTTTGTAAGGCCAGAAATGCCATCCCATGTTATTTTTTTCCATCAAACTACGAAAAGCATTAACCCAGGCATCAGTATTTTCTCCTGTCTCTCCCATGTAAAGCGGAAGATTTACCTTATTTCGAAAATCAATTAAATCCTGCAGATTCGTTTGAAGAGTATCACACCAGTAACGATGGCAGGTATACATCATATTCGAATCAAACTTTGAGTCATTAAATACTTTAAAGTTTCCGTTCCACTGTGCACCACCCAATAATACAACATGATTTTTATCAACTTCGCGTATTGCCTTTACTGCTAGTTTATAGAGAGGTTCAAGTTGCGCATTTAATTCCTCCATATTATTAAAATAAGGAGCAATAGGTTCATTCAACAAGTCATAACCTAAGATTACCGGTTCATTTTTATATCTGGCAGCTATCTTTTTCCATATTTCACAAAACAGTTGCTGACTTTCTTTGCTGGAGAAAAGCCATGGATAGCCATAACTATCATCAATATTATCACCCGTTTGTCCGCCAGGAG
The DNA here is from genome assembly GCF_963675905.1 of uncultured Bacteroides sp. Lineage (NCBI taxonomy): Bacteria > Pseudomonadati > Bacteroidota > Bacteroidia > Bacteroidales > Bacteroidaceae > Bacteroides > uncultured Bacteroides sp. The sequence goes on along the minus strand of NZ_OY780936.1, from coordinate 3,538,310 downwards.
CATCATGCATATCAAGAATAACATATAAACCGGCATCTCTGCACCAACTTATCAAAGAGTCTATTCTGGCAAATCCATCCTGATCTTTACTTAATCCCATATAATCTTCATCAGTAAACAACTTATAATGGAACGGTAAACGAATAGAATTCATCCCGGTTTCCTTGATATAATTAATATCCTCCCAGGTTACATAATTGTCTTTAAAATCTTTCCAGAATTGATTAACAACATCCGGCCCTACCATTTCACGAAGAGCCTGATCAATTAACCTTGCAGAGCTAACTTCTTTAAAGGAAAACATATATCCTTCGGGATTCAACCAATTACCAAGGTTTATTCCCTTAATAAGAAATTTATCTCCATTTGGTTTCTTTAGATTCTGTCCATCAACTTTAATAAAAGAATTAGAGGAAAGATCATGCATTGTTTTAGGTTGACAACCAACCAATACTAGCAACAAAAAGAAAAAAGAAACTATATTTTTCATTTTATTCTACTACTTTAAAATCAGCAGAAATACCTTCCTGACTATTTGTTCCCACCCAAAGAGTAAAATCACCGGGTTCAACCACCTTTTTCATATCTATATTCCAAAAAGCAAGTTCCTCAACCGGAAGTGTAAAAGAGATATTCTTTGTCTCTCCTGGTTTAAGTGTAACACGGGTAAAACGCTTTAATTCCTTCACCGGACGAGTTACCGAACCCACTTTATCCCGAGCATATAGCTGAGCCACTTCTGTTCCTTCATATTTCCCGGTATTCTTTAAATCGAAAGTAACTTCTATCTGACCTTTAGGAGTAAATTCAGTTGCAGAAAGTTTTAAATTATTATACTGAAAAGTAGTATATGAAAGACCATATCCGAATGGGAATAAAGGATCGAAACCTGCATCCATGTAGAAAGATGTACAGCCCAAAGATGTCTGTCCGGCTCCAACCTCAATATTATCGAGTAATGTTTCTTTTTTTGTAGCAGGACGGCCCGTATTGTTGTGATTGTAATACAGCGGTATTTGTCCCACTTCCTTAGGGAAAGTTACAGGAGTTTTTCCACTAGGAACAGATTTACCGAAAAGAAGATCAGCAATAGCCGGTCCACCCATTGTTCCCGGGTGAAAAGAATAAAGAACAGAGTTAGACATTTCAACCTCTTTTCCAATTGTAAGAGGTCTTCCAGCCATAACAACAGTAACCAATGGTTTGCCTGTTTCAGCCAAAGCTTTAATCAAAGCACTCTGAGCACCCAGAAGGTGAAGATCGGCCAAACAGTGAGCCTCACCGGAAAGTATAGCTTCTTCGCCAACAAAGGCCAGTACTATATCGGCTTTTTTAGCAGCATTGACTGCCTTTGAAATATTTTCTGTATTCTTATCACGAGTATATGCTAAAGCAGGTTCATAAATAATCTGCACTTTGTCTCCATAAAATTGTTTCAAAGCCATAAGCGGAGTCTGCGTTTTTGCCTTTTCTCCATCAAAAGCCCATGTTCCCATCTGTTCGTAAGGAGCATCAGCCATAGGGCCAACAACAGCTATTGTTTTTACAGATGAATTAATTGGCAATGTATTATTATCATTTTTCAGTAATATTGCCGACTGAGTAGCAGCCGCTTTTGCTGCAGCCAGATTCTCTGAAGAATACATTACAGAAGGAGCTTTCTCGTTAATATAAGGATTATCAAACAATCCCAAACGAAATTTTATGCGGAGAATATTACGAACAGCATCATCAATTGTATTTTCTGTCACTTTATTCTCTTTAATCAGTTCTTTCAAGTGGTTCATATATGTATAGCTCACCATTTCCATATCAACACCGGCATTTGCAGCTTTCATTGCAGCCTCTTTATCATCGGCACAAAATCCATGACTAACCATTTCCTTGATGGAAGCCCAGTCAGAAACAACAAACCCATCAAAACCCCATTCATTTCGTAAAACAGTTTTTAGTATAAATGGATTGGCAGAAGAAGGAACACCATCATTATCGTTAAATGAACTCATAAATGTAGCAGCACCTTGCTTTGTAGCAGCCTCGAAAGGAGGTAAATAATCATTCCTGAGCTGACGTTCTGTAAGATGTGTCGAGTTGTAATCTCGTCCACCTTCAACAGCTCCATAACCTACAAAGTGTTTTGCACATGCAAGAATGGAAGTCGGATCATTTAAGGAATTTCCCTGAAAGCCTTTAACCATGGCAGCACCCATTACAGAAGTAAGATAAGTGTCTTCTCCACAACTTTCAGCAATTCTTCCCCATCGTGCATCACGTGAAATATCAATCATTGGAGCAAATGTCCATCGGATACCCACTGATGAAGCTTCTTTAGCGGCTACCCGTGCACCATCTTCCACTATCTTAGGATTAAAAGAAGCTGCCTGCCCAAGTGGAATAGGAAAAATAGTCTTAAAACCATGAATCACATCGCGGGCTATCAGTAAAGGAATACCCAATCTCGATTCCTCTACAGCCAACCGTTGCAATGCATTCACACGAATCGGATCTATTTCATTTAATATTGAGCCAACCTCTCCTTTCTTTATTGCTCGGCTCATTTCTTCAAGATTAACGGATGAACTTATTTGATTCATCTGCCCAACCTTTTCCTCAAGTGTCATTTTTAATAACAAATCTTCTACCTTTTTTTCTATTTGCCCGCCTTTCAGGTTTTTCGCTTCAGTACAACCAACTGAAGAGATAAAAAACAGGCAAATAGAAAACACTAATATTCTTTTCATAATGTCATGCTTTAATATTTTAGAAATTTCTGGGTAAACAAGCTTTTCCCACTGTTTGCAGAAACCAGATAGAAACCTTTCGGCCAACCGGAGCAATCAATTTCAGAGACAAGATCTGAAGTTTCTATTTTCTTTATTATTCTGCCTTTTATATCAGTAACCGATAAACGATGAATACCTTCTTCTTTAAAGTTTACCTGCAGTAGATTACTGACATTATTAAAATTTGAATCAATTAGTTTTTCTTCTTTTGTTTCATTTATGGCTGTTGTATTTTGGTATACCCTCACATAATCTATTTCGTAAGTGGCAGGAAAGATATTAGTATCGACCCCCATTGCTCCGCCCCAGTTTCCACCTACGGCAAGATTCAGTTTTAGATAGAAAGGAGCATTAAACGGCCAGGTATCTTTATTATTCGTACCATCATTACTAAATGTAAAATAGTTATAGCCATCTACATAAATGCGGATTTTTTCTTCAGTCCAAAGTAATGCATAGGTATGAAATTCCGTTTCTGCATTTTGAATTATTTTATTACTAGTACGCTGTGTTCCAATACTATGATTATAGCTCATGGTATGTATGGAACCGTGTACTCTGTTAGGATCATATCCCACATATTCCATGATGTCTATTTCTCCATCAAGCGGCCAGCTTTGAAAATTCTTGGGCAACATCCAGAAAGCAGGCCAAGTACCTTTTCCTATAGGCATTTTGGCTCGCATCTCAAAATAACCATATTTCCAGCTTTGCGCAGTATTCATACGAATAGAGGCATATTGTGAGGAACCAATATTTTTTTGAATGGCTTTTATTTTTAGAGTTCCATTACTAATAGCCGCTAATGTATCACTGCCATTTATACCCGCAATATAATATTGCAGTTCATTATTTCCCCAACCACCATTTCCGGTTTCGTACCACCACGAATCATTATTGGCCCTAACGATTGGTTTGCCATCAATCAAAGGATCATTAAATTCATCAGCCCATACAATATTATATCCACTAGGGACCTGAGCCAAAGTATTTAACAGGCAGTAACCGTAAAAGAAGAAAAACAAATAATACTTTATTCTTTTATTCATAAATTGAAGAATTAAATAGGGGCAGCAATAAAGCTCACCCCTATTCATACTAAAACAACGGATTATTATTCACTAAATGAAAAGTCATCAAAGAAGAATATACCAGGAGCAGCATGTCCTTCAGCGCCAAACTGGATTACAATCTTATCGTAATCTTTTCTGTCCTTCACTGTGCTAAAATCAAACTCAAGACTCAGCCATTTATCTTTTGCAAGATTTGCTTTCACAATTTCTGTCTGAGTAGTATATGCATTACCTCCCAATCCATTATTCTGAAGTTTAACAGCAACCTGTGATTGCAACTGATTTATCGTCACCCAATCTCCGGCTGTAGCAAAAGTATCATCATAATTATTATAAGAAGGAATAAAGACTTTCATTCGAACTTTATTAATCTTTGATAGATCAAACTTATATCCTGTTACAGCATATGAAAGATTTGCATAAAATGCAGTTCCTTTTTCGTATAAATATACCTTAGAAGATGTATTTAGTCCGGTTGGTGCAGGATTTGAATAATTAGCAGAAGTATGCGTTCCCATATCCTGAGGTACAAAAGCAAGAGTGGTTGTAGCTGATTCGAAATTATCGTTCAATGCTACTGCTTTTAATGGAACCACTGGTTTTACATTCTTCTCTTTAGGAACCAAACGATACCACCATCCATTACCAGACTCAACAGTACTAGCACATTTTATATACATCACATCATCTGTAAGAGTTATAATCTTATAAGTAGAAGTTCCGGCGTAATGGCCAAAGAAAGCACCATCACTTAACGTTATTGTCTTATCAGCTTCATTCAAACTAAATGTATAACTTGCTTTTGGCTGGTATTCTACATCATAATCACCAGCAGTTGGATTTAAAACAGCATTACCATATCCTAAAGCTTTTAGTCCGGCAGCACCATTAGCATTAGTATATACCGATCCATTGTTTTTCCAGCTCATCTTAACACCAACCTGAGTAAAAGTAAATTCCTGAGTATAAAGACTTGAGCCATCTTTTCCACTTGCTGGACAACTCCACCAGGAAGGAGTAACGTCACCAGCAGGTCCTACACCAAAGTGTCCATCATTATATTGGTCAAATACCCATGTCTTTCCCTGAAGGTTACTTGCTCCACCTGTCAGCGCATTATACATTGGAGTATTTAATAATGAAAAATCATTTTTCGCAATTGTAATTGCTTTAGAAATCGTAGCCGACCCACCACTTGTGTATAGTGTCATTGTCACTGTATAAGTTCCGGCCATAGGATACTTAGAAGAAGCAGCTTCCCCCTTCGCATTGCTTCCGTTACCTAAATTCCAGACAGCAACACCGTTAATTTCTGAACTATTTGTAAACTCTATTATATTAGAATTTGAAGAAGAAGGATTTGCCGTAAATGACAACTGACTTTCTGTAGGAGTTTCTCCCAAAGCATAATCAGTGCTTTCCTGAGGATCGCAAGAAGTAAGAGCAAAAACTGTCACTATTGCCCATAAACTATATTTAATTATATTTTTCATATCTCTAAATGGTTTAAATTAATATCCGGGATTCTGTACCAAAGCAAAATCGCTTCCTGCAGTTTTATCCATCTCAGCTTGTGGAATAGGCAGGTATTTCTTGTTATCATTCCATGTACGTGTACTAAGCGCTGTTGATTCTGTCAGCAAGCTTGTATCGCCCCAACGAACAATATCCCAGAAACGAAGTCCTTCGCCCAAGAATTCACGACGACGTTCTAACTTAATATTTGCAGCTGTAGCAGGTATTGAACTATCTTTTCCAAATGCACGTTTCCTTATCTTATCAAGACAAGATTGAGCTGTAACTCCACCCACTGCAGCCTGGCCATTCATTACAACCATTTCCGCATAGTTTAGCAGCACTTCTGAGTAGCGGAAAATCCGGAAGTTATTACAATAGTTCAAATCAGTATCACCTTGTGGATTGTACCCTACGCGAGCTGCATATTTTGCCTGGAATAGACCTGTATTCTGGAAACGGGCAGAATACTTATCAGATTCCCATTTATTGATAGAACCTTCGCGACGAGTATCACCATCTTCGTACATGTTCCATGCAGCCTGACGAACAGGGCCAAATCCCCAACCACCTTTAAAATCACCGGTTTTTGAACCTGCTGGTAAATTGTTAGGAGAGATAAAAGCAGGTAGATTAGTTCCATAACCACTCCAACCACTACTCCATGTTTTGCCTTCCGGCAGCTGATTACTTTCAAAAATTGACTCTTTACAGAATTCATTTTCATCTAGCCACATTGATGCAAAATCTGTCATCAAATCATATTTACCACTATTAATGATTTCAGCCATATCTTTTGTCACATTTCCATATTGTGAATTATCTTTCTGATACATTACCACACGTGCTTTCAACATCATTGCAGCAGCCTTAGTAACCCGTCCTAAATTTATTTCAGTAACAACCATCGGAAGTTTGTTATCAGCAATTGCAAAATCTAAATCAGCAATGATTTTATTATAAATCTCATTTGCAGTATATTGCTTTGCCATATAAGGAGCTTCGAGTGGTTCTTCAAAATAAGGAATGTTTCCCCAGAATTTCCATAACCAATGCATATAGTAAGCACGAAGGAAATGAGCTTCAGCTTTATATTGATTCAAATTGGCTTCCGGAACATTCACTGCATTTTCACATGCAATAATGGCATTGTTACAACGAGCAAGGCCACTATAGAATATAGACCAAAGTCCGTCAAGATCTTCTGCTGGCGTAGAAGTAAATAAAGAGAGTAAATACAATTGATGTTGATCACTTGCATCACCACCACCTTTATAAATATCGTCCGAGCGCAAATCAGACATTAAGGGGATACTGTTATAATTGTTATTTGCATAACTATCAAACAATAATATTTGGTAACAAGATGCCAGATTTGATTTTATAGCCCCTTCAGTAGCTGCTCCACCAGCCTGTTGAGATTCTGTTGGATTAACAGTTAAGAAGTCGTCACCACAAGAGGTTAGAATAAAAACTCCAAGGATGAGTAATAATGATGACAATTTATATTTTTTCATAATTATATATAGTTTTTCGAAGGTTAAAATGTAATATTAGCACCTAAAGAAATTGTTCTGGCTTGCGGATAAATACCACGATCAACACCAATATTGGTATAACCAGATGCAGCAACTTCAGGATCAAAGCCATCATATCCTGTAAAGGTTAACAAATTCTCTGCTGATACATATAATCTCAACAATTGAATAGATGCCTTCTTTGTAATTCTGCTAGGCAAAGTATAACCAAACTGAGCTGTTTTGAGGCGCAGATATGTACCATCTTTTATATAAAGATCAGAAGAACGCCAGTTTCCATTTGGGTTAGCAGCTGTTACACGAGGTATTTTATTGGAGGTTCCTTCACCAATCCAACGATCAAGAATCCATGATGGACGATTATTCTTTGGAATATCAGTACGTTGTGCAAAGTCAAAAATATCATTTCCAATAGTTCCCTGGAAGAATAGATTTACATCAAATCCTTTCCAATCGGCAGCAAGAGTAAAACCATAAGTCCAGTCGGGCATACCCTTACCAATTTTAGTTCTATCATCATCTGTTATTTTTCCATCGCCAATAACATTTCCTTTTTCATCAACTGCCCCTGCGATATCACGGAAACGAACATCACCCGGCTGAGCAGCTTGTCCATATTGAGAATTATAAGCACTAGCTTCTGTCTGATTTTGAATTATTCCATCTGTAAGGAATCCATAAAAGTAAGGGAACACATCACCATTCTTTCCTTTAACGAAAGAACCAACACCTGCTGTTGAATTAGATTGATAGATTGCTTCTCCTGAAGCATTTCCTAATTTTATCAGTTTGTTTTTCAGATAAGATGCATTGGCCGATATTGAATAATTAAAATCACCAACTTTATTTTTCCATCCTATTTCAAACTCAAGACCACTATTTTCCATATCGCCCACATTACCTGTTGGAGCACTTTGACCAACATAAGAAGGAATTGGCAATTCCATCAACATGCCATTGGTTTTCTTTTTGAAATAATCAAAACTGAAAGTCAAAGCCTGGTTAAAGAAACGTGCATCAAAACCAAAATCGGTTTGTTCTGATTCCTCCCACTTGATATCAGGATTGGCAATTGCAGCCGGAGAGCTACCATACTGCATTGTTCCAGATGTTTCACCTACAGAAGTTGGATCTTCACTAACTTGGTAACTACCTCCAAAATAATAGTTCTGACCACCTGTCATTAATGAAGTATATTTAAAGTTTCCTATTCTTTCATTACCATTCTTACCCCAACTAAAACGAAGTTTCAATGTATTAAACCATTCAGGACGATTTTCCATAAAAGCTTCATTACTGACATTCCATCCTAAAGAGAATGCAGGGAAAGTTGCCCACTTATTCCGAGCGCCAAAGTTTGAAGAACCATCACGGCGAATTGTAGCCTGAACCATATACTTTTCGTCATAGTTATAATCAAATCGTCCAAAGTAAGAAGCTAATGTATAAGCTGAGTAACCACCTGTACCGCCCCATACTCTTCCTAACTTAGCATCAGCTATTGAAGAATTAATATTTGCTTTACTAGGATCTGTTTCAAGTAAGTCGCGGTCGTTACCACCTAAATTACGATAAGTATATTTCTGTGCAGACTGACCAAGAACTAAAGAAAGATTATGCTTTTCTGCAAATGTTTTCTTGTAAGATAATACATTTTCAACCTGCCATCTATAACCACGATTCATTTCACTTTGAACAGTACTATAATCTAAAGATTTTCCCTGAACAGCTAGGAAATACGGATATGTATATGAATCATATCCCCAGAAAGCAAGATCGGCGCCATAACTACTCTTGAACTTCAGCCCGTTCATAATATCAATTTCGCCCCAGAATGTTGCAACAATCTTATCCGAATTATTAATTCCCGCAGTTGGTTGATTAAGCATAGCTACAGGGTTAGCAATTTCCTGAAAACCTGTTGGAGGAATAGAAAACACATTACCATTCTTGTCTTTTACCGCATTTGGATATTGTGCCAGAATTGCAGCAGAAGTTGCTTCATCCGCATAAACGGGAACTGTAGGATCAAAAGTCAAAGCACTACCAAGAATAGAACCATATTCAGAGTTCGTTTCTATACCAGTGGATTTACTTCTTGAATAACCTATGTTCATTCCAACTCTAACGTTATTCAAAAAACTACGGTTTTTATCTTCAAAAACATTATATGTGCCATTAGTACGCACACTCCAGCGGTTATAGTTAGACTTATCATAATTACCACCTACTATACCAGCCTGATCATAATAACCTAATGAAAGGAAATACGAAGCCTTTTCAGTACCTCCACTAACATTTACCTGATGATTCTGTATCGGTGCATTTTTATAGAAAGTTTCTTCTTGCCAATCAGTACCCTTTCCAGCTGCATTAACTTCATCTTGAGTGTAATAAGGTGAATTTCCATCATTTATCTGCGACTCATTCATTATCACCATATATTCCTTCGCATTAAGCACAGATTTCTTTTTCCATGGGTTCTGCCAGCCATAGCTTACATTATAGTTTATAGTTGCTTTGCCAACACTACCATTCTTAGTAGTAACCAACACAACTCCATTAGCAGCACGTGCACCATAAATAGCTGCTGATGCAGCATCTTTCAAAATTTCTACTGATTGAATATCAGCTGGGTTAAGATAATTAATTCCACCTTCAACTGCCATACCATCAACAATAAAAAGAGGATTACTATTGTTTATAGTACCAATACCACGAATACGAACATGAGAATCGGCACCAGGTTGCCCGGAAATTTGGGTTATTTGTACACCGGAAACCTTGCCTTTCAAAACATCTTCAACCCTTGAAGGATTAGCAGTCTTAAGTTCTTCAGAGGTTACACGGCTGATAGAAGCTGTAACTACACTCTTTTTCTGCACACCATAACCTACAACGATTACTTCATCGAGCGTTTTTGAATCTTCAGTTAGAATAATTCGCAAAGGTTTCGTGTCAGAAACCACAACCTGTTGTGATTTATAGCCGACATACGAAACAACTAAAGTACTTTTAGGAGGTACCGAAAGTGTAAACTGTCCTTCCAAGTCTGTTATTACACCAATGGTGGTACCTTTCACCGCCACATTAACCCCTAGCAACGGTGAATTATCCTCACCTGCCAGGACTACACCTTTAATCTGTATATTCTGGGAAAATACAGTAAAGGTAAAGCAAAATAAAAATAGAAATGATAATAACTTTTTCATAAGTATTATATTTAAGATTAACTATTTGAACGATGCAAACATAGTTAACAATAGTTTATTTTATATTATTTTCACCTATTCACGATTACGTCAATTAAAAAAAATAAATACGTCATCAACTCGTCAAAAAATCATATTAATCTAATAATCAAATATATAACCATACGCAAATAGATTTCGTCAGATATATTAAATGAATTAAAACAGAATTGGCCCGATTGTAGAATCAGGCCAATTTTGTAAATTCTAAAAATACAACTAGAGTCTGTTAGTTAAATAGTCAATTAAGTTCTCATCTCTTTCCAGTTCAAACTTCTTTCTAAGACGATAACGGATAGTTTCTACTCCCCTTATAGATATGTTTAAAAGAGGAGCAATTTCTTTAGATGAGAGATTCATTTTCAGATATGCACACATCATCCTCTCATTAGCTGAAAGATCGGGATGCTTTTCACTCAACCGTTTCATAAAATTATTGTGTATAAGGTCAAACTGCTCTTCAATACGTTTCAGCACTTCGTCCGATTGTATATTAGAATCAATTTTACTATTCACAACCATCAACATCTGTTTTGGTTGTTTTGTGCTCTCTCCTTTCAGTGTAGATATTACTTTAAATAATTCATGCTTTATTTCAGTAAGCATTTCATTTTTCCTAACAAAGTTAATCATCAGATTTGCCATTTCCTGGCTCTTATGCTGAAGGTCGTACTCCAGTTTTTCTTTTTCAAGTTCCATAATCTGGTGCTCTTTACGGGCATTTTCCTTTTCAAACTCTTTTTCTTTTTGGAATAACTCCCGATCTTTTTCAAGAACAGCCTGTTGTTTTTTACGTTTTACTCTTAAATCGTCCCATCTGTACAAATACCAAAGAAAGAACAAGAAAAGAATGAAATAGAACAAATAAGCTACCGAAGATCTGTACCACGGGGGCAATATAACAAATTTAAATTCATCAATAGTAGCTGTTCCATCAGCAAAAACAGCCTCAACCTGAAATGTATATTCACCTTCAGCAAGATTACTAAATTCTTTGGTTAAAGAGGAAGTATAGTCAGACCATTCTTTCTGATCTTGGAATCTATAGCGAAAACTAGCTTCCTCGCCATGAGTAAACGAAAACAAATTATAATCAAATCGGATAGAATTACGATAGTAAGGAATTTCCGGCACATAGTTCTTCCCAAGAAAGTTATCAGAATAGATAAGGCTATCACTTGGATAAGTAAGATAAACAGCTCGTATATGAACTGCCGGACGAAGTAAAGGTCTTTTTTTTGACGGAACTTTTAAAAGCGCAAAACCATAATCATTCGGAATAATCGCTTCTGATTCCGATAATGGAACTAGTTTTTCAAATCCACTAACTAGCTCAATGGAGGGATGTTCTATCGAATAAAAGGCTTTTTCTCCAGTTTTCTTATATGTATTCAGATTTGCGATATCTACTTCACCTTTACTTAAGCTCAATATATGATTTCCGTACTGATAAAGTTTTAAATAAGATTTTGTTCCAGTTAACAGGTTATTCATTTCCGGAGATAATTCCACAACATCCCTTGCCGGGTTATATTTATAGATTCCTTTTGGGGTAGTAAAATATATCTTATTAGCAATCTTGTTTACATATACATTTTTATTAGAAGGCAATCCTTTTTCTTTACCGTAATATTTTATCTGCCTTACACGAAAGTTTGCTAAGTCAAATTCTATGCGGAGCAATCCATTATCATTATTATGGAGCCATAGAACATGATCAGATTCAATTTCAAAGTTTTCAGCAGATTCATTCATTCCTTCAAGTTTCCTTTTCGGCTTCCATTCTCCCTTCTCTTTTTGCATCAGATAAATTCCGTCATACATACCCAGCAACACCTTTTCCGGGTTGTTTACCATCACCTTACAATTCCACACACCAGATATCTTTCCGATGCGTTCCATTGTTTCTCCCTTTACTAAAAAGATACCTCTATCGTGCGAACAAAAAACATCATTCCCCACTTTTGAAAGATCCCATACTTGTCCGCTCGATTGAGGAATCTGATTTATATTAATAACCTTATCACTTAATGATACCGGATAATGAGTGTAATAAAGACCACGGTTTGTACCCAGATAAAGATAATTATTCGAGAGAATAGCCGAATATCCAGCCCCATAAGAATATGGATAGGAATAAAGATTGGATAACGGCGAATTCATACATATATAATCAATTCCATTATCAAGTCCGGCCCAAAGATTGTCACGGCAATCAAAACCTAAAGAAAGTACTGTATTATTCTGCAAGCCGTTATTCTCATTGAAGTACTTAACCTGCATTGTACTAGTGTTTATCATAATCAGCCCCATGTGCACAGTACCCAATGCAATTAAATTCTTTGAAGATGCAATGGAAAAAATCTCATTCTGTGACATAAACGCTTCTACTCCAGTAATAAATGGAACAAGTACTTTCCCGTCCCAGTAATACAAGCCATCATAAGCCGTAGCAATTATAACACCCTTTTTATAAGGAACAATTCCACGAATTCTTTTTGAGTCGAGCATTTCGGCACCAGGTAAAGGGAAAAAGGTATTTCCAATAAGAATTCGAACTCCCTTATTAGTACCAATATACAAAATCCCGTTAACCAGATTGGAACAATCTATCTTACTATCTGCAGATATTAATGTATACTTTCCATTCAGACATTTTAGCACAACCCCATCAGCCTGCCAATAAAGAATATTATCATTCTCATAAATTCGCCAGATATTACCAATAAAACGAAGAGGTTTCTTTACCGAATCGGACATACAATGATAAACCAGCTTACCACGCTCATCAGGTTCAAAATAGCCAAATTCATTGATACCTCCAACATATATCCTTTGTTTGGAGGAAGAGGGTAAAACCGATCGCACATCTGATCCATTATTTAATGGAAATACTCCCCAGCTACTACCATCAAACTGCAATAATCCATTTTTATTGGCAAAGTATACCCAGTTATTATTGTAAGATGCAATCTGCCAGGTTTGCGATCCTTTGCCATAAACCTCCTTTTTATAATTGATTATAAAATTATTCCAACTTGCAGATAATCTTATAAAAGGAGATAAAGATAGAATTAAGAGCAAAAGACACCTGCTAAAATTATGCTTTTTCGCTTTCATGAATAAAGATTGATTTAAGGTATTCCAACACATCCAATAACACAAATGTATAAATTAGGACTAACAAATAAAACTATTTTATATCTTTTGTATGTATTAATATTTAAAACATTTTTGAAATAACAGATTCATTATAGTAAATTTGGCACTTATTTAAAAAGAAAAAGACAATGACAGACATAGAGAAAATGGCTGCCGGGGAAGTTTATTGGGGCTTCAACCCGGATTTCGAGCCACTATTAGACAAAGGGCAGGATTTTTGTTTCCAGTACAACCAGGCACCCCCATCGGATAAAGATCGTAAGCGTTGCTTGTTGGAAGGATTTCTACGAAAAGTAGGTCGTAATGTTCTTCCCAACAGTCCTATAAATATAGATCTCGGCAATATGGAAATTGGAGACGATACCATTATCAACTTCAATTTTGTAGCGTTGGACGAAGCACTAATCAAAATTGGCAATAACTGCTTTATTGGTCCTAATTGTTCCATCTACACTGTAGTGCACTCGCTTACAGTTGAAGAGAGAAATCAGGGATATATGTATGCCAAACCGGTTACAATAAACAATAATTGCTGGTTGGGCGGTAGCGTAACAGTACTTCCCGGAGTAACCATTGGCGAAGGTTCAGTAATTGGTGCAGGCAGTGTAGTTACAAAAGATATTCCTGCAGGTGTGCTTGCGTACGGCAATCCCTGCAAAGTAATCAGGCCTATTGAAAAGGCTGCCGAAAAAGACAAAAGCGACAAATAATTTACATTATTCATCGCTTTGTCGGAGTGAGGCGACTCGAACGCCCGACCCCTACGTCCCGAACGTAGTACGCTACCAACTGCGCTACACTCCGTTTTCTTTAATGATACAAAAATAAGGCAAAAATTTGAATTATCTAATTATTTAAAGAAAAAATTCAAAAAACGTTGGTAATTCCAAAAATATATCTATCTTTGCACCCGCAATCACAAAAGAAGGTGCCATAGCTCAGTTGGTAGAGCAAAGGACTGAAAATCCTTGTGTCCCCGGTTCGATTCCTGGTGGCACCACCTTTTAAAAAAGCACTTAAACTTCACAGTTTAAGTGCTTTTTTGTTTTTATCCCATTCACAGGAATAATCTCAGAACATATTCAAAGAGACAAATTTGTTATTTTTTCAAACAGAAGTCTTCTACTATCAGTAAATTAATTATATATTTGTATTCTTATAATTTAAATATGTTGAATACAGAAAATATTAAATCACTCATTGATAACGGAGAAGGCTATAACGTAGAATTCAAGGTTCGAGTACCCTCGAAAGTTCGCGAGCTGACAGAAGAAATATGCGCCTTTGCAAATGCAGAAGGAGGATACTTACTTATAGGAGTTGATGATAACGGCAATATAGCAGGAATAAATATTGAAAATGATAAACGATCTGCTATTCAAGGCTCTATAAGTGAAATATCTCCATCACTCCATTGTGAAATGTATGCTGCGGATATTGACAATAAGTCAGTTTGGGTAATTGAAGTACCATCAGGCAAAGACAAACCTTATATATTTTCTGGTTCAATCTTTGTTCGTGAGGGTGCAAATTCTCAAAAGCTACGTACAGTTGAAGAAATGCGAAGTTTCTTTCAGGAATGTAACAAGATATTTTTTGATCACATCCCTTGCCCTAAATTCAACATTTATACAGAATCTGACGAACAAAATATAAAGGACTTTCGTAGAGAATCCAAACTTAGTCCAGAAACACCAGATAAACAGATTTTCGAGAATCTAATGCTATTCAATGAAAAGGGTGTAGCTAAGAACGCCGCAGCAATGTTCTTCGGCAAGCATCCCGAAAATATGTTTCCTCATGTTGTTGTGAGATGCGTTCTTTTCAAGGGTACAACAAAAGTATATATCATAGACGATAAAACTTTTGGCGGCCCACTATACCAACAATACTTGCAAGCAATGGCATGGTTGGAAAGCAAACTCCAAGTGGCCTACAAAATTGAAGGCCCCGGACCAAGAGAAGAGATTTGGGAAATTCCTCTAACCGTATTCAAGGAAGCTATTATAAACGCCTTATCTCACCGTGACTATTACGAGCAAGGTGCAACCATTATGATAGAGATGTTCGATGACCGAGTAGAAGTTTCAAACCCTGGAGGACTGTTACCGATTGTAGCCAAAGATTTCGGCCACAAGAGTATGACACGCAATCCATTGATATTTGGGTTGTTTACTCGTATGCATCTAGTTGAAAAAGTTGCTTCCGGCATTCCTCGCATGAAGGAAGCTATGAAAGAAGCAGGCTTACCTGAGCCTGAATTTAATACTAATGGGATTTTTACGGCTGTGTTTAAACGTCAAATAAAGAACTATGCCACTGATGACATAGTAAATGGCATAGTAAATGGCATAGTAAACGAGAATGAACAAGCAATAAAAAACCTACTTAAAGCTAAACCGGGATTAAATGCTTCTGAAATAGCTGTAAGTATTTCTAAAAGTTGGCGAACTACTATGCGCTATCTTAAATTATTGAATGAAAAAGGAGTGATAGAGTTTAGAGGAGCTCCGAAAACAGGAGGATATTATTTAAAGAAATAAAATATGAACAAAAAAGTACACATATTCCTATTCGACGGATTCTCCGATTGGGAAATATCTTATCTTACACCAGAGATTAACAAGAGCGAGAAGTTTGAAATAGTTTATTTCTCAAAAGACGGAAAACCTGTGGTATCTATGGGCGGACTGAAAATTACACCAGACATTTCGTTTGCTGAAGTAGATGCTAATGATATTGATTTATTGGTTTTACCCGGTGGTGTGGCATGGGAAAAGGGAGAAAATAATGAGTTGAACCAATTCACGAAGAGTGTCTTTGAAAAGGGAAAACTAATAGCTGCTATTTGTGCGGCAACCGCTTACTTAGGACAGCTGGGCATTCTAGACAGGGTAAAGCATACCAGCAATGACCTTAATTATTTAAAAGCAGTTGCTCCGCAATATTCCGGTGAGAGTAATTATGTAAATTCACCGGCTGTGAGCGATAAGAATATTATCACAGCTAATGGAATTGCTACAATTGAATTTGCGAAAGAGATATTTGAGAAAATCGGCTTATTTGAAAAAAATGATATTGAAAAATGGTTCCAACTGTTCAAAAACGGGATATGGAGCGAATAAAGCTAACTATCTAACTAAGCAAGGGTTACTTGCTACTCTGAATTTCGAAGAAATAAAAGAGAACTAAAATATTTTTTTCAAGCTATTTTTTCAATAGCCAAATTTATTTCATATATTTGTTACCTGAACAGTCAAGTTTATATTGTATCCTTCTAAGCAATGCTTTGCTCCGCAATTATCTGGCGGATCTTCTCATCGTCAAAATCGACATCAAAATCAACTTACTTGTTTAATGTATTAACAAGTTGCAAAAGTGTTCATCATTATCACTTAGCGTATTTTGGGGAAATTATTAATTTTATATTAAGATATTGAGAAATAAAATCACCGCTTTTCAAAGTTGAGAAGGGTACAACTATTTCGACCCCAGAGAAGATTAAAGATCAAAGGCTGCATAGTATTGGCATAAAAAAGATATAATTAATGGCAAAATCGAATTCATTTAACAAAAGAGACTTAGAAAAGAAAAAAGAGTTAAAAAAACAAGAAAAGCTAAAACGCAAAGAAGAGCGCAAGGCTAATGCTGGTAGTGGATCATTTGAAGATATGATAGCTTATGTTGACGAAAATGGCGTTATTACCAGTACCCCTCCTGACCCTGAAAACAAACAGGAAATTAATATTGAAGACATTGCTGTTTCTACTCCAAAGAAAGAGGATGTGGTAGAAGAAACTGTATTTAAAGGACAGGTAGAGCACTTTAACCAGGAAAAAGGATTTGGTTTCATTAAACGAACAGGAAGTATGGAAAAGTATTTTTTCCATATAAGTAATGCCCCTGCTTCAATTGCAAAAGGAAATATGGTTACATTTGAGCTGGAACGTGATGTCAGAGGCATTAGTGCCGTGAAAATCGCTCTTGACAAATAAGAATAACCAATAACAATAATAGTAATAAAGATGAACATTTACGTATCGAATTTAAGCTACAACACTACAAGTGAGAGCTTACAAGAATTATTTGCAGGATTAGGTGAAGTTACTTCAGCTAATATTATCAATGACAGAGAAACTGGAAGATCTCGCGGTTTTGGCTTTGTTGAAATGCCAAACGACGAAGAAGGTCAAAAAGCAATCGCTGCATTGAATGAAACAGAGTTTGAAGGAAAGACAATCAACGTAACCGTTGCTCGCCCAAAAACAGAAAGAAGCAACAGTGGCTACAACAATCGTGGCGGAAACGGAGGCGGATATAATAGAAGACGCTTCTAAACTGAAATATTTTTATATAAAACGGGAAGGCAGTTATGTTTTCCCGTTTTTTGTTTGTTCATTCTTCTGTCTGACTGGGTGTACAACCTCACATCTGTAGAATTCACGCCTACTATTTTAGTTATCTAATTGAATAATTAATAGAACCCGGTTTGCTTTTTAAATTTTCCCTAGAGAGGTTTATCAACTCTTGTACAAAAGATTTCATTCTTCTGTACAAAAGAATTAATTGTTCTGTACAAAAGAAAACAATCTTTTGTACAAGCAAGCATAAATTTTATTCCGGTAAAAATAAAAAGATAACGGGAAGTTATAAAATATCCGTCCGGCTTTCAGATTAAAGTCTATCTAAAGAGTCACACTATGATCATATAGAGGTGCGCTCATAAAGGGCTTTAACAGAAGTTTCTTTCCATTCTTTGGATACAAAATCATAAATTCGGGCATTATAAATTACCTTAAAATTATCTTTATCCAATCGTTCCAGTTCTGTAACCTGCACTTCTGGTGTATCTCCAAGTTTTTCTTTCAATACTACATTGTCATTTTCATCCAGATCATAAAAATAATACGATAAGTCGTGTACATACATTAACAGACTAGAATAAGCTATGTACTGGTACGGCAAATTTAATAATAGTAATTTAATGCTTGTACTCTGACTCTCCGTAGGGCGCACTTCTGCACAACTGCTTATCTGATTGAAGTTATACATTGGCAGGGGAGTATAATCAGGATCTCTCGGATTCGCCAAATAATAAGGTTCAGTCATTTCATTATACAAGTCAGAAGATTGTAATCCATCGTTATTAAGATCTACGCTAATATCAGCCTTCAAGGACGTAATTTTATAATATCCGGTAAAATCGTTAACACTAATTTCCTCCTCTTGTTAATCGCCGCAAGAATAAAAACCTATAACACAGACGGCTAGCATAATCCATGATCCATAATTTTTTCTCTTCATTATTAAATCAACTTTAGTTCTACATATTCATAAATATATCGAAATGCAAATATATGAATATTTTATAACAAAAGACATCTAATTTACAAAAAAGATGACAGAGCCATAGTGCTAGATTGCTAGATTACCGCTAGAACAAAATAATTTGATCTAGCACCTATACAGTGTTAGTATACAAACACTTAAGGGTATACTGCTAGATTGCTAGATCAATTTCGTGTTTTTATTTTTCTGAGAGAAGATAATAAAAGTTCTACATCATAAATCTACCTATATTCAGAATTACAACAATAACCGAAAGTATCCCCAGAAGAAAAGCAATTAAACGATATCTTCTCTCCTCTTCCTTTCTTAATGCTATAATAGACAGCCCCATAGCAACCAAGCTGACGGCTATTACAATATAAAATTTAAAATAAAAGCCTACAAATTCAGTTAGCCCCAGCAAAAGTTGAGTCTTCCCATCTAATGCTAAATACCGGGCAGAGATATCTCTATTAATCTTTATTACAGCAATCAGCGAAATAACGCTTAATAGTATTGATAGTAAAGAGAATAGTCTGTTTTTAATAAATGATAGTTTAGTAAGATATTGCATATTCTAAATGATGTATCTAAATTCTAACGGCTGAAGATTAGTCTTTGAATTTGTAATGACAATCTTCTAAATGATCATTTACATACCCTACAGCTTGTAAATGCGCATAACAAATTGTTGTTCCAAAGAATTTGAATCCACGCTTTTTCATATCCTTGCTGATAACATCTGATAATTCTGTGGAGGCAGGAATCTGATCTAATGAAGTCCAATGGTTCATAATTGGCTTTCCTTCCGGCAAGAAGTTCTTTAAATAGCTACAGAAACTGCCAAACTCTTTTTGAACTTCAATATAGCAGCGGGCATTGGATATGGTAGATGTTATCTTCAGTTTATTACGGATAATACTGGAATCCTGCATCAATCGGTCAACGTCTTCCGTTGTAAACTGAGCAACTTTCTGCACATCAAAATCGGCAAACGCTTTACGATAGTTCTCGCGTTTTTTCAGGATAGTGCTCCAGCTTAATCCTGCCTGAGAACTCTCTAAAACAAGAAACTCAAACATCTTATGGTCGTCAGTAACTTCACGTCCCCACTCTTCATCATGATACTGCACATATAAAGGATCAGTGCCACACCATCCACACCGTTGTATTTCAATGTTTTGTTCCATTATCTTAAATATTGATTGATAAGCGCAAATATACAATTAATTATAAGAAAATGGTTCTTTTGGAATAAATAGTCAGATAACTACATTTTTATAATGTTAGCATTTCACCTTATTAAACCTTGAATATTTATTTTGCACTTTAATTATTGCGAAATAACAATAAATAGTATATTTTTATACCCGAAACAGAACTAATTAAGACCTATGGATTCGAAAGATTCTTTTAGCTTCATCTACCAATTAGTATTCCTGAATGTAAAGGATAGAGATCACTTTATCCCAACTCTTTAATGCCTTATTTTAAAAAATTGAATTGCCGGTTATCATAACTATTAATGATAGCTGGCTTGAGTTGCTATTATCTTTTCTAAAACACAAAAAATACATTTATGGAATTACCATTTGCAGAATCATGGAAGATTAAAATGATTGAACCTATCAGAAAGAGTACCCGCGAAGAACGCGAACAATGGATGAAGGAGGCACACTATAATGTTTTTCAACTAAACGCTGACCAGGTATATATTGATTTACTCACTGATTCCGGCACAGGAGCGATGAGCGACAGACAATGGTCGGCAATGATGCTGGGCGATGAAAGTTATGCGGGAGCATCTTCTTTTTATAATATGAAAGAGGCCATAACCCGAATTACAGGATTTGAATATGTGCTGCCCACGCATCAAGGAAGAGCTGCAGAGAATGTTTTATTCTCCTGCCTGATAAAAGAGGGAGATGTTTGTCCGGGTAACTCACATTTTGATACAACGAAGGGACATATTGAAATGAGAAAAGCGTTTGCAGTTGATTGTACAATTGATGAAGCAAAAGATACTCAGCTGGAAATACCTTTCAAAGGAAATGTAGATATCAACAAACTGGAGGCTGTTCTTAAGAAGGATGGCTGCAGGGTGCCGTTTATCATTATGACTTGTACAAATAACACTTCCGGTGGTCAGCCGGTTTCTATGCAGAATCTTCGCGAAACAAAAGCTTTGGCTGACAAATATGGCAAAAAGGTGATTATCGACTCAGCACGTTTTGCCGAGAATGCATACTTTATCAAAACCCGTGAAGAGGGATATGCCGGAAAGAGCATTAAGGAGATTTGCCTGGAGATGTTCTCTTATGCCGATGGAATGACTATGAGTGCCAAAAAGGATGCCATTGTTAACATGGGTGGTTTTATTGCCACGAATGTGCAGGAGTGGTACGATGCTGCCAAGGTTAAGAATATAATCTTTGAAGGATACATTACTTACGGTGGCATGAACGGACGTGATATGAATGCTTTGGCTGTGGGGCTTGATGAAAATACTGAGTTCGATAATCTGGAAACTCGCATTAAGCAGGTGGAATATCTGGGCAAGAAGCTGGATGAATATGGTATTCCTTACCAACGTCCGGCTGGTGGACATGCAATTTTTGTAGATGCTCCCAAAGTGCTGACTCATGTTCCGAAAGAGCAATTTCCTGCTCAGACATTAGCAGTAGAACTTTACCTGGAAGCAGGTATACGAGGATGTGAAATTGGTTATATTCTGGCAGACAGAGATCCGGTAACCCGGAAGAACCGTTTCAACGGACTTGACTTACTGCGACTGGCTATTCCCCGGCGTGTTTATACAAATAATCACATGGATGTTGTAGCAGTGGCTCTTAAGAATGTTTTCGACCGCAGGGAGTCAATCACCAAAGGAATGGAAATTGAATGGGAAGCTGAATTAATGAGACACTTTACCGTAAAGTTGAAAAGGGCTCAATAGAGAATATCATACTTTATAATAAAAATAGCCGAGCGTATACTGAAATGAACCCAAAAAGTTAGACAAGAGCTTCTGGGATCAGATCATATGCACCGGCTATTTTTAAAAATACAACTATCGGCTTTAGCCTAATCTTTAGTTGTAATCTTTACGTTATCCCAAATAATATTATTAGCACCAGCAATATTCATTGCACTATTGTTTGTTTTAATCTGAGTATTCTTTACTACAAATCCGTCAACATCCGAGATTTCGACAAGTGCTTTTGAGGAAACATTGCAGTTTTCAATAACTACATTAGAAATCTTTTTTTCAGGTATACCTATTGCACGGATAAATTTATCGCAGTTCTCTATTACAATATCCTTCATAAAAATATTCTTGTATGATGGAGTCAATGGAGTTATACTACGAGCAGGCAAGCGGTTAGCCAATTCACCAACATGCATACTTGATCCAAGCATATCCCATTTAATAGCCGGTCCGGGTATATTCAGACGAATACGTTCATAGTAGAGGTTCTCTCCTCCTCCACCACGATTGCGTCGTGTTTTAAAAAGAATTCCATTTTTGGTACCATCAAACACGCAGTCGTGTACATACATATTCCTTATCATTCCTGCAGTTTCACTTCCGCAAGTTACTGATCCACCTCCCCGTTTAGCCAGGCAATAACGGATTATAATATTCTCGGATGGTTTATTAACCCGCAATCCATCTTCGCAACGACCGGACTTTAGAGTAAAACAATCATCGCCACAATCAAGCGTACAATATTCTACCAGAATATTCTTTGAAGAGTCTATATCTATACCATCACTTCTGAATATACCTACGCTGTTTACTGTAATGCCACGTATAATTACATTCTCGCAATACTGTGGTACCACGTTCCAGAAAAGTGTTTTCTCAAAGGTTACTCCTTCAACAAAAACGTTTTTACAGTTCATCGGCGCAAAGAACATTGGAAGAAATACAGGTTTTCCATCCTTTCCATCAAAAATTCGCTTCTCAACCGGAGTTGATATGTATTTCTCGATTACCACACCTTCCATTTGTTTCTTAAGAATTTCACAATCACGTGAAGGACCTACTAATTTCCCTTGTCCGGTTAAAGCAATATTTGTTGCTCCGTTAGCATAAATAAATGCTCCTAACGAATATAGCTCTATACCTTCATTTCTTGTAAACACAACTGGCAAACAATCTTTTATATCACCACTAAAGTGAAGTTCGGCATCTTTATCCAGATGCAGGTTTACATTACTCTTCAGAATTATACGTCCGGTAAGCCATTGGCCGGCAGGGACAACAACTGTGCCCCCACCTTTACTACTCAATTTATTTATTGCTTTCTGGATGATATTTGTGCAAAGCTTATTTTGTTGAGCCCCTACACTTTCTATATTAATTGTTCGATCAGGAAATTCAGGTTTTACCAACTTTGGCATTTCGAAAGGAGCTACAATTTGAGCAATTGTATCTGGTAGTTTTAATGCACCAACCTGGCTGCTTGTAGGCACTTCCTGACTAAACGCAGTTAACAAACTGGATATTAAAATTGCAAATACAAATATTTTCTTCATAACACTATATATAATTTGATTAAACGTCTTGCTTATGAATAAATTCACATTTTTCCGGGTAAAGACTAAAGAGATACCCATCTTACTAAGATTACTGCAAAAATAGTTCATTAACAGATTGACCATTGGGAATAATTATTCAAATAGTGGGAATCTGACGTAAAAGATAGTGCATTCAGACATATTTAAAAGCAATTTCGTTTTGGCATCTATAATTTACTCTGTCTAGAAATTAAAAACCAGGTATTTATATCTGGCTCATTTAAAATGAGTACTTTTGTTATTATTAGTAACAATTTATTTCGGAATTTGAAAGAGACTGATAAAATAAGGATGTTTATAGTTTCTGTCATTGATCTCAATGACGAAGAATGGTCTTTGCTAAATAATTTTATTGAAATCAGGCATTTAAAGAAAAATGAGTTTTTCCTTATAGAAGGAAACGTGTGTGACTCGATAGCCTTTATAAACTATGGTTTATTTATCTATTACAAAATACTGGATAATGCGGATGAAAAGACTACAGACTTTGCCGTTGAAGGGGAATGGATTACTAATAACCACAGCCGGTTAAACAATTCTCCGTCTCATCTCTACATCAAAGCCATTGAGGATTCTGAAGTATTGATAATTAAAAGCAAAGATCTGGAATACTTATATAAAAGAATGCCTAAGCTTGAACGGTTTGGGAGGATTCTCATGGAACAGGCATTCGTAAAGTTGGTTCAGCTTAGCATTGATTTGCAGATACTTCCTGCAAAAGAACGCTATGAAAAGTTACTAAAAAACTATCCGGAGATTTTTCAAAGGTTGCCCTTATATCATATAGCTAATTATCTTGGAATTGCTCCCAAGTCACTTAGCCGCATAAGAAATTCTTTTTGAGTAATAATGATTTGGTAACAAATGCGGAGTAATGATTCTGTTATATCTCCTGATATTTGCATCAGAAAACAAAATTAGCAAATATCAAGATTATGAAAAGAATTACTTTATTACTGGCATGTTTATTATTTGTAGTCTCACAAATCTTTGCTCAAACCACTGCTGAGCAACAACCTGCCGAACCAAAACAAAAGAGTTATGATGCAAACTATGAACGCCAAACTTTACAAATTGGGTGTTGTAAAGAAACAAAACAAAAAAGTTATGATGTAAACCAGGCATTTGAAGTTGAGAGTTTGTTCCCGATGTTTATTACAGGAGGATTTCATGTTGGAGTTGGTTACCGCTATAAAAAATTTCGTGTGAGAGCAAGTGTTATAAACGGAGGAAGTTACAACGCCGAAACTGCCGGAATAAATAATTCATCGTCAGAATTTAAAAGATACTACAAAACTTCTCCAGGTTTATTTTTAGGATACAATGTGTGGAAGAATCTCGAAATATACACATACGCCGAACTACATACTTTCGAAATTGAACAGAAAAGTACTGGTCTAAAGCAGAATCTGCATAGTACCGATTTAGGAGCAGGTATAGGATATCAGTTCTTTATCGGCCGTTATTTATATGTTCAGCCAGCAATGCATGTTTATCTGAGAGGTGACAAGCAGCTTGATTTCAACGGAACAAAATACAATATTCCTAATATAGACTTATCTCCTGTGATCAGAATTGGAGCCAGACTTTGGAAAAAAGAGTTTTTTAATTGAATAAAATATCGAGTAGGAAGAAGACACCTTCGTTTTCTTCCTACTTTCTGTTTTCAACCTCTTATATTACTACTTTTTAGACCAATAAAACAGATCTCCACTTTCATCTTCATTTTCCATATATGCATCCGAATCCAACCGTTGACGTAACCTACTCTTATATACATTTCAACACTCAAAAGAGATATTACAAGAGCAGAACTATTTCATAAGTATTATTTAAGCATTATTTATAAAATTCAATATCTTTACTATTTTTGATATACACATTTTTTAGAGACATATTCTGATAGGACATCCAGATAATAAATACAATAACATTTGTTTTACATGTTTTTTCTGCTGCATTTATTTTGAATATAAATAGTTAAATACTATTGCATGAATAATTTGATTATTCTATATTTGCACTCGAAATAATATAGACTACCAATGAAAATTAATACTTTATTGAGCATGTTTGCTCCAAAAGATGTTAAGTTTTTCCCCATGTTGGAAGAAACAGCCAGTGTCCTCTCCCAGTCTTCAACCTATCTTCAGGAACTTTTTTCTTGTGAAAATGCAGAGCGCAGAAATGAACTGTGCAAACTTATTAAAGCAGAAGAAGTTAAAGGTGACAAAGTTACCGGGAGCATTATCCATGAATTAAACAACACATTCATTACTCCTTTTGACAGGGAAGATGTTCATGCCCTTGCTGATGTTATGGATGATGTTATTGACACAATTAACCGTTGTGCTCAAAAAGTACTACTTTATCAACCAACAAGTTTCCCTCAACACACTATTACTTTGGTTGAAATTATCAAAAAAGGTAGCAACGAAATTCTGAATGCTGCTAATGAATTATCAAACATTAAAAAGACAGATCTTCGTCTTCGCGCTCACTGCAAAGAGATTAAAAGATTAGAAGAAGAAGCAGACGTTGTATATGAAGAAGCTATTATGAGTCTTTTCAAGGGAGCAACAAATAATTCTTATAGTGCTGTAGAGCTTATAAAATTGAAAGAAATTATTCAGGAACTTGAAAAAGCTGTAAATAAGATCAATAGTACAGGAAAGGTTATCACTACAATTCTTGTAAAATACGCCTGATAAAATACAATTCATATGACATTACTTATTATTGTTATTGCATTAGGACTCATATTTGACTTTATCAATGGTTTTCATGATGCAGCCAATTCTATTGCAACAATAGTTACCACCAGAGTTTTAACTCCTGTTCAAGCAGTTATATGGGCAGCAGTTTTTAACTTTATCGCATTTTTTGTTGCCAGATATCTTATCGGCGAATTTGGTATTGCCAATACAGTTGCAAAAACTGTATTGGAAGAATATATAACTCTACCTATTATCCTTTCAGGACTTATTGCTGCAATTTCATGGAATCTGCTAACATGGTGGTTAGGTATACCTTCTTCCTCTTCTCACACCTTGATCGGAGGATTTGCAGGTGCTGCTATCAGTGGAGCTGGATTTCAAGCCATTCACACAGGCACCATCGTAAAAATTGCTTCATTTATTGTGTTGGCTCCTGTTATTGGTATGATTATCTCTTCAGTTTTTACAATATTGGTTTTATGGATATTCAAAAATGTGAATGCCCGTACAGCTGAAAACTCATTCAGAAAGTTGCAATTATTTTCTTCCGGCTTATTTAGTTTGGGACATGGTATGAACGATTCTCAGAAAGTTATGGGTATCATTGCTACAGCGATGATTGCATACTACCAAAAAGGATCTGTAGATACAATGCCTGACTGGATTCCATTATCTTGCTTCGCCGCAATTGGCCTAGGAACAATGGTTGGAGGATGGCGCATTGTAAAAACAATGGGAAGCAAAATCACTAAAGTTACAGCTTTGGAAGGTGTTTGTGCTGAAACTGCAGGTGCTATGACTCTGTTTATTACTGAAATCCTCAAAATTCCAGTAAGTACAACACATACCATCACAGGTTCTATCATGGGTGTAGGAGCTGTTAAAAGATTATCTGCGGTGCGTTGGGGAGTTACTATAAACCTTTTATGGGCATGGGTTCTGACAATTCCTGTAAGTGCATTTCTGGGTGGAATCATTTACTTAATTGTAAGCCTTTTCGGCTTAAAATAATAAATTCCTTATAATGAGTATAGAACTTGGGAAATTTAACGTACTTGAGGTCGTAAAAGAAGTCGATTTTGGCGTTTATCTAGATGGTGAAGAAGAAGGAGAAATTCTGCTTCCTACCCGTTACGTACCTGAAGAGTGCAACATTGGCGATTTCCTTAATGTTTTTCTCTACCTTGACAACGAAGAACGGTTAATCGCTACAACCTTGACACCTTTGGTTCAGGTGGGCGAGTTTGCTTGTCTGGAAGTCTCTTGGGTAAACCAATTCGGAGCATTCCTTAACTGGGGATTGATGAAAGATCTTTTTGTGCCGTTCCGGGAACAAAAGATGAAAATGCTGGTAGGCAAAAAATATGTAATTTATACATATATTGACGAAGAAAGCTACCGCATTGTGGCTTCTGCCAAAGTAGACAGATATCTGTCGAAAGAGATTCCTACCTATCAACCCAATGATGAAGTATCCATTCTTATCTGGCAAAAAACGGATCTTGGCTTTAAGGCCATTGTCGAGAATGAGTTCAGTGGTTTACTATATGACAGCGAAATTTTCCAGCCTTTACAAACCGGAATGCAACTTAAAGCTTTCGTAAAGCAAGTGAGGGAAGATGGTAAAATAGATCTCATGCTTCAGAAACCCGGATTTGAAAAGATTGATGATTTCTCTGATAAATTATTATCGCATATCAAGGAAAATGGTGGAAGTATTCAGCTGAATGACAAGAGTCCGGCTGAGGAAATATATGATGCTTTCCAAGTGAGTAAAAAAACATTCAAGAAGGCTGTTGGAGATCTGTACAAAAAGAGATTAATTGTTATTGAAGCCAACGGAATCCGCTTAGCTAAAGACTAAAAAAATAAATAGGGAAATCCCTAAATACATATCGGGAATATCATTAGGGCGAGGAGTTTCCTCGCCCTATTTTTGTTGCATTAAAAGAACCATAAAACTGTTGAGTTATGAAAAAGATTATATTTACCTTAATTGCCATCGGTATGGTTTCCATGAGTACCATGAGCATGGCTGCTATGAGTTTGAATAAGGTTCGACAAGAAACTCGCTTCCTGACAGATAAAATGGCTTATGAGCTGGATCTTTCAACGGATCAATACAATGATACTTATGAAATCAATTATGATTTCATCTATAACGTCCGTTATATCATGGATGATGTAATCTTTGGATATGACTGGGCTTTGGACAGATATTATGAATATCTTGATATTCGTAATGATGATATTCGCTGGGTCCTTGAAGACTGGCAATACGAACAATTCCTTAATACAGAATATTTCTACAGTCCAATTATCTCTGAAGGAAAATCATGGAGACTTAGCATATATCTGACATATACTAATCCGTATTTATTCTACTTCGGAAAGCCTTATCACTATTGGAACTATAGTGGTGGTCACTTCCGCAACCACTTTAAAAATCACAGTTTCTACTCAGACAGATATCATCATAATGTTTATAGAGGCGATTTCCGGGTTAAAGAAAGAAATGTATTCATAAACGATCGTCGTTCCGATTTTGGCAGAGATGGTTCCAGAAACAGATCATCAGAAGACAGAAGTAGAAAATCTTCATCAAGAACATTTAATGACGATCTTTACAATACCGATCGCAGCTCTGGTTCATCAAGAAGCAGGACTCCATCAGGCGATATACGTCCTTCTGGCAGAGGTAACAATAGAGTGATTGAAATCCCTTCTTCTGACAGAAATAAAGATAACTCCGGTAGCGATGTAAACAGAAGCAGAGATAATAATACTAACAGAGACAGAAATACTGTAAGACCTCCTAGAAACGAAGGTTATAATTCAGGTAGCAGTTCATCTGAATCCAGCAGAAGCTCATACGGTTCTTCTGACAGAAGCAGTAATAGCAGCCGGGAATCAGGCAACAATAACAGTAGTAACGAGGTTCGTTCATCAGGTAACAGTGACAGAAGTTCATCTTATAACCGTTCTTCTTCAAGCAATTCAGATAGAAGTTCATCCTACAGCCAACCAACTATTACTCCTTCTGATAGAAGTAGCAGTGTTTCCAGAGGTTCTGTAACACGTTCTTCTGATAACTCAGACAGAAGCTCATCTTACAGCCGACCAACCATCACTCCTTCTGAAAGAAGCAGCAGCGTTTCCAGAGGCTCTGTAACACGTTCTTCTGACAACTCAGACAGAAGTTCATCTTACAGCCGACCAACTATCACTCCTTCTGAAAGAAGTAGCAGCGTTTCCAGAGGTTCCAGCAGTAGTAGTAGTAGTAGTAGTAGTAGTGTCAGTGTAAGAAGTTCTTCTCCGGAAAGAAGCTCTGGTAGTAACAGTGAAAGCCGCTCATCTGGTTCTTCCAGAAGCACCGGCAGAACAAGATAATAGTTTCATTATATAGTTTAACTAAACATTTTCTTCATAAAAGGCAGTCACTGAGAAGTGGTTGCCTTTTATTCGTTATTAGTTTCCTTGGGCAGGACAGAACAGAATCTTGTGGTTGTATTTGGGTTGCCTTTTTATTCGTTATTCACTTCTTCGGGAGGTAGAATCACCGTAACAGAATCTACAGGTACAGGAAAGTTATTAACTGATGCACCGGTGAGTTTAACCACAGGGAGTATATTGGCAGCTTCTTCCTCTGTAATCAGTCCTTTTCGGCTCAAGCGATTGGCAATTAGTCGGAAATAACTTCCCAGCCACGGTTTAAGCTGCATATTCTCATCAAAAGAACTGCGGAAATGCTTCGGCTTTGGGATAATGGATGCCATAAAGATAGCTTCTTGTGCTGTTAGTTGTGATGGTTCCTTATCAAAGTAAAAGTGAGATGCTTCACGTGCACCATAAATCATTGGCCCCCACTCTGCTATATTCAGATAGACTTCATACATGCGGTGCTTTGAGGTTATACCTTTATTTTCAATAAGCCACACAATCATGGCTTCTTCGAGCTTTCTAAGAAGATTTTTATTCCTGTTCAGAAATACATTCTTAACCAGCTGCATGGAAATGGTGCTGCCACCGCGGGCAAATTTCTTACGTTTAAGATCGTAAATAAGTGCGTTTCTCATTGCATCCAGGCGGAATCCCCGATGAGCAAAGAAAGATCCGTCTTCAGATTGCATAACGGCCGTTTGAAGTAGCGGGGATATACTATCGAGTGCACAGAATCCGGCACTTTCAGGGCCCACAATAAAGGTGCGAACAGGCGCCCCGTTCTCATAAGCTGTATAAAGAAAAGAACCGTTCATTTTAGCCAGATTCTCTTTTCCGTAACCGAGTATGCTAAAGCCATGGCTTTTGAGATCTGATTCCAGTTTCAGCGCATTCAGATTATTAAAATCAATATCCAACAAGAAGTGGTAAGAGAGCTTTCCACTTGTTCTTATACCTTCCAGACTACTGAACAGTCCTTTAGGCAAGGAAGAGAAAAGATCGTCGGCTGTAAACGGAGGTTTATCAACAGACATAGTTATGTGCCATTTTTCTTTTTTCTGTGCCTTTATATAGGGATGGAATTGCAATCTGTTAAACTGGATAACCGTTGCACTATCTAACTCTACAAAATCTTTTCCCACATTGATTTTATAATTGAAACTTCCCCTATCCAGATTAACCACTTCAGGAGAAAGAGCTGCATGATAAAACTGCAATCCGCAAACTTCGGCTTTACCAGATAAAGCTATTTCGCCCCCTGCCAGTTCAGTTTCGGTGAGCCGATAAGCCAATGTATCAAAAGCAACCTCTGCACCGTAATATTTTTTCAGGTAAGGAAGTAATACCTTTCCTCTATTCTTGGAATAAAGCTCGGCCTCAACGGTTTTTTCGCCGTTATTTAAGCGCCCTCTACTCATCCAGTGACGTTCAGTATTGTCCTCTTTTACTATAATCTCGGTTACAAAACGATTGTCGGAAATATGAAGCGTAGGAATCTGCACTTCTGTATAATCACTGTCACGCTGATAACTCATAACCAAGTCCTTCATATCGCCATTTTCGGGCAACATTCCAAAGGACATATCTAAAATATCAGATATCTTTCGGGCATAGTCCTTTTTATTCTCCTTATCTTCCTTCTTCTTATTTTTCTTAAACAGGAAATCATAGTTGGAGATAGAGTCTTTCTTTACGAAAGAAATATGAAGTTCATCTGTTGTAACTCTTTTTACCTCAGCTTTCAGAGTAAGCATTTTCAAAAGACTAAGGTCTATCTTTGCCGAATGAAGTGTTAAAAGTGTATCTCTTTCATTTGGAACCACCGAGAATTGTTCTATCTCTATTTCACTGATTCCAGGCATATGAAGGCGGGCGTAACTGATGTTCAGTCCGTATTTCTTTTCTAAGTTGTCAAATTTTCCTTTTGCATAGTGATTTAACAGAGCGTCTCTGCCAATGTATGCAGCTATCAGTGCTATAACAATCAGGCCAAGAACAGCCAGAATCCCTATTTTTGTTTTATGTCCCATACTAAATGCAAATCGTTTGTATAGTTTGCTTTTGCGGTGCAAAAGTAGATATTTCTATTGGAACTTGTTCATTTTTTTAAAAGAAATAGAGAGTCAGTTAAAGGATAAACCGGAGTTAAGTCAAAAGATGCTGAGAGTTTAGCAAATGATTGGCGGGACTTTTAAAAAAAAGGCTACCTGTTATACACAAAAGGTCTACACCTATATAATATAAAGAGTAGACCTTAGATGTGTTTAGTGTAGTCCTTTCTATAAATATATAGCGGGACATCACCTTAACAAAGGCGGGCTATTTGATTAACAGTTTAGAGACAAGAGCTTTCTTGTCGTTGAATGCCCGAACCAGATAGAATCCTTTCTGTAAAGAAGCAATTGGAAGCAAGAAATATTGGCCGGGATTAGGGTTTACAGACGAGAATACAAGCTGACCACTTACAGTGAGCAACTCTACCCTATCTATTTGGGCTGCACAAAGCGTTACATATCCCTGAGAAGTATCGCCAAATATATGCAGCTTTTCAGTTTTATCAACCTCAGAATCCTTAATTCCTGTGCTATAAGTACCCAGACTAATGCCGGTTAGTATAGGATCATGATCGGAACAACGATAAGGGTCGGCAGAATAAAAGGTTGTATAGCTGTATTCAAGATAAGAAGGTTCATCAGCATTGATGTGCCATGGACGTGCTCCGGTTACCTGCTGACTAAGTTTATCGGTAGCCAATGAATGATCAAGGTATCCTACCGCCCCATTGTATACATAACTGTAATCTGATGGAGAATAACGCTTCAACTGATTAACAAGTCCATTATTGGTATATACTTTTATGGGGTCCTCCATGGAGTAGGCATTCATATCTCCCACCACCAGTACATCAGGATCGGCATAATAACTCGTAAGCGTATTGAGTGTATTAACAACCAACTGAGCTTGATTCTTTCTCTGATAGTTATAGCTTCCCTGTCCATCGCCAATATCTGCATTATTTCCAGTTCCGGAGCCGGACTTTGACTTAAGATGATTCACTGAAATAATCAAACGTTCTCCATTGCTTTTCAAGTCAAAAGCCTGAGCTATCTGTCGAAGTTGATAACCAGAAACGCCAAACTTATAAATTGATTTATATGGAATTACCTTTGTCTTATTATAAATAAAAACATTTTTTGTAAAAGTAGTATCATGATAATCATTATCGGCTACATAATCATAATTAACAGATGAAGTAACTTCATTTAAGCCATTCACCAAATCGGTTACTGAGATATTTCCCTGCCCCACTTCGCAAAGAGCATAAACGTCGGCATCCAATCCCTTGAGGGCTGCCAGAATCTTCGCCCTTTGTCGGTCAAACTCAGCCTGGTTATCGGCACCATATCCTTTTCCCCATAACGAACTTTTCGCTATATAATATTCTACATTAAAACTTGCAATTTTTAAATTGCAAACACCAACATCGCCGGGAGAAGAAGTACGTTCATTCCCTGAAAACACAGGCTGTACAGTCGGTGATATTGAATAAGTTCCATTGCTATAATACAAAGTACCTTGTAATCTGGTTACTTTACTTCCTGTTCGTAAGGTATTGTTGTTATCGGTATAAGTAAAAGAGCTGCTTTTGAGGATGAGTTTATTCTGTTCATTCAAGGCAGCAATATTATTTGCATCTGCACCCGGAAGGGCTACCTCGGTAGGAGAATAAAGCACATCGGGAGAAAGAGTAATATCTCCCGATGCGCTTTTATAATATGTTTTTGTAACCGTGAGCGGAAAGGTAAAAACCACCTCTTGTCCGTTCAACGTTGGTTTCAAATCAGTTGTAAATGACTTAATTTCAGTCTGAGAATATGCAGACAAACAAATTGAAAGTCCGCAGCATATTCCCAGGAATAATAATACTTTTCTTTTCATAACTATCTTTCGCTGAATTATAAGAGGGCAACAAAGATAGCAAATCTATTTACTGAGTAAGCGAAAGTCCTTTATAAAAATCCAATATTTTTGCACGGAATAAATAATCATATTTTGCCTGTATCTGATCTGAAGAAGCCTTCATAAAATTAACTTTCACCTGACTAAATTCTACAGAAGTTGCTTTTCCGTTTTCGTATTTCTCACGCATCAATTTAAAAGAAGCTTCACTAGCCTCAACAGCAGTCTTACCTGAATTAAATTTAGCCAACGCAGCTACAGCACTATAATACGCCTGCTGAATCTCTTTATAAAGGCTTTTCTTCGATTCTTCTACCTGAAGAGCCTGAGTACTGTAATTTAAGCGGGCAGTTTTAACCTTATTGCGTGTTTCATATCGGTTAAAGATTGGAATGCTAAGTGACAATCCGAAATATTTATTAAAGTTGTCACCCAACTGCTGACCAAAATTTCGGCCCGTAATTCCTGACATGGTATAATATCCGGAACTTAATCCTCCATTAAAAGAGAGAGTTGGATAATAAGCTCCTTGGGCAATCTTTATATTTTTATCCATCCCTTGCAAACGGTACTGCTCTGCCAGCACAGCCGGCTTATTAACCATTGCCAGTGAATAAATATCTTCAGGAGTACTCAATGCCTGAAACTCAGGTTCCATTTCGGGAGAAACAACAGAAAATCCTTCCGGGGAAGAAAGTTCCAGCAGTTGTGTAAGATCTAGAATTGCCAGTTTGCGATTATTCTCAGCCTGAACAGCAGCAAGCTCATCCTGAGCCAAAGTTGCTTTTGCCTCATAAACCTGAGCAATAGATGCTTTACCCACTTCTTCCAAACGGCTCATTCTGTCTAACTGTTCCTTACTCAAATTAATCTGTTCTGTAGCCACTTTGCACAATTCTTCATTAAACAGTACCTGAAGAAAAGCAGAAGTTACATTTACACTAATATCTTCTTTCGCTTTATTCAAATCTTCAGTAGCTGCCTTTAGATTGAGTTTACTTAGCTCAATATTATTAGGAATTTGAAAGCCTGTAAAAATAGGAATACTGGTGTTTATACCGAAACTGCTATTGCTACTATTGTTATCCACATAAGAGTTATCTACCGGAGAAGCTGCACGGCCAAAACTAAACGATTGGGAAGCGCTTCCGTTTAAATTAGGTAGTCTCTGGTTTTTAGCTGTATTCAGGGCAATCTTCTGCTGTTCGTTCGCTATCTCTTGCTTTTGAATCTGTATATTATGCTTCAGTGCATATTCTACACAATCCTTAAGAGTCCAGCTTTGTTGCGCAAAGCTGCCTCCCGATACAAGCAATACAGCAATTAGAATTATATACTTTTTCATAGACTTACTTTTTATTTTCTTCAGCATCAGGCTTCTTATCCTCAATAACAGCACCACGCACTTTATCCTTAGCTGTAATTCCACTCTTTATCTCTATTTTTATACCATCACTAACGCCTAGTTTTATCTGACGTCTTTCAAATGTTTGTTTCGGCTTCTCTGTTTTCAGAACATATACAAAAGTTGAATCGCCAGAGAACTCAACAGTACTTTCGGGAACAGATAAGACCTTTGATACTTTTTCAAGAACTATCTCTGCATTTGCACTATAACCCGAACGTATATTCACATTAGATGGAGCATTAATAGCTGCTTTAATTTCAAACAGATTTGCACCGTTTTCAGTAACACCTTTCGGAGATATATATTCAAGCTTAGCATCAAATTTAAGATTCTGCAATGCACCGATTGTTAACTTGATAGGCATGCCTTCTCTGATACGACCTACTTCTGTTTCGTCAATCTTTCCTTTGAATAAAAGATCTTTCATATTAGCAACAGTTGCAATTGTTGTTCCGTCGTTAAATGTATTACTCATAATAACTGAGTTACCTTTCTTGATTGGAACATCTAGAATCAATCCATCAATTGTAGAACGTATCATTGTATTACTGTATGTAGCAGAATTTTTAGTTATACCATCTTTCACAATATCAAGATTATCTTTTGATGAAGAAAGTTCTTCTTTAGCTGTTTTCATAGAAACTTCGCTCTTTTCAAACTCTTCTTTACTAATCAGCTTGTCCTTATATAACTTTTTCTGGCGGTCGAATTCCTGCAAAGATTGTTTGTAGTTAATGTCTGCAACACGAACACGGCTTTCAGCAGAGTTCAATTGTCCCAATTCAGGGATAACTTTTACCTTAGCAATCACTTCACCTTTCTTGACCATTTCGCCAGCTTCTTTATAAACTTCTTCAACAATACCTGAGATTTGAGGTTTAATAAGAATTTCGTCGCGAGGCTCTACTTTACCTGTAGCCACGGTACTTTTTTCAATATCTGCTACCTTTGGAGTTATTACTTCATAAACAATTTCCTTTGGCTGAGATTTAACATAAAGGAAAGCGAAAGTGGCAATAAATATAGCAGCTATAACTACTATCATAAAGATTCTTAAGTACTTTTTCATATACGTATTATTTGTATTGTTATTATCATTTTATTATTCATCACGCATTGCATCTACAGGTTTTATAGACATTGCTCTGTAGGCCGGCGCCATTCCCGCCATTATACCCAAAGAAAGTAGCAGCAATGCCATACCAATAGCAGTCCAGAAAGAAACCTGGAAGTGGGCTTCAGTACCACTGGCAGTAACACCAACCTCGGCAACCTGAAGAATAAGTACCGCAAACGAAATCCCGGTTAATCCGGCTATACTAGTCAGCACCATACTTTCAGAAAGTATCTGTCTCATAATATCTTGCGGACGTGCACCAATTGCACGACGAATACCTATTTCAACAGTTCTTTCACGAACTGTAACCATCATAATGTTACTTACACCAATAGCTCCAGCCAATAATGTTCCCAATCCAACAAGCCATACAAGTGTACGGATACCGGTAAATAGGCTATCTACCATTTTAAACATCTCTTCCATATTCAGCACCATTACAGCCTGAGGATCGGAAGGTGAAATTAAGTGGTTATCCTTTACCAATTCCTGAATTTTAGGTTCCAAAGCACTTATTGATGTTCCATGTTTAGCAGTCAAACAAATAATGTGAACTGTTTTTCCATAATTGTAAGCTTGCTGCATTGTAGAAAACGGAATATTTATCATTTCCTCACTGGAACCACCAATATTTATATTACTAACTCCGGAACAAACACCCACAACCTGGTAATAGATTCCATCCACACGAATATATCCTCCACAAGGATTTTCTCCTTTCTTGAAAAGAGTTTCATAAATACGTGTTCCAATAGTACAGACTTTGCGTTGTTCGCTCATATCAACATCGTTTATGAATCGCCCATACATCATGGTCTGTTTTTCTATTTTATCATAATCCGGACGTGTTCCTCTTGCAGTAAATGTTCCTTTCTTATCTCCACGTACTACGGCAGATCCCCATTTGAAAAGACAGGGAGATATATCTTCTATTTCATGAATACGAGTCTTGAGTACTTCTACATCATGGTTTTCCAAGTCCCACCTACGTCCTTTACGGAAACCTTTGTAGGGTTCACTAGTTTGCTGACTAATTATAAAACAGGAGTTTGTGGCAAATCCGGCAAAGTTTCTGCTCATCATTTGCTGTAATCCATTTCCTCCTCCAATAAGAGCCACCAACATAAATATTCCCCAAAATATACCGAAAGCAGTTAATACACTACGAGTTTTGTTTCGGGTAATGGTTATCAGGATTTCCTCCCAGCGATCTATATCTATTATACTCATAATTATTCTGCTCTTAATGCTTCAATTGGTCTAATCTTAACAGCTTTACGTGCCGGGAAGAATCCCGCAAAAGTTCCGGCAATAATCAAAGTTAATGTAGCTTTTATTGCCACACTAAGATCTACAGTAGGATCTTTGTACACAGTCATTTGCATATCTCCCATGCCAAAGGTTTTTGCTCCTTCAACAGCATTCATATACTCTGTAACTCCAATTCCTGCTACCATCCCAATATATCCGAAAATCGTTGTTATTAGTATACTTTCAAGAATAATGAGCCATAATACCGATGCAGGAGAAGCACCCAACGCCTTTCTTATTCCAATTTCCCGGGTACGTTCTTTTACCGTTATAAGCATTATGTTACTTACACCAACAATACCGCTAAGCAAAGTAAATATACCAATTATCCAGACAGCCGTTGTGAGAATATTCTTTGCAGTCATCTGTTGCAAGTATTGCGTAAAACGGTTCCAGATATACATAGCACCCATATCTGTAGGATCAAAACGGTGCGAAGTTCCAAGTGCTTTACGGTATTCCAATTCAAAATCCTTATTCGCTTTTTCAGTATTCAGTCCACGAGTAGTAAATATGATATTATTTAATGTATCCGCTTTATTATATATTGTCTGTGCAGCAGTAAAAGGAATATATGCCGCCCGGGAGTCTTGATTTCCTTTATCTCTGTACACTCCCACAACCCGATAAATTACTCCATCTGCATTTACAAACTTACCTATAGCATTTTCTTTACGAAAAAGAACATCCCTTGTTTTATAATGAATCACAATAACCTTTCTGCTTTGTTCTATGTCCATATCATTAATAAAACGACCACCGTTCTGATCAAGTTTACAAGGTTCTATCTCTGTATAAGAAGGGTGCACTCCGGTTAGATCTAAGGATACATACTGATCTTTATAAGAAAGATTAACGCCTTCTTTTTTAACTGTAGCGCCTGCAGTAATAACATTATCACTGAATTTATTTTTTGTGATATTTATGTCCTTATTATTAAAGCTGATCCTTCTACCAGATTCAAGACCATCGTAGGTTTTATTAGTCCATCCCGGAAATATCTTAATGGAATTCTTTGCCATATCCGAAGATGATTCTTCAAAAGCATGTATAATACCATTCCCCCATCCTAACAAAACAATCAGCATAAAGATTCCCCATGAAACGGAAAATCCGGTAAGCACAGTTCGCAGCTTATTCTGCTTAATTGTGCTCAATATTTCCTGCCATATATCAAGTCCTATTCTCATGGTTTACTTCATCA
Source organism: uncultured Bacteroides sp. (assembly GCF_963675905.1). Lineage (NCBI taxonomy): Bacteria > Pseudomonadati > Bacteroidota > Bacteroidia > Bacteroidales > Bacteroidaceae > Bacteroides > uncultured Bacteroides sp. The sequence goes on along the minus strand of NZ_OY780936.1, from coordinate 3,499,918 downwards.
TTTTCCCATTACCAAATGGAGATAGATTATGATTTGAATTATCTTCTACAGACTCAATAAGACCATCTTTTATATGGATAATCTTATTCGTCCTATTTGCTACACCCGATTCGTGAGTTACCACAACAAGCGTCATTCCAAGATCATTTACGTCTTTTAATATCTGCATAACCTCATCAGATGTTTTACTATCCAAAGCACCAGTCGGCTCGTCTGCCAAAATAATTTGCGGTTGAGATATTAATGCACGTGCAATAGCCACACGCTGCTTCTGACCACCGGATAATTCATTAGGCATATGATGTGCCCAATCTTTCAAACCCAGTTTATCCAGATATTCCATTGCAAGAATATTTCTTTTCTTACGACTCACATTCTGATAAAAAAGTGGCAATGCAACATTCTCCATTGCATTTTTGAAAGAAATCAGATTAAAAGACTGAAAAATAAAGCCAATCATCCGGTTACGATACTCGGCAGCACGGGTTTCACTTAGCTTCTTCATCAGAACATCATTGAGATAATAATTCCCAGTATCATAATTATCCAAAATACCGAGAATATTAAGCAGGGTTGATTTTCCGGAACCAGAAGCACCCATAATGGAAACAAACTCCCCACGATCTATGTCCAGATTTATACCTTTAAGGACGTGAAGAGGAGCTCCGTTGTGATAAGTCTTGTTAATGTCTTCTAAATGTATCATTTTTAAGATGTTTAATCAACGTTTTTAGTATTAGACGCAAGAGTAGTACTAAAAGTTGCAGTTCAACAAAAGAAAATTAAAAAAATATTTTGTAAAATCAATCAACTTTGCGTAATTTGTAGATTAGTTATTAACCCTTTAAACAAAAAAATAATGATCTCAGGTATGGAAAAGCCCTACGTTGTAGGCATTGATATAGGTGGAACTAATTCCGTTTTTGGTATTGTAGATGCACGTGGTACTATTTTGTGCAGCGATTCCGTAAAGACTCAATCTTTTGAAAAAGTTGAGGATTACGTTGATGCTGTTTGTGCAAAACTGCTTCCTCTTATTGAATCAGAAGGTGGAGTTGAAAAGATAAAAGGTATAGGAGTTGGAGCTCCAAATGGAAACTATTATAGTGGAACTATTGAGTTTGCTCCAAATCTTCCTTGGAAAGGTGTTATTCATTTGGCAGAATTGTTTGAACAAAAAATTGGTATTCCTACAGCTTTAACAAACGATGCTAATGCAGCTGCTATTGGCGAAATGACTTATGGTGCAGCTCGCGGAATGAAAGATTTTATCATGATTACTCTTGGAACCGGAGTTGGTAGCGGAATTGTTATTAACGGACAGATGGTTTATGGACATGATGGCTTTGCCGGTGAACTTGGACACACTATCGTACGCCGCGAAAATGGTAGAATGTGTGGTTGCGGACGTAAAGGATGTTTGGAAACTTATTGTTCTGCAACAGGTGTAGCCCGTACAGCTCGTGAATTTTTAATTGCTCGCTCAGACCAAAGTTTATTGCGTAATATTCCTGCTGAAGAAATTTCATCAAAAGATGTATTTGATGCTGCAGAAAAAGGTGATAAGTTAGCTCAGGAAATTTTCGAATTTACTGGTCACTTATTAGGTGAAGCATTAGCTGATTTTGTTGCTTTCTCAAGCCCAGAAGCTATCGTTTTATTTGGTGGATTAGCAAAATCTGGCGATTACATCATGAAACCTGTTGAGAAAGCACTTAATGAACATGTTCTGAACATCTTTAAAGGAAAAACTAAGCTTCTTGTTTCAGAACTTAAAGATTCCGATGCTGCTGTTCTGGGAGCAAGTGCTCTTGGTTGGGAAGTTAAGGATTTAAAATAATAAAAAATTATCTTTTATAGAAAAAGAGGTATAGTTCATTAAAGACTATACCTCTTTTCTCTTATATATAGAACGCTTCTTACTATTCGCCTTCCAATATTTGCATAGTATCTGAAGCAATCATAAACTCTTCATCAGTAGGAATTATAAGAACCTTCACTTTTGAGTCAGGTTTGCTGATAATCACTTCTTCACCACGAACTTTGTTGTTTAATTCTTCATTCAAAGAAATTCCCATAAATTCAAGTCCACGGCAAGCGCCTGAACGACATGATGCCTGGTTTTCACCAACACCACCTGTAAATACAATGATGTCAACACCACCCAAAGCAGCTGCATAAGCACCAATGTACTTCTTAATGCGGTAAAAATACATCTCTTCAGCAAGAATTGCACGTTCATCACCTGCTTCATAAGCAGCCTCTAGTTCGCGCATATCGCTGGAAATTCCGGATACTCCTAAAACACCACTATGTTTGTTAAGTAAGGTTGAAATAGAAGAAGTACCAATCATCTCTTTATCCATGATATAAGAAACAACTCCGGCATCAATATCTCCGGCACGAGTTCCCATCAATAAACCTTCTACAGGAGTAAATCCCATTGAAGTATCCATAGATTTACCATCTTTAATAGCAGCTACAGATCCACCGTTACCTATGTGACAAGTAATGATACGTTGTCCTTCCTGAGAAATACCAAGGTAGTCACATACACGTTTTGAAACATAACGATGACTAGTTCCATGGAAACCATAACGACGGATACCATATTTCTTATAAAGCTGATAAGGAATACCATACATATAAGCATAATCAGGCATAGTCTGGTGGAAAGCTGTATCAAAGACAGCAATCTGAGGTGCATTTGGCATTAAATCCGAAACAGCACGAATACCTTTCAAGTTAGGTGGATTGTGAAGTGGAGCAATATCAATACATTCTACAATCTTTTCAATCACCTGATCAGTAATCAATACTGACTTATTGAATTTTTCTCCTCCGTGTACAACTCTGTGTCCCACAGCATTGATCTCATCCAATGACTTGATACAACCATATTTTTCACTGACTAAAACGCCAAGAATATATTCAATACCTGCTGTATGTTCCAATATTTCTCCTTCCAGCATAACCTTATCTCCGCTAGGAAGAGTCAGTTTAAGAAAGGATCCCTTTAATCCAATTTTCTCAATTCCACCTTGGGCCATCACTTCCTTTGTGTCCATATTGAACAACTTATACTTGATGGATGAGCTACCGCAGTTGAGTACTAATATTTTCATAGTTCCTTATTTTTTCTCGTTCTCATTAATCATACGGTTTCCTTCTTTGTCATAAGCATAGAAACCCATACCGGTACGAACTCCCCAATGCTTAGCACGATTTAATCGAAGTAACAGTGGAGATGGTTTATATTTCAAAGAGCCAAATTCTTTGTAAAGGTCTTCCATTTGAGGAACAATTTTCTCAATTCCCATTTGATCGGCCATACAGAAGACTCCCTGACGTTGTCCCAAACCAAACTTTATGATAGAATCAATCTCAATTGGGGTCGTTAACCCTTCCTGAAGAATTGCACAAGCTTCATTTAGCAGAATAAAAAACATACGGTTACAAATCAAACCGGCTGATTCTTCTACGGTTACATAATCATAGCTAATCAGTTTAGCAAACTGACAAACCTTCTTGTAACAATCATCCGAAGTATAAAGTCCGCGAACAATCTCCATTACACGGCTTTGAGGCTGCATTATTACAAAGTGTAAACACACACAGCGCTCTTTATGTTTAAGTTCAGAGGCTAATTCTGTAATTACAACAGAAGAAGCATTTGTTGCTATAATAGCATCTTCAGCTAAAACAGCCTCCAAATTCAGGAAGATTTCTTTGCGGTGATTCAAACTTCTTTCTCCGTTTTCATCATAGCGTACTGCTTCGATTACAAAATCACAGTCCTTTAATGAATCAAAAGTTAATGTTCCCGAGATACGTCCAAGAATAGTTTTCTTTTCTGTCTCAGTAAGACCCCATGTGGCAATACGCATGTCTAATTCACCAGCAATTCTATCGAATGCTGCTTCAATTTTCTCATCACTGATTTCAAGAAATACTACCTCAATACCAGCCGTAGCAGCTACAGTAGCTATTTTAGAGCCTTCCTTTCCGCAGCCTACGATACCAATTTTAGAGAACAAAGTCTTTTTACGGTCTTTAGAACTTAGTCCGTAGTTCTCTATTGGTTCTTTAATCATTTCAGCCATACCTTTAAATTCTTTTAATTATTTTTTTGCTCCAATAGCCTGATTAGCAGTAATTGCAATCATTCTATAGATATCTTCAATTGAACAACCACGAGAAAGATCGTTAACAGGAGCAGCCATTCCTTGAAGAATAGGACCAACAGCTTCAGCACCACCTAGACGTTGAACCATCTTATAAGCAATATTACCTACCTCTAAAGAAGGGAAAACCAAAGTATTTGCTTGTCCGGCAACTGCACTTCCCGGAGCTTTGCTATTTCCAACAGAAGGAACAAGAGCTGCATCAGCCTGAAGTTCACCATCGATAAGCATATCAGGAGCTAATTCTTTAGCTAAACGTGTAGCTTCAGCAACTTTATCAACCATTTCATGTTTTGCACTTCCTTTAGTTGAGAAACTTAGCATAGCAACCTTTGGTTCAACGTTTGCGAGCACGCGGGCAGTTCTACCTGTAGCTACGGCAATCTGAGCAAGTTCTTCTGCAGTTGGGTTTGGTAAAACAGCAACATCTGCAATCACCAAAAGACCATCCTTACCATATTCAGGAGCTTTAGTTATAAGCAACATGCTACCAGATACTACGCTCATACCTGGAGCTGTTTTAATAATTTGTAATGCAGGGCGAAGAACATCACCAGTTGTATTTTGAGCACCAGCCAACTGACCATCTGCATCATTACTCTTAATGATAAGACATCCTAAATACAGCGGATCAAGAACAAGTTTACGAGCATCTTCAATAGTCATACCCTTTTTCTTGCGAAGTTCACATAGCAATTCAGCATACTGTTCCTTCTTTGCATGGTTAGCAGGATCGATAATTGTTGCCTTATCAATGTTCTTTAGTCCCCATTCAGCAGCCAACTTTTTAATCTCTTCAGGGTTACCTAAAAGAATAATATCAGCAACTCCATCTGCCAAAACTAGATCGGCAGCCTTTAAAGTACGTTCTTCCGTTCCTTCAGGAAGGACAATTCGCTGACGATCAGCTTTCGCCCGCGCAATAATTTCATTAATTAAATCCATGATTGAATAATATATTTATATGTTCTGATATCGGAGCAATCAACTTTCACTTTGCAAAATTACATATAATTGCAATATCAACATTACAAAATAGCAGATTAATTAATCAATCAAAGCACTAAAGTTGCATACTTTAACATTAAAAAGAATAAAAATGGCATTTAAATTGATTAAACTTCAATACCTGTAAACTTTTTCAATAAATAGCCTATAAAGAAACTAATTGAAGCAACCCCAAAACTCAATAATGCCATTTCCATAAATCGTTTTTTAAAGCTTTCACTTTTGGCTACAGAATAATAATAATTAAATATCGCAATTATCATTAATGCTGCAACAAGCATAATTCCAAGTGCAACCAAAACATTGGCACATATTATAAAAGGTAGAACCAAAGCAACTACTGTAACAACATAAGCAAAACCTGTATAGATGGCCGCCTTAACAGGATGCTTTTCATTACTGTCTTCTGATTTTGTAGAAAGATATTCGGATGAAGCCATAGAAAGAGCAGCAGCAATACCGGTAATACTTCCGGTTAGCGCTATAAGCTTGGAATCGCTTAAAGCAAGTGTAAATCCGGCTAATGCACCGGTAAACTCTACCAGGGCATCATTTAATCCTAGTACAACCGAACCCATATATTCCAGCCGTTCTTCATTAATCAGACCAATAAGTTTCTTTTCATGCTCTTCTTCCTCACGGCCAAGGCGAAGTAATTCCGGGAAACTTTCATATCGGTCATAGTTTTTGTGAGCATTTGATTCGCCAGACTCCATCAATTTTAAAGCAAAAGTCAATCCAAATAAACGAGCTAACCAATAATATTTGAATATCTTCCATCGGTCAGGGATAGGATTTTCTTTTGTATATTTCTGAAAGACTTTTCCATGAGCAATCTCATCTGCAGCAATATTCAAAAGAATTTCCTTGTTTGAACCATCTTTCTCAATAGAAGCCAGACGGGAATAAACAAGGCTCTCAGTTATTTCATTTCGTTGAAAACGAATAAATTCTTTTTTTATTTTTCCATCAATATCCATTGTATTCGAGTTAAATTTTATTCTATAAACAAAAATACAAATTTAATCTGCATTTCAGCACAATCAATAAATTAAAAAACAAATAAGAAGAGACTCTGTTTCAATTTTAATATGGGAGTTAAATAAGCTCTCTAAACATAAAACTAGCTTTAAAGAATCCTGGTTATTTTAAAAATAAGTCTCCTCAAAAAACTTTTTTTTTGCAAATTGATCTAGCAATCTAGCGGTAGGCATATAACTATCTGATAATAAACACAAAAAGGGTGCTAGATCAATTTAATTTAATCTAGCGGTGATCTAGCGATCTAGCGCTAATTCACAACTCTAACTTTTTATCTAAGCCATGGCGAAGTTCTTTTCTTCTGGGTGTTTTTAATTAACCGGCATAATCTTTTTGTATTCTTGTACAAAAGAATAAATTCTCTTGTACAGAACAATTAATTCATTTGTACAGAAGAAATTTTTCTTTTGTACAAGAATGCAATTAGAATTCTAGTTATTATTAAAAAAATAATCGAAGATCTGTTTTTAGTTTGGTATTCTTCTGAAAGGTATTAATGCAGTAGTAGTATTAAATCAAAGATTTATACATCTAAAAAAAATAGAACCCCGGGAGAGTGAAATTCATTGCTCGCTTAACAACCACTACTTTATAAAATCCCTAACCATTGCTCATTTATAGTATTCCCGGGGAGTTCTATATTTTGAATTACGAAACAAATTTCGGGAATAAAATGAGAAAATGATAAAAAACAGGGTAACAAAATGAAAATCACAATTCATTATTAATCAGCAAATTAGAAAGAATGTAATAGCTTTTACGGTAACAATTGAAGTTACATAATGCCAAATAATGCATTATTTAGAACTTTTCAAGAAAATGATCAAGAGTTATATCTCTATCAAGGATTCCCATTTTTTCTTTTTTAATTCTGTACTTAGTTGTTTTTACACTCTGAGGGGTAATACAAAAAATATTTGCTAAGTCATTACGTGCAACTTTAATTTTAACCAAACAACAAAGATGAATTTCCTGGAGTGTCAAATTGGGATATTCTCTTTTTAATCGATCGGTAAAATGATCATATGCCACATCAATATTTCTTATAAGTTCCTCCCAGTCACGATCAGTTAGAGAGATCCTTACTACATCATCTGACAACGAGTCTTTATTTTTGGTATTAATCAGTTCTAATGAAGGTATTTTATTTAGTTTATTAAGTTTCTTAAAAAAATCTTCCCGAAGTTGAGACTCTTTCTCTCTCATTTTAATCAACTTATTTTCTTGCTCCAACAACATTCTGCTTTTTTCTAATAATTCTTTCTTATTTCGGCTTCTATAAATAAAGAAGGAGCCTAACAATAGAAGCAATAGTACAAAGGATAAAAGTCCCCAATGATAAAAAGCAATTGTTTGCTCTTTCTTCTCCAAAAGTAGTCGTTGAATCTGCTCTTTTGATTTTCCATGCTGATATATATTCTGGACTTCAATAACGGCATCACTTTTTGTCTGATTTTCAATAGTATCTCTACATTTATCATAAAGTTGCATTAGTTTAAATGCCAGTTTATCATTCCCTATTGCACTATATGCGTCGGCCAACCCATTATAACTTGATGCCCGAGTATACAAATTAGGACTATGTATTGTTTTATCGTAATAATAAATTGCAGAATCATATTTTTCCATCCCCAAATAAATATGGGCTTTAACCACATAACTATAAAAAGGTTTATCGATAAATGTCTCAAGTCCTAACGCCTTATCCACAGCATTAATTGCTTGAGAATATCTACCTAATTTTTCATAAACTCCTCCCATCTCGTTATATAACGCTATAAGAGTTGCCGTATCCGATTTAGGTATAACTTTCAAAGCCAAATAATAATTAATTAAAGCACTATCTTGCTTTCCATCACCAGAATATGAAATCGCAAGATTTCTTAAAGCATGGGTTATATAGGAACTATCATTTAATAATTTTGAAAATAAAAGAGCCTTTTGGTGCACTATTATTGCGGAATCGCACAAACATTCATTTAAATAGAGATCACCTAAATAATAATAAATAAGGTATAGCAATTTATAATCTTTACCACAAGAAGCTAAATCGGCTGCTTTTAATAAGAATTCCATTGCAAGCTTCGAATTTTTCATATCAGCATTCACTTGCCCAGCATAAAAATAAGCTTCAGCCTTTTTTATAGAATCCGCATTAGTATTATAATAATCTATCGCAATATTGATAAGCGAATCAGATACAATAGGAATAGAATTTTTAAAAAGCGCTTTTGTCATTAGTAGGCAATATCGTGCATTATCTGACCTATCCAAAGTATTAGGATTAACTTTGCGCAATAAGACTAAAGTACTATCAGGATATTTATTAATGAGGGCTTCTGCCCGCATCAGTATTTCAGAAGATGAGCGATTAGGACGGCAAGAGAAAAGCGTACTAAACAGAAGTAACAAACAACAGAAAAACAGGATAGGATGTTTCATTATCATATTTCATAATAAACAATCCACAAATTTAAAAAAATTATCCAAAATACATCCTAAATCCCATTTTAAATAAAATAACTATTGCTTAGTAATTTTCCAGGTAAAGATATCCTTACCTATTTGAATATTCATAAGATATCTCCCATTTGGCATAGAAAGTATATCAATAGAAGTTTTAGATTGTGTAACGTGATTCATTTGTAACAAAGCACCTTCTAAAGAGAATAGATAAACTGTAGCTTTAATATTTTTAGACATTCCGGTTATTTCAATCAGCAATGAATTATTCTCAGAACGAGAATATACTTTAACATCATGCCCTTGAAATAAAGTAGCATTAGGTTTTACTTCATCGATTATAATAGATTCTTTTCGCATCCCTTCATTAACAAGATGAACCGTATCCATGCAAATCATAGCAGGCTTACGGAATATATGGTTCCCTAAATTGCTGTAACAACTATACATATTATCTATATTATATTGCATGTTAGTCAAATTCATATCTAAACTAAAACTAATATTTATAAAAGCCGCTGACTTTTTCACAAAAGTCAGCGCTTAAAACTGAGTGTCAATAACTATCTAATTAATCAATCGATTAAATTGATTCTATTATAAATCAAATTCTCCAAACCATTTCTTGCTGCCACTATTAATCTCAATATAGTATGTATCAGATTCTGACCCTGCTAAAGAGATTGGAAGAATTGTTCCGGCTTGAGCATTGAGTGTATTTTCATATACAACTTCACCCAAAGAGTTTTCAATAGTAACAGTTGAGTTCCCTAAATTTGAAGTAAAACCTAGAGTTACCAAATCTACATCAATGGTTGCAGTAATAGGGATTGCAGTTTCAACAACAGATGTAGGTCTAAAGCTTTTATCACGACCAGCTTGCAAATTTATTGATTCTGTTGTATATGTTTCAGCGTACAAAGATGAAACTAAAAAGAACGAGCAACAGAGTGCAATGAATAATGACTTTTTCATAATGCTTATTTTTTAATGTTATTTTAAATTCGATTTCAAAAATTGCTTGATACAAAATTAAGGAATAAAGGCTGATTAATCAAAAAAAGCGTTGGACATATTGATTTCAAACTAACCTCCTATAAAACAAAGAATTAAATACCATTTCAACAATAATTTGAGACTGTAATATTGGACAAATTAAAAAAAAGAGAATGAAAACACTAAAAATCGGCCAGAAATTGATCTAACGATCGCCCGTCTTCTATTCTCATTTTATTTTTCTTTATGCGCTCTTTTCTTTTTGAAATAGCATCCTTAGTTAGATTGTAGACAGAGGACAACGTGTTTAAGCCTAATTTCATTTTTATCAAGCAGCAGAAGAGAATTTCATCTTTTTTAAGCTCAGGAAAGGATTTTGCTAGGCGGACAGAAAAATGATCGAAAGCTGCATCTGTATTCTTAACAATTGCCTCCCAATCTTCTTGAGTTAATCTGATGTATCCTTCTTTGCCTTCTTGAATAGAAAGAAATGGAAAAGTTATATTATTAAGTCTGCTAAAAAAGTCAGTACGAAGTTCCATCTCTTTTTCCAGCAACTCTTTTTCTTTTCGAATTCTTACCAGCTCACTCTCTTGCAATCTGGCTTTTGCAATTTGAGATTCTTCTTTTTCTTTCTGAACTACTAATTCTAGCTCACGAGTCTGTCTTTCTTTACGGCTTCTATATAACAACAGGACACTAGCCAATAAAGACAAAACACCTAAAGAGATAGCACTAATTAAATAGAGAACCATCTTTTGCTGATTCTTTTCCAATGTGAGATATTGTATTTTCTCAACAGATTTTTTATGCTGGTAAATATTCTGCATTTTGATAATCATATCAGCATGCAACTTCTTTTCAATCGAATCTCTGAAATTTATATAAATATCATTATAAAATAAAGCTTTGTTTATATCTCCACGATTTCTTTCTACTTTCGAAAGTTTATTATAACTATCTGTCTTTGTATAAAGATCTAAACTACGAGTAGTTTTATCGTAATAATAAACTGCCGAATCATATTGATGAACATTGAAATAAATCTCCGCTTTAACAAAATAATTATATAAAAGTTTTGCACTATCTTGGTTTATACTAATAGCTCTATTAACAACTTTCAAGGCATGGGAATAATCCTTTAAATGATTATACTGAATGCCCATTTCATTTAGTAGAATAGCTAAAGCACTTATGTCTGATTTCGGTAATACATTTAGTGCCTTGAAATAATATTTTAAGGCATTGCGATGATCTCTTTTACCTGAATAAGCAAAAGCAATATTCCTAAGTGCATATATCATATAATCTTTATTTCCCAATAGCTGAGAATAATAAAATGCATTTAAATTCATTTTCAATGAAGAATCAAAAAGCGTCTCATTTAAATAAAGATCCCCCAAATAATAATAAATCAGATATCTTAATTTATAATCTTTACTATCTTCGGAGAAATCCGCAGCTTTTAGAAAATATTCCATTGCTTGCTTAGCATTCTGCATATCCTGATTAACCCTACCTGCATAAAAATAAGTTTTTGCTTTGGTATCAAGATCTTTTTTATCATTAAAGTATTCAACGGCAACACTGATCAACGAATCCGATGTCAACGGCAGGCCATTTTTGTCTCTTGCCTGAGTCATGAGTAGACAATAACGGGCATATTCCTCAGTAGATAAATCCTTTGGAGTTATCTTATTCAAAAGAAATAAAGCGCTGTCAGGGTGTTGTTCCAACAAAGATTCTGCATGCTCCAAATAATAATCCGACTGTCGATCTGGACGACAGGAAGAGAGGATACAAGCTATAAATAATATAAAAACGATATACTGAATAATGCTTCTCATACAATGATTTCACTAGTTTGGCAAATTTAACCATTAATATTAAAATCAAAAAGAATTTAGTGTTTATAATTAGCTATTTTTAGAAACAAGAACAAATATTTAAAGTAAATACAATAACGCATCAATCTGTATCATAACAAATTTAAAAGTCTTTGAAAAGAATATCAATAAACATTATATGGCATATTAATCATTTATGATACTTTTTTCGTTATTTGAGAAATTAATCCCTAATTTTGCATCAGTTTTTAATAGGATACATTATGATACGTCAGTGCTTTATTTTATTTGGTTGCCTGGCATTGGGTGAATTAACCGTCTATCTCACTGAGATAAAACTCCCATCAAGTATAATTGGGATGTTGTTACTTACACTTTTTCTAAAACTAGGCTGGGTAAAATTGAAATGGGTAAAAGGAATGTCTGATTTCCTGGTTGCTAATTTAGGATTCTTTTTTGTACCCCCCGGGGTAGCATTAATGCTTTATTTTGATATTATATCAGCTCAGTTCTGGCCAATTGCTATTGCTTCAATAATAAGTACTATCCTGGTACTTGTAGTCACAGGATGGGTTCATCAATTAATGCGAAAGATCAAATGAAATATCTCGAAAACCCTTTATTTCTATTAGCAATTACATTTGGAATCTATTTCTTCTCGAAATATATACAAAAGAAGACTGGTTGGGTTTTGCTCAACCCCATATTACTTACAATTGCTGCATTAATTTTATTCTTAAGGTTGTGCAATATCAGTTACGAAACATATCATTTTGGCGGTCAATTTATTGAATTCTGGTTAAAGCCGGCAGTTGTAGCACTTGGAGTTCCTTTATATCTCCAACTGGAGAAAATAAAAAAACAATTGTGGCCTATTTTGCTTTCACAGCTGGCCGGCTGTATAGTCGGAGTAATCTCGGTTGTTCTGATTGCCAAGTTACTAGGTGGCAGTAAAGAAGTCATTTTGTCGCTTGCTGCCAAATCTGTCACAACTCCAATTGCGATGGAAGTAACAAAAACAATTGGGGGAATACCATCGTTAACTGCAGCTGTGGTTGTATGCGTTGGATTATTCGGAGCAATATTCGGATTTCAGATATTGGCTCTTTTAAAAATAGGAAGTCCCATAGCACAAGGGCTTTCAATGGGAACAGCTGCCCATGCCGTTGGCACATCAACAGCTATGGACGTAAGCGGCAAGTATGGTGCATATGCAAGTTTAGGACTTACTTTTAACGGTATTTTTACAGCACTTTTCACTCCTACTATATTGAGACTGTTAGACTTATTATAAATTGGCAAACAATTTGTTGATAATATTGTATGATAAAATTCAAAGATATAACACTAGAAGATAAAGAGGCTATTACCTCTATTACAATGAATAGCGAAAGAAAGAATTGCGATCTTTCATTCTCTAATTTATGTAGCTGGCGATTTATGTATGATACAAAGTTTGCCATTGTTGACGGATTCTTGTTATTCAAATTCTACATGAATAACCAGCTAGCCTATATGATGCCAGTTGGCGAAGGAGATTTAAAAAAGATTCTTGAGGCTATTATAGATGATGCCGCAAGTGAGGAAAAATCTTTTTTGATGTATGGCGTTTGCAATAACATGAAAGATGAAATAGAAAAACTAATGCCTGGCAAGTTCGACTTTTCATCAAACAGAGATTATGTAGATTACATTTATCTCCGCACCGATTTAGCTGAATTAAAAGGGAAAAAGTTTCAGCCGAAACGAAATCATGCAAATAAGTTCTATAAAACATATACTGATTATGAATATGTTCCTATTACAGCCGATCGTATAAGTGAATGTTTGCGGTTGGAAGAAGAATGGTGCAAGGCTAACGACTGTGAACAACAAAATGGATTAGGTAATGAGCGTAAATCTCTGACTTATGCATTAAATCACTTTGACGAATTAGGTTTAACCGGAGGTATACTTTACGTTAACGGCAAAATTGCGGCATTTACTTTTGGGATGCCTATTAATCATGAAACTTTCGGAGTTCATGTAGAGAAAGCTGACACGCAGATTGAAGGAGCATATAATGTTATCAATCAAGAATTCGCAAAACACATACCGGAACAGTTTGTTTACCTAAACCGGGAGGAAGATTTAGGCATAGAAGGACTGAGAAAAGCTAAGTTATCTTATCAGCCAACCATCCTTTTAGAAAAGAATATAGCCCGATTAAAAGGCTAAAAATGCAATGAAAGAGGAAGTCAAAAAGCTATGGAATCTTTGCTTCGGAGATGACGAAGCATTTACTGAACTGTATTTTTCTAAAAGATACAGTGACGAGGTTAATCTCGCAATTGAGGAAAATGGAAACATTATTTCGGCATTACAGATTCTTCCTTATCCGATGACTTTCTGTGGGGATATAATCTCTACCGGATACATATCCGGAGCTTGCACTCATCCTGATCACAGAGAAAAAGGAGCGATGAAAAGGCTCCTTTTGCAGTCATTTGCTCGAATGCAAAATAATGAAGTACCTTTAACAACGCTCATTCCTGCAGAAAAATGGCTTTTTAGTTATTATTCAAAAATGGGGTATACTCCTATTTTTGAATATTCAAATAAAACCTTCACAGTTGAAGAATTAAAACCTTCTTCTGAATACACTGTATCTAAATATACTTCACAGCCTTTCTTGCAAGAAGAAGCTTACTTTTTCTTCGATGAAAACATAAAAAAACGTCCATGCTGCATACAACATTCTTTTGATGATTTTTTAGTTATCATGGACGATCTAAAACTTGGAAGTGGAGAATTACTAATAGCCAAGTCAAAAGGAGAAATCAAAGGGCTTTTATTTTGTTATGTAAAAGATAACACTCTTCATGTACCCGAGCTATTCTTTGAGGACAACTCTGTAAGAGACACACTTCTGTTTACTGCTGCAAAACAATTTCAAGTCAAAGATATATCCTGTATTACACCTCCCAACGATGAAATGGGGGATATTTTAGGAATGGCACGGATTATTGATGCAGAAAAGTTGCTTAAGATTTATGCGATTCATCATCCTGAACTTGAAGTCTCCTTTAATATAAGTGATGAGTCTATTGGAAAGAACAATGCTTTTTATTCGATAAAATCGGGTAAATTAGAGATAGCAGAAATCAATAAGGATTTTAAATCTTTCAGTATTCAGGAACTCACACAAGCTTTAATGGGATATAAAACAGAACTATTACCAAAAGAGCTTCAGATATTCGAACGTCAGAAACCTTATATGAATCTGATGCTAAACTAATCTTCTTTGGTTAATATGCTCTCCAGCTCTTCTGCACTAAGTCTTAAATAGAATTGTCCATGATATGCAACCGAAATAAAGCCGGTTTCTTCGCTGACAATTACAGCATGAGAGTCCGTTATCTGCGAAATTCCCATAGCCGCACGATGGCGAAGCCCCAATTCTTTCGGAATATCCAGATTATGTGATACAGGCAGAATACAACCTGCAGCCTTTATACGTTTTTTGCTTATTACCATTGCCCCATCATGCAAAGGGCTATTCTTGAAAAAAATATTTTCTATTAATCGCTGGTTTACATTTGCATCGATAACCTCGCCCGTACGAATAATATCATAAAGAGGAACATTTTTTTCTACTACAATTAATGCACCAATTCGCTGTTTACTCATATTAAGGCATGCCAAAACAATAGGAACAATATCACTTTTATCCATTTGTTCTTTCTTGCTTCCAGAGAGAAACCGTGCCAGGATACTTGTTCGTTGATGCGAACCGAGAGTAAGTAGAAAATGCCTGATTTCATCCTGGAAAAGAACAATTAAAGCAAGCACACCCACGCTTACCAGTTTATCAAAAATAGATCCCAGTAAACGCATTTCCAGAATCTGCGATACAACAAGCCATATAAGAATAAAAACAAGTATACCAATAAACACATTAATAGAACCTGACGCTTTCATCAGCTTATATGTGTAGTATAGCAGGAATGCTACTAAAAGTATATCAATAAAGTCTTTTACTCCAAATTCTATAGGCATGCTACTATTCTTTATAGATTTCTACATTTCTGAACAATCTTAACGGCTTGAACGGCCTCCTTTACATCGTGAACTCGAATAATGTCCGCACCTTTCATGAGAGCTATTGTATTGGCAACAGTTGTTCCATTTAATGCTTCAGTTGTAGGAATATCCAATAATTTGGTAATCATCGATTTCCGGGACAAACCAACAAGTATAGGGAGTTCGAATATTTTAAATTCTTCTAAATGACTAAGCAATTCATAATTATGATCCAACGTTTTTCCAAAACCAAAGCCGGGATCAAGAATAATATCATTCAATCCTCTATCATGCAGCGTCTGTATCTTTTCAGAGAAATAAAGGAAAGTTTCCCTCATCAGATTATCATAATGAGGAGAATCCTGCATATTCTGAGGAGTGCCTTGCATGTGTTGCATGATATATGGAACCTGTAAATCTATAACGGTATCGAACATATTTTTATCCATTTCACCGCCTGAAATATCATTTATGATGGCAACTCCATATTCTTTAACGCAGACTTCTGCCACGCTTGCACGAAATGTATCAACAGATATAATTGCATCGGGATGAACTTCATTCAAAATCTTCAATGCATATCGTAACCTGTTCAATTCTTCCTCGGGAGATATATCTACACAATTGGGGCGCGATGAGTAAGCTCCGATATCTATAATAGAAGCGCCTTCTTCCAATATCTGTCGGGCACGGTCGGCTATAGCTTCGTCTGTCTGTGCACGGCATTCAGAATAAAAAGAATCGGGAGTTACATTAAGAACACCCATCACCTGCGGAGTTGAAAGATCTAAAAGTCTTCCATTCACATTTATATATTTCGAAAGAGACTGACTAATCATTGTTGTTTATTACAATTTGTTTATGGCAAAAATACATAATATTTTTCATTCTTCTTTTTAAATCTTTATATCTTTTCCACAATAATAAGTTTATACTATCTGACATAACCTTATAAACTAATCATTTAATAAGGAAGTCTTTTGCAAAACATGTACATGTTTGCCGCCAATCATGTACATGTTTGAGTTCAATCTTGTACATGTTTAAAACGAAAGCTGGTCAATAAATTACTAATTCATCCTCAAGGCTATAATAGTTTATAAGCAAAGAAAAAGTAAATTGAAGTATTTTTTATTGCACGCACTTATATATAACAATATTTTGTCTAATTTTGCATACAGAAATTTCCAAATATTATTGATATGACAATAGCTGCTCTTTACCAAATCTATCTGCAATACCCTGTTGTGACCACCGATAGTCGCAACTGCCCTGACGATTCTATTTTTTTCGCTCTGAAAGGCGACAATTTTAATGGTAATTCTTTTGCAAAAAAGGCTTTAACAGAAGGCTGTGCTTATGCAGTTGTGGACGAAGCTGAATATGCTGATCCGGAAAACAATCATATTATCTTAGTTGACGATTGCTTGAAAACTCTTCAGCAACTTGCCAATTATCACCGTAAGAAACTAGGAACTAAAGTTATAGGAATTACCGGAACTAACGGTAAAACAACAACTAAAGAGCTGATAGCTGCCGTACTTTCCGAAGTTCATAATGTACTTTATACTCAGGGAAATCTGAACAATCATATCGGAGTGCCAATTACTCTATTAAAACTCCGCGGTCATCATGATTTGGCTGTTATTGAAATGGGAGCCAATCACCCCGGTGAAATTAAAACTTTAGTTGATATTGCAGAACCTGATTATGGTATTATTACCAATGTGGGAAAGGCTCATTTGGAAGGATTCGGTTCTTTTGAAGGCGTAATTAAAACAAAAGGAGAGCTTTACGATTATTTGCGTCAAAAAGAGAATTCAATCGTATTTATTCAGAATGAGAATCCTTTCCTGATGGATATCGCAGAAGGATTAAACCTCATCAATTACGGAACAACTGAGAATCTTTATGTGAACGGAAAAGTCACTTCATGTTCTCCATACCTTGCTTTTGACTGGAAAGCGGGAAAAGATGGAAATATTCATCATATTCAAACTAAGTTAATTGGTGAATATAATTTTGATAATGCATTAGCAGCTGTTGCTATTGGGCGCTTCTTTGGTGTAGAACCTGCCAAGATAGATCATGCATTAACAAACTATACACCTCAAAACAACCGTTCTCAATTAAAAGAGACTGAGGACAACAAACTTATTATTGATGCTTACAATGCTAATCCTACAAGTATGATGGCAGCCTTGAAGAATTTCAAAAGAATGGAAGCGAAACACAAGGTTGTTATCCTGGGAGATATGAAAGAATTAGGAGATACAAGCATTGAAGAACACCAAAAGATAGTCGATTTCATCGATACCTGCGAGTTTGAAAAGGTTATTCTTGTGGGAGATCAGTTTGAACAGACAGCTCACTCTTATGACTGTTTTACAAACATTTTGGATGTAGTTAAAGTTATCAAGGATGATAAACCTAAAGGATGCTATATTCTTATCAAAGGATCGAACAGCATGAAGATGGGACAAATTGTTGAAGACTTATAGCAGAGCAAACTTCTTATAAAAAGAATTTCGGTCTGACTAAGAAATATGCAATAACTCCTGCAAGAATAACGCCAACAGAATTAGCTGTAAAGTCGAGCCAATCTCCTCCTCTATATGAGGTGCAGTATTCTTGCAGGAGTTCAATACAACCACTAAATACTATTGGAAGAATCACCGCCCCTATAAAAATATGCATGAATTTAAACCTGCCACGATGGCTTCTCATATATTCAAGCCAAAACACGCCAGACATACCAAAATACATGCAGACATGAGCTACTTTATCAAAATTTGTAACCTGATCTAAAGGAGTGCTTGGCGGCTTAAAAAATGACAGATAAACGACGGTCAGCACTATGAGTATAGAAAATGGATATTTCCTAATAAGATTTATCATATTCAATTAATTTTGAAGACATGCAAAATTACAAAACATTTTATATATTTCATTATTCGGAAAAATAAATCTAACTAAAAACCCTCTAAGAAAAACGCAAGATGTGGAAAGACTTTTTCTACTTTACAAAGACAGAACGTATTGGATTCTACGCACTTATCATTCTAATTTTTGTAGCATTACTAATTTACTGGTCGGTTCCTTATATTAATCCATCAGCACAGATTAACTGCGAAATGGATGAAGAAGCATATAATAGATTTATAACATCCGTTCATCAAAGAGAGAAAGACTGGGATTTCAATGACTATTACGTTCATAAGAAAAAAGAAATAATTCTTGCCCCATTCGATCCGAATACAGCGGATTCTATTACATTCACCCGTTTAGGATTACCACCTTATATTGCAAGAAACATTCTTCGTTATAGAGCTAAAGGTGGAAAGTTTCGAACTCCGGAATCTTTTGCCAAAGTTTATGGCCTTTCGCCCGACCAGTACAAATTGCTTGCACCTTACATTTATATTGGTGATAAATATTTAAAGAAAATAGATTCTCTTCAGCAATTCTCTGCCAAAGCAGACCGCGACACACTGAAATTTTATAAATATCCCGAAGGGACAGTTATTAGTCTGGATGAAGCAGATACAACCGAACTCAAAAAAGTTCCAGGAATCGGGATTGGAACTGCCAAACGAATTATTGCTTACCGACAGCTTTTAGGTGGTTTCTACAAGGTAGGTCAGCTACAAGAAATATCTCATATTGCGCCCGAACTAAACAAATGGTTTACTATTAAAAAAGAGCCAATCCATCGATTAAATATAAACAAGTTTAGCATTGAACGCTTGACTGCTCATCCTTATATCAACTTTTATCAGGCAAAAGTAATAACAGAATATAGAAAGAAAAAAGGAGCTATAAAAAGTCTTAGAGATTTATCTTTATTTGAAGAATTCAGTTCAAAAGACTTTGAGCGGTTAGCCCCTTATATCTGTTTCTAAATAATCTGTCCGTCTATCATATGAATAGTTCTATCAGTAATCTTAGCAAGTCCTTCGTCATGAGTAACAATTACAAATGTCTGCTCAAACTTATCGCGAAGATCAAAGAACAGTTGATGCAATTCATCCTTATTATGTGTATCCAGACTTCCGGAAGGTTCATCGGCTAGAATCACAGAAGGATTATTAACCAAGGCACGGGCAACAGCCACTCGTTGCTTCTCTCCTCCTGAAAGTTCGTTTGGCTTATGAGAGGAACGTTCGGTCAGTCCCATGAAGTTTAATATTTCTTTCGCCCTTTTTGTTGCTTCTTTAGTAGAAGTTCCGGCTATAAATGCAGGAATCATCACATTTTCAAGAGCTGTAAACTCAGGTAACAGCTGATGAAACTGAAAAACAAATCCTATATGCTTATTACGGAAAACAGCAAGATCTCTATCTTTCATCCGGTTTATCTCCTGACCATTCATATTGATCGTCCCCGCATCCGGTTTGTCCAATGTTCCCATAATCTGAAGTAGAGTTGTTTTTCCGGCTCCACTTGGTCCAACAATACTTACTACCTCACCTTTGGATATCTCAAGGTCAATTCCTTTTAAGACCTGCAAATCGCCAAAACTTTTTGTAATTCCCTCTAATTTTATCATTGTTTAAATTCGTTTTATTACGTATTCAGCCAGATAACATCCAAAAACGGCTGGCATATAACTTACAGTTCCAGTTGTAGACTTTTTATTCTGCTCGGTATCAGTTAAGAGAATTGCATTTGAATCGGCTTGTTCTGTACTGAAAACAACAGGTAGCTTCCGTTTCATACCCATTTTTTGTAACCGTTTCCTAACAGCCTTACTTAATCCACAATGGTAAGTATCCCAAAGATCGGCAAAACAAACTTTAGTAATATCGCTTTTCGCTCCTGCTCCCATACTGGAAACAATTTTTAGTCCGCGCTTCATGGAATTAAATATCAAAAAACACTTTGGACTAATCGTATCAATGGCATCCACCACAAAGTCAAACTTTGCAGAATCTAATAATTCAGGAATATTTTCATCCTTAAGATATATAGGATACACCGTAAGTTTTAAGTCGGGATTGATATCTTTCAATCTGGCAGCCACTACATCCGCTTTCAGTTTACCTATAGTGGAATTTAAAGCTGGAAGTTGGCGATTAATATTCGATGGTTGAATAACATCAGCATCAACAATAGTCATTTGTCCCACACCCGCACGACAAATCATTTCTGCAGCATAAGCACCAACACCACCTAATCCAACAACCAATACATGGGCATTGCGCAAACGATTCATTTTATCCTCGCCCAGCAAGAGCTGTGTTCGCTGTTCTCTTTCTTCCATCAATTCTTCTTAAACCATTTATAAAACCACTGTCCCATTTTGTCATAATTCAAAGACTCATTATGCCCACGAGGATCAGAGAATGTAACATTATCCTGAGGTTCTCCATACTGGTCAGGATAAATAACCAGCAAACTATTATTCGAAAAATATTTAGAGAGTTGAGATGGTAACCTTTCAAATGAAGTATCATAAGATATTGAACCCTTACGGGCACTTATAATAACTAGTAGATGGTCGAAGTTAACCTGTCCGGTCAACAACAGTAATTCATCCCAATCAACTAATTCTGAAAACTCACTTCTCAAACCTTTAAACTTCTTACTGATTAGAACTTTTAGGCGATCTAATGTCTCGGGATGTGCAAAGAAATGCACTCTGCACCCCAACTGCTCTCCCATGCGACACAACTGATTCACCCATTTTGTAAATCCCGCTTCATATTCAGCCTTTTGAGGAACAGCTACTATAATCCGGCGAAGGGTATTAACAGGCATTAAACATTTAGCGATCATAATCTGGCGATGAGTACCTTTCAGCAAGCTCTCTGCAGTCCCGCCCCAGAAAGAATCCACTAAGTTTATCTTGCGGTGAAGACCAATCACCACATCAGAAACATTATATTCTTTAATTGTATGGATTATACCCGCAGCAATATTCAAATCATACCGGCTTACAGTATGCATCTCTACATTTGCAGCTGCAGATATCATTGCCGATTTCTCAAGATATTTCTCGCCTTGAACCTGCTTTACAGTAGATCCATGATGGTCATTTACAACATTTAAAGCAACCAGTCCATCTTTCCTTTTGGGATTTTTAATAATCAAAGCAAGGTTCACCAGATTTACAATATTATCCGGATTAGATATTGGAATCAATATATTTTCTTCACCTTTTGTTTCTCCAACTTTTTCCTGGGCCTCATTATTGATTGCTATTTTCCTTGATGCACGTTCGGTTACAAAAGAACTTACAATAGTAGTTATTAGAATCATCATTACGGTTCCATTCAACACATCATCATTTAGCAAGCGTTCTCCATTATTCATAATAATATCATGCCCAATCAAAACTGCAGCTAGTGAAACAGCCACCTTTGCGCTACTCAATCCGAATATGATTCTTCTCTCGTTAGCGTTCATTCTATAAAGTTTCTGAGTAATAAAAGCCGCAATCCACTTACTTACTAAAGGAACTAATGTCATAACAATAGCTACCTCAAATGCTTTGCCTTCCAAGAAGAAGCTTTTCACATCAATAATCATCCCCACTCCAATAAGGAAATAAGGTATAAAGAGGGCATTACCAACAAATTCCACATGATTCATTAGCGGAGAAACATGAGGAATCAGGCGATTGAATACCAATCCCACCAAAAATGCTCCTAAAATTCCTTCAAATCCGGCTAATTCCATAATACCAGCACCGAGAAAAAGCATGGCAAGAACAAAAACGAACTGCATTACATTATCCTGATACCGGCGGAAGAACAATCTACCTATGCGAGGGAAGAAGAAAATAATCACAAAACAAGCCAAGGCTATTTTAGCAATAAGTAAGAACCAAAAAAGTTGATCTACTTCACGTTTAAACATTCCTGCAATTATTACCAAAACAAATAATGCAAGAACTACAGTTATCGCAGTACCACCAACCGTAATATTTACACTTTTTTGCCGGCTAAGTCCATAACGGCTGATAATTGGGTATGAAACCAAAGTATGCGAAGCAAACATACTGGCTAATAATACGGAAGTAACTATACCATAATTTAATATCGTCATATTGCTAAATATTCCCAATACAGTTGGTATGGTAAAAGTTATTAAGCCAAAAACAAATGCTTTTTTCTTATTTTTCTTAAAATCAGCCATATCCATTTCAAGACCGGCAAGGAACATTATATAATATAGGCCAACTTTCCCAAACAATTCAAAACTGCTATCACGCTCCAGAATATTAAAACCATGCCCTCCAATTAATACTCCGGCCAGAATCATGCCGATAATATGAGGTATATGCAGCCGGTCCAGTAATATTGGGGCAAAAAGGATTATTGCCAGTACTAAAAAGAAGATCCAGGTGGGGTCTGTTATGGGTAATTGTAAGCTAAAGTCAAACAAATACATAAGATATATATTATTAAATTCTTATTCCTCGCACAAAAAAACAAAAAAAAGAGGAGATTACAAAAAAGAGTTAGTAAAAAGAATCGCGCATGCCGATTTCTGATGATAAGAGCAATGCCTTTATCTTATCACAGCGAAAGGAAGTTTATACTTTCTCATAGCGCCAGCTAAACTGTGCATCTCAACGTACGCTAAATATAAGCCTACCCGGCAAGTACTTTTATCTTCTTGTTTCCCATCCCATTCAATCATTCCTTCAGCTGAGAGTTCTATATTTTTGCCTAAAGAACAGACCTCACGACCTGAGGCCTCAAATATTTTAATATTAGCAATAGCTCTCTCTTCAGAAAGTAAATAGCGAATCTGTAATTTATTGCTTTCACTACTTTCTGGTGAAAAAGATTTTTTTTCTAACCAAAACTCAGCATCAGTTTCAACCTGTTCGGGAATAGAAACCTCCAATGCAATAGGAGCCATAAGAGTATTTCCTGAAACATCAATCAAATCATGCAACTTAATTTCTACTTTTTCACCAACTTTTAATGAACTGTTTAGAATCAGTTTCACATTCCTACCGCAAGGATAATCAGGAATAGCATTATTAAAAGAAATGGCAGAGTTTAAACTAGTATAATTATCTAACCGACCAAGAGAGATAACGTTCATCGGTTTACTAAAATTTATCGCCAATGTATCTGAAGATTGTATAAAAGAAGAAAGAACATCAATCTTTGCTTTATCAGGCAAACTCTTTTTTAAAGAATTAGCTTTCCCCGGAGTTCCGCCTTTTGAATCAGTTGTTGCACACCAGTTTAGTGCATCATTAGAAAGGTTATCGGGGTCAATACATTCCAAAGAATATCCCCCATCCTTCTTTTTATTATCTTTATACCAGGAGTCTGTATACTCTACCCAGGAAATAAGATTACCGTACTCATCCTCCAGCCAAAGAAGTTTACCCGTATTTAACAAAGCAGGGAATGAAGATACTCCGGTAACTAAAATTCCGTTTGCAGTCCATAAATCCTTGTATTTTTGATTACAAAGAACTATATAGTTTTTGGTATCAACCGTTATATCCGGCAAAAGATATTTCTTACCCCCATAATTAAGAGTGCATTTTTTAAGAGAAATCACATTATCTGTTCGGTTGTACAGCTCAATATATTCAGATTCGGGTAGTACGTTTATTCCCTTTGGATTAGCCATTATCTCATTGATAATAATAGAGCCAAACTTTATAGTATTCTCCTCACAAACAGAGCTTTTATTTAAAATTTCATTAAAAAAGTTCTTGTTTGCGAATGTAAAGCAACAAAAAGAGTATAAAAAACAAATAATAAATGCAATTCTTTTCATTTTATCTCATCTAATATTGCAAAATGTTATATTTTTGCAGCTGAATTCATACCAGCTGTAAAGGTATGATAAAAAAGGTATTAATTACAACTAAAGAAAAGAAAAGATGAAAGTAGCTATCGTTGGTGTAAGCGGCGCAGTAGGTCAAGAGTTCCTACGTGTCCTCGATGAAAGAAATTTCCCTATGGATGAGTTAGTATTGTTCGGTTCCAAACGTAGCGCCGGAAGTAAATACACTTTCCGCGATAAACAGATCGAGGTTAAACTATTACAACACAACGACGATTTTAAAGGTGTAGATATAGCCTTTACTTCTGCCGGTGGGGGCACTTCATTGGAATTTGCAGAAACTATAACTAAATATGGTGCTGTGATGATTGATAACTCCAGCGCTTTCCGTATGGAAAAAGATGTTCCTTTAGTAGTTCCTGAAGTGAATCCGGAAGATGCAAAAGATCGTCCACGTGGCATTATTGCAAATCCAAACTGTACAACAATTCAGATGGTAGTAGCCCTAAAAGCTATTGAGAATATCTCTCATATTAAAAAAGTACATGTATCCACTTATCAGGCTGCTAGTGGTGCCGGTGCTGCTGCTATGGACGAGCTATATGAACAATATCGTCAGGTATTAGCTGGTGAAGAAGTCACAGTTGATAAATTTGCATATCAGTTGGCATTCAACTTAATTCCTCAGGTTGATGTATTTACAGACAATGGATATACTAAGGAAGAAATGAAGATGTATAATGAAACTCGCAAGATTATGCACTCTGACATAGAGGTAAGTGCAACTTGCGTTCGTGTACCATCTTTAAGAGCTCACTCTGAAAGTACCTGGATTGAAACAGAACGTCCTATTTCAATAGAAGAAGCACGCGAAGCATTTGCAAATGGAGAAGGATTGGTATTACAAGACAACCCTGCAAAGAAAGAATATCCTATGCCTTTATTTATTGCAGGAAAAGATCCAGTATATGTGGGCCGTATTCGCAAAGACCTGACAAATGAGAATGGTCTGACCTTTTGGACTGTAAGTGACCAGATCAAAAAAGGAGCTGCATTAAATGCTGTACAAATTGCTGAATATTTAATTAAAGAAAAAAATATTTAATTGATAATCAGATACAAAAGTATCATATTTAATATTAAAAACATCAGAAATTTGTGTAAAAAGGTCAATCCTTCTACACAAATTTCTTTTTTTTCTGCATACATTTGCATCTAAAGACCGCCATGAATTTCTTTGTTATAAATAACGGCCTTACTATTAATTAATCATATTTTCAAGTAAACATGGAAAACAAAAACAAGATTTCCGGGGAAATACACACACATACAGGCGTAGAAGTTTCGCGCTGTTATCAATGTGGTAAGTGTACAGCCGGGTGTGTTCTTGCTTCAGAAATGAACTTTCCGCCAAGTTATTTGATGCGACTGTTACAGACAGGAACAGAGGAAAACTATGACAGAATACTTCGTTCCAATACGATTTGGCTTTGTCTGAACTGCGAAAACTGTTTAGGTCGATGTCCGATGGAGATCGACATTCCTAAAATTATGGATTATCTTCGTGAGCAATCGCTCAACAAGAAAAAAGTTAATCGCGATGCAAATCCGATTGTTTCTTTTCACAAGTCATTCCTTGATTCCATTAAGTACACCGGTCGGCTTTATGAAGTTGGTTTAATTGCAGCATTTAAGGCTCGCACATTCCGCCTGACTCAAGACGTAAAACTAGCTCCTAAGATGTATTTGAACGGGAAATTAAATCTAATGCCAGAAATGATAAAAGATAAGAAAGGCATTAGAGAAATTTTTTCTAAGACGATTGATAACCCTAAGACTAAAAATAAATGAAAATAGGTTTTTATCCGGGTTGTTCACTCAAAGGATCATCCCGTGAATACAATGAATCGGTAGTAGCGATTGTCAAAGCTTTAGATCTTGAATTGGTTGAAATTAAAGACTGGAACTGTTGCGGTGCCACAGCTGCCCATTCAATGAATGAAGAACTCTCACTTTCACTTCCTGCCAGAATATTAGCTCTTGCTGAAGCTCAGGGATTAAAAGAAGTCGTTGTGCCTTGTGCTGCTTGTTATAACCGATTAATGGTTACTCAGCATGAACTGAAAGATAATAATAAAAGAGAACGAGTTACTGATATTATAAAGATGCCATATAGTGGAGATCTTAAGATTATCAATGTACTGCAAATGTTGGAAACTTACGCAATGGACAAAATCCAGGAAAAAGTAACCAAACCATTTGCGCACAAAGTAGCTTGTTATTATGGATGTTTATTGATACGTCCACATAAAATATTACAATTTGACCGCGTTGAAGATCCGCAAAGCATGGATACGATGGTTAAACTAATAGGTGGAACTCCTATTAACTGGGCTTTCAAAACAGAATGTTGTGGCGCTGGATTATCGGTTTCACGCACTGATCTTGTTGCAAAACTATCCGGAAATATTCTGAAAGATGCAACTGAACGCGATGCAAAGGCTATTATTGTAGCTTGCCCTATGTGCCAGTCTAACCTGGATATGCGTCGCGGAGCTATCAACGAAACTTTAAGTAACCCTTCTGATGTTCCTGTAATCTTTATCACTCAGGCTATTGGTCTTGCTTTAGGCCTCAACCCGAAAGAATTAGGATTGGAACGTCATTTTGTAAATGTAAAATTGTAATAGTATGTCAAAGATAGGAGTTTTTATCTGCCACTGCGGTGAAAATATCAGTGCTACCGTCGATTGCGAGAAAGTAGCACAAGATATCCGTAAAGTGGAGGGCGTAGAATATGCCATTGACTATAAATATATGTGTTCCGATCCGGGACAAACGCTTATAAAGGATGCTATCAAAGAGCATCACTTAGATGGTGTAGTTGTAGGTTCCTGCTCTCCTCGTATGCACGAGCCAACCTTTAGGAAAGCATGTGCAGAAGCTGGCCTGAATCCTTTTTTATGTGAAATGGCCAACCTTCGCGAGCACTGTTCATGGGTGCACGAAAAAGGTGAAGCTACAACAGAGAAAGCATTTGACCTTGTAAAAATGCTGGTGGAAAAGGTAAAGCGCAATAAACCATTAGATTCCATCAAAGTACCTATCACTAAGAAGGCTTTGGTTATTGGTGGTGGTATTGCTGGTATACAAGCTAGTTTAGACATTGCCAATACTGGTCATCAGGTAATCTTAATCGAAAAAGATCCTTCTATAGGTGGACACATGTCTCAGCTATCTGAAACATTCCCTACCCTGGACTGCTCACAATGTATTCTTACTCCAAGAATGGTGGAGGTTGCGCAGCATCCAAACATCACCCTATATACTTATGCTGAACTTGAAAGTCTTGAAGGATTTATTGGTAATTTTACTGCTAAAATCAGATTAAAAGCAAAAAGTGTAGACCATAAAAAATGTACCGGTTGTGGAGCTTGTTTTCAAAAGTGCCCGCAAAAAAGAATCCCAAGTGAATTTAATGCCGGACTAGGTAACCGTACTGCTATTTATGTTCCGTTTCCACAAGCTGTGCCTAATAAACCTGTAATTGACCGTGAACACTGTAACTATTACAAACGCGGTAAATGTAAAATTTGTGAAGCAACTTGTCCTACCGGAGCAATTGAATGGGATAAGGAGGATGAGATTATCACCGAACAAGTAGGAGCAATTGTTGTAACTACAGGGTTCAATGTAAAAGGAGCAGATTTCTTCCCTGAATACGGCTACGGTCAATACAAAGACGTGCTCACAGGTTTGCAGTTTGAGCGTCTAGCATCTGCTTCTGGACCAACTTTAGGAGAAATCCGCCGTCCATCAGATGGTACAATTCCTAAGAAGATTGTCTTCATAGCTTGTGCCGGTTCACGTGACGAAGCCAAAGGCATTCCTTATTGCTCAAAGATTTGCTGTATGTACACAGCTAAACATGCAATGCTTTATCAGCATAAGGTTCACGATGGTGAATCGACTGTATTCTATATGGACATCCGTGCCGGTGGTAAGAACTATGAAGAGTTTGTACGCCGTGCCATTGAAGAAGATCATGTAAACTATGTTCGTGGTCGTGTTGCCAGAGTATATGAA
The DNA here is from genome assembly GCF_963675905.1 of uncultured Bacteroides sp. NCBI lineage: Bacteria > Pseudomonadati > Bacteroidota > Bacteroidia > Bacteroidales > Bacteroidaceae > Bacteroides > uncultured Bacteroides sp. Next base: position 3,471,468 of record NZ_OY780936.1, on the reverse strand, counting down.
AAGAATGGTAAACTAATCGTTAAAGGTGTAGACACTTTGCTTAGCGGACAACAAGTGGAGATTGAAGCAGACATGGTAGTGCTTGCTACTGCCGGTGTATCTAATTGTGGAGCAGAACAGCTGGCACAAAAAATGCACATCTCTTATGATCCTTATCATTTCTTTGCAGAAGCTCACCCAAAGTTGAAGCCTGTTGAAACAAATACTGCGGGTATTTTCCTTGCCGGAGCTTGTCAGGCACCAAAGGATATTCCTGAAACTGTAGGTATGGCATCGGGTGCAGCGGTAAAAGTTGCCGGACTCTTCTCAAACAATGAACTGGTACGTGAACCGCTTATTGCAGTGGTTAACCGTTGTGCACCTCCACAATTTAGTACTTGCGTGGGTTGCTTTATGTGCCAGACTGCTTGTCCTTACAATGCAATTGAGCGCGAAGAGATCAAAGGTAGAGATGGAAAAGTAATAAAAACAGTTGCCAAGGTTAACCCGGGACTTTGTCAGGGTTGCGGAACTTGCGTTGCTTTCTGCCGTTCTAAATCAATCGATATCCAAGGTTACTCAAACGAACAGATGTTCGCTGAAGTGATGTCTTTATTGAATCATTAACAGATAAACCATGAACAATAATAATTCAGAATTTGAACCCAAAATCGTAGCTTTTGTATGCAACTGGTGTACTTATGCAGGAGCCGACTTAACGGGTACAAGCCGATTAAAATATGCTACGAACGTGAAAATCGTTCGTTTCCCATGTACCGGACGTATTGACTTTATGCTCCTACTTAAAGCATTTGCTCAGGGAGCCGACGGGGTAATCGTTTCCGGCTGCCACCCTAACGACTGTCACTATACAAGTGGTAACTTCCACGCTCGCCGTCGTTGGATTACATTCCGCGGATTGCTAGATTTTATGGGTATTGATGTAAGTAGAATTCAGTACTCATGGGTTTCTGCTGCCGAAGGTGCTAAATGGGCAGATGTAGTTAATACTACCGTTGCCAATATCCGTGAGCTGGGTCCTTACACAGAATATCAAAAAGTTGCCGAATATTTAGATAAGGAGGAATACAATGGATAAGTTGAGAGAAAAAGCCGCCGCATTACTTGCCAACGGAACCGTAACTATGGTTTTAGGTTACGAAGAAGGAACCAATAAACCTCGTCCTGTATTCTGCCACACAGCAGAACAAGCTTCTAAACTGGTATACAGCAGCCAATGTATAAACAACCTGGCCGTTTATCTCACTAAGAAAGATATTATGGGCGCTGGTAAAGTAGCTGTTATTGCAACTATCCCAACTCTTAGAAGTATTCTTCAACTATCTGTTGAGAACCAGTTAAACGAAGAAAACCTTCTGGTTATAACTGTAACAGATAAAGACGAGGTAAAGCAGTTTGCAAACTTCGCAGAGATAGAAGCATATATTGCCAATTTCGAGTTGAAACTTGAAGGTAAAGAGCAGGAAATTATTAACAAGCTTGAAGGCATGAGCCGTGAAGAACGTTTCAAGTTCTGGATGGAAGAGATGTCTCACTGCTTTAAATGTTATGCCTGTCGTGCAGCTTGTCCGCTTTGCTACTGTACAAAATGTATTGTTGAAGAGAACCGCCCACAATGGATTAACCCATGGGCTTCACCTTTGGCAAATATGGAATGGCAGATTAACCGTGCAATGCACATGGCCGGACGTTGTACCGGTTGTGGAGCATGTGGTGATGCTTGTCCGGTAGGTATTCCTATTCATTTGCTTACCCGCAAGATGATAGAAGACCTTGCACCGGAATTTGGTTTCACACCTGGTCAGCCATCAAAGAATGGAAACGCTCTTTCCACATGGAAAGCAGACGATAAAGAAAACTTTATACGATAAGGAGCCATGGAAACAAAATATATCAGTAAAAACGGACTGAATGAATGGTTCAGCCAGATTGTAAAAAGCGAAAAACGTGTTTATGCACCGGTTGAGGAGCGCGGAAAAGTAGAATTTAAGAAAGTTCAGGCTCTCAGCGAAGTTGCCGAAGAATATATTCAGACTACACAGTCTATAAAATCGGCTGTATTCCCTCGTGCCGAAGTTTTATTTTCATACGAGAAAGAAAATGGCAAGGTAAAGGTAGAAGACTTTAATCCTGATGCAGTAAAAGAAACTGTTCTCTGGAAGGTTCATCCATGCGATGCAGCAGGATTCAAACCATTGACTGCTATCTTTAACTGGGATTATACAGACAAATTATACAACGCCCACCTGGAAAAAACTACTCTTGTTACATTTAGCTGTGCCAAAGCAGACAAGAGCTGCTTCTGTACAAGTGTGAATGGTGGACCAGGTAATACTACCGGAAGTGATGTTCTGCTGACTATGCTTCCAGACGGAGGAGCTATCGTTGAGATTCTTACTCCTAAAGGCGAAGCATTGGTGCAACTTGCAGCCTCAGCATTTGAGAATGATAAAGGCGAAGATAAATCTAAATATTTAGCTGATGTACCTCAGGCATTCGATATAGAAGAGGTAAGAGCACGTCTTGCTACAGCATTCGACAGCCCTGTATGGAAAGAACAATCAGAACGTTGTCTTGGTTGCGGTGCATGTGCATTTGTTTGTCCAACCTGTGCTTGTTTCGATATTCAGGAAGATGCCCACGGCTCTAAAGGAAAGCGCATTCGTTGCTGGGATTCATGCGGATTCTCTTTATTCACTTTGCATACATCAGGACACAATCCTCGTGCCGTGCAAAGTCAACGCTGGCGTCAACGCATTTTGCATAAGTTCTCTTATATGCCCGATCGCCTCAGCGTATTTGGTTGTACAGGCTGTGGACGCTGTTCACGCGCTTGTCCGGTAGATATGAATATACTTGAACACATAACTTCAATTGCAAAAAAATGAGCGAACAAAATATATATCTTCCATACCTGATGACCATTGATAAGATAACCAATGAAGCTCCGGGTGTGAGAACTTTCAAATTGAAATTTCAAAACGAAGAAGAGGCTAATGCATTTAATTTCAAAGCCGGACAGTTTGGTGAATATTCTGCTTTCGGTGAGGGAGAATCTACTTTCTGTATAGCCTCATCCCCTACTCGTAAGGGATATATTGAATGTACTTTCCGTGAAACAGGAAAGGTAACCTCGGGACTTGCCAACCTTGAAGAAGGTAGTACCATGGGATTTCGCGGACCTTTTGGTAACACATTCCCAATGGACGAATGGAAAGGAAAGAGCCTGGTATTTATTGCCGGAGGTATCGCCTTGCCACCAATGCGTTGTGTAATCCAGAACGCACTCGACCTTCGTGAAAACTTTAAGGACATTACTATCGTTTACGGTGCAAAATCTGTGAACGACCTTGTTTATAAAGACGAACTAAAGGAATGGGCCGACCGTCCGGATGTAAATCTTGTAACTACAGTAGACCCGGGAGGCGAAACTCCTGATTGGAAAGGTGAAATTGGCTTTGTTCCTTCTGTAGTTGAAAAGACTGCTCCATCACCAGAGAATACCATTGCTATTGTATGTGGTCCTCCTATCATGATTAAGTTTACCTTCCCTGTATTAGAGAAGCTAGGCTTTAAGGATGATCAGATTTACACTACATTGGAAAATCGTATGAAGTGCGGCGTAGGTAAATGCGGCCGTTGCAATGTAGGCAAACTTTACGTATGCAAAGACGGTCCTGTATTCAGCAAAGAGCAATTAAACAACATTCCTGCTGAAGAATATTAATCGTTTTACGATTCCTTATAAGCAACAAAGCGGAGACAGTGCTAAACATTGTTTCCGCTTTTTGTTTTAGTATCAGCAAATTCTAATCATTGAGAATAAGTCCCACTCCTTTGACTGTACGTATAGAAACAGAAGTATCAGCAGAAAGATAAGTACGTAACTTCTTTATAAAAACGTCCAAACTGCGAGATGTATAAAAATCATTTGTTCCCCATATATTTTCAAGAATCACGTCACGCTTAACTATTTCTCCTTTACTCTCACAAAGCATCTGAAGAATCTTTGTTTCACGGACTGTTAAAATCATAAAAGTGTTATAAGTCATATTCTAAAAATAACATTTTAATAACCTTATATAACTTAACAATAACTTAACAAGTTCGCAAGTTATTATTTATTTGTAATCTGAATTAAAGCTTCATATTACAATATGAAACAGAAAATTTATTTAATTAATAATAATTTATCAATTATGAATGATTTCAATTTAGAAAATTGCGGAGTTAAAGAAATGGATTCTAAACAATTATTAGAAGTTCATGGAGGAGGTTGGTGGCCAGAAGTGATAGCGGCTTACCTTATATCAGAATGGAGTGACATCAAAAAAGCTGCTTATGATGCAGTGCATGAGTATAATTACAAATAAAATATAAAAGTATGAATAATGATTCTTTAAAAAAAATAGATATCGAAGTTCTGACAGATTCGCAACTTAGTAGTATAGAAGGAGGAAGTCCAACATTAAAAACATCTCTAGCTTATGATGTTATATGGTGCTTGCTTTCAGTTCTTATAGCAGCAGGAGAAGGTGCTTCTGCTATAAAGGGCTAACTAATTCAAACATAATAAACTAAGCTAAAAAGAGATATCATATTTTCTCTTTTTAGCTTTGAATTTTGAAACTAATGAATAAAAAAGTAAAAACATATAGTTTGTTGATTTTAATAGGAATATTATTAGCATATATTACAAGTCAATTATTAAAATTAATATTTGGAAACTTTAATACTTTTGACAAAGAAAAAGATTACACATTCTTTATACTTTCAGTCTTAATTGCACCTTTTATTGAGACATTCATATTCCAATATATTGTTTTTAAAATTCCATTTTCTTTAAATATATTAAAGATCAACAAGTATTCAATTACATTTCTTATTTTAATTTCAACAATACTATTTACTTTTCAGCATCAATACAATATTGCATATACCATATATGCAGGAGTTATTGGTTTATATTTAGCGATTACATTTGCATATGCTGAATATATAAAAGAAGGTTTAATTAGCGGATTCAAATTAGTTGCCAGTATTCATCTACTCTTAAATTTTATAGCAGAAATATCAAAATTACTCAGTCTATAGTATTTATTATCAAGAGTATTTCTAGCAATACTGGCCTCATTTATCAGATTCCATTTTAAACAACTGTTGCCCGAATAAAACATAAAGGAAGTTTTTGAAGGGGGGGGGGAGTAACAAAGACATCCTTTCTGAAATCCTTTAGCAGTTTTTTGGAGGGCAAATTTTAGCACGAGACATATAAAAGAAGTTTTATTTGAAGTTTGTCACCACACTGTAAAAATTGTATACACAATATTTCTAATCATTGAGAATAAGTCCCACTCCTTTGACAGTACGTATAGAAACGGAAGTATCAGCAGAAAGATAAGTACGTAACTTCTTTATAAAAACGTCCAAGCTGCGAGATGTATAAAAATCATTTGTTCCCCATATATTTTCAAGAATCACGTCACGCTTAACTATTTCTCCTTTACTCCTACAAAGCATCTGAAGAATCTTTGCTTCGCGGGCTGTCAGAGTGGAGCATTGCTCGCCAGTTTTAAGTAAAAAATGATCAGAATCAAAATAATAAGATCCAAGCTTGAAGATATTGCTCTCACTTCTTGTTCGAGAGCCATTCTTCAGTTTCAGCAATGCCTGAATATGAGCATCCAGCTCTTCGGGCAAAAATGGTTTCTTAATATAGTTGTTCACTCCCGAGTGATAACCTATTGTAACATCTTTGGGAGAACCTTTGGCTGTAGCGAATACAATAGGAATATCCCCGTCGATTTCACGTATTGCCCTTACCATTTCATTGCCATCCATCACAGGCATTTCTACATCTGAAACAATAATATCAGGTTTAAAGTCTCTCCATACTTTTAATCCCTCTTCACCATTCAAAACAGACAGAACTTCATACCCACCAATCATATCCTCTAAACTACCTTTTATAATGTAATTTAGATTTTCATCATCTTCTACCAACAAAAGCTTAATCATATTTCCTCTATTAACATTGGTAAACTAATAGTAAATTCGCTAAATTCTCCTTCTATACTCGATACTATCACATTGCCTCCATGCGCTGTAATAACCCTAAGTACATAATTCAATCCCAAACCAAATCCGGTTGCACCCTTTTTCTTTCCTGTAGCTGCAGCTCTTTCAAACTTCTCAAATATCTTTGTCTGGTCTTTATGAGCTATACCAAATCCGTTATCTTTAACCTTAATCAAAATACAGTTGCCATCATTTATGCAATCAATATTGATACATACTTTTGCATGAGAATATTTTATGGAATTGTCTATCAAATTAGAAATAGCTTCTTTCAGATAATCATAATCAGCAACAACAGAAATCAGGTTCTCAGAAAAAGAAGTAGTGAACACAACCTCTTTTGACTGATTTATTGAAAACTTATCTATTAAAGAATTTATCAGTTTTGGTAAATCAATGATCTGTTTATTTAAGTTCAGTTCACCTTGTTCAAGTTTTGCAATAGTCAGAATACGATTCGTTATTGCAAGCAAATGCTCACTCTCCTGCATACATATATCAAAGTATTTCTCTTTCTTATCAGGTTTATTGTCAAGCCTTCCACTTTTTAGCATATTAATACCCATATAAATAGAAGAAAGAGGAGTTTTCATATCATGTATCATAGCATAAGTGAAGTCCTGCCTCAACTGAGCTATTTTATTCTGACGAATAATGATTCTGATTTGATAGAAAACACAAAAAGCAACAATTACAATCATCAGAGCAGAGCCGACAAGAAGCAAAGTCATCTGTTGAAAGATTGCTTTATATGGAGGCTCAAATAAAACCTGAACCCCTATTGGCTCAGATTTCCTAACTGGAAAAATCTTTGTGCGAAGCACATTACTTTTATTAAAACCGGGAACTGTTGATTCCAAAGTTTCTCCTGTTTTAGTATTTACTCTGCATAAAGAATATTCAATAAATATTTCTTTTCGGCAAAGAGATGCAGACAATATCCGGTTTAATCCACGTAGCATTAACGGTTGCTTAAAACGAGCCAAAGATTCTTGCAAATCTACATTTCCAGGAATAAAAGCTGAATTTCCACCAGATAGAGTATCCGTACTAATAGTTGATTCTTTTGGTAAACGGCTCAATGATGAATCAAGTCTCCTGAATATATCTTTTTGAACCGATTCATTTAAACAATCATTCACTTTATTTACAATTTCAGCACCGGCTAGTTTATAAGCATTATAAAGCCACATGCCTTGCAACAATAAAATAAAAAGAATGGCAATTCCCGTTGCCAGTTTAGTATATTTACCCTTCATAAACAAGAATTTGCTACAAAGATAATAACAATCAGATAAGATTGTATAACATTCCGATAACATTATTTTCCTTTAAGAAAATCTACTTTCGCAGATATAAAAAACATAAAAGCTCTAAAAATGACAGAACTAACAAAAGAAGAGATGATTAATACAAACGGGGGAAGAAGATACATCGCTGTTTATCGAAAAGATTCTAACGGGAAAATTTCTATTGAATGGATATGTATTTAATAGAAGTGCTCTTTTAAAACTTTACTTTACATTTCTTATTTCTAAATCTTACATAAACTGGTTAGGTTTATCAATGTTGCCTAAAGACTATAAAAAAAAGTCTTTAGGCAATTAAATAAACGTTATAATTAAGAAATTCAACTATATCCGTGAAATATACTAATATAAATAAAATCATAAAGCTTTATTGCCTGGCACTGTCCCTATTCTGCATACAACCAATATCCAGCCAAGACCTATTTTTAAAAGATAGCCTAACAGGAAGGGGCATTCCTTTTGCTAATATCATTTCTAGTGATGGGAAGTTAGTTGGTTTATCTAACATTAATGGAAATATCAACAAAAATAAAATACTAAAAAGCTTAAAAGAAAAAAGCAACAAGTTGATTATACAACACCTTTCTTATAATAATTACAATATATCAGTGGAGAGTTTTAAAGATGCTGATACTTTAAAAATGAATAAACGCCAGAACTTATTACCAGAAGTTACCGCAATACCTGAAAATAAAAAAGTTTATGATTATATCGTTATTACTGGGTATTATAGATGTTATCAATTAGAAGACAGCATTACTAAATATTATAAGGACGGAATTGTAGAATTTTATATTCCTAAAAAAGGGAAAAATATCAAAAGAATAGTATTAAACAGCAGATATTTCCTTAATAAAGAATTGATAGAGCAGCAAAAAACAAGGAAATTCATGGTTAATATAAACGGAACTGTAATTCCCAATCTAAACCAAGGTTCAATCCTTGATGAGTTAGGAAAACAATACACCACCAAAGAATATCAAGGAGCAAAATTGATTCTTAGATCTGACTCAGTGGTCGGAACACTCAGGCCTGATAGTTCCAGAGGGCTTATAAACATTTATGTAGATTTAATCGCTCCACAAAATGAAGAGATACATAATCTATTTAATTACACCTCAAGAATCACAAATATTAATATTTCCGAAAACTATTGGAGTGGAGAAATCTCTTCATTTTCTAAATCAGATTTGGAAAGTAAAAAAGAATATCGAAAGCTTTTCTTTAAACATAAGAAAGATAAATCAGAAACAGCTATTGATATTATTTCTGAACTATACATTGTAGACAAGAAGTATGTTAGCAAAGAGGACTACTCAAAGAAAAAGAAAGTTTCTGATCAATCGTATTCTTCTGTATTCTCTAATGAATATTGGAATGATTTATCTAGATATAATATTCCACAGTTAAGTGAGCCAATCAAATTGCTACTTGACAATAAGTTGATTAAAGAATAAAGTGAATTAGGATAAAGAGGATTAGTTTTCTTGCATAAGAATAAATTTAATTAGTAATTTTGCAAAATATTTCATTCTAAAAAATATTTCAAATGCAATGCTTAAAGTAATACAAGAAGCTTTATCAAACAAAATAGAGAAATTGAATTTCTTCTATTTCATCACATTATTGGCTTTGATTTGCAAAATTAGTTCTACACTTTTAGCACACTCGGCTGTTATAATATCTAAAAAAATGGGATATATTATCAATTTCAACAATCAAAGTTGGCTTGATATCTTAATTTTGGGTATTTTGTTTGCCCCTATAATTGAGACAATCATTTTTCAAGCTGGAATATATCATTTATTGAATACTATCCCTTTCTTCCGAGATTATAACAATAGAATAGTACTTATCGGAGGATTAATTTTCGGGCTCTCTCATGCATATAATATTATTTACATAATATCAGTTATACCTGCAGGCATGATACTTATGTATGCGTATATTGTTCGACAAAAGAAGAATGATGCTTTTTTAAGCGTCTATTCAATTCATTTAATATGCAATATTATAGCACTAATATTCAAGTTAACAAACTAAATATTTAAAGATCATGAACAAAATTAAGACAAAAAAACAAAGAAAAAAGATTATTACTATCTTAGCTGGAATTATGATAACAATTATAATCGGGTTATTCATCATTGACATTTATAACGGAAAGAACGATTTTGTTGATGGCTTCAATAAAGGTTATCAGGAAGGTCTGAAAATGAAATAACACATGAAAAAGAAACTATTTTTACTAATCGGATTTACTCTTACAATTTTACTTATTGTGTGGGAATTCTACTTCATCCCCAACTTCAAACATAATATAACAGAATGGGGAGATTATCTCTTTATCGTTCCAATGATTTTCTGCTATGCTGTATTCTTTCTGAAGCCCGATAAAATTAATCCATTAAGTATTATTTGCGGAAGTACCTTTGGAGTTATAATATCAATAGCACTAGGTATCCATTTATCAGATAATATTTGGATCTATAAAGCTTGTGCAACTATTGTTGGAGCATTAATAACATGGAGCATTACCAGAAAGCTAAAATACAAGTAAGAAACGTGATGAATGACCGTATCTCTATAAAACGTACAATACTCTTTTTACTTTATATAACTATCTGTGGATATACCAATATCTGTGCACAATCAATCACTATCTCCGGCACAATAACCAATGCAGAGAAAGGAACAAAAGCAACTAATATCAGCGTTTTTACCAAACGTCCCAAGATTGGAACAATCTCCGACAGCAAAGGATATTTCAGAATCAGTCTCCCCTCCTCCTGCACAAACAAGTATCTGTATTTCACCGGAGTCGGCTTTCAAAAAGACAGTATACTCATTTCTGGTAGTTCGTCATTAAATATAAAGCTGCTGCCCCAAGCATATACTTTGAAGGAGATCTATATTATGCCAGACAGTACGCTACTTACTCTTTTGCGAAAGGCATATCTTAGAATACCGGAAAACTATCCTGCAAAGCCATCATTATATACAGGTTTTTATAGAGAAAGTGTGCAAGACGAAAAGTATCAGCAAATATATCTTGCGGAAGCAATGCTTTCTATCTACAAAGACTCTTATATCAAAAAGAAAGCAGAACCCGGAGAAGTTGAAATTCTGAAATCAAGAAAAAAAGAGATCAGCAGCAGTGGACTTCTGTATTATGGCGGGCCATTTGTTCCTATAAATGGTGATGCCGTTTTACAACGAAAAGATTACATTAATCCTCAGCATTTCAAAGCATACAAATATAAATTCAACGGCATAAAGGAATCTGAAGGACATGAATTTTATGATATCTCTTATACCAGCGCAAAAAGTGACTCAACAGTGTTCAAAGGAAGAACACTAATAGATAAACAAAGCTTGGCTTATGTTTATTTTGAGAGAGATCTTGAGAATTATCAGACTACAAATCTTAGGATTAAAGGAGTTGAGTCTCATTCAAAAATTACATATGAAAAGCAGAATGATAAATATTACCTTAAGCAATATGAAAATAATAACATTGAAAAAAATCTATTGAACGGGAAAAATATTAATTCTACTATCGATTATATTACTACCGATATAAAATTAGATTCTGTTAAACCTATACCTTTTGAAAGGAGGCTAGGATTCTTTGAGCCGTTTATGCAAAAGACTGATGATTACAACAAAAAAGGTTGGACAGACTATAATGAGCTGAACAGTGCATTACCTCAAAAGAGTGAACTCCAATTTTCAACATCAACCGCAGAACAGATTTTCAACACGAAAAGTTCTAAGAAGCTAGTATTTACAAATAAGTTACTAAAGATTCTACTGAAACTAAACTTTGAGTATGGCTTGTCTTTTAATACTGTAAGCCTCAACAGCAACAATTATAATTTTATCTTTAATCCAGGAGGCGGATTGCAACCGTTTACTATTAATAAGCAACAGCCTTCCAGAAAAGAAGCGGTAGTTATTCAAAGCCTGATAGGATATCGCCTGAGTAAAAATCTTAGTATCTTTATGAAAGGAACAGATGATTACTTTAACAGTGACATTTCATCGAACGAACATTATTACGGCATTCAATACAGAAAGAACTTAAAAAGTACCGGTCGACCACTATTCTTTGAACCTTCTATTGCATACTGCTATAAAGATTATTTCGTAAATCTGGGAACATATAGTAATTCCACTTCATTTCACTTTGGAGGGGAGAAGATTGATGCAAGAAGGATTGCATTTGCTTATGGATTGCAGCAAAAAACAATTGCTCCTCAAATCGCTTTCTCAAAAAGGATTAGCCGATTTGCCAGTCTAAAGTTATTTGGCACTTATAATATACCTCTAGACACAAAAAAAGCATTCAGAATAAAAGAAAAAAGCGGATTCTTCGTCTCAAGAAAGAGCGCAACAGCTGGTTTTGAGAACAATCAGTCTATAATTAACAACAGCGAACTGGATATTTGGAATTCATTGAAGATTAACCGTTTTCAGGTGGGAATTACAATAACCTTGCTTTGACCAATACCTTCAACAGAAAAACAAATGAGAACTACTACTCAACAGACTAAATTCATTACACTTGGTTCAATCACTGCAACTATTCCTTGCATCACCCTTATTACTCTGGGAATGATATTCCATAACAGTTTATATTTTCTATTTGCATTTCCTCTTGTAATGCTTCTAATAACCAATCTCGCCTACTTTTTATTGAAGAAGAAAACAAATACTCTATACTTTTCAATTCTGGGCATTTGCGCCGCAACAATAGTTATATTATGTTTCTACTATTTATCTGAAATTTATCAACCATGAAAGAGTTTATTAAAAGTAATATTTGCTTCTGTACCATCATGTTCTTTTTCTCCATAGGCTTCTTAGCTGGAATAGCTATTGGAATCAATCTCTATTTTTAGGCATTATTATTAGTATATCACCATGAAACTTGTTATGAATTTATTTATAACAAGTTGCTATAATAAAATAAATATGAAATCTGATAAAAAATATTTTTCAACGTTTATGGCATTCCTATTTTTTATTTTGATAGCCTCTTATCTATCTTACCAAAGTAGGAAAAGATGCAGCATCAAGAGATGCTCGAATTAAGGCTGCTAAAAGTGAAATCAGTCGACATAAATGATCTAGATAATTTGAATTCGACATGAAAAGTATAATGATACATAAACATTTATAATGGAAAGAACGATTTTGTTGATGGCTTAAGAAAGATAAATCAGAAACAACTATTGATATTATTTCTGAACTATACATTGTAGACAAGAAGTATGTTAGCAAAGAGGACTAGTTTTCTTTTGTTGATGAAAAATGTGAAATAAAATATTGTAGAGTGCAATTTTATTTCACTGAAGAAACGTTACTTTGTAAATGCAAAACAAAACTGGTTTATATTGCATTTGAATAAATTTAATTATTAATTTTGTAAAACATTAGAATTATGAAATCATTAGAAAATATTGCAGGTTTGCAAGAAATGAATATTAAAGAAATGAATGAAGTGAATGGCGGATGGACAAGAAGACAAGCACTTGCTACAATCAATGTTATCGCTGGAATTGGAAGCTGTTTTGGCCCTGTAGGACTAGCAATATGTGGTCCTACAGCCATTGGACTAGCTATAGGAGAAGCAATTTGTGCTTATAGAGACTAACACAAGGAGCTACTTTATCTATTCTAAACATATTACATTCTTGATTAAAAGTCAAGAATGTAAATATAAAAAGATTAAAAAATTATGCCAGAATTACGAATTGCAAGAAAAAATGATTTCATATTTAGAAAGTACAAGATCATGATTAATAAAGAGATCTTTTATCTAAAAAGAGGTGAAAAAAAAATAATGAATTTGCCTTCAGGGACATATGAAATTAATGTAGAACTTGATTGGGCCAAAGCAAAAAAGAACATCAAGTTAGATAATTATGAAGATATTATTATTAGAACTAGAATTCCAAATCTTTTCCATATTATATTCTTAGTAAGCCTTATCACATTGTTCTGTCTTTCTTTTTTATCTTATTTTTCTTACTTCACAAATTTTATAGTTGTATTTCTATATTTTATACCACAACTCTATTACTTAGTATTCAAATGGGATGATTATTTTATAATTGAGGAAAAATCATAATTCAATAATAGTATTAAGCAGGTTATTACAGAGCAACCGCACCTTTACAAAACGCTCCATACTTTTTTTGCTTTTTACAATTATAGAATTCTCCGTCCACCCGGGTGTACAGACCTCCTACACCCGGATCTACACAAAAGGTACACCCGGGTGGACGCTCTTGTTACACCCGGGTGGAGGCATACATTTCCGAGCTACTGTAATAACCTGATAAAGGTTGATTAAATTTGTTCTTCCCCCTTTTTGGAGTTGACTGGTTATATTTAAATCTCTAACTTCGGTTGACTAAATTCTCTATAGTCCCTAATTGTGGTTGATAGGTCTTCTTTAGCTTGAAATATTTAAACGAGAAGAGAGGTCCGCAGCCTTCTCTCCCTATCTCGTTCGGATTCTTAGTAGAATCATTTTTTTGCTTTCAAGAGCAAAGATAGTTTTTTCTCTTTATTGCAGGCAAGCTTCTCTGTATTTATCTTTATAACTTGTCCATCGTTTCTTGATTATTCCGGTCTTTCCAAAAGCCTGTTGTGGAGTAAGCATATCCAAACTCCTGTGGGGGCGTCTAGTATTGTAGAATGTGACAGCCTGCTGCACTGCTTGCCTAACCAGTTCGATTGTTTCAAAGGAATATTGGTTAAGGAATTCCTTTTTGAGAATCCCATTTACTCTTTCCGCTATTGCATTTTCTTTAGGGTCTCCATTTTCCGTCATACTAATCCTTATTCCTTTTTGTTTCAGTTCATTTACGTACATGTAGCTGGCATACTGCACCCCTCGGTCCGAATGATGAGTCAGCCCTTCTGTATTTTGTATGTTTCTCTTCTTGCAAGCCTGTTTAAGGGCTTCTATGGTGTGGACAGTGGCTAGCGTAGGGCCGACGTAAGCACCTACGATTTCATGGTCGTACGCATCTGTCACCAAGGAGAGAAAACAGAAATCGTCTTCCCGCAAGCGGATATAGGTAATATCACTAACCCAGACTTGGTTAGAACGGGTGATAGCCAAATCCTTAATTAGATTGGGGTAGGTCGGCAAGTCGTGGGTGGAGTCTGTGGTACGACAACTTTTTCTGGGTGCCTTGAGCATCAGGTTGTACCGCTTGAGCACTTTTAAAAAAGCATCACGACCTATCCTATAACGTTTGCCGAAGTATTGACTATACATCACCCATAGCTTTTCGCCGCCGATAGCGGGATCCTCCTCTCGAACATATCTTACGAACTCAATAATAAAACGAGGGATGGCAAGGCGTTCGATGTTCTCGTCTTCGTGTTTGTAATAAGCTTGCTTGGACGCACCAAACAGCGCGCAAAGGTCACCCACCCGATAAGATGGGCTCTTTGCGTGAAGCTGTTTTACCGTTTGGTGCCAGCTTTTTTTCGGATGGGAAGCTGAAACTTCTCTTCAGCAACGTTGATCATTTCATCTAAGAAATCAGCACGCATCTTTTCACGTTTCAAGCACAATTCTTTTTCTTGAAGCATACGACGCAGAGCTAAGATTTCTTCGTTTTCACTCACGGGACTCTTTTTCATGGAACCATCATTCAATTCATATTCGGGTGCAAAGATACGAATCCAACTTCGTAATGTGCTAGTACTGGCGATGGAATATTTACGACACAAAGAATACTTGCTCTGTGTACCCTGGATGGCCTCTTCGACCACCGACATTTTAAATGCGTCATCGAAATGACAACGACTTTTCTCTGATTGACTCATTTTTTGATCTTTTTAGAGTCAACTTTTTCTAGGGTAAGACATACTTTCCTGTATAACAAACACTTGCTTTGAAATAATAATACCAGAAATACAAAAGTGCTAGATTGCCAGATCACCGCTAGATCAATTTGGGTTGATCTAGCAGCTATATTCTACTCATTTACAATCCATTAAATGGAGACTGCTAGATCGCTAGATCATTTTCCTGTTTCTTATTTTTCTGAGAGAAAACCCGAGGGATAAAATTGCTTGTAGTATGGCAATATATTAAAATTAACAGACCGATTTTAAGTTAAAAAAGACCTGTTGAAAACTTACTGAAATATTTTTCTTAAAAAAAGTGGGGAATTGTGGAGAAATGTGTAATTTTACAATCTCAAACTATATAGTACACTTGATGGATCGATTTTTGGGTAATATTGAAGCCAAAGCGGATGTAAAAGGTCGTCTTTTTATTCCCGCTTTATTCAGGAAACAGCTCCAGGCTGCCGCCGAAGAAAGGCTGATTATGCGCAAAGATACCTATCAGGACTGTTTGGTTCTTTACCCCGAAAGTGTTTGGAATGAAGAACTTAACGAATTACGCGGACGCCTCAACAAATGGAATCCTACTCACCAGCAAATATTCAGGCAGTTTGTTTCCGATGTGGAAATTATTACACCAGACAGTAACGGACGAATTCTTATTCCAAAACGTTACATGCAAATGGCCGGCATCACAATCGATGTCAGATTTATTGGAGTGGACAATACCATCGAAATATGGGCGAAAGCAAAGGCGGACAAACCGTTTATGAATCCCGAAGAGTTCGGCCGGGAGCTTGAAAAAGTAATGAACAATAAAGTTATTAACGAATTAAAACCACCAACAACAGAATGAACGAAGAAATAACATACCATGTACCGGTGCTCCTAAAAGAGAGTGTAGACGGGATGAATATCCAGCCCGGAGGAACGTATGTAGACGTAACTTTCGGTGGTGGCGGACATTCGAAAGAAATTTTAAGTCGCCTGGGTAAGAACGGCACACTCCTGGGATTTGATCAGGATGAGGATGCCGAAAAGAATATTGTGGATGATAAACGTTTCATCTTTGTGCGTAGTAACTTTCGTTACCTGCATAATTTTCTGCGTTATCACAACATCGACAAGGTAGACTCTATCCTAGCCGATCTGGGCGTTTCTTCTCATCACTTTGACGACAGTGAAAGAGGGTTTTCTTTCCGTTTCGACGGTAAACTGGATATGCGAATGAACAAGCGCGCCGGAATTACTGCTGCCGAACTGGTTAACACTTACGAAGAGGAACGTTTGGCCGATATTTTCTACTTATACGGTGAACTGAAAAACAGTCGCAAGCTGGCTTCGGTTATTGTAAGATCTCGTGCATC
The DNA here is from genome assembly GCF_963675905.1 of uncultured Bacteroides sp. NCBI lineage: Bacteria > Pseudomonadati > Bacteroidota > Bacteroidia > Bacteroidales > Bacteroidaceae > Bacteroides > uncultured Bacteroides sp. Next base: position 3,454,835 of record NZ_OY780936.1, on the reverse strand, counting down.
AAAGCATATTGAAACCATTGAAGATTTTCTTTCCATTATAAAACCGCTTTTCGGAAGAGAAAGAGAAAAGAAAGAACTGGCAAAGGTTTTTCAGGCTTTGCGAATTGAAGTAAATCAGGAGATGGAAACATTGAAAGAGATGCTGCTTGCTGCTACCGAAGCATTGAAACCGGGCGGAAGACTGGTGGTAATTACTTATCATTCATTGGAAGACCGGATGGTGAAAAATATAATGAAGACTGGTAATGTAGAAGGTAAACAAGATCAGGATTTCTTTGGTAATCTGAATACCCCTTTCAGACTTGTAAACAACAGGGTAATTGTACCCAATGAAGAGGAGATTGCACGCAATCCACGTTCCAGAAGCGCCAAATTAAGAATTGCAGAAAAGAAATAGGAATTATGAACGAGAACGAAGATATTAAAACAGAACAGACTCAGGATAATGGCAACCGTAAGGATGCTAAAGCTAAGGGTATGTCTCTAAAAAGTATTCTTGGAGGTGATATCCTGGCCAATGACTTTTTCCGTCGCCAGACAAAATTGCTGGTTCTTATCATGGTTTTTGTGATTTTCTATATCAGTAACCGTTACTCATGCCAGCAACAGTTAATTGAAATAGACCGCTTGGAAAAGCAGCTTACAGATATTAAATACGATGCACTGACTCGCTCTTCCGAATTAATGGAAAAAAGCAGGCAATCGAGAATAGAAGAATATGTATCAACTCAGGAAAGTGAACTTCAAACAGCCACTAATCCTCCATATTTAATAAAGAAATAAAAAATGGCTGTTGATAAAAGAAGCATAATGACTCGTTACTTCTTCATCATTTTATTGATGGGGCTGGTTGGTGTTGCCATTGTTGTAAAGGCTGGCATTATTATGTTTGCCGAAAGACAATACTGGAAAGATGTGGCCGACCGTTTTGTTAAGGAGAATGTAATTGTTCATCCTAGCCGGGGAAATATTATTTCTGCCGATGGCAAATTAATGGCCAGCAGCTTGCCGGAATATAAAATTTACATGGACTTTAAAGCTGGTGGAGAGGTAAAAGACAGCATTCTAAGAGACAGCATGAAAGTGATTTGTCAGGGACTTCACAAGATATTCCCCGACATGTCGGCTGCTGAGTTTAAGGCTCATATTCAGAAAGGAAGAAAAAAAGGAAGCAGAAGTTACCTTATTTATCCTAAACGAATATCTTATATACAATATAAAGAGGTAAAGAGGTTGCCTGTTTTCAACATGAACAAGTATAAAGGTGGTTTCCATGAATTAGCTTTCAACCAACGTAAAAAACCTTTCGGTTCACTGGCAACCCGTACTTTGGGAGATGTCTTTGCTGATACTGCTCAAGGTGCAAAGAATGGACTGGAACTTGCTTACGATACTATCCTGAAAGGTAAAAACGGAATAACTCACCGTCAGAAGGTGATGAATAAATATCTGAATATTACAGATGTTGCTCCTCAGGACGGACTTGATATTGTTACTACCATCGATGTAGGAATGCAGGATATTGCAGAAAAAGCATTATTGGACAAGCTAAAAGAAATTAACGCTAATGTAGGTGTTGCTGTACTAATGGAAGTTGCCACAGGAGAAGTGAAGGCCATTGTAAACATGACTAAATGCAGTGATGGCAATTACCGCGAAATAAAGAATAATGCTGTATCTGATATGATGGAACCCGGTTCTACATTCAAAACAGCATCCATAATGGTTGCATTGGAAGATGGTAAAATAACACCTGAAGATGGAGTAGATACAGGTAACGGTCAAAAGTTAATGCACGGACGCATAATGAAGGATCATAACTGGACCAGAGGCGGATATCAATACCTTACTGTGCCCAAAATATTGATGGTTTCTTCAAACATCGGGGTTTCTACCATTATTGATAATGCTTACTTCAACAATCCTAAAAAATATGTTGAGGGACTCTATAGAGTGGGTATTAATGCAGATCTTCATATTCCAATAAAGGGTGCAGGAAAAGCTCATATTCGTATACCGAATAAGGACAACTGGTCTAATACAGCTTTGCCATGGATGTCTATTGGTTACGAGAGTCAGATACCTCCTATCAATACACTTGCGTTCTACAATGCTATTGCTAATAATGGAGTGATGATAGCTCCTAAATTTGTAAAGGGAGTGATGAAGAATGGCGAGATGATTCAGGAATTTCCTACTGAAGTGATTAAACCATCAATCTGCTCTGAACGGACACTGAAACAAATTCAGTCTATTTTGCAAAGAGTTGTAAGTGAAGGGTTAGCCAAACCGGCGGGCTCTAAACAGTTCCATGTTTCAGGAAAAACAGGTACTGCTCAGATCTCTCAGGGAAAAGGCGGATACAAATCTGGAAAAGTAAGTTATCTGGTTAGTTTCTGCGGATATTTCCCTTCGGAATCACCGAAATATAGTTGCATCGTTGCAATACAAAAACCAGGTCTTCCTGCATCAGGTGGTTTGATGGCAGGTAGTGTATTCAGTAAAATTGCAGAAAGAGTTTATGCTAAAAACCTGAGTACAGACTTATCTTTGGCTGTTGATTCGAACTCTGTGGTAATTCCGAACGTAAAATCAGGTGAGGTTAATGAAACAAAATATGTACTCGATGCTTTAAAAGTACAAAACCGGGAACAGTTCACTCCTATTGGCTTTGGAAAGAAGACATGGGGTACAGCTCAGCAAAGTTCTAATGCCGTTATTATTACAGAAAGAATGACTCTTAAAAACTTTATGCCTGGTGTTATAGGCATGGGTGCAAAAGATGCAGTATATTTGCTGGAAAGTAAAGGACTTAAAGTGTCTCTGTCCGGAATGGGTAAGGTACAGTCTCAAAGTATTCCGCAAGGAACCAGAATAGTAAAAGGACAAACAGTAACCATACAATTGAATTAAATAATTATTATGAAATTAGATCAAGTAATAAAGAATATACAAGTGACTAACATTATTGGTCACTCAGATATTGATCTGAAAGGAATTAACTCTGATTCCAGAAAAGTGGAATCCGGTCATCTTTTTGTTGCAGTAAAAGGCACGCAGACTGATGGGCACTCTTATATCTCAACAGCTATAGAAAAGGGAGCGATCGCAGTTTTGTGCGAAGAACTTCCTACTGTGCTTTCTGAGAATGTTACATACATTCAGGTAAAGGATACAGAAGATGCTGTTGGTAAAGCTGCTACTGCATTTTATGGTGACCCAACGTCTAAATTAGAGCTAGTTGGTGTTACCGGAACAAACGGAAAAACAACAATTGCCACATTATTATATGATATATTCCGTCACTTTGGATACAAAGCAGGACTACTTTCTACTGTTTGCAACTACATTGATGATGAAGCTGTACCTGCAACTCATACTACCCCCGACCCTATTAGCTTAAACGAGTTATTGGGAAGAATGGCAGAAGCTGGCTGCAAATATGTATTTATGGAAGTTAGCTCACACTCAATCGATCAGAAAAGAATCAGCGGACTTCGTTATGCCGGAGGTATTTTTACCAATCTGACAAGAGACCATTTAGATTATCACAAAACAGTAGAAAATTATCTGAAAGCAAAGAAAAAATTCTTTGATGATCTTCCTAAGGATGCATTTGCTTTGACTAATGTTGATGATAAGAACGGAATGGTGATGTTACAGAATACAAAAGCCAAAACATATACTTACTCATTGAGAAGTCTTTGTGACTTTAAGGGTAGAATTCTTGAAAACCACTTTGAGGGAATGCTGCTTAGTTTCAACGAAAAAGAACTTGCAGTACAATTTATCGGTAAATTCAATGCATCTAACTTATTAGCTGTGTTTGGAGCTGCTTGCTTGTTAGGAAAGAAAGAAGAAGATGTTTTACTGGCACTTAGCACCCTTCGTCCGGTAGCCGGTCGTTTCGACTCACTTCGTTCACCACAGGGATACACCGCTATTGTAGATTATGCTCATACCCCTGATGCATTGGTTAATGTATTGAGTGCTATTCATGAAATACTAGAAGGCAAAGGGAAAGTAATCACTGTTGTAGGTGCAGGAGGTAACCGGGATAAAGGTAAACGTCCTATCATGGCTCAGGAATCGGTAAAAGGAAGTGACAAAGTAATTATTACATCTGATAATCCACGTAACGAAGAACCACAAGATATTATCAACGATATGCTTGCTGGATTAAATACAGAAGAACTTAAAAATGTAATCACTATTGTTGATCGCAAAGAAGCTATTCGCACAGCTTGCATGTTGGCACAACCCGGAGATGTAATTCTTGTTGCAGGTAAAGGTCACGAAAATTATCAGGAAATTAAAGGTGTGAAACATCACTTTGATGATAAAGAAGTTCTTAGAGAGGTTTTCGGAAACTAATAAGTAAATACATTAAAGCATATGTTATACTATTTATTTGAATATTTACACAAATTCGGATTTCCGGGAGCAGGAGTATTTGGTTATATTTCTTTCCGTGCATTGATGGCTCTTATTCTATCATTGCTTATCTCATCTATATACGGAAATAAGTTTATCGATACATTGAAACGTAAACAAATATCCGAGACTCAAAGAGATGCAAGCATTGATCCGTTTAATATAAACAAAGTAGGAGTACCAAGTATGGGTGGCGTTATCATTATTTTTGCCATACTTATTCCTTGCCTGTTACTTGGTAAGCTTACCAATATATATATGATACTGATGCTGGTAACAACAGTTTGGCTAGGTACTCTCGGATTCCTGGATGACTATATTAAAATATTCAAGAAAGATAAAGAAGGACTTCACGGAAAATTTAAAATTGTAGGTCAGATTGGTTTGGGATTAATTGTGGGACTTACTCTTTATTACAGTCCTCAGGTAGCTATTCGTGAAAACATTGAAATAAAGCAAGGAAAGCAGATTATAGATGTTATACATACCAAAAGCAACATTAAATCGACTCAGACAACAATTCCTTTCTTCAAGGAAAACAACTTTGATTATGCAGATTTGGTAGGTTTTCTGGGAGATAAGGCTCAACCGGTGGGATGGATTATTTTCGTATTGGTAACAATCTTTGTTGTCACTGCTGTATCCAACGGAGCTAACCTGAACGACGGGATGGACGGAATGGCCGCGGGGAACTCGGCTATTATAGGGCTCACGCTGGGAATACTGGCCTACGTGTCCAGTCACCTGGAGTTCGCCAGTTATCTGAATATTATGTATATTCCCGGATGTGAAGAACTTGTAATCTTTATTTGTGCATTTATCGGTGCATTAATCGGTTTCTTATGGTACAATGCATATCCGGCACAAGTCTTTATGGGAGATACAGGTAGCTTAACCATTGGAGGTATTATTGCTGTATTCGCTATTATTATTCACAAAGAATTATTAATTCCTATATTATGTGGTGTATTCCTCTGCGAAAATTTCTCTGTCATTATGCAGGTTAGCTATTTCAAAAGAGGAAAGAAAAAAGGAGTTCGCCAACGAATATTCAAACGTACTCCAATACACGACCATTTCCGTACAACGATAGCTCAGCTTGACCCAACTTGTACGTACAGATTCACAAAGCCAGCCAATGTGTATCATGAATCCAAAATAACGATTCGTTTCTGGATTGTTACCATTTTGTTGGCTGCCATAACAATAATAACTTTAAAGATAAGATAACATGCCTAAAAGAATTGTCATATTAGGAGCTGGAGAAAGCGGAGCTGGTGCAGCTGTTTTAGCTAAGAAAGAAGGATTCGATGTTTTTGTATCGGATATGTCTATCATTAAAGACCAGTATAAGGAGCTTTTAGACTCAAAAGGTATTCAATGGGAAGAAGGACAACATACAGAAGAACTTATTCTGAATGCCGACGAGATTATTAAAAGCCCCGGAATTCCTAATGATGCTCCACTGATTCTGAAGTTAATTGAAAAAGGCACTCCTATTATTTCTGAGATAGAATTTGCAGGAAGATATACGAATGCAAAGATGATCTGTATTACCGGAAGCAATGGAAAGACTACCACAACTTCTTTGATTTATCACATCTTTAAGAGTGCCGGACTGAATGTTGGTTTAGCTGGGAATATAGGTCAAAGTCTGGCTCTTCAGGTAGCTGAATGTAATTATGACTATTACATTATCGAGCTTAGCAGTTTCCAATTAGACAACATGTATGAGTTCAGGGCTAATATTGCCATTTTGATGAATATCACTCCTGATCATCTGGATCGTTATGATCATAATATGCAGAATTATATAGATTCAAAATTCCGCATCACTCAGAATCAGACAGATGAAGATGCATTCATTTTCTGGAACGATGATCCAATTATACAAGAACAATTAAAGAAACATGGTATACATGCTCATCTCTATCCTTTCTCTATAGAAAAGGAAGATGGAGTTAAGGCTTATGTTGATAAAGATAAGGTTGTATTCAATGAACCAATCGCTTTTAATATGGAGCAGGAAGAGTTAGCTCTTACCGGAACACATAATCTTTATAACTCTATGGCCGCTGGTATTTCTGCTAATCTTGCAGGAATAAAGAAGGAATATATAAGAACTGCATTGAGTGACTTTAAGGAAGTAGAACATCGTTTGGAAAAAGTGGCTCGTGTACGTGGAGTTGACTTTATAAATGACTCGAAAGCTACCAATGTAAATTCTTGCTGGTATGCCCTGGAAAGTATGAAAACCAAAGTGGTTCTTATTATTGGAGGAAAAGATAAAGGAAACGACTATACAGAAATAGAACAGCTTGTAAAGGATAAAGTTTCTGCTTTAGTTTTTCTTGGACTGGACAATAGCAAACTTCATGCTTTCTTTGACGGTAAAGTTGAAAAGATCGTTGACGCTACTTCAATGAAAGATTGCGTTGAGCAAGCTTTTCAGCTGGCTAAGAAAGGAGAAACAGTATTGCTATCTCCATGCTGTGCAAGCTTCGACTTATTTAAAAGTTACGAAGATCGTGGCCGTCAATTTAAAGAATGCGTCAACAATTTATAATTTAGTATATGGATCTGTTAAAGAACTTATTCAAAGGAGACAAGGTAATCTGGATTATCTTCCTGTTCCTTTGTGTGATCTCTGTTGTTGAGGTTTTTAGTGCCGCCAGCACATTAACCTACAAAACAGGAGATCACTGGGCTCCTATTACACAACACACTGTTATTTTATTGGTCGGTGTGTTGGTTGTATGGATTACCCATAAAGTTAATTACAGATATTTTCAGGCCATTCCAGTCTTCCTGGTACCTATATCGGTAATCTTACTGGTTTTGGTAGTTGCCACAGGAGCCATGACCAACGGCGCTGCCCGCTGGATGAATATTTTCGGGCTCCAGTTTCAACCGTCGGAACTTGCTAAAATGGCTGTAATTATAGCTGTATCATATATCTTAGCAAAGAATCAGGAAGAAGACGAAGCTAACCCAAGGGCATTTAAGTATATTATGTGGATAACAGGACTTATCTGTGCTTTAATAGCCCCTGAAAACTTGTCTACCGCAGCTCTTCTATTCGGGGTTGTTTTTTTGATGATGATTATAGGACGAATCCCATTCCGGAAACTAGCAATTCTGGTAGGAAGTATTGCTGTCATCGGCATCTTTACAATTGGGGTTACAATGCTTGTACCTGATAATACAAACATTAAGTTCCTCCATCGTATGACTACATGGAAAAATCGTGTTTTCGAATTTGCAAGTCCAAAGAAGGATATTCCTGCTGCAAAATTTGACATAGACGGAGATGCACAGGTAGCTCATGCCAATATTGCCATTGCAACAAGTAATATTATTGGTAAAATGCCGGGGAACAGTGTTGAAAGAGACTTCCTTTCACAAGCTTTTTCGGACTTTATCTTTGCTATTATCGTTGAAGAATTAGGGTTGATTGGTGGTGGATTTGTAGTAATTCTCTATATCTGGCTGTTAATACGAGCGGGACGAATAGCCCAAAAGGCAAAAGGGAACTTTGCTACTTTCCTGGTCATGGGAATTTCACTGCTACTGGTATCTCAGGCTATCATGAACATGTGCGTGGCAGTGGGGCTAATTCCGGTAACCGGACAACCACTTCCACTGATCAGCAAAGGAGGTACTTCAACTTTGATTAATTGCGTATATGTTGGTATGATATTAAGCGTAAGCAGATATACTGCAAAACTGGAAGAGAATAGTAGTTCAATAGATACAAAGGTAGAAGACACTACCATTAATAAAGAAGAAATTATAGCTGAAGAAAGTTTAGCTTAAAAAAAGTTTATTCATATATTTGTTGGTAATCAACAAGATTGAGATTATGGAAGAGAAATTAAGAATAATAATTAGCGGAGGAGGAACGGGAGGACATATCTTTCCGGCTGTTTCTATAGCCAATGCAATAAAAGAACAGCATCCTGAAGCTGAAATTCTCTTTGTTGGAGCCGAAGGAAGAATGGAAATGCAACGGGTTCCTGCTGCAGGATATGAAATAAAAGGTTTACCCGTAAGTGGTTTCAACCGCAAGAACTTATTTAAGAATTTTGAAGTACTATATAAATTGGCTAAAAGTCAATTCAAAGCATATAGCATTATAAAACAATTTAAGCCTCATGCAGCTGTTGGTGTTGGTGGATACGCAAGTGGTCCTACACTGAAGATGGCTGGGATGATGGGTGTGCCGACTCTTATACAGGAGCAGAATTCTTATGCAGGAGTTACAAATAAACTTCTGGCTAAAAAGGCAAAAAAGATATGTGTTGCCTACGAAGGAATGGAGAAGTTCTTTGAGAAGAACAAAATAATTCTAACTGGTAATCCTGTTCGTCAGGGTCTTGTGAATAACAAAATACCCCGTGAAGAAGGTATTAACTTTTTCCACTTAGACCCTGCTAAAAAAACAATTCTGGTTATCGGAGGAAGCCTTGGCGCTCGTACCGTTAATCAATGTATAATGAATAATCTGGATAAGATTAAAAATTCGGATGTTCAGTTTGTTTGGCAGACAGGAAAGATATATTACGAACAAGCTTTGCAGGAAGTTAAGAAAGCAGGAGAATTACCATTGTTTGTAACCGATTTTATTTCGAGCATGGAACATGCATACGCTGCAGCCGACTTAGTTATATCTCGTGCCGGAGCAGGTTCAATATCCGAGTTTTGCTTACTTGGTAAAGCTGTAATCCTGGTTCCATCACCAAATGTAGCAGAGGATCATCAAACAAAAAATGCTTTGGCATTGGTTGATAAATCTGCAGCTTTATACGTAAAAGACAGCGAGGCTGAAGACAAATTGGTAGATATTGCTATTGAAACAATTCATCAGGATAGTGTTTTAAATGATCTTAGTATGAATATTAAAAAGCTTGCTTTCACCAACTCGGCAAGTGTTATTGCAAAAGAAGTTGTTAAGTTGGCAAATGAATATAGAAAGAATCATGGAAATTAATCAGATAAAATCCGTTTATTTTATTGGTGCTGGTGGTATAGGCATGAGTGCTTTGGTACGTTATTTCCTTTCCAAAGGGAAAAATGTAGCAGGTTATGACCGTACTCCTAGCGAACTCACAGAAAAACTCATTAAAGAAGGAGCAAAAATACATTATTCAGAAGATATAAAGTTAATTCCGGAAGAATGTCTCGATAAGAATTCAACTCTTGTTGTTCTTACTCCGGCAATTCCGAAAGAACATGCTGAACTAAACTTCTTTATTAATAACAATTTTGAGATTCAGAAACGTGCTCAGGTTCTGGGAACAATTACAAGAGCAAGCAAAGGATTATGTGTAGCCGGAACTCATGGAAAGACAACAACTTCCACAATGACAGCTCACATTCTGCATCAGTCAAAGGTTGATTGCACTGCTTTCCTTGGAGGGATATCAAAGAATTATAAGAGCAATCTGATTCTATCTGATAAAAGTGACTTTACTGTTATTGAAGCCGATGAATTTGATCGCTCGTTTCATTGGTTGCACCCATATATGTCTGTTATAACTTCTACAGACCCTGATCATCTTGATATCTACGGAACAGAAGAAGCTTATTTGGAAAGCTTTGAGAAGTATACTTCCCTGATACAACCTGGTGGATGCCTGATAATCCGTAAAGGAGTCTCTTTACAGCCAAAAGTTCAGGAAGGTGTTAAAGTCTACACATACTCCAAAGAAGAAGGAGACTTCCATGCAGAAAATATCCGCATTGGCAACGGAGAAATATTCATAGACTTTGTAACTCCAGATGAAGTAATAAAAGATATCCAGTTAGGTGTTCCGGTAAGCATCAATATTGAAAACGGAGTAGCCGCAATGGCTCTATGCTGGCTAAACGGAGTAACAGCAGAGGAAATTAAGAGTGGAATGGCTAGTTTTGGAGGAGTAGACAGACGTTTTGATTTTAAAATTAAAAATGAGAAAGTTGTCTACCTAAGCGATTATGCCCATCATCCATCTGAAATTAAGCAAAGTATAATCTCTGTACGCGATTTGTACAATGATAAAAAGATAACAGGTATATTCCAGCCTCACTTATATACTCGTACACGCGATTTCTATAAAGATTTTGCTGATAGCTTATCACTATTGGACGAAGTTATCTTACTTGATATTTATCCAGCTCGTGAACTCCCTATTCCAGGTGTTACAAGCAAACTGATTTTCGATAATATTAGTGAAGGAGTGGAAAAGAGTATGTGCACTAAAGAAAACATGTTATCTGTATTGAAAGATAAGAAAATAGAGGTACTTATAACTCTAGGTGCAGGTGATATTGAAGATTACACAACCGACATTCAAAATTTACTGAAGAACAAATGATAAAGAAAATTCTGCTACTGATCGTTATGCTGCTAATTATCGCATATCTTATAACAGCGATAACAGCTTTCAATAACAAGTCTGATAATAAGACTTGCAAGGATATTGAATTGATCATAAAGGACAGTATAAATGCAGGATTTATCACAGAAAAAGAGATAGCTTCTTTGCTTAAGGATGAAGGCATTTATCCTGTTGGAAAAAAGATGGAAAGAATCCAGACTAGAAAACTGGAGACAGAGCTTTCAAAACATCCATTGATAGACAAGGCTGAGTGTTACAAAACACCGGGTGGAAAAGTTTGCATGGAAATTTCGCAACGTCTTCCTATCCTTCGGGTTATGAATTACAAGGGGGAGAGTTTTTATTTGGATAATCAAGGCAAAATAATTCCTCCTGAAGCTAATTGCACAGCACATTTAGCTATTGTAACAGGATATGCAGAAAAATCCTTTGCTATGAGGAGCTTATATAAGTTTGGTGTATTTTTGCAAAATGATAAGTTTTGGAATGCTCAGATTGAGCAAATAAACGTAACACCAACAAGAGAAATTGAGTTGGTTCCACGAGTTGGAGATCACGTAGTATTCCTTGGAAAAATAGATAATTTCGAAGAAAAACTTGGACGACTAAAAATTTTCTATGAAAAAGCTTTGAACAAAGTGGGATGGAATAAATACGAACGCATCAACTTAGAGTTTAGCAACCAAATAATTTGCACAAAAAGAGAAGAAACTAATAAGCCAGTGTAATTAAGAGCTAATCGTTTAGAACTACATTCTAAAAAAGACTAGTACATTGACATATTAAAAATTAGAAAGATATGGCAGAAACAGATTTTATCGTAGCTATAGAACTGGGATCATCTAAGATTACCGGTATAGCAGGGAGAAAAGAAAGTGACGGAAGTATTCATGTCCTTGCTTATGCCAAGGAGGAATCTTCTTCGTTCATCAGAAAAGGAGTAATCTATAACATAGATAAAACAGCTCAAAGCCTGACCTCTATCATAAATAAGTTAGAGAGTGCATTAGACAATGAAATATCAAAAGTATATGTAGGCATCGGCGGACAATCAATCCGTACGGTTAAAAATATAGTAACCCGTCATTTAGCTACCGAGGAGATTATTACAGAGGAACTTGTTGATTCCATCAAAGATGAAAATCGTCAGATTCCATTGATTGATATGGATATACTAGACGAAGTTCCACAGGAATACAAGATTGGTATTAACTTACAGGTGGACCCGGTTGGTGTACTTGGAAGTAATATCGAAGGACGTTTCCTCAATATAGTAGCCCGATCTTCAATAAAAAAGAACCTGCAACGATGCTTCGAACTTGCAAGAATTGAAGTTGCAGATTATTATATTTCTCCATTAGCTGCAGCCAATGTGATTCTCACTGATACTGAAAAGCGTACAGGCTGTGCTCTGGTAGACTTCGGAGCAGATACAACAACTGTTGCTGTCTATAAGAACAATATCCTTCGTTACCTTTCAGTTCTGCCATTGGGAGGTAATAATATTACTCGTGATATTTGTGCATTGCAATTGGAAGAAGAAGAAGCCGAAAAGCTGAAAGTTAAATATGGTAACGCCATTTTTGAAACAAATGATGACGAAGGACCAAAAACACACCTTTTGGACGATGAAAAACGTACTATAGAGCGTAAGGTCTTAAACGAGATTATTGAAGCACGTGTTGAGGAGATTATTGCTAATATCTGGAATCAGATAGAACTTTCAGGTTATCAAGGAGATTTGATGGCCGGAATTATAATCACAGGAGGAGGTTCCAACCTGAAAAACCTGGATGAGGCAATTAAGAACAGGACAAAAATAAACAATGTAAAAATTGCAAGATTTGTACGAACCGGAATCAGATCAAACGGGCCAGATTTATTGATAAAAGACGGAACTCAAAATACGATTATCGGCTTATTGAATGCAGGAAAAGAAAATTGTTGCTTACTTGAAAAAGTTAAACCGGTTGAAACATCAATCCAATATGATATTCCTGAACAGACACTCTTCCCGGAAGATAATGACGAACAAGAAGAATATGATGAAAAAGACGCTCTAAGAACTGAAGAAGAAAGGCTAAGAAGGGAAGAGGAGAAAAAAAGAAGAGAAGAGGCCGAATTAGAGAGAAAAAGACTGGAACAGAAGCGAAAAGAAGAAAAAGCCGCAGCGAAAGCTGCTGCAAAAGCTGCTAAGAAAGCAGAGCCTAGTAAGATCAAGACCATGTTTGAGAGACTTACAAAGGACATGTTCAGCGATGAAGGCGAATAATATAAATAGCAATATAGTAATTACATCACATAAATAACATATAGTTATGACAGACGATATAATGCCATTTGAATTCCCAACAGACACCCCAAGTATTATCAAGGTGATCGGTGTGGGCGGCGGCGGTGGAAATGCTGTTAATCACATGTATAAGGAAGGCATACATGATGTAACATTCGTTCTGTGCAACACAGACAACCAGGCTCTAGCAGAATCTCCGGTTCCTGTTAAGTTACAATTAGGACGTTCCATTACAGAAGGACTGGGAGCTGGGAATAAGCCGGAACGTGCTTCAGCTGCAGCTGAAGAAAGCATCGAAGATATTAAAACACTCCTGAGCGATGGAACCAAGATGGTATTCATTACAGCAGGTATGGGTGGAGGAACCGGAACCGGTGCCGCTCCTGTTATTGCTAAAACAGCTAAGGAGATGGATATTCTGACTATAGGAATTGTTACTATTCCATTCCTTTTCGAAGGTGAAAAGAAAATTATTCAGGCACTTGATGGTGTCGAACAGATAAGCAGGCATGTAGATGCACTACTTGTTATCAATAATGAAAGGTTAAGAGAAATTTACGCTGATTTAACCTTCATGAATGCTTTCGGCAAAGCAGATGATACTCTTTCAATCGCAGCAAAAAGTATTGCTGAGATTATTACCATGCGAGGTAAGGTAAATCTTGACTTTGCAGATGTAAATACCATTCTGAAGAACGGTGGAGTAGCAATTATGAGCACCGGCTTAGGTGAAGGCGAAAACCGTGTCAGCAAAGCAATCGAAGATGCACTTCACTCTCCATTACTAAATAACAATGATATCTTTAACGCAAAGAAAGTATTGCTTAATGTTTCTTTCTGCGAACAATCAGAGCTTATGATGGAAGAAATGAACGAAGTTCACGAATTCATGAGTAAGTTTGATAAAGGTGTAGAAGTTATCTGGGGGGTTGCAGTAGATGATGCACTTGGGAATAAAGTCAAAATTACAGTTCTTGCTACAGGCTTCGGTATGACAAGTATACCCGGTATGGATGAAGTTATCAGCAAAAGAACTCAAGAAGAGGAAGAACGCCTTGCCCAACTGGAAGAAAAAGAAGAAGAAAATCGCCGACGCATTGTTATTGCTTATGGTGAGGAAGCACTCAAAGGAGGTGCAAAAGCACATAAAAGACGACGTCATGTCTACATCTTCAATCCAGAAGATTTAGATAACGATGAAATAATTGCTTCTGTTGAAAACTCTCCTACCTATCAACGAGACAAAGCTACTTTAGAAAAAATAAAAACCAAGGCTACAGCTGTAGAAACAGTTGCTTCTCCGGAAACGGAAGATGGTAGTAATATTATAAGTTTTAATTAAAAAAAGATCTATTATGAGTATATTTGACAAAGTCAGCGATGACATTAAAGAGGCAATGAAAGCCAAAGATAAAGTGAAACTGGAAGCATTAAGAAATATAAAAAAATACTTCATTGAAGCTAAAACAGCTCCAGGTGCAAATGATACATTATCAGATGAAGCTGCCACTAAAATTATTCAGAAACTGGTTAAACAAGGAAAAGACTCTGCTGAAATTTATATCAGTCAGAATCGTCAGGATCTTGCAGACGGAGAATTAGCTCAGGTTAAAGCAATGGAAGTTTATCTTCCAAAACAAATGAGCGCAGAAGAACTGGAAGCTGCAATTAAAGAAATTATTGCAGAAACAGGTGCTACCGATGCCAAAGATATGGGTAAAGTAATGGGCGCAGCAACAAAGAAGCTTGCCGGATTAGCTGAAGGACGCGCAATATCTGCCTTGGTTAAAGAACTGCTGGCATAAGTTTAGTCAGTCTTATCATATAAAGGAAATGGGGTTGTTCACTTGGATAACCCCATTTCTTTTATATCCTTACTTCTGGTCTATCTCTGAGATCATTTTCCAGAAATTCAATTCTCAGAGACTTAATATATCATTCTAAACCACCTTGATTTTATATCAAGCCAATCGCTAATCAAATAGTTCTTTTAAAACATCCAATGATTTTAAAGACGGGAATTCAGGCAGATGAAGACGATAATAATCAATAATTATAAGTAAACAACGGTTCCGTTCTACCCTACTCATTGCAAACAGATGCATTGTTTCATAGTTCATACGCATTAAATTAACTAATATTGAAGCATCATCAGGCTTAATAAAAGAATTATGAAACGGTTTATTTGCTGTAAAGCAAGCATTCAGTAAATCGAAGTAATCACCTTTATTGTAGTTCTCCAGGTTTGGATAGAGACCCAGGAAGCGAGAAAGCCGCATAAGAAAGACTAAATGAAAATTTGCAAAGCCTTTATCCTGCTCATCAAGCCATTGAATAGAATGGAGCAAATATGCAAACAGAGGCTTGTTTTCAACCTCTTCACGAACCGCACGATATAAAAACTCCGCAATAAAAAGAGCAATAGCCGATTTATATGGATCATAAGGAAGCGAAGAAAAAGGATAAAAAGATTTAGCCTCCTTTATACGATGCAGATTTGAAGTGGTACGATAATCAGCTTCAAACTCAATAATTGATAAAGGTTGAAAAAGTACTGATTTTACAGTTGCTTTCTTTGAACGCGGTAGTTTTACCAAAAAAGAAGCCCTTCCTGAACGCTCAGTATAAATATCTACAATATTAGAAACATCGTTGTATTTTATAGAATGAAGAACAATTCCAAAAGATTTTTGTAGCATAAATTACTCCTATTCCTTATTTGTGACTTTTAGTAACAAAGCTACAAAAAAAGAATATAACCGCAAATTTATAGTCGAAAGTATAATCATCCGAAGAAAAAAAGAAAAAAATAACAAATGTTATTCTACTGATAATCAAACGATAAAACAGCAATAATAGAAGTTTTAAGATAAATCTCGAAAAAATTTTGCCGGAATATTTTGGTATTTCAAAAATAGCGCCTATCTTTGCATCCGCAATCAAGAAACAACGCGATTGCAAAACAAAAAAGATACCACAATGGCCCGTTCGTCTATCGGTTAGGACGTTAGATTTTCATTCTAGAAAGGGGGGTTCGACTCCCCCACGGGCTACAAAGTTAAAATATAAATTCAAAGAATTAAAAGATTAGTCGAAAAGATGGCAAATCACAAATCATCAATCAAGAGAATTAGACAAGCTGAGACAAAAAGACTTCACAACAGATACTATGGTAAAACCATGAGAAATGCTGTTAGAAAGTTACGTTCTACTTCTGACAAATCAGAAGCTACAGCTATGTACCCTGGCATTACTAAAATGATCGATAAGTTAGCAAAAACTAACGTTATTCACAAGAATAAAGCTAACAACTTGAAGTCAAAGTTAGCAATCTACGTTAACAAGCTTGCTTAACACAAAGAACTGAAGTACATTCTTTATATAATAAGGTCGGATTATTTAATCCGGCCTTTTGTGTTTACAGCTACCCCAAATCAAGTACTATAAAAAAGTGCAACGATATGAAATTTAGGCAAATTAAAGTGTTCAGAACCAATTAAAATCACTATATTTGCTTTGTTTAAATAATTACAAATTAAATATGACTGAAGAACAAATAGCGAATAATGATTCAATGTATTCCGCGGACAGTATTCAGGTACTTGAGGGATTAGAGGCCGTTAGAAAGCGCCCCGCAATGTACATTGGAGATACTGGCGTAAAAGGTTTGCACCATTTAGTATATGAGGTTGTTGATAACTCAATCGACGAAGCCTTAGCCGGCTATTGTGACCACATAGAAGTTTCTATTAACGAAGACAACTCAATTACCGTTCAGGATAACGGACGAGGTATTCCTGTTGACTTCCACGAAAAAGAGCAGAAATCAGCACTTGAGGTTGTAATGACAGTACTTCATGCTGGTGGTAAGTTCGATAAAGGTTCTTACAAAGTATCCGGAGGTTTGCACGGTGTTGGTGTATCCTGTGTAAATGCCCTTTCAACCTTACTGGTTGCTCAGGTTGCAAGAAACGGGGAATTATACCAGCAAGAATATTGCTGCGGTATCCCAAAAGAAGCTGTTAAGGTTGTAGGAACAACAGACAAGACCGGAACACAAGTAACTTTCCATCCTGACGGTTCAATCTTCACCACAACGGAATATAAATACGATATTTTGGCTACTCGTATGCGTGAACTTGCATACTTGAATGCCGGACTTACTATCACGCTGACTGATCTTCGTGTTAAGAACGAAGACGGAAGTTTCAAGAACGAAACATTCCATTCAGAAGAAGGCTTAAAAGAATTTGTTCGTTTTGTAGACTCTTCTCGAGAAAAGCTTATCAATGATGTAATCTACATCAATACAGAGAAGCAAGGTATCCCTGTAGAAGTTGCTATAATGTATAACACTTCTTATACAGAGAATATCCACTCATACGTTAACAACATCAACACAATAGAAGGAGGTACTCACCTTGCAGGTTTCCGTCGTGCACTAACCCGTACACTAAAGAAATATGCCGAAGACTCCAAAATGCTGGAGAAAGTAAAGGTTGAGATTTCCGGTGATGACTTCCGTGAAGGTTTAACTGCTGTTATTTCTATAAAAGTAGCAGAACCTCAGTTTGAAGGACAGACAAAAACCAAGTTAGGTAATAACGAGGTTATGGGAGCTGTTGATCAGGCTGTTGGAGAAGCCCTGACTAATTATCTGGAAGAGCATCCAAAAGAAGCCAGAATGATTGTTGACAAGGTCGTTTTAGCTGCTACAGCTCGTCACGCAGCCCGCAAAGCCCGTGAAATGGTACAACGTAAATCACCAATGTCTGGTGGGGGACTTCCTGGTAAACTGGCTGACTGTTCTGATAAAGACCCTGACAGATGCGAAATTTTCCTTGTCGAGGGAGATTCTGCAGGTGGTACAGCTAAACAAGGCCGTAACCGTGCATTTCAGGCAATTTTGCCTCTCCGTGGTAAGATTCTTAATGTGGAGAAAGCAATGCGCCACAAAGCTTACGAAAGCGAAGAAATCCGTAATATTTACACAGCATTAGGAGTAAGTATTGGTACAGAAGATGACTCTCAGGAAGCTAACATTACGAAGCTACGTTATAAGAAGATTATAATCATGACCGATGCCGACGTCGATGGTTCTCACATCGACACCCTTATCATGACTTTCTTCTTCCGTTTTATGCCACAGATTATCCAGAATGGATATCTTTATATTGCCAATCCTCCATTATACTTGTGTAAGAAGGGAAAGGTTGAAGACTATTGCTGGACAGAAGCTCAACGCCAGAAGTTTATTGAGACTTACGGTGGTGGTTCTGAGAACGCTATCCATACTCAACGATACAAAGGTTTGGGAGAAATGAACGCCCAACAACTTTGGGACACAACAATGGACCCTGAGAACCGTACCTTACGCCAAGTGAATATTGAAAATGCAGCCGAAGCCGACTATATTTTCTCTATGCTGATGGGTGAAGATGTAGGTCCTCGTAGAGAGTTTATTGAAGAAAATGCTACTTATGCAAATATTGATGCATAAACAAAACATTATATTATAAAAGAAGAAGCTGTGTAAAACTACACAGCTTCTTCTTTTATATAGTAATCAATGATTTTAAAGAGAATCTTTAATCATTCCGGCAAACTTCTTTGTGGTATCATATTTAGAAAGATACACCATTTCAGTTTTCATAGGCCTGTAATATTTAGATTAGATAACTCCTCTATTCTTCATTTCCTCTGCTGCAATCTCAAGTTCCGTATACCAATCTTCTCCAAATTTACGGATAAGCGGTTCTTTCAGGAATTTATATACAGGCACATCCTCTTTTTCTCCAAGAAGAACAGCAGCCTTACACACACTCCAGCGGTGATAATTTACAGCTTTAAATTCAGGATACTTCTGCACACGAATAGGATAAAGATGGCAGGAAACTGGCTTATAGAAGTCCACTTTCCCTTCACGATAAGCTTTCTCTATGGCACAATAACAACATCCTTTCTCGTCGTAGCAGGTAAAAACACAATCTTTTCCATTCACTATGGAAGTAACAAGGTCACCATCCTCATCTTTATAGCAAACGCCTTGCTTTTCTATTACAGCCTGTGCTTCAGAAGAAAGGTCCTCCCAGATAACCGGAAGGACCTTCTTTAGTTGTTCAACTTCTTCTTCTTCCAAAGGCGCACCGGCATCACCCTCAATACAACACTCCCCTTTGCAGGCATCCAGGTTGCATAAGAATTTTTCCTTGAACACATCAAGGCTGATGATGGTATCGTCTATTTGAATCATTCGAATATTATTTAATTAATACGTTGCCAGTCATATCTTTTGGCGCTTCCAATCCCATAATTTTAAGGATAGTTGGAGCAATATCAGCCAAACGACCTTCAGCAACCTGAGCATCTTTATTTTCTGTTACATAAACACATGGAACAGGGTTCAAAGAGTGAGCAGTGTTAACAGAGCCATCTTCGTTTACAGCGTTATCTGCATTACCGTGATCGGCAATAATAATAGCTTCATAACCGTTTGCTTTAGCAGCTTCAATAGTTTCTTTCACACAAGTATCAACAGCAATTACTGCTTTTTCGATAGCTTCGTATACACCAGTGTGTCCAACCATATCACCATTAGCAAAGTTTACTACGATAAAATCGAACTTGCTCTTGTTAATTTCAGCAACTAAAGCATCTTTTACCTCGTAAGCACTCATTTCAGGCTTCAAGTCGTAAGTAGCTACTTTAGGAGAATTAATCAGGATACGTTCTTCACCTTCGTATGGAGCCTCGCGTCCACCGTTAAAGAAGAATGTAACGTGAGCATATTTTTCAGTTTCAGCAATGTGAAGCTGAGTTTTCTTCTGAGAAGAAAGATATTCGCCCAATGTATTTTCTACATTGTCTTTATCAAAGATAATATGAACACCCTTGAAAGAAGAATCATAAGGAGTCATGCAATAGTATTGCAATCCCGGTACAATCTTCATACCTTCTTCAGGCATATCCTTCTGGGTAAGGACCAGAGTAAGTTCCTTTGCACGGTCGTTACGGTAGTTGAAGAAGATAACAACATCACCTTCCTTAATTCTTCCGTCTACACCAGCATTTACAATTGGTTTGATGAATTCGTCAGTAACATCAGCATCATAAGATTCCTGCATAGCAGTAACCATACAATCAGCCTTTTTACCAGTTCCATTAACCAACAAATCATAAGCCTCTTTCACACGAGCCCAACGTTTATCGCGGTCCATTGCATAGTAGCGACCAATGATTGTAGCAACCTTAGCAGTAGTCTTCTTGCACTGAGCATCAAGTTGTTCAATAAAACCTTTACCACTTCTAGGGTCAGTATCACGACCATCCATAAAACAGTGGATAAATGTATTTTCAATTGCATATTCCTTAGCAATTTCAGTCAGCTTGAAAAGGTGATCAAGAGAACTGTGCACACCACCGTCTGAAGTCAAACCCATAAGGTGAACAGACTTACCATTTTCCTTTGCATAAGTGAAAGCAGAAACAATTTCCGGATTCTGCATGATTGTATTTTCACGACAAGCCTTGTTGATTTTTACCAAATCCTGGTAAACAACGCGTCCTGCACCAATATTTAAGTGACCTACTTCAGAGTTACCCATCTGACCATCAGGCAAACCTACATTTTCTCCACTAGCCTGAAGCTGAGAGTTTGGATATGTTTTTACCAGGTAATCCCAGTAAGGAGTTGGAGTGTTAAAGATAACATCTGCTTTAGAATGGTTCCCTATTCCCCATCCATCAAGAATCATTAAAAGAGCTTTCTTAGCCATACTATAAATTGTTTTAATTACTCATCATTTTACGAGCGCAAAGGTACGAAAAAAAGCAATAAGATGATGAGTTTTAGTACTCATTCACATTACAATACAAGAATATGGCAAGCAGAAATACTTCGACACGTGCAGAATTGATATTATAATAGGAGCTTGTGCCCTGTTCGTATTGGTTGTTGTCGTGCAGATAATCATTAATAAGTGTTTAATCCTTTTTTATGATTGTGTTTTACTGGCATAGGATATTACATTCTATTTTATTTAGTAAACCATTTCAGCTTTGTATTTGTCTAAATCGGCTTAAAAATCGGCTAACTTATATTTAAATCACAGAATTCAAATATCTGAAAATCAGATTAATAATCAAATAATCGTCTAACTTTCGTCTAAAAATCGTCTAACTTTCGTCTAATTATCGGCTAATTATCGGCTAATTATCGGCTTAAAAAATATAGTCGTGCTTTTGAAACAATTATTTTCTCTTTTACAATTTCGTGAAGTATGTTTCTAATGTAATTGCTCTTTGGTGAATCAGTTAATGTTAATGAGCAAAGTAATAATATTATTGTTGCAATATTACAACACATTAGCATGATAATATATAAGCATGCACCAAATTCAGTTGCATTATTTGTTTTAACTCTCGAAAAAAAGTAGTACTTCCAATAATAAAATTTTCTAAACATCTCTAATTTATTGACTTATATACTCCAAGACTACACTATAAATGCACACCCTTTGTATATTTGAACAATCTTTTATCAATAAATGCAATTTTCCCTTTTTTATCAGAAATCTTTCTTAAGTGAATATCTTTATCAAAATAATAATATAAACTGTCACTTAAAAAAAATCCGATATCATTCCCATATAAAATAAAGAAACTTTCATACTTCCTATTTTCATTCAATAGCTTTTCTTCTTTGATAAATCTTAATCCTCCCAACAAATATACTTGAGGATTTTTAAAAAACAAGTCTGTTGGTTCAGCACTTTTAAAGTTAATATAGATTGATTTATCATTTTCATTTAAAGGTCTCAAAAAAACTAATGACCCACATTTTACTAAGGTATAGCTCATAGTTCTCTTCTCTACCATATTTACAAATATTCTACTCACCTTTTGTGTATATTTATCTAACTGAGTATACTCAAATCTGATACTATCAGCGAATAATTTTGCTGGATTAGCAGGGCGATCACCTACATATAACAGTGTAATCGTTTTAATACTAGTTTTTTTATCCGTATCATGCTCACAACTAGAAAAAAACATCAGCATAATTACTACTATTAAAAACTTGTGCATTCTACTAAATTGCAATTGCCTCCAGATCATTATTTGCAAATTTCTATCATATTATTAACAAGCGCAATATTTTCACTTTTATCCGGATCAAATTCACCTAAGCTATTGCATATTCTAATATCCTTCAAACAGCCTAGTTTATAATTCATTTTTCCATCATTCTCATATAAAAAGATCGAATCACCTTGCAAAATCTTATTATAAAATATATAATTTTTATCTCTATGCGCATCAAGAGAAATAGCAGAAATGACACAAATGTTGAAAACGTTTTTTATCAGATCTCATATTTATTGTATTAGTGCAACTTGTTACAATGTTGTTCATTATAAGTTACATGGTTAAATTCATTTTGCATGTTGTAATCTTAGATCTCACTCAACTGCATTTTATCATAATTACAACAACAATAAATTATACAATTAGTTATTTATCAACTGCGTGATATCTTGAATATTTAGATACACTAAAGATATTAAAAGAGCCGGAATAATCATCAAGTACAGACAAATAGTTGTTGATAAATAAAAAATAGAATATCGAATTTCTTTGATTCTCTGTAAAACCCTTTTTTAAAATATATTCACCCGTTCCACTACTTTTACAATATAAATGCATAAAGTCGGCAAGATTTTTACTTTGATATTCTTTATCCACGTCTTTATCTATTTTAAAAGTATAAACACTTCTATTAGATTGAAGTTTTATTTGCTGATTTAAGACTTTTCTTAAGAAAGACAAATAATCCAAATTAAATGCTCCTTCATTATATAGTATCCTCAAATCTCGGGATTCTATTTGTATTACCTTGCCACCTTCTCCTTGACAATAAAATGGGACTCCAATGAATAAAGATGGTCCAACATCTTTAGATATCAATAATATTAAATTATTATCAATAGATATATTCTGCTTTTTATTACATGAAATTATGGCAAATATGCAACAGCAAAACATAAACATTAATTTGGAATTTTTCATAAGTTCAACCTTTGCAAATATTATCACATCTATTTACTCATAGCATTATAAAAAAAGAAAAACGCCTGATCGACCTCACAATAATAAGACGCTCTATGGCATTCTTTTAAGTAAATAATATCACATCTGGCAAATTTAGCTATTTGTATTGAATATTTATTATCATTCCAATAATTAAATTAAAATAAAGACTCCAATCATATATAACATGTATATCAATATTTAAGCAAAGACAACATCCCACTCATAAATAAATCAATAATAGATTCAGGTGTCAGAGGTGTCAGTAAAAAAGCCTTTTTCCCCTTTCCAGAAATAAAATTTTGAAAAAACTGCAAATTGCGGAATTATCAGATTTTTATTTTCAGAATCGGAAAAAGTATTATTTTACTGACACCTCTGACACCTACAAAAACATATATACTTATTATTCAACGCTTTACAAAACATCATAAGTCTATCAGGGTGGAGAGGGTGGAGTAAAAAAGAGTCTTTTCGGTTTCCAGAAAATTAATTTTGAAAATTCCGCAAAATGCAGAATTTTCAAAATTTTATTTTCCAGAACGAAAAAAGAACAATTTCTCTCCACCCTCTCCACCCCAGTGAAACGGATTAATCTATCATTCAGCACTTTACAAAATAGTAAAAATGAATTCAAGCAACTAAAGAGAATATTAACGATTAACCGCAATCAGTTTAATACATCTCTCGGCAAACATTAATAATTTATTGGCGGGAGGTTGATGCAAACATGTACATGTTCGGAGCCAATCATGTACAAGATTGAACTCAAACATGTACATGATTGGAAAATGATAACCTTTTGTTTTTATTAGTTTACGGCGGGATATTTGTTAAACAACTTAATAAAGATGTTTTCTTATCAGAAGTTGAGTGATAATTGTCCGTCGCCCAGTAATTTAAAAGTCATTCTGTGATAAGAAGTAGTGCCGTGAAGGGCTATTGCCGCACGGTGTTTCTTTGTGGGATAGCCTTTGTTGTGATCCCAGTCATATACAGGGAATTCTTCATGCAGACGGTTCATATAATCATCCCTATAGGTTTTTGCCAGAATGGATGCCGCTGCTATCGACAGGTATTTACCATCACCTTTCACAACTGTGGTGTGAGGTATTTCTTTATACTTTTTGAATCGGTTCCCGTCAATAAGAAGATGCTCGGGAGTAACTTTCAGCTGATCTACTGCACGGTGCATAGCTAGGATTGAGGCATTAAGAATATTGATTTTATCAATTTCTTCGGGTGTAACAATACCCACTGCCCATGCCACTGCTTCCTTTTCAACCACTTCCCGAAGGGCATATCGTTGCTTTTCCGTGAGCTGTTTGGAGTCATTCAGTAGTTCGTTCTTAAAATTGTGAGGAAGAATTACGGCAGCGGCAAAGACTGAACCTGCAAGGCAACCGCGTCCGGCCTCATCACATCCAGCTTCTATAAGGTCTTTATTGAGATATGGTAATAGCATAATTTCTAATTTATGTGGAACAAAGATAGAGTTTTATAGAACAAAATGTTCTCCCCTACCAAAAAATACTAAAAAAACGCCAAATAATGAACTTCTTAAGTTTAAGAAACAACTTATTTTGTATCGTAACGAAACTTATAATAAAAAAAATGAAAGATGATATGGTTTCTCACAACAACATTTGAGATCAATTCATATTTCATTTTATTTCGTTTATGTAAGAAATAACCTTAACAAAAAAGATATGAAAAAAAGATTACTTCCATTGTACTTCACATTGGCTTTTGCCTTTAATGCCTCTGCACAAAAGATTGACTTCAATCTGCCAGGCAGACAGCCGGAACAAGTTACCGAAAGCGGCTTCACTCCCTGGGCCATAACCACTGGATTAAAAGACACTTTGGTATTAGACGAAACAAGCGGATTAAAAATCATTGTTGCCAACGGTCCTAATTCGGCGGGCAAAATATTGAAAGGCAACTGGTGGAAAGATGGAGTGGGCAAATACTCGAAACTGATAGGAGACGGTATAGCCGTATACGACTTTGTTGACAACAACACACCGCAGTTGCAATCGGGTTCGGCTGAACTCACCATCACAATCAGCGGCCTCACGGCAGGCAAACATTCCATTCTTGCATACCACAACAATACCGATGGATTCACAGCTCCGCCAGTAGACGTATATGTGGACAATGTGAAAATGGTATCTGGAGCACTACAAACTAACAGAGCACAGAAACCTTCAGCTAGTGGGCAGTCGTATGTTACGTTCAACGCAGAAGCCGGCAAGGATGTGGTTATATCTTACCGCACTGTTCCTGATCCGACGGTGAACTACACCGCTCAATATTTCACAACCACAGTGTTTGTCAATGCCATCATCCTGGACGAACCGAACCCTCTAACAACGGCATTGAATCCAACCCCGGACAATCTAGATATGCATACCGATGCCGACAACGGCAGCTGCACGCTGAAGTGGTCGCCAGCAGTAACAGCGGTGAAACACCATCTCTATATGGGAACATCCGAAGGCGCTATGAGTGAAATTGCTATCCAAACAGATACATTCTATGTAATGAAAGATGCATATTCACTGAACACGTACTATTGGCGAGTAGATGAGGAAGACGCAACTGGAAATACATATAAAGGTGAGACATGGTCATTCCGTCCACGACATCTTGCATTCCCTGGTGCAGAGGGCTATGGCCGATATGCCACCGGAGGAAGAGGCGGCACGGTGTATCATGTAACATCGCTTGATGACGATGCGTTAGCACCACAACCTGGTACTTTCCGTTATGGAATTAGTAAAGTAAGCGGACCGCGTACCATCGTGTTCGATGTTGGCGGAGTGATCCAGTTAAAAAGCCGCTTAGCTTGTAGCGATCCCTATGTAACAATTGCAGGACAAACCGCTCCTGGTAACGGAATCATGTTCCGCTCGTGCCCCTTCGGCATGGCATCTGAAGGCATCACCCGTTTCCTGCACATGTTTCTCGGTCATGATGCTGCAACATCTGAGACTGGATGCGACGGACTGGGTATGGCCGGAAACAACCACGCTATCATGGACCATTGTTCTATAAGCTGGACTATAGACGAAGCTTTCAGTAGTCGTAATGCAAAGAACGTTACATTGCAGCGCACAATGATATCAGAAGCACTGAACGTTGCCAACCATCCTAACTACCCTTCAGGTACAGCACATGGTTATGCAGCTACAATCGGTGGAGACACTGGGTCATATCATCACAACCTGATGGCTCACAACGAAGGCAGAAACTGGAGTCTCTCCGGCGGCCTGGACGGTAGCGGGGCTTATGCCGGTCACCATGACGTATTCAATAACGTGTGCTACAATTGGTGCGGACGTACTACAGACGGTGGAACTCACGAGGGAAACTTTGTAAGCAACTACTACAAAATGGGACCATCTTCAAAGATATTACAACTGCTCACCGCAAACCTTGAAGGTACCGGTACCGGTTCACAAAGTTATTACGTGAACGGAAACATCCGCGAAAATCTTGACGGAAGCAAGACTCAGGACAAACTCGATGATACTTATAGATATACGCTATCAAACGGACAGGTGTTGAACTGGACTGTATTCCAAGACAAACCATTCTTTGAATCATACACCACCATTGAGACAGCTGAAGCTGCTTACAAAAATGTGTTGTCCGACGTAGGCTGCAACATGCCAATGCTCAACAACCACGACATACGTATGGTGAACGAAACTCTTAAAGGCATCACCACAACCGTAGGTAGCATATCGGGAAAGAAAGGTCTTATCGATTCTGAAGAGGATGACAAATGCGAAGGCTTCAACGGTATCAATATCTATGAAGCACACAGAGAAAGCGATTTCGACTCCGACAATGACGGTATGCCGGATTGGTGGGAGAAGGCGAAAGGACTAAATTCTGCAGAAGCAGATAATAATGCCGACCCGGACAAAGATGGTTACACCGTTCTGGAAGATTATCTTAACTGGCTTGCGGAACCTCACTTCACAATTAATAAAGGCATAAGCATAAACCTGAAAGAATATTTTGCAGGCTACGACAACAATCCTTCATTCGAAATTACCGGAAGTTCGGATATGTCCTACGATAGCAACGAAGGAATCTGTACATTCACCCCGGCAACATCGTTCACAGGGTTCCTGAACATTAAGGTAAAGGCAACTGATGATGACAATGTAGGTTCGCTGACACGTAACTTCAATTTCTATGTATCGAGTGAAGCGACTGGTATCAACAACCTTCAGACCGACGACGCTTCGACCGCAAGCGATATCTATAACGTTTCCGGAATAAAAGTTCGCTCAAAGGTCAGCAGTACTGACATCTCAACTCTTGCTCCCGGTATTTACATCGTAAAGAAGCTGAACGACAAAACGGTAACAAAGAAAATAGTAATAAAATAACTATCAACAGGTAGAAATACATTAATTTAATAAAACCATGAAAAAACATTTTATTTGTTTCATCCTAATTATGACAATGGCAGTGTCTGTATTTGCACAGCAACAACTCAACCCAAAAGATTACGAATACTCATCAAGAGAGTGGAAAAGAATTGTAAGGGAAAGCCCGGATGCCTTCTTCAAGACAGAAGAAGCAAAACGAATTGCTGATAACGTATTAGCATTTCAACGTGAAACGGGTGGCTGGCCTAAGAATATTGCTATTCATCGTCCGCTTGGCGACGAACTGGATGTTGTGTTAAGCGACAAGAAGAAACGCAATGACTCTACAACCGACAACGACGCAACTATTCTGGAAATGACTTATCTGGCCAGACTTTACAAACAGTCTCCGGAAGAGCGCTATAAGAAAGCCTTCTTGCAAGGTGTGGAGTTTATGCTTAGTGGACAGTACGATAATGGAGGCTGGCCACAATTCTGGCCTGAGAATCATGGATACCAGGTACAGATTACTTATAACGACAACGCAATGGTGCAGACTTTAATGGTTATCCGCAACCTGAGAGACGGTATGGCACCGTTTGATTCATTGGTGGATAATGCAATGAAAGCTCGTTTAACAGAAGCTTTTGATAAAGGAATAGAATGTATACTCAACACGCAAATTATTGTAAACGGCGAACCAACTGTATGGTGCCAGCAGCACGATTACAAGACTTTAAAGCCCACTTCTGCCCGTGCATACGAATTGGCATCTTATTGTTCGGCAGAAAGCGCTTCGTTAGTGCGCCTTTTGATGGAACTTCCCAATCCCGACAAACGGATTAAAGCTGCCATTAACGGAGCAATGAAATGGTTCGAAAATCATAAACTGACTGGTATCCGGGTAGAACGTTTCACTAACGAAAACGGCAAGTGGGATACACGTGTGGTAAATGACGAAAAAGCCGAACCAATATGGGCTCGCGATTATGACTTAGAGCAGGGAAAGCCTCTGTTTTGTGACCGCAACGGTGTGCCACTTAAAACATTGGCAGAAGTAGGGCACGAAAGACGCAATGGATATAGTTGGTATAACAAAGCACCGGCAAGCCTTTACAAGCAGTATGAACAATGGAAAAAGAAGTATATGTAAGATACTTTGTTCTTGCTTATTAATTTGGTTCACTTACGTAAATAGAATAAATAAGAATGTATTAACATTATATTAGCAGAAAAAGTGTACCGATATCACATCGGTACACTTCCCAATTAATAGTCTCAATATTGTTAACTTTAAAAACTATTCTTTATTTCAATAAGTTCCGGTAGAAGTCCTCCACATCATTCCATTTATAGAAAGGAAACATGTTCGTCTGAACCGGAATATGTACTTCGTGCTCATTATGCAGAATCTTAACAAGAATATCGTCCGCACTTCCTTTTACATTGCGGAAGAATACAATCTGCACATTAGCAGCCATAGGAACCACCTTAAAGTCACTCCATACTTTATACAATTCGTAAGGATCGTCTATAGCAACATTACAATTCTCTATCTGCATCAAGGCCACAAGAGGTATCACATTGCCATCATGTCCGAAACGTAGAGTAGCTGCTATGCCTCCTTTCTGGACAGCCTCATCGGCACTATCCAGAATATTCTTCAATAACGATTTTGCATTAGCTACAACAATTCCTTTTCCATACGCATGATTCGCATTGCCCACATAGAAACGGTAGTTTACGCATTGCCACAAATCAAACAATTCCTGCGGTTGAAACAAATCATAGAATGAGAATTTTGTTTCTGTATTTTGCATATCACTGGCTACCCAGTACATGCCCCACATCACCTCCTTCGGGTTCACTTTCTTCAGAATGAAACGTTTGTCTTTAAATAAAGAAGTGATCAACCGGTCGGGATTTACATGAACTTCCTCAAACTTTCTATATTCCTCAACCCACGGGCCATTAGTAGATGAAGTAAAGCGATTGGATTCATCCGTGTGGTAATTCAGATAATTCATATACTTGAGACTGGATTCATAAGAAATTCGCAGGTTGGGATTCAGTTCTTTCAAACGGTTACCAAAAGACACCATACTCATCGCACAACGCAACGCAACGGTAGAACGGGCAGAAATAGATTGATTGCCCTTAAAAGCCTCAGGAAATGCAGCATACATTCTTTCTGCTATTCCATGCTGTTGCCTAACTCCTAAAGGAGTCAGATCACCACCATGGCCTTCAGCTTCTTCCCATACTTTCAGCAAACGCTGGTAAGCATCTTCTCCCAGATCAGAAAGTGCACTCTCACGATGTGCTTCTCCAAAAAGGTCGATCAACCATTGATAATCACGGTCAGCAATCAGGTAGCGGGAACCATGGCGTCCATAGTGACTTACGTAAAAAGGCTTATATCCTTTCGGAACCGGTGTCTGTTGAGCAAAATCAAGTGGATAAGCCAAATAAACTCCACCCGTTTTCTCAATGGTAGAAAATATTTCTTCTTTAGATGTCTGTGCCCCTAGAGGAACACAGTACATCCAAATCACGCTACATATTAGTAATTGTTTCAGTCTCATTCTATTTATAATCTATTGTTAATAACCGTCATTCTGTTTCAATGTCGGATTGTTGCTCAATTCACTTTCAGGAATTGGAAACAGCTTATACCTGTCATCCACATCTTCTCCTAAACGGACACCATTCTTCCATTCCCAATTATTACCTTTTGTGTATTTACCGAAACGGATAAGGTCGGTACGTCTGCTCAGTTCAGATGCCAGTTCTTTTTGACGTTCACTTAGAATAAAATCTAAAGAGAGAGCATTAAGACTGATTTCTCCTGAAACATCAGAACGAACTCCACTTTTTGCATATTTACCGGACATATAAGCTCTTGACCGAACTTCATTGACATAGCCTAATGCTTCAGTTTTTGTAGCATTTGCACCCCGCAAGATAGCTTCGGCAGCCATCAGATAAGCATCGGCAGAACGGAACAACGGGAAATCAATTGAGGTATAAGCATCTCCGGAAGCACACAGTTGATTGTCTTTGGTCACATTTCTCCATTTAATATAACCATAGCCGCAAGTAAAGGTGCTAGTCATGTTCAATTTCGAATCCCATGTTTCTTTCACTTGATTAGGAAGGGCAGTCATAAACTGGGCACGTTTATCTTTCTTTCCGTTACCCCACGGATCTTTGACATCAAATAGCAGATCGTCTGCATCAAAAGCGTTTACCAACTTCATCTTCGCACGAACATTACCCCAACCTCTGGAACCAACTCCTGTATTGTACAACTCATTCATAGGCCCATTTACAAAAGCTTTCACATAGAAATTTGTTCCAGCTGAACTTTGGGCTTGCAATCCATCCTGCACCAATCTCCAAATGATCTCCTTGCAGGTTTTGTTATCGGCAAGGAAGATTTCACGGTAATCTGAGGCCAACGGATAGTGTCCGTCAGTAAGCACTTTCTTTGCATACGTATATGCATCTTGATATTTATTCACATTAATCCACGATTCTGCATTCAAATACATGCGGGCCAACAAAAACCAGTCGGCTACACGGTCAATCCGTCCGTATTCATTTTCTCCTGGAGCTTTCAGATCGTTTTCAATAGCCAACAACTCGTTAACCGCATATTCAAATATTTGCTTACGGGTATTCTGAACAGGGATTTCCTTTACACCGGTATGTTCGTCAACATACGGCACAGAACCAAACAAATCGCAAAGCATGGAATAGCAGTATGCACGTATAAATCGTGATTCAGCTCTGTAACTGATGTATTCGTCCTTCATTTCTTCCCAAAGCCCTCTATCTTTTAGCTTTTCTTCTGTACATTCACGCAACAGTTCGTCACAGTAAGCAATGCTCATATAAAGTCTCTGGTAAGTCCAGTTAATAACCGAAGCGTTGGAGGCATCCCATTGTAGATTCAGGCACTTACGCAGACCGTTAGAAGAAGAAGGCATAAGGAAATTATCAGTATTCAATTCCTGTAGGTAGAACAACAAGCGTACATAACCGGAATATCCTTCATTGGCACCTTCCAAATCACCATCACCACCATCGCCACCTTGTTGACCTGTCAGAATCAGGGATGAATAACACTTCGCCAGGACACCTGTATAGCCATCTTTAGTCTTATAAACCTGGTTGTTTACTAACTGGTTATTATCCAACGGCATAGTATTGAGATCACTCAAGCACGAAGTCAGAAACGTACCCAGGAAAAATATAATGAATGAATAGACAATTATCTTTTTCATATCGCATAGTTTTTTTAATCCATTAGAAATTTAAATTAGCACTTAATGAGAATACTCGTGGACGAGGATATATATTCTTGTCGATACCGCTATAGATTTCCGGATCAATGCCCGAATAGCTGGTAAAGGTAGCTACATTCTGAACGCCGAGAGTCAACCGTAAAGAGCTTGATTGGTTCAACAATTTCTTGAAGGTATAGCCCAATGAGATATTATCAATCCGAAAGAAGTTTCCTTTTTCCAGAAAGTAGTCCGAATAAAGCTGTTGATTCTGAAAACCTGTGGATTTTGTACTGCTCAGGATATTCGAGAAATTTCCTTGATCGCTGTAAACAGACTGCACATATTGGTCGGCTGCTATATAGTTATAGACATAATTCCCGAAAGCTCCGTGTCCACTAACTGCAAAATCCCAGTTTTTATAGCTCAGCTGAGTATTTAATCCCAAATAGGATTTCGGCAATGCACTCTTTTTTGTGGCATACTTTGTTTCAGTTGCCGATATTGAACCATCCGGCTGCACATATTTACCTTCAATCGGCTTTCCATTGTCATCATAAGCCTGCTTTGCCAGATAGAAAGTATAAGGGCGCTCTCCTACCATAAACACTTGTACTGTTTTACCGGTACCCGAAATAGCTCCGGTCTGTACAAAATTAGCATTCGAATCCACTACATTCAGTTTTGTGATCTTTGAATCGTTCCAGGTATAGTTCATGCCTACTGTCCAGTTCAAGTTTTTCGTGTGTACCGGCACTGTATTGATGGAAAACTCAAATCCATTATTATCCATCTCACCGATGTTGGTGGTAATTACAGACGAGTAGTTAGTTCCTGATATTACAGGAATCGTATTCAGCAAGTCTTTGGTATGGCGCTGATAATAGTCCACAGAACCATAAATGCGATTATTGAAGAAGCCATAATCCAATCCGATATTATAAGTATCGGTAGTTTCCCACTTGATATCAGAGTCGTAACCATTTGGACGGTATGTTTTATACCATTTATCTCCAAACTGATAGCTGGATTCAGGATAGGATACCGTAAAAGTGGTCATATAAGGATAGTCGTTCAGAATATCTTGCTGTCCTGTCTGGCCATAGCTCAAACGTAACTTCAAATCAGATAGAATACGCGAATCTTTCAGAAAAGCTTCCTGACTGATTTTCCAACCTAATGCCACCGAAGGGAACAATCCCCAACGATTACCTTTTGCAAAACGGGATGAAGCGTCCGAACGTAAGGTAGCAGTGACCATGTAGCGGTTATCATACGAATAGTTAAGACGGCCGTAAAACGATAGTAAATAATATTCCGATTCATAATGACTGGGAGAGAACAACTCTTTTCCTTCCGGAGATAAAGTAGTAGTATCGTACTTCTTCCAAAAATGCTGCCAGCCGTATCCACCCATGGCACTAAAATTATGTTTCTCATTGAAGATATGCGAATAGTTAGCGTATAAATCCAATAGGTAATTCCGTTTGTTCTGTTTAGAATCATAGACAAGTCCTGTACCGTCTTTCATATTAGAGGTGTACATCATTCCGGCGAGATCAGGCACTTTCTTCGAATATTTACTGGTCAGTACATCATACCCTAAGTTCATATTCAGCTGCAAGTCTTCCAAGTGGTGCACCTTATAATTGAAGGATGCATTACCGATAGAACGTGTTACCTTGTTGCAGATATCCAGTAAATCAAGTTGCGCTACGGGATTATCAGTTTGAATAGCCATAGGAGATTTACCGTTCATCCAGATAAAATATCCCAAACCCGGATCGGTAGCTGCAGTAGTAGTT
Organism: uncultured Bacteroides sp.; assembly: GCF_963675905.1. NCBI lineage: Bacteria > Pseudomonadati > Bacteroidota > Bacteroidia > Bacteroidales > Bacteroidaceae > Bacteroides > uncultured Bacteroides sp. The sequence continues at coordinate 3,421,154 of NZ_OY780936.1, read as the reverse complement.
TCAGTCTTAACAGAACGTGTAGGATCAAAACGAAGTGCATTATTTACTACACTTTCATCGACTTTCTTATTATCCTCATAAGACACTTTCAGGTTCAGGTCGGCAGTGAGATGTTTATCAAAGAACTTGGGCGAAACACCTCCGTTAAATGTATATCTCTCATAGTTATTGGTGCGTATAATACCGTTCTGATTGGTATATCCAACCGAAAGACGATAAGGAGCATTTTGTTTAACCTTACCTGAAACAGAGAAGTTGTGTTCTTGCCCGAAAGCAGTTCTGTAGATTTCATTCTGCCAATCTGTTGTTGCAGTACCTAAGGTCACAGAACTAGGTACTCCGGAGATAGTGGGAACAAACTTGCGGAATTCATCGGCAGAAAGAATATCAAGCGTTTCTGTGACAGTACTTACCGAAAGGTTCGTTGAATAATTAAAGCGTAAATTGCTATCAGCACCTTTCTTCGTAGTGATAACAATCACACCATTTGAAGCTCGAGAACCGTAAATAGCCGTAGCCGAGGCATCCTTCAACACTGTAAAGGTTTCTATATCATTCGGGTTAATACCACCAATCACATTGCCACCGCCTTCGATTGTAGAGTTATCTACTGGTACACCATCAATAACAATTAACGGATCATTAGAGGCAGAAAGTGAGGCACCACTTCTGATACGGATTGTGGCACCCGTGCCTGGAGCACCAGAACTGGATACTACGTTTACTCCCGGTACTTTACCTACCAAGGCATCCTGAGCAGTAGTGCGCAACCCTTTATTAAAATCATCCGGTTTAATGGCAGTTACAGAACCCGTTGCATCCGATTTCTTCACGCTGCCATATCCAATGACAACCACATCTTCAAGCATCTCGCTATTTTCTGTCATCACGATTTTCATGTTGGCGGAAGCGGGGATTTCTAAATTCTTATAACCTATATATGTAATAAGTAAAGTAGTCTTAGGATTTTTGACTGAGAGATTAAAGTTACCGTTCACATCACTGATAGTTCTGTTAACTGTTCCTTTCTCCAAAATATTAGCTCCAATAATAGGCTGATTATCCTTATCAATGATAACACCTTTCACAGCCGTTTTCTGTGCAGCAGCGCTTACACTGAAAATCAAAGCAAACAGTATACAAACATACCGCCACCTACTTTCAATAGTTCTCGGATTTTTCTTGTTTTTCATAATGGTTATTAATTAGATTATTATATAAGTGTCACAAAGGTTTTGTGTGAGTCTCACTATGAGAAACAAATTTATTTTAAATGGTATTGCAGAACAACTACACGAAGCAAAAAAGTAAGTAAATTAATACACTGATAAATATTAATTTACTATTTATCAGCGTATTAACAAATAAATATTAAAGAGAAAAAGTAAAATGAAAGTAAGTGTAAAACTACAGTTTTTGCACCTGAATTGTTAAATTATTACCTGGAATAATAGCTTTATTCCGCATTTTCATCTGGTAGTTATAAACCGTTTGAAGTGAATAATGAAGGAAGGTGGCAATCTTGGAATTGTCGTTTATACCCAAACGTATGAGAGCATATATGCGTAGCTCAGGAGTCAGCAACTCACCTTCTTTCACATGCACTTGCTCTTCCTCTCTCAACAAAGTATTAAACGACTCAACGAAATTAGGAAAGATGGAGAGGAATATGGTATCAAACTTTTTCATGAAAAGCTTAAAATCCTCGGATGTAGAAGATTGCCTGCAGAGTGTCTTTGAAATATCGCTCATAGAGCCCGTATTTGCAATCTTCAGTAATGCCTTACGGTTACTCTCCTGCTTATAAATGTTCTCGGAACAGATATTGAACAACAATCCAATATATTCTTCCTTGATATGATTTGATTCCTGAATTTGCTCATTCATTCTGGTCAGATTTTCAGACATCTCCTGCAAGCGCAGATTCTGTTCGGCCAACGACTGCTTCACCTTCAGCATTTTGGTATTCTTCTTACGGATAAAGAAGAAAGCGATAATCAGGATGATTGTTAATATCAAGAGAATCAATAGGAAAAAAAGTGCGCGGTTTTCATCAGCCTTGATACGAGCATCATTGGCTCCCTGTATAATGGGGAGATACCCTGCAATATCAATAACGCGATAGCGCGCTTTCCCGAAATTCACATCTTCCAAAGAACATGAGATATAATTGTAAGCCCTTACGATGTCTCCTTCCCAGAAAAGAAGTATCGCCAGATGCTGCAAAGACATATATACTTTCTTGGCATTGGCAATATCAGTCATTGAGGCCAGAATGAGATAATGCTTTGCCTGCAAAGTGTCCTTCTTTCCAAGATACAATTCTGCCAGAAGATATTCCATTCTGGCCTTATCCGAATTATCTACTCTGCTTTGCCCATAATAATCCTCCAGCAACCGAATAGCCTCATCCCACTTTCCGGACATACTTAAACGTCCACACTTATTAGTAATATAACTGGAAGAATGTGTTTCACTAATAGCAATTAAGGTATCTTTATAAGCTTTTATCTGCTGCCAGGCAAATTGTTTGTCTGAGTCATTTATGGCATCTTTATAGCAAGATAAATAAATAGTCTGGTACAAATAATAGAAATAAGTATCTCTCTTTACATCTTCTGTCCGCTCCACCTTGCCAAGCGTAATCAACGCATTTTCTTGTTTCCCCATCTTATTCATCACATCTGCAATATTCATCAGCCCTTGATTAATAAGCTTTTTATCATTCAGAGTTTCCGCCAGTTGCAGTCGTTCCTTCGCTATAATCATAGCCGTATCAATTCGGAATGAACGATATTTAGTGAACAGATTTCCTAATATATTAAACCTAAGTCTATCATCTTCCGCATAAATCAGCGTCCGGCGAATGTCCGCTATTTCCTTTTCTACTTTTCGTTGATAAACCTCACGGTTCTGGATCATATTATCCAATTTTAAAAGTAATTTATCATCATCTGTTTTGGCTGCAGCCAACAGATCAGAACAAATAAAAAGACATAATAAGATAAAGAGAGAATATTTGGACATAAGAGTATTGATTAACCGTTGGCAGTATTAAAAAGTTAAGAATTTGATACTTAAAAGATGCACACATCATTGACTTTTAATATATTAGAAATAATCAAAGATTTAATATAAAATCATTGTATGCATAACTTATATGCAATACTCGCTAATTTTCTCGAGATTTGCAAGCAAATGAATAGAAATTTACTTAACAAAACTGAGCCTAGGATTTAACCTAAATAGGTCTTTATAAAACTATTATAAAATACCATCTATAGATAGACATAAAAAAACAAAAGGGTTGTCCAACAGAACAACCCTTTTGTTTTTTTTATATGTGTTTACTAAAACATCTTCCTTACACGTTCAATTCCTGCTACCAAAGCATCTACCTCCTCCTTAGTATTATACAAACCGAAAGAAGCACGAACGGTTCCTTCGATGCCCAAAGTCTGCATAAGCGGTTGAGCGCAATGGTGACCGGTACGAACAGCAATACCAAGACGATCGAGCAATGTGCCCATATCGAAGTGGTGAATGTCTCCAACAAGGAAGGAGATTACACTACCCTTCTGATCGGCCTCGCCAAATATTCTCATACCTTCGATTGTTTTAAGGCGATTCATGGCATAAGTAGTAAGCTCATGCTCGTAAGCTGCAATCTCCTCAATTCCAATCTTTGATATATAATCAAGAGATACTGCTAATGCTGTTGTTCCGACATAATCGGGAGTACCAGCTTCAAACTTATAAGGCAGTTCATTGAAGGTAGTCTTCTCAAAACTTACAGTCTGAATCATCTCTCCTCCTCCCTGATATGGGGGAAGTTTATCGAGCCATTCTTCTTTTCCGTAAAGCACACCTACACCGGTAGGGCCATATATCTTATGCCCCGAAAAGGCATAAAAATCTGCATCCAGATCTTGCACATCTACTTTCATGTGTGGAACCGACTGAGCTCCGTCTACAAGAACAGGAACACCATGTTCGTGAGCAAAAGCAATCATCTCTTTCACCGGATTGATTGTTCCAAGTACATTGGATACATGAGCAATGGAAACAAGCTTTGTACGTTCTGAGAAGAACGACTTATACTCATCCATCAGCAGTTCGCCCTTTTCATTGATTGGGATAACCTTTATGGTAATTCCTTTGCGGGCTGCAAGCATTTGCCAGGGAACGATATTACTGTGATGTTCCATGACTGAGATTATAATCTCATCCCCTTCACTGCAGAATTCTTCCCCAAAGCTAAATGCCAAAAGGTTGATAGACTCCGTTGTACCACGGGTAAATATAATCTCGTTTGTACTACGGGCATTGATAAACTGCTGAACAGTTTTACGTGAACCTTCATGCAATTCTGTAGCCTGCTGACTAAGGAAATGAACTCCACGGTGCACATTGGCATTTACAGAATAATATTGTTCTGTAATTGACTCAACCATACAGCGAGGTTTCTGAGTAGTAGCTCCGTTATCGAAATATATAAGCGGCTTACCATACACTTCACGTTGAAGAATTGGGAAGTCCTGGCGAATAGATTCTATATTGATCATTGAATTACTATTTATTAAATGGATGAGTTTATTGACATCCTCTGCAACCTACGCATTTACTCAATTCACCACGGAAGCGTTTCTCAATAAGCATATGTAAACGTTCTTTCAAAACATCTATCCGGATATTATCTACCACTTCATTGACGAAAGCAAACATCAGCAGCAAGCGGGCTTCTCTTTGTGAGATACCACGAGCCTGCATATAGAAAAGTGCACCCTCGTCCAGTTGTCCCACTGTTGCTCCGTGACCACACTTCACATCATCGGCATAAATCTCCAGCTGCGGCTGAGTAAACATCCTGGCTTCTTTGGTTATACATAGATTCCGGTTGGTTTGTTGTGAGAATGTTTTCTGTGCATCCTTGCGCACCAATACTTTTCCGGCAAAAGCTCCACGAGATTCATCATCAAGAACATACTTGAAGAGTTCGTTGCTGGTACAGTTAGAAACTGCATGATCAATAAATGTATGATTGTCTACATGTTGATTCTTGTCGGCAATAGCCATACCGCAAAGGTTTATCTCGGCATGTTCTCCTGCCAGTAAAACGTGGGTACGGTTGCGTGTAGTACCGTTATGCAGTGTCATTCCGTTAAGAAGAAGATTGGAACCCGCTTCCTGACGAACATAACAGTTAGATATTCTTGTACTGGCAATATGTGTTTCTTCAAGTTCATACATATCGAAAACGGAATCCTTGCCTGCAAAAACCTCGATAACCTGAGTAGTGAGGAAGTTCACCTGATCCTGTGCATGGTCGCAAACCAGCAGTTTGGCTTGTGCACCGTCTTCAAGTACCACAAGAACACGACGATTGACCATAAAGTCCACGTCTCCCCTAAGGATATTCACCAACTGGATGGTGCGATCCATTACTACCCCTTTAGGTACATAAAAGAAAACTCCATCTTGCACAAAGGTTGTATTGAAAGCTGTTATTCCATCTTCCGAAGTTTTAGCCAGCTTACCATAGTATTTGCTTACCAATTCAGGATGAGCTTCAGCCATCTCTTTCAGACTACCCATCAATACACCTTCCGGTAATTCTACTTTTGGTTGTTCTTTGGAGTAGAAAGCATCATTAACCACGAAGTAAAGTGAGGTACTCATGTTGGGCACATCACATTTAAATACTTCATACGGATTAACCGGTATTTCCAGACGGTTCAGATTCAGTCCGTAGTTCGGAGCAAAGGCTTCGCTTACATCGGTATATTTATAATCTTCCAGTTTTTGGGTGGGTAAGCCTAATCGTTCAAAGTCGGCAAAAGCATCTGCACGTCTTGCGTTCAGAGCTTCGGCACTGTGTGAACAAATCATCCCTTCACACTGAGAAAAGAGGTCGATATATTGTTGTTCTACCATAATCTTATATGTTAATTGTCTGCACTCCAAATGGAATGTGGACAAATTAATTATTTATTCTCCCAGTTCTTTCTTAATCCAGTCATAACCCTTTTCTTCAAGTTCAAGAGCTAATTCCGGTCCGGCAGTTTTTACAATCTTTCCCTGATAAAGCACATGTACAATATCCGGTTTGATGTAGTCGAGCAATCGTTGATAGTGAGTAATCACAATTGTAGAGTTTTCCGGAGTCTTCAATAGGTTTACTCCGTTAGCCACAATGCGAAGAGCATCAATATCAAGTCCACTGTCTGTTTCGTCAAGGATAGACAAGCGTGGTTCCAGCATAGCCATCTGGAATATTTCATTTCTTTTCTTCTCACCTCCACTGAACCCTTCGTTTACTGAACGGTTTGCCAATTTAGTATCCAGTTCAACAACCGCGCGTTTTTCACGCATCAGTTTCAGAAATTCGCTGGCAGTAAGAGAAGGCTGACCTTTGTATTTACGATGTTCATTTACAGCAGTACGCATAAAGTTTACCATACTTACACCCGGAATCTCTACCGGATACTGGAAACTAAGGAAGATACCTTCACGACTACGGTCTTCCGGAGGAAGTTCCAACAGATTTTTTCCGTAGAAGCTAACTGAACCTTTAGTAACTTCAAAAGCAGGATTACCAGTCAATACAGACGACAATGTACTTTTTCCTGATCCGTTGGGTCCCATAATGGCGTGAACCTCTCCTGGTTTCACTGTCAGGTTTATACCCTTTAATATCTCTTTGCCGTTAATACTGGCATGCAAATCTTTTATCTCGAGCATATTATTTTTATTTTTTATTTATCCAACTGAACCTTCCAAAGAAACCTGCAGTAACTTTTGTGCTTCTACAGCAAACTCCATCGGAAGTTTATTAATTACTTCTTTTGCATATCCATTTACAATCAAACCAATTGCATCTTCTGTAGAGATACCTCTCTGATTACAGTAAAACAGCTGATCTTCACTAATCTTTGATGTAGTAGCTTCGTGTTCTACGATTGCTGTTTCATTATGAATATCCATATATGGGAACGTATGAGCTCCGCATTTATCGCCTAACAAAAGACTGTCACACTGGCTATAATTACGTGCACCTTCGGCTTTTTCTACAACCTTAACCAATCCGCGGTATGAGTTCTGACTATGCCCGGCAGAAATACCCTTAGACATAATAGTGCTCTTGGTATTCTTTCCCAGATGAATCATCTTTGTTCCGGTATCTGCCTGCTGATAATTGTTTGTAACAGCCACAGAATAGAATTCTGCCACGGAATTATCTCCGGCCAGAATACAACTTGGATACTTCCAGGTGATAGCCGATCCGGTTTCCACCTGAGTCCAGGATAGTTTAGAATCATCACCTTTGCAAATACCACGTTTGGTTACAAAGTTATATACTCCACCCTTACCATCTTTGTCTCCCGGATACCAGTTCTGAACGGTTGAGTATTTCACTTCAGCCCTATCATGAATAATGATTTCTACGATTGCAGCATGCAATTGGTTCTCATCACGCATTGGAGCAGTACAACCTTCCAGATAACTTACGTAAGCGTCGTCATCAGCTACAATCAGTGTTCTTTCGAACTGACCTGTATTGGCAGCATTAATTCGGAAATAGGTAGAAAGTTCCATAGGGCAACGTACACCCTTAGGTATATAAACAAACGATCCATCAGAGAATACTGCAGAGTTTAGCGCGGCAAAGAAATTATCTCTATAGCCTACAACACTGCCTAAGTATTTCTTTACCAAATCGGGATGCTCACGAACTGCTTCACTAAAGGAGCAAAAGATAATTCCTTTCTCCATCAGCGTTTCCTTAAAGGTAGTCTTAACAGAAACCGAGTCCATTACGGCATCAACAGCCATTCCGCTTAATGCCAGACGTTCCTCAAGAGGAATTCCAAGTTTATTGAATGTTTTGATCAATTCAGGATCAACCTCATCCAACGATTTTGGACCTTTCTTCTTTTTGGTTGGGTCGGCATAATAGCTTATACTTTGATAATCTATCTCAGGAATAGTAAGATGTGCCCAAGTGGGCATTTCCAGAGTAAGCCAATGGCGGTAAGCCTTAAGGCGGAACTCCAGCAACCAATCCGGTTCATCTTTCTTTGCAGAGATCAGGCGAATTACATCTTCATTAAGCCCTACAGGGATAATTTCAGTCTGCACATCGGTAGTAAAGCCATACTTGTACTTTTCTTCCGTGATCTCCTTTAAATATTTATTGGGTTCTTCTTGTTGCATATTTAATGAATATATTTATTCGATACTTCTTTAACCAATGGGAATACGATTCCTGCTACCTTTTGTGTTGGATAATATAAGATGGCTTCTTTCTTATTATCTTGCGAAATAAGATGGTTACTGCTATCTATAAACTCTATCACATTAATAAACAGGCTTGCTAATATAAGATATTTTAATCCTCCAAGCAAAGCACCGGCCCATTTATTTAACCAATTAACATGCATAGCTTCGAGTGTTTTAGTAAAAAATCCACCCGCCAATGTTGATAGTAAAGGTACAGCTACCCATATTATAATGAAAGCGAGAGCTCTGGCAAACGTCATTGATTTTGTAAAAGACGGACAAAGTGTCTCTGCAAACGGTATATACATTAATTTGGCAATATACAATCCCACTATTAATCCCACCGTGGAAAGCAAGAGCTTAACTCCACCTCTTGAATATCCTTTTACAGCGCCAGCTCCAATAACCAGCAATAACAATATATCAATTGTTCTCATTATTTATATATAACAAAAAACGTGCCAATGTGCCTGTTACTATATCAAAAAGATACGTCAGCACATTGGCACGTTATTATTGTCTTATTGACAAGCCAATTTGCCTATTGGCATTTTGGCTAATCAATTTATTATAAAGTCTGTTTCACTTCTACCTCTTCGAATGATTCAATAATATCACCTACCTTAATGTCGCTATAGTTCTGCAAGCTAATACCACATTCGTAGTTTACGGCAACTTCCTTCACATCGTCCTTGAAACGTTTCAGTGCATTGATTTCTCCAGTAAAGATTACAATACCATCACGGATCAAACGAGCCTTATTAGAACGTTTAACCTTACCTTCCTTAACTATAGCACCGGCAACAGTACCAACTTTGGTAATGTGGAATACTTCGCGAACTTCAATACTTGCAGTAACTTCTTCCTTAACAACCGGAGCAAGCATACCTTCCATTGCAGCCTTCACCTCTTCGATAGCATCGTAGATGATAGAGTACATACGGATATCAACTCCTTCTTGTTCTGCAAATCTACGTGCAGAAGCTGATGGACGTACCTGGAATCCAATGATAATTGCATTGGAAGCCGCAGCCAGAGTTACATCTGATTCAGAAATCTGACCTACTGCCTTGTGAAGTACGTTAACCTGAATCTGTGGAGTAGAAAGCTTGATCAATGAGTCGGACAATGCTTCGATAGAACCATCCACGTCACCTTTCACGATAATATTCAATTCCTGGAAGTTACCAAGAGCAATACGACGGCCAACTTCATCCAAAGTAAGAAGTTTCTGAGTACGTAAGCCCTGTTCACGTTGCAATTGCTCACGTTTGTTGGCAATTTCACGAGCTTCCTGTTCTGTTTCGAGTACATGGAATGTATCACCCGCAGTTGGAGCACCATTCAAACCAAGAATCAATACCGGTTCTGAAGGACCAGCTTGTTTGATACGTTGATTACGTTCGTTAAACATAGCCTTTACCTTACCGAAGTTTGTTCCTGCCAATACGATGTCACCCATCTTTATTGTTCCATTTGATACCAGAACAGTAGCTACATAACCACGTCCTTTATCTAATGTTGATTCAATAACAGAACCTGTTGCACGACGATCTGGATTAGCTTTCAAGTCAAGCAATTCAGCCTCAAGCAATACTTTTTCAAGTAATTCATGAACTCCGTCACCTTTCTTTGCGGAAATATCCTGAGACTGGTATTTACCACCCCATTCTTCTACTAAGAAATTCATTTGAGCCAATGATTCTTTAATCTTTTCGGGATTTGCATTCGGTTTATCAACCTTATTAATTGCAAACACGATAGGAACACCGGCAGCTACAGCATGATTGATCGCCTCTTTTGTCTGAGGCATTATATCATCATCGGCTGCAACTATAATAATCGCGATATCTGTTACCTTCGCACCACGAGCACGCATAGCAGTAAATGCCTCGTGACCCGGAGTATCCAGGAATGTTATTCTCTTTCCATCAGGAAGTTTCACATTATAAGCTCCAATGTGCTGAGTAATACCTCCGGCTTCACCAGCAATTACATTAGCCTTACGAACATAGTCAAGCAATGAAGTCTTACCGTGGTCAACGTGTCCCATTACAGTTACGATTGGTGCACGAGATTCCAAGTCGCCTTCTTCGTCCTCTTCCTCAACAATTGCTTCAGATACATCTGCACTAACATATTCAGTTTTAAATCCGAACTCATCAGCCACAATGTTAATTGTTTCAGCATCAAGACGCTGGTTGATAGAAACCATCATACCAATACTCATACAAGTAGCAATAACCTGGTTTACAGTAACGTCCATCATACTTGCCAACTCGTTTGCTGTTACAAACTCTGTAAGCTTAAGTATTCTGCTGTCTGCCATTTCCTGATCTTCAAGAGCCTGCTGACGATTAGATACAGCGTCACGTTTCTCTTTACGATATTTAGAAGTTTTGTTTTTACCTTTAGAGGTAAGACGTGCCAGTGTTTCTTTAACTTGCTTTGCTACATCTTCATCGCTAACTTCTGCTTTTACAACAGGTTTCTTAAAACGATTTCCTTGTTGTTGAGACTTGTTATACGGTTTATTTCCTGGATGATGTCCGCCAGCTGCAGGTTTATTTGTTCGTTCGCTGTTTGGTACAGGACGTGCTATTCCCGAAGGAGCAGATACATTATTTATATCTACTTTCTCTTTGTTTATACGGCTACGTTTTTTCTTCTTTTTATCATCCTCAGCCTTATCTACAGTCTTAACTATTTTTTCATCATCCTTTCTTATCTCTTTGATAATAGCGTCTTTCATCAACTTCTTCTGCTCAGTACGCTGCTTATCTTTTTCTTCGCGTTCTTTGCGTTTTTCCTCTTTAGACTTCTTTTTAGGACGAGTGGACTGATTCAACGCTGCAAGGTCAATTTGACCAACTACATTGATTTTAGATACAAACGCTGCAGAAGAATGTATCTTAAATACATCATCTTCTTCGTTTTTTTCCACTTGTTCAACCATTTTTGTTTCCTTTTTCTCCTCTTTTTGTTCAGATTTAGGCATATTCTCTTTATTCACCACTGGTTTTGGAGATTCCTTCTTCACAATAACCACAGGTTTTTCTTCTTTAATAATTGGCTCTGCTTGCTTTTCTACTTTTACATCTTCCTTTGCAATTACAGGAGCTTTAGTTACTTCCTTTTCAATCTCTACCTTCTTTTCCGGAACAACAGGACGAGGTTGAGACACTTCAGCTGGTTTTTGTTCGACAACAGGCTGAGGAGTGACTTTCTGAGGTGCAACAGCAGGTTTTGGCTTTTCTACAATCTCTTCTTTTGCAGGAGCAGCTGCTTGTGTTGTATGTGTCTTCTTATTCAAATTCTCCAAATCAATTTTCCCAACTGGCTTGAATTTAGGAATGACATCCTCAGGAACAGTAACTTTTATAACTTTTTCCTCTCTTTTCTGAGCAGGCTCTTCCTTTTTCTCCTTTTCAAATCCATCAATTGAAATAGATGCTTTGTTTCGATCTTTATTTTGGCGTTCCTGAATAAATTTTTCCGATTCTATACGCAAATTCTTATCTGTACTAAACTCTTTTACAAGAATAGCATACTGTTCTTCTGTGATCTTCGTATTCGGGTTTGCCTCTATAGAAAATCCTTTTTTTTGTAAGAACTCGACTACCGTCGTGATTCCTACATTCAAATCTCTTGTTACTTTGTTTAACCTAATCGTCATACTTTTTTTAAATTGATAATTGAAATTGGAGTATTGAAAAAACAGAAGAATAAATTAAAAATGATAACGGAAATGCGTCTAGACATTCGGTTATCCATTCTCAACCTTCATCCATTAGTCTTCAAATTCCGCTTTCAAAATGCGTAATACCTCATCCACCGTTTCTTCTTCCAAGTCGGTTTTTTCGATCAGCATCTCGCGTGGAGCACTAAGTACAGCTTTTGCTGTATCAATGCCAATAGCTTTAATTGCATTAATCACCCACTCATCTATCTCATCTTTGAATTCATCAAGATAGATATCTTCATCCTCAGTAGCTGCGTCCAGTTCGCGGAACACATCAATGGTGTACTCAGTTAACATACTGGCAAGTTTGATATTCATACCGCCTTTACCGATAGCAAGCGAAACTTCTTCCGGTTTCAAAAAGACTTCAGCCTTCTTTTCTTCTTCATTCAAACGAATAGAAGAGACTTTTGCCGGACTTAAAGCACGCTGAATAAATAATGAAATATTAGAAGTGTAATTAATTACATCAATATTTTCATTACGAAGTTCACGAACAATACCATGAATACGACTACCTTTAACACCCACACAAGCTCCTACCGGATCAATTCTTTCATCATAGGATTCTACTGCGATTTTTGCGCGTTCGCCAGGAATACGGGCAATTTTTTTAATTGTAATCAGTCCGTCATTTATTTCAGGAACTTCCATCTCAAATAATCTTTGCAGGAATACAGGAGAGGTACGTGAAAGGATAATCTTCGGATTGTTGTTTTTATTATCTACACGAGCAACTACGGCACGTGCAGTTTCGCCTTTCCGATAGAAATCACTTGGTATCTGTTCTGTTTTAGGCAACAATAACTCATTACCTTCATCATCAAGCAACAGAATTTCTTTCTTCCAAATCTGGTAGACTTCTGCATTGATGATAGTTCCTACCATATCAATATACTTAGCGTAAATACTATCTTTTTCAAGCTCAAGAATTTTTGAGGCAAGTGTTTGACGAAGATTCAGAATAGCGCGACGACCAAAACTTATAAAATTAACCTCGTCTGTTACTTCTTCACCAACTTCATAAGAAGAATCTATCTTCTGAGCTTCTGTAAGTGATATCTGCATATTCGGATTAGTAAGTTTTTCATCTTCAACTACCTCACGGTTACGCCATATTTCAAAATCTCCTTTATCCGGATTCACGATAACATCGTAATTTTCATCCGTGCCAAACATTTTCGCGATAACACTACGGAAAGACTCTTCGAGTACACTCACCATAGTGGTTCTATCAATATTCTTCAGTTCTTTAAATTCCGAAAATGTATCAATCAAGCTGATTGTTTCCTCTTTCTTGGCCATAATTTATTTAAAACTAATTAAGTATTTAGTATATTTTATTTCATCATATGTAAAACAGATATCTTCGTCCACAAGTTTTGGACGTTTTTCTCCTGCTTCTTTCATTTTTTTCTGAACAGTAACAACAAAACGCTCTTCGTCCACCTCTTTCAGGACTCCAGAATATTTAATTCCGCCTTTTGTCAACACTTCGACATCACAACCCAAATGTATATAATATTGTTGTAACACCTTGAATGGCTGGCCGATGCCGGCAGAACCAACTTCTAGTTCATAATCCTCTTCTTCACGGTTAAGCTTTGACTCAATATATTTGCTCAACTCTACACAATCTTCAATCCAGACCCCTTCAGCATGGTCTATTTCCACAAGGATTCTGTCATCCGGAGACACATTTACGTCTACCACAAAATACTCTTTACCTTCAAGCCAGTCATTAACAATCTGACTAACAGTACTTTTTTCTATCATTGGTTCACTATTAAGAACAAAAAAAGGGCTTTAATCGCCCCTCACCATTCATCCATTTCGACCGCAAAGATACGAATAATCCCTTCATAAGCAAAATATTAGGACTATTTTATTATAATATGATTGTAAATTTTGCAATATTATCTTAAAAATAAACTTTTCAGATAAATAATAGCCAATTCTTATGACTAAAAACTTGTGGTATAATTTCTGAGTTCCCTTCGTAATTCCAAAGCTCGTCCCTGGGTTAATCCATCAAGTATTGCCCAGAACCTGTCACTATGGCTCATTTCTTTGGTATGGGCAAGTTCATGAAGAATCACATAATCAACAAGATATGAAGGTAGCAATAACAGATAATATGAAAGATTAATGCTTTTCCGTGAAGAACAGCTCCCCCACCGACCCTGGCTTGAATTAATTTTCAATGATTCGTAGGGCAGCTTATGTAGTTTGGAAAGATTATCTATACTTGAAGGTAAAATTATTTTCGCATTCTTACGTAAAGCTTCTTCGATAACCTTACGCAACCACACTTGCAATTCATCATCATCAAAATTGGCTGTTGGAGGACAGACAATACGGGTTATCCCCAACTCTGAATAAGATAAGAATTTACTTTGTGTACCCTGAACTAAAGATAACTTAAAAAACTCTGCGTCAATAGTAAAATCAAGATCTATTCGTTTACGTTCCACTTTCTTCTTAGAACGGATTAATCTTGCTCTGAATTTTTCAATAGCACCTTGTACTTCGTGCATTTCAACTCCTCTTGGAACGGTTATATAAAGAGCCTCCGGACGGGTACGAAGAACAATACGTCGGGCTCGTGTATTTTCCCGTATTACAATCTTTCCTAACTCTTTATCTGAATATTCCTTTCCAACCATGACTATTTATTAATGGAGCAAAGATAGATAATCTTTGCGCAGGAGCTAACTTAGAAATAAAATTTTAAAAGTTAAAATCGGACAGAGTGTTCAATAATGAACAATCTTATTTTATATAAAGCGTTATAAATAAAGCTATTATGTTTTTGGTATAACAAATGTAATACTTGGTTATAAAATAATATTTTAGTGGAGTTGCAACTTTTTTAAGTACAACTCCGTCTAATAGATACAAAACAATTAAAATCTTAATAGAATATGAAAAGAATAGCAAAAACAATCAGTGGATTAGCAATGATTATGTCTGTATTGGCTTTAAACACAAGTTGCATTGAAGCCAGACGTATTAAAGCAAGCGGTAACTATATAACAAAAAATATAGCAGTGCCAGATTTTAATTCAATCAAGGTTCAGGGAAGTGAAGATATACTCTTTTCTCAAAGTACTGACGGAAAAACGAGTGTTAAGGTTTATGCTTCGGATAATATAGTAGACTTGTTAGATATTAGAGTGGATGACGAAACATTAATTGTTAAACACAAAAATAATTTTTCCATATTTGGTTTTGGAAATAATGGGAATGTAAAAGTAATCGTATCAAGCCCTACTATTTACGGAGCTTCAGTTCAGGGATCGGGAGATATTCTTTTCAAAACAATAATCAAAACAGACAAGCTTGATCTTTACGTTCAAGGTTCTGGAGATATTAACGGAACAGGCATTATTTGCAACGAATTGCGCTCAACCATACAAGGATCTGGAGACATTGCAATAAAGGGTATCAAATGCCAAAATATTGAAGCAGGCATACAGGGTTCCGGAGATATTCTTTATGAAGGCGAAGCAAACTCTGTTACTCTGAAAACTCAAGGTTCAGGGGATATCAATGCCGCAAACCTTAAAGGTATGAATGTACATGCTACCACACAAGGATCGGGCAGTATTTCTTGTTTTGCTATTAATGACTTGAAAGCAAAAATACAGGGAAGCGGTGATGTATCTTACAGAGGAAATCCTAGAGTTGATTTCGAGAACAATAATAAGTTACATAAAATGGATTAATTTTCTATTCTCTATAAGCCAAGGCAGCCTTTCTCTCAAGAGTGAAAAGAAAGGTTGCCTTTTTTATTCTTCTCTTTTAAACAGAAAACTTACTATTCTTAGCCAAACAAACTCAGTAATAACCTATTTTATAAAGAAACCTAAGCCATTTATTCACGAGACATTTATCAAATAGTCTACAGCTAATACATTCAAAGTCTACTACTTATTTTCTTTTAGTCTACACCTAAATTATATATCAGCCACTATTAGTTAGCAAAGCCTGGTGAAAAGAAGAGTTAGATCCCTATATTTATTATCTAAGTAATCCCAGGATGAAAGCAATATTACTTTTCTTATTTCAAGAAGATGTAAATAACAGGTATTTATCACTATATTTACAATAACAAAAAATAAGAACTATGAAAAATCGTAGCCGCTTACTTCAACAGGGAATACCTGGAACCGGCAATATACTTTACTGGATGAGCCGGGAACAAAGAGTTGCCAACAACCCAGCGCTGTTCTTTGCATCCTATATGGCCAAAGAATACGGCAAGCAGCTGGAAGTACTATTTGTTATCGACGATAATTACCCCAATGCCAATCTCCGGAGTTTTTCTTTCATGATTGAAGGTCTGCAGGAAGTTAAACTTCTTTTGGAAAGCCTAAGGGTTCCTTTTCATATCCGAATTGGAACGATTCCGAACGAAGTAATAAAGCATATACATCTTCATCAGAATTCTATAATAGTAACCGACTTCAATCCGTTACGCCACGACGTTTCATGGAAAAAAGAATTGCTTCATTCTGTTTCCATTCCTGTTCATGAAGTAGACGGACGAAATATTGTTCCCTGCTGGATCAGCTCTGAGAAACAAGAATATTCTGCCCGAACTATTCGTCCGAAGATTACCCGGTTACTTTACGATTATCTACATCCGCTGCCTGATGTAGAATCACTAAAACAAGAACAAACTTTTGTATTTGAAAGTGTTGACTGGAAAGAAATTCTGGGCTCCTTAAAAATAGATAAGAGTATAACTCCGATAAATAAAGCTGCAGGAGGAAAAGCTGCACAGAAAGTATTAAATCAATTTATAGAAGAGCGGATACAGCATTACGCTATTGAAAGGAATAACACCAAAGTAAACGGTTGTTCAGAGCTCTCTCCTTATCTTCACTTCGGACAGATTTCCGCACTGGAAATAGCACTGAGAGTAATTAAAGAGTATCCGGACGATGATAACAGAAAAGCTTTTCTCGAACAACTGATTATTCGTAGAGAACTGGCAGAGAATTTCTGTTATTACAATCCTAATTACGATTCATTTGAAGGTTTTCCTTCATGGGCTAAGAAATCACTACTAGATCATCAATCCGATATAAGGGAGTATCTTTATTCTCGTGCTGAGTTTGAGCAGGCACAAACACATGATTCTCTTTGGAACGAAGCACAAAGCACACTTGTACAAAGCGGAACTATGCACAATTACCTGCGGATGTATTGGGGAAAAAAGATTTTGGAATGGTCGGCTACTGCCGAAGAGGCTATGCAAACAGCAGTTTATCTGAACGATAAATATCAGCTGGACGGAAGAGATCCAAATGGATATACCGGATGTGCCTGGTGCATTGGAGGTCTTCACGATCGTCCCTGGTTTAACCACCCTATCTTTGGAAATGTACGATATATGGGATCTAAAAAAATAAGCAGCCAAAACCGGAAATAAAAAACTAGCGTTACAGATAAAAATAAAGTTTTGCTGACCTGCATATATAATAAAAGGGTTACTGTGACCAGCAGTAACCCATTTTATTTGAAGTTAGTTATTTATGAAAATTTGAGATAATTGAAACTTCACAGTTTCATCAATTGTTTGTTTTAATTAAGCACAAAACTATTACAGTTATATAGCAAATGAAAAAAAACTTGTTAATTATGAGTGTTTAGGCTCCATTGATTTAGCCAACCTGGCTATAAAGTCTTGACTCATGTTTCCGGTAAAGTTTATAATTGTGAAACAATCATTTTCACACATCAACATTACCAGTTCAATAATAGAACTCCTCTTTTTCCGGACCATGATCTGAAAATTTTCAGATTTATCTTCGAAAGAAAGATACGGTTCAAACCGATCTGCATTCTTATCGAGAATCTTCAAAGCTTCTTTATAATACTTATGCCCATTATTCTGAGTAGTAAGCATCTGCATGCTTTTAAGCTTTGAGATCATGTCCATCATTTTTCCTTCATCATCCACATCCAGATCCATTACCTTTTCCATCATCTTCGGACTGATAGTCACACAAGTGAGATTGCCATCAGGCTTATGATTCTCCAAAAAACGAGAAGCAAAATCCTGCGCAGAAACCGTAACAGATACCAGAGTCATCCACAGTATAAAAAGAGCGCTCTTCATTATTATTCCGTAACCGATATTGAATCTTCTCCACTCTTAGCTTTCAGAATGCTATCCGAAGCTAACTGAGTTTGAGATTTATTAATACCTTCAGATACTTTCATTAATGCAGACGACAACTGTTCGTAAGCCATTTGCGGATCTTTGTAAGTATCCTTATATGATTCGTAATTATAATCTAGTTGATCTTCAGCAAAGAATGAGCGTTGAGCTACATTCCCTAAAGTGATAACAAATGCCACCATCGCTGCAGCTCTCATAAGCGGCATAAAACGACTTGCAATTGTAAGATGTCTTGCTTTAACCACCGGAGTTTCTATAGCAGCTAAAACCTTTTCGTCAAAGTCTGCACTTAATTTAACCTCCTGCTGTGTCTGCTGATAAACAAACACCTCTTTATATGGAAGCAAGTGAGCCGGTATCTCTTCCTGAGAAAAGAAAGAACGTAAAATCTGCTCTTCCATCAAGGAAGTCTCGCATTGCCAGTATCGTTCTATTAGCTGTTCTATATACTTATAATCCATAATTATCTATGTCTGTGTATCTTTGTTTTATCTTTTGTCTAGCCCTGAAGAGGTTCACTTTAACCTGTTCCTCTGTCAGTTGCAGAACTTCTGATATTTCTTTATAACTTTCTCCTTCTATATCCCTGAGTTGCATAATTACTCTTTGCTTCTCTGGCAGTTCATTAATCAACTGGTGAATCAGTTTCATTCTTTCTTCGTTCACTAATTGATCATAAGGACCAGATGCAACAGCTTTTTGTTCCAGTTCGGGAGTTAACGACTCGTTTTGAGCTTCCATCTTCTGACTTCGGTCTATGGCTAAGTTTCTGCAAACAGTTAAACAATAAGCCTCAATCGATTCCAGTTGCGACCACTCATCACGCTTGTTCCATACCCGGATCATCGTGTCCTGCACCACATCTTCTGCTTCAGCCCTGTCAAAGGTGATTCGAAGCGCCACGCGAAAAAGTTTATCTTTCAGTGGCAGTATGTCGTTTCGGAAGCTGATTTCTTGCATCTCTATAAATAATGACGGGTGAGAGTTTAAAAAGTTACAGGCAGACAGAAAAAAAAATTGGATTATTTTATAATTTTTGTGCCTCCGTTCTTGTTAATAGCTGAGGATAAGGTTATTACAACCTGAGAAACGCCTGCATTAATTGCAGAAAAAGAATTTTCTAACTTCGGAATCATGCCTCCCTGAATAACTCCCTGAGCTACATAAGCATCAAATTCAGCACGAGTTATCTGAGGAATTACGCTATTATCATCATTTTCATCTTTGAGGACTCCCCTCTTTTCAAAACAATAAACTAACGTCACATCAAAAATATCAGCCAAAGCTTTGGCTGTTTCTCCTGCAATGGTGTCGGCATTTGTATTAAGCATATTTCCATTGCCATCGTGAGTTAGAGGAGCCATCACCGGAACAATACCTTTCTTTATAAGATCTCCCAGGATAGAGGCATTTACCTGCTCCACATCTCCAACAAAACCATAATCTACATCCTTAACCGGACGTTTTACTGAGCGGATGGCATTCATATCGGCACCGGTAAGTCCCAAAGCATTCACACCTCTGGCCTGAAGTCCGGCTACAATATTCTTGTTTACCAGTCCACCATAGACCATAGTCACCACTTTCAGCGTTTCTGCATCAGTGATGCGGCGACCATTGACCATCTTGCTTTCAATTCCCAGCAGGGAAGCGATCTTTGTTGCAGATCGCCCTCCACCGTGAACTAATATTTTATTTCCCTGTATAGCAGCAAAGTCATTAAGCAGCTGATTCAATGTAGCTTCTTCTTCAACAACTTTACCACCAACTTTAATAATAACAAGTTTTTCCTTCATGATTATTCCAAATATGTATATCCATAAAGTCCGGAACGATAGTTAGAGAGGAATTCTTTTCCCTCTTCCACTGAAATGCGTCCGTTCTTCACAGAAGAAGTAACCCATGTTTCGAGTGTACGAACCAGCTTCTTTGGATTGTATTGTACATAATCCAGTACCTCAGCAACTGTTTCACCATCAATAATCTGTTCGATGTTATAGCCTTTTTCGTTTACACTAATATGAACAGCATTTGTATCACCAAACAAATTATGCATATCGCCCAAAATCTCCTGATATGCTCCAACAAGGAACACACCCATATAGTAAGGTTCTTTTCCTTTCAGGCTATGTACAGGTAGGTAATGAGCTACATTACGGGTAGATATGAAATTATCAACTTTCCCATCAGAGTCACATGTTATATCCTGCAAAGTGGCACATCGGTCTGGTCTTTCATCCAATCGTTGAATTGGTATAATCGGAAATATCTGATCAATTGCCCATGAATCCGGAAGAGACTGGAACAATGAGAAGTTACAGAAATATTTATCTGCTAAAAGTTTGGACAGCTGACGGAATTCATCGGGAGCGTGTTTCAAGCCCGAAGCTATTTGATGGATTTCCCGGGTTATCGACCAAAACAGCTTTTCAATCTTAGCACGAGTTTTCAAATCAACAATACCATGGCTAAACAAGTCGAGAGATTCTTCACGAATCTGCTGAGAATCATGCCATGCTTCAAGCATCTTGTTCTGATTCAAACTATCCCAAATAGAATAAAGTTCTTTTAATAGTTCATGATCATTCTCATCAACCACATCTTTTTCATCATCCCATTCAGGAAGAGTTGCCGTTTCCAATACTTCAAAAATAAGCACAGAGTGATGAGCAGTCAATGAACGACCAGATTCTGTGATAATATTCGGATGTGGAATATCATTCTTATCAGCGGCATCCACCAAAGCAGAAATAGAGTCGTTCACATATTCCTGAATAGAATAGTTCACGCTACTCTCGCTGTTAGAAGAACGAGTTCCATCATAGTCTACACCCAGTCCGCCACCAATGTCTACAAATTCCACATTATAGCCCAGCGAGTGCAATTGCACATAAAATTGAGAAGCCTCACGCAAAGCTGTCTTAATGCGGCGTATTTTTGTAACCTGACTGCCAATATGGAAATGAATCAGTTTCAAACAATTTCTCAGGTCCTTTTTTTCCAGGAAATCTAGTGCTTCCAACAATTCACTTGGAGTAAGTCCAAATTTACTAGCATCTCCACCGGATTCTTCCCATTTACCACTTCCTGAAGAAGCAAGTTTAATGCGAATTCCGATATTAGGCATTACATTCAAACGTTTTGCAACCTTAGCTATTAATTTAAGCTCATTAAGTTTTTCAACAACAAGGAAGATTCTCTTTCCCATCTTCTGGGCAAGAAGAGCTAGTTCTATATAACTTTCATCCTTATACCCGTTACAGATAATTAAAGAATCAGAATCAGTATTGATGGCAATTACAGCATGTAGTTCAGGTTTGGAACCAGCTTCCAGTCCTAAATTAAACTTCTTACCATGACTGATAATTTCCTCAACTACCGGGCGCATTTGATTTACTTTGATAGGATAAATTATAAAGTTCTGTGCTTTATAACCATATTCCTCTGATGCAATCTGAAAACATTTAGCTGTTTTCTCAATCCGGTTATCCAAAATATCCGGAAAGCGTAATAACATAGGAGCCGAAACATCTCTCAGTTGCAATTCATCAACCAACTCTTTTAAGTCGACAGCCACTCCGTTTTTCTTGGGGGTAACCACTACATGACCTTTGTCATTGATACCAAAGTACGAGGTTCCCCAACCGGTAATGTTGTAAAGTTCCTCTGAATCTTCAATACGCCATTTTCTCATTTTCTAATCTTATACTATTTTAGGCAAGTTATTAATAACGCAAAAGTACGCATAAATCTATAGTTTTCAATCAGTAATAAGTATATTTTTACTAAATACGACACATTCTTAATATAATAAAACAAAATATGTGATACTTTAGGTGAGAATATAGATATATAACATACACACAACAATTTGTATGTATGCAACAACAATTTGCATTTGCAAGAAGTAAAGAGAAGATTTACAAGCCAAGTAGTTCCTTTAGCTTATTGACAGAAGATTTTATTTGGTATATATCTTCCAGTTCATCGGCATTAAATATATATTTAGCCTTTGAATAGAACGGTGCACGTTTTTCAAGAGTCTTTGCAATGAATGCTTTTAGCTCTTCATTAGATTTGCCTCTCAGAATAGGACGATTCTGGCTAGCCATCTTCAAGCGACTAAACAATACTTCAGGAGTAACATTTAAAAAAACAGTATCTCCCTTTAGATTCATAAAGTCCATGTTATCATAAAAGCAAGGGGCACCTCCTCCGGTTGAAATAACAACATTCTCAAATTCAGCAATTTCATGAAGCATCTGGCGCTCCAGCTCTCTGAAGCCTTGCTCTCCCCTCTCCGCAAATATTTCCTGCACGGTTTTATGGAAGCGCTCCTCAATATACCAATCCTGATCAACAAAAGATAAATTCATCTCTCTGGCAAAAGCTTTTCCAAGAGTTGTTTTCCCCGCTCCCATATATCCGATTAAAAAAATCCGAGTCATTGCTGTTCTTTTATAATATTTCGGCTACAAAGATAAAATTAAAAGGAAGAACTATTTCGTCTGCAGAGATGTTTTTTATCTTTGCAAATGAATCCACTACTAAAAAGAATAATTATGCTCAAAAAATTAATGCTAATGAGTATCTGTGCCTTAACACTCTCATCTTTCACACCGAAAGATAACTCCAGTAAAGATAAAAAGAACAGCGAGCTCTTCCTGCTTATAGGAACTTACACTTCCGGAACGAGCAAAGGTATATACGTTTACCGCTTCAATACGGAAACAGGAGATGCTAGTTATGTCAATGAGATTGATGGGCTTTCCAACCCTTCCTACCTAAACCTTTCAAAAGATGAAAAGTTTGTTTATTCAGTTGGCGAAAACGAGGATGAAGGAGGAGTTGCTTATGCTCTTTCATTCGATAAAAAGAACGGTAAACTAACCCACCTTAATTCTCAGAAAACATTCGGTGGGTCGCCTTGCTATATTAACATCGATCCAAAAGGAAAATATGTAATTACAGCTAATTATACAGGAGGAAATGTTTCTGTATTTAAAATTAAGAAAGACGGAACGCTGTTCCCTTCAAACCAAATAATTACCTTTGATAAGAAAGATGCTCCGGAACCACAACCAAAACCTCATCTACATTGTGTTGCATTTACTCCGGAAGGGAAATATCTTTTAGCCGACGATCTTGGAAAAGACAAAGTACATAAGTTCAATTTAAACTATACTGAAGCAGAAGATAACTCTGTTCAGTTCCTGCAAGCAGGTAAGCCCGAAGCTTTTGATGTAGAAAAGGGATCTGGTCCGAGACACATTACTTTCCACCCAAACGGCAAGTATGCTTACCTCATCAATGAGCTATCCGGAAAAGTAACAGTGTTTAGTTATAACAACGGAATATTAAAAGATATTCAATACATAGCATCAGATACAACTCCTGGAACTGACAAAAAAGGAAGTGCTGATATTCATCTTACACCTGATGGCAAGTTCTTATATGCATCAAACCGTTTAAAAGCTGATGGTATTGCTATTTTTAATGTAAACCAGACAAATGGGAAACTTACAAAAGTCGGATATCAATATACCGGTATTCATCCACGTAATTTCATAATTACACCAAATGGCAAGTTACTCTTGGTTGCCTGCAAAAACAGTAATGTAATTCAGGTTTTTAAAATTAATTCTAAGACTGGTTTACTTGAAGATACTGGAAAGAAGATTGAACTGGATAAACCTGTCTGTCTGAAGTTTGCAAGCCTTCATAATAAATAAATTTCTCATTATGTCAGAGGGAATGCCATATTTATGGTATTTCCCTGTTTACAATTTAACGATAACTTTGTATTTCAAAAGTCAATTTTAAGCTCCTGCCACTTATGAAATATTGTTTTGCCCTGATTCTTGTAGCTATATTCTTTCCTCCTTTTTTATTTTCACAAAATAAAAATAGGGATATTATTAATGAGCAATATGCAAAAGTGCTTATGAATAAGAATGATGGCAATATATTGAAAGATTTGGGACAACACTCTCTAAACATTTCAGACTTCAACCACGCCATTCTATACTCAAAGAAATTGCTGGAACTAGGAAGAAAAACAGAAAATGAGAATTATCAAATGTATGGTTCTGTTTATCTGGGACAAGCCTTAATGATGAAAGGATATAAACAGTCGGCTAAAATTTATTTGGAGAGATCTAAGAAGCTGGCTTTAAAACTAAAAAATGACTCTGTTCTTTCTTCCGTATATAATGGTCTTGGACTTTATGCATTAAACATTGAAAATGATTATTATAGCTCTATTTCATATTATATGAAAGGAATTGAATCTGCCAAACGTTCAAAATACAGAAGGCTTTATTCAATACTTTTATGCAATATGGGCGAAGTATATTACCTAAAGAAAGACACAACAGGTTTAAAGTATACTTTAGAGTGTTATGACCTGGGACATAAGCAAAATGACCCTTTTATTATTTATGCCGGTGCTGTTAACACTTCGCAGATATATTTCTTAATGAAGAAATACAATGAAACTCTTAAGTATTTAAGAGAAGCAGAGTTTCTTATGGATAAAAATGAGTTCTACGATCAGACAAATGTATACACACTTTTTGGTAGAACTCTATTTTATATGGGAGACGAGCAACAGGCTGAAGCATATTTTGAAAAGGCTATTAAATATGCAAAACTGGCAAATACTTCTTCTTTATCTAATTGTTATATAAACTACGCAGATCTTTTAATGAAAAATAAAAGATACAGAGAGGCAGCTGACTTATTAAATAGCGGAATAATATTATGTCATAAAAAGAATAACAAGATGTTTCTCTATGAACTATACGAGTCACTTTCTAAGTGCTATGAATTAGAGAATAATTATAAAGAATCACTTAAATGCTACAAAATCTATCATCAGGAATCCAATAAACGTTTCAATGCAGAAAAAGAACATTCATTGAACGAAATAAGAGTTAAATATGATACAGAGAGACAAGAAAATGAGATAAAGCAAAATAAATTAGAGCTATTGCAAAAAGAGAATAATATTCGTTTCTTGGTTTATATTTTATTGCTGGTTGTTATCATTCTTGGTGGTCTATATTATCTGTATTATCGTAAGAATAAAATTTATCTAAATATTGTCCGCCAAAATCAGGATGCTATAAAAAGAGAGAAAAACCTCTACCAGCAAATAAAGCAGTTGCAAGAAGGAGAAAAGAATGAACTATCTGAAAAATATTCTGTTTCATCGTTAACTGATGAAAAGAGCTCAACTCTTTATGAGCAGCTGGAAATGTTAATGCGTGAAAAACAGATTTATAAAGATAACTTCATTACAAAGGAAAAGCTTGCTGATATGTTAGGAACTAACAGGACCTATCTTTCTCAGATTATAAACGAAAAATTTGGTTCTTCATTTACTTATTATATTAACTCATATCGGGTTGACGAGGCTGTTCACATTCTTTCTGATCCTAATAACAATATACCTCTTAAAGCACTTTCTGCACAATTAGGTTTTAACTCTATATCAACTTTTTATAAGGTTTTCCAATCAAGTATAGGTATGCCTCCTTCACTTTACAGAAGTAAAGTTATAGAGTTACAAAAGAATAGTGAAATAGACAAATAGAAATAGGAAATTCCCATTAGTTATAGCTTTCCACAAAACACAAAAAACATAAATTGATTTGCTACCTGCTACTAAATTGAAAAAATAGCCTTGTTTATAGGGTTTTCAGAGGTGACAGATAAATTATTGATACATTTCATCTGCTACTAATTACCTGGCATCTGCCACTAATTTATTTATAGAACAGTTAGCTCAACTTTTCTCTGGAAATAGTATAAGTTACTATAGTCGTTCTTAAACATCTAATAATAAAAGACATAACACTATATATTACTTCTTTTAATAATAAAAACAACGTTGTAACCGTACAAATATTACTAAGTTTGCATCTGAGAACCCATAAGCCCTAGGCCGAGAACCGATAAGCCCTCATACCTGAACTCATTAGCCTTCATTCGTGGGCTTAGATACAAAACGAGAAATAAAGAACTATTTCATTTCCACATTTTGCTAAGTATTTCTATTAAATATAAATATGCTACCTCCACTTTGCATAAATGCTGTTTTTAAAATTACAAAAAAATACCAAAACGAGCAAACAGCTTACTTTTTTCTTCCGATATCGACAATTGCCGATATAAAATGCCTTTTTATTAGGTTTATTAAGCGATAAATCTATTATTTTGCAAAAAGAGTATTAATCATTTTAAAGCTGAAAAATATGAAGAGAAACGTTGTTTTAGGATGCCTGTTTTTGATTGTAGCTTTACTTATTCCGGGCCAGATAAATGCCCAATATGGAAATACATCAAAAAGGAAAGTAAGCGGAATTGTAACCGATACGCAAGGCGAGGCGCTAATTGGTGCAACAGTCACTTTACACAGTTCCAATAATAAAGTTATAGGAACATTGACAGACATGGACGGTCGCTATTCAATCTCCATCAACTCAGAGTCTGATAAACTGGAATTCTCTTATATTGGTTTCCTGAGTCAGACACATGTTGTCGGCAAGAATAGTTCCTTGAATGTAACTCTCCACAAGAATGATCAGCAGTTAGATGAAATTGTTGTAACTGGATACCAGACGATTTCCCGCGAACGGGCTACGGGTGCTTTTACAAAAGTTTCGGCTGAGAAACTTGAACAAAAAAGATTAAGTAATTTAGCTTCGGTAATGGAAGGGCAAATTGCCGGATTTAATGACGGTAAGTTAAGAGGCGTTACTTCAATGAGCGGAATGACAACTCCTTTATACGTAATAGATGGATTCCCGGTAGAAAATACAAAATATAATCAATATGGAAATCTGGAAGAAAATATTCCGGATCTAAACATTGAAGATATTGAAAGTATTACTGTTTTAAAAGATGCTGCTGCAGCTTCTATCTATGGAGCACGTGCTGCAAACGGTGTTGTGGTCATCATTACAAAAAAAGCATCCAAAGGAAAGACCAATGTCTCATTTTCGAGCACATACACCTTCTCTCCTTACACATATTACGTTAATAACCGCACAGATGCAGCAGATATTGTTGAGCTAGAAAAAGGATGGGCAGATAATAATCCAAAACTTAAAGTTTCGGCCAACTCATCAGGATATATTACTAATGCTGCTGCCATTGCTTATGCTACCAACTATAAAAAGAATGCTATATTTACCAGTACCGGAATGCAATCAATTTTAGATTATTATTCTGGAAATATATCTCAAACAGACTTAAATACCACGCTGGGCTCATTAGCATCAAAAGGCTATCAATATTATAAAGACGTAGAAAAGTATGCGAAACGAAATCCTTTTTACCAACAGCAGAACTTACGTATTGGAAAAACCACAAATAGCAATTCTTTCCAATCATCTATTACATACAAAAATAACCAGCTAGAAGATAAGTACTCGCAAAATGAATCTATCGCTATTAATTTAGCTAATATCACTGACATTAATAAGTGGTTAAAGCTGGAACTGGGTAGCTACACATCTTATAGTAATGGTACAACACAATCATACAGCGCACTTAATCCTGGTTTTGACTATATGCCCTACAATTCATTGATCGGTAATGATGGAAATCCTTATATGTCTACTATGGCCTCTCGCTTTAGTGAATCTACATTGAATACAATTAAGTCAAAGGGTCTTTATAATATGGATTTAACTCCGTTGGATGAATTAGGACGTAATCTGACTAGATCAAAAAACTTCTCAAACCGTACTTATGCAAAACTGAATATTAAGCTTGCCGACTGGCTTAAATATAGTGTTCAATTTCAATATGAATATAACACAATTCGTTCCAATAAGCTAAGAAATAAGGAATCATATGATGTACGTAGTCTTATAAACGGTTTTGCAACATACAATTCTTCAACTGGAGCTGTGGCATATAACATACCCTACGGAAATATTTACTTTACTGAGAATCAATCCTCTAATGCATATAACTTCCGTCAGCAGCTAGACTTTAATAAAACATTTGCAGACAAACACGACTTAACAGTTATTGCCGGAACAGAAGCCAGACGTTCAAAAATAGAATATTCAAACAACACATTGTATAATTACGATCCGGAAATGCTGTCCTTTGAACTTGTTGATGCTAAAATGCTATCTAACCTTACAGGAAAGCTAATATCAGGAAACTACTTTTACCCATCAAATATGACTTATCTAAAAGAGCTGACTAATAGCTTTTTGTCTTTCTACGGGAATGCCGGATACACTTACGAAGGTAAATATACAGCAACAGGAAGTCTGCGTTGGGACCGCTCAAATCTTTGGGGAACAGATAGTAAATATCAAAACAAACCAATCTGGTCTGTTGGAGCAAGCTGGAATATTAATAAAGAATCTTTCTTTAATGTTTCATGGGTTAACATGTTAAAACTTCGTTTATCATATGGTATTGGAGGAAATATTGCAAAGCTCAATGCACCATATATGACTGCAAATTATAGCCAAAATACAACAGTAGGCGGTTTACAAGGAAATATTAACTCACGTCCTAATCCTCAGTTATCATGGGAAAAAACCACTACGACTAATATTGGAGCAGACTTTTCTATTTTGCAAGGACGATTGAATGGTTCCATTGAGTACTATAATAAAAAGGGCGAAGATCTTTTAGCTAGCACAATGGGAGTTCCAACAGAAGGCTGGGGATATTCTACATACAAAATAAACAATGGTGGTATGATAAACAGAGGGGTTGAAGTTACATTAAACGGAGATATAATCCGAACTAAAGACTTTACCTGGAATGCTTCGTTACTTTATGGGTACAACAAGAATAAAGTAACCTATGTTAATGTGAAAGCTCCGGTATACTACTTACAATTAGACTATCCCGATGCATATCCAATTATTGGAAATTCCTATACTGCAATCTATGGATATAAATGGGCAGGACTAAGTAGTACCGGTTTACCACAGGTTTATGATGGTGCAGGAAATAAAGTAACTCATCAGCCCAGCACTCTTGATGCAATAACCTACTGCGGATCAACCGTGCCAGTTCATGCCGGTTCGTTCGGAAGCTCATTAAGCTACAAAAACTTAGAACTTTCATTTTTACTAATCTATAACCTAGGACATAAAATGCGTAATAAGTTCTTGCCAGCTTTAAATAATAGCTACTCATCAGCGATAAATGGTTATATAACAGATTTTACTCCTGTAAATAAGAAAATAAATAACCGTTGGAAACAAGCCGGCGACGAACTTAAAACAAATGTTCCAAGAGTGGTTTACGAATATGAATCCGATTACAGCTATGACTCATATTCTATGTACTCTTACTCAGATATTAATGTAATTAGTGCATCAAATATAAGATTAAACAATATAGCATTATCATATAAAATACCAGCTGAATATTGCAAAATAGCTCATTTAAGTAGTGCGCGTATCCAATTTAATGTAGAAAACGCATATACTTGGGCTGCTAATAATGATGCCAAATATCAGCTTAACGGATACAACTCTCCCAATTATGTAATGGGCATTTATTTAAACTTTTAATCATTAAAAAGAACTAGTCATGAAAAAAATAATAAAAAACATACTATACTCCCTAATAATTGGGTTAAGTATTACTCTTAACTCTTGTAATGGTTTTCTGGACGAAGTTCCCAAAGGACAGAAGATTCCTGAAACACTTGCAGATTTTGAAGCATTGTTAAGAGATGAATATGGTTGTCATCGTGTTGATATTACTCAGGCAAATCTATTATTGAATGACAGATATCCTTCATCATCATCTTTAAATTACTATCCACTATGGAAAGCCAATTATATGTGGGACGAAGCTGCAGACAGAGTAAAGTTGAACAATAGCGACGAAACTACTTATTATGCAAGTTATGCATCCATTTCAACCTGTAACCTGATTATAGAGCACGCTCCTACTGCAACCAATACCACAGAAAATGAAAGGAATACTTTGATAGCTCAGGCAAGAGTATTAAGAGCTATGAACTATTTCAATCTGGTAAATTACTATGCAGACACTTATGAGGCAACTACTGCTGCCACAAAACTGGCTGTTCCTGTAATTAGCAGTGCAGATATAAATGCACCTTCAAAACAAGTTACAATTAAGGAATTATATGATTATATACTAAAAGAATTAAGTGAATCAGTACCTAATCTTCCGGAAAAGCCAGCTACAATTCTACACCCGGGATTAGCAACTGCTTATGCATTTTATGCACGTGTATATCTACAGATGTCTGATTACACAAATGCACTTAAATATGCTGAAGAAGCTCTGAAACTAAATAATAAATTATATGACTGGGTTGCTTACTATGAAAGTAATAAGTCACAGATTCTTAATCCAATATCATATATAGCTACATCATCTCCATATAACTACACTTACGTAGAGAACTACAACTATCGTCATGGAAGTTCAAATAATGCTTCAACTGAAACTAATATTCCTGTTAGTAGAGCTGAACGCTTTGAAGATGGAGATGCCCGATTTGCTGCACGCTGGAAAGTAAGAACAGTTGGTACTGATACCTATTATGCTGGGACAACAAATGGATATTTTAATTACGGAGGGTTAACTACTACCGAAATGTATCTGATAAAAGCAGAATGTTTGGCACGGAAGAATGATTTAACCGGTTCAATGGATGCATTAAATGCAGTTCGTAAAACAAGAATCTTACCTACAAAATATCAGGATCTTACTGCAACCTCAATTACCGATGCTGTTAAAAAGATATGGAGAACAAAAGAAAACGAACTTATATTTTCCATTGTGCCCTTTGCTGATGCTCGCCGTTTGAATCTAGATAGTAATTACGCTCGTACATTCACCAAAACTGTAAATGGAACAACTTATACACTATCTCCAACATCACATCTATGGACAATGCCTTTCCCAATGGGGGTAACTAGCAATCCAGGAAATGGAACAATCACTCAGAATGTAGATAAATAACAACAAAAAAAACAAAAACATGGAAAAGAGAAATTTAATAAAACTTTTTTTGATAATATTATTGGCATTACCAATGTCATGCATATCAAAAACACCGGGTTCATTTACTATAAAAGGTAATATACAAGGTATTCCTGACGGTTCAAAAATGCTATTAACACCAGGTGGAACTCACAAAACAGAAAAGGCTATTGCAGAAGCTATAATTAAAGACGGACAGTTTACATTTAGCGGTTCAATTGAAGAACCTCGCCAGCTTCACATAACTGTTGACGGATATTATGGTTCTTGCTCTTTAGTAATCGATAACGAAAATGTATCAGTTTCTGCAAAAGCATCTCTTAGTACAAATGGAAACAATAAAATATATGTTTTTGACAACATTAAGATTACCGGTAGCAAACTTAATGATGAATATCTTGAGAAAAAGTCTCCAAGAAATTCTTTAGACTCCCTTTATAAAGCTTATCACGATAATAATGATATTATTCTGAAAGCTGTAGATAAAGCCAGAACTGAAAAAAATAAAACAGCATTAGACTCATTATACAAAACAGCCGAATGGAAAAAATTTGCAGCTGATGAAAAAAACTTCTTCGACACAGTTGGAACTATCACTAACAGTATTATAATCAGTAATAAGGATTCATGGTGGGGACCATTTCTTATGATGGATATGATGAGCTATTTCACTGGAGAACAAAAACCATTATATGAATCCTTTTCACAGCAAGCTAAAGATAGCTACTATGGCAAATTAGTAAAAGAAGAACTTTATCCTAAAGGATTTATAGGCACCAAGTCTCCATCATTCAATGTTACTGAAAATGGGAAAATTATTCCGGCAACTACTCTATTTAAAGGGAAAAAATATATTTTAATAGACTTCTGGGCTTCCTGGTGCAACCCATGCAGAAAGGAAATTCCTAACCTAAAAGCTCAATATGCTAAATATGCAGGCAAAGGACTTCAAATTATAAGTATATCTATTGATAAGAAAAAGGCTGACTGGGAAAAAGCTCTGAAAGAAGAACAACTAAAATGGCCTAATTATCTGGATCAAAATGGAATTGCTGATTTGTTTAAGGTTAAATTAATTCCTGCAATATTTTTATTAGATGCTAACGGAAAAGTTATTGGAGAACAACTACGCGGTGAATCTCTAAGTAAAAAACTAGATGAACTTTTTAAATAGCCAAATCTATGTTTAAAAGATTATTCTTTTCTCTAACTCTCTTACTACTGGCTTCCTGTATCTACGCTCAGATACAGGAACCGGTAAAGTTCAGTACCAAGTTCAAAACATTATCGGACACTGAAGCAGAAATCACATTCACAGGTTCCATTGAAAATGGGTGGCATGTATATTCTGTAAACCTACCTTCAGGAGGACCTATTTCGGCGACTTTCAACACTGATAAAATAGATGGTGTAAAGTTGGTTGGAAAACTTACTCCTGCTTCAAAGGAAATTTCAAAGTACGATAAGATCTTTGAAATGAACTTGAAATACTTTGAACATAGTGTCGTTTTTGTGCAGAAAATAAAGTTCACAAAGCCCGTATACAATATAAAAGGTTATCTGGAATATGGTGCTTGTGACAATGAAAACTGCCTGCCTCCTACTCAGGTTTCCTTCAATTTTTCAGGGAAAAACGATAAAGTTAAAACTGATGAGCAAAGTGTGGTACAAAATGAACAAGTTAATGCTCAGGTAGCAGACACAGTTTCTGTAAAAGCCATTCAGAATACCGACAGCGTAGCAGCCGACTCTGTCACTGCAATAAAAAGCAATTACTGGAAACCGGTTATCACTCAGCTTAATGCGATGGGTGATGGAAACAACCAGAAGAATCTGGGATGGATTTACATCTTTATTACCGGGTTTGCAGGAGGATTACTAGCTTTGTTTACTCCATGTGTATGGCCTATTATTCCTATGACTGTAAGCTTCTTCCTCAAAAGAAGTAAAGATAAAAAGAAAGGAATCAGGGATGCATGGACTTACGGAGCTTCTATCGTGGTGATTTACGTAAGCTTGGGACTGCTTATCACATTGTTGTTCGGAGCCAATGCGTTGAATTCTCTTTCAACAAATGCCGTATTCAATATATTGTTCTTCCTGATGCTGGTTGTTTTCGCCGCTTCATTCTTCGGAGCGTTTGAAATAACATTGCCTTCATCGTGGACAACAGCTATTGACAGTAAATCAGAGAAAACAACAGGACTTTTAAGTATCTTCCTGATGGCTTTCACTTTATCATTGGTTTCTTTCTCATGCACCGGACCAATTATCGGATTCC
Organism: uncultured Bacteroides sp.; assembly: GCF_963675905.1. Taxonomy (NCBI): domain Bacteria; kingdom Pseudomonadati; phylum Bacteroidota; class Bacteroidia; order Bacteroidales; family Bacteroidaceae; genus Bacteroides; species uncultured Bacteroides sp. Next base: position 3,387,644 of record NZ_OY780936.1, on the reverse strand, counting down.
TGCTGGTACAGGTATCCACTACGGGTGATATCATTGCCCCGGCAATTGGCATGCTAGGGTTTGCCATAGCATTGGCACTTCCGTTTACACTGTTTGCGCTCTTCCCTTCTTGGCTGAAATCAATGCCTAAATCGGGAGGATGGATGAATGTAATCAAGGTATTCCTTGGATTCTTGGAACTGGCATTTGCACTGAAGTTCCTTTCCGTGGCCGATCTTGCTTATGGTTGGAGAATACTGGATCGTGAAACATTCCTTGCCTTATGGATTGTGATCTTTGCAATGCTAGGATTCTATTTACTTGGGAAAATCCGATTTCCTCACGACGATGATGATAATAAGGTCAGCGTTCCACGTTTTTTCATGGCACTCATTTCACTGGCATTTGCAGCATATATGGTTCCCGGACTTTGGGGTGCTCCGCTTAAAGCGGTCAGTGCTTTTGCTCCACCAATGAAGACACAGGACTTCAATTTGTATGCCAATGAAGTACATCCTAAGTTTACCGACTATGACGAAGGTATGGAGTATGCTAAAAAGAATAGAAAACCAGTTATGATAGACTTTACAGGATATGGTTGTGTAAATTGTCGTAAGATGGAGGCTTCCGTATGGACCGATAACAAGGTAAGCGAACTAATAAACAATGATTATGTGCTTATTACGCTTTATGTGGATGAAAAGCAACCATTGCCACAACAAGTAACTATCAATGAAAACGGTACAGAACGTATTCTGCGTACCGTGGGCGATAAATGGAGTTACCTGCAACGCACAAAGTTTGGGGCAAATGCTCAACCATTTTATGTATTGCTAAATAACGAAGGAGATCCTTTAAATAAATCATATGCTTATAATGAGGATATCGGTAAGTATGTAAATTTCCTACAGACAGGGCTTGATAATTATAGAAGATGATAACTGAATTTGAGACAAAACAGATTATTTCCCTGGTAAAGCGCGAGGTTGTTCCGGCAATAGGTTGTACAGAACCTATTGCCGTAGCCTTGTGTGTAGCTAAAGCTGTGGAAACGCTAAAAGCAAAACCAACTCACATTGACGTATATTTAAGTGCCAATATCCTAAAGAATGCCATGGGAGTAGGCATTCCCGGAACAGGAATGATAGGTTTGCCTATAGCGGTAGCATTAGGAGCGCTTATTGGAAAATCAGCCTACGGGCTGGAGGTTCTCAAAGATGTAACTCCAGCAGCTGTAGAACGGGGAAAGCAACTAATCAATGCGAAGAGTATTCAGATTTCTCTAAAAGAAAACATTGCAGAGAAGCTATATATAGAGGTAATATGCAGAACTGATAAAAGCTGTGCAACAGCAATCATATCAGGTGGGCATACAAACTTTGTATATATTGCTAAAGACGAACAAATTCTTCTTGAAGTCAAGACAAATTCTTCGGAAGAAAGTGAAAATGCAACTCCGGCTCTTACACTTCGTAAGGTTTACGATTTTGCAATGACAACCCCTATTGACGATCTTAGATTCATTTTAGACTCCGCTCATTTGAATAAAATGGCAGCACAATGTGCATTCAAAGAGGATTACGGACACGGTTTGGGGAAGATATTAAAACAAGGAAAAGAACAAAAGATTATCGGAGACAATGTTTTTTCAAAAATTGTATCATACACTTCTGCTGCTTGTGATGCACGTATGGCTGGTGCAATGATTCCGGTAATGAGTAATTCCGGCAGTGGAAATCAAGGTATTGCTGCAACACTTCCCGTGGTTGTTTATGCTGAAAACAATGGTAACTCTGAAGAAGAACTGATACGCGCACTGATGTTAAGTCATCTCACAGTAATTTACATCAAGCAAAGTCTAGGCAGACTGTCTGCTTTATGTGGTTGTGTCATAGCTGCCACTGGTTCCAGTTGCGGTATTACTCACTTAATGGGAGGAAACTATACCAATGTTTCCTATGCCGTAAAAAACATGATTGCTAACCTTACAGGGATGATTTGTGATGGAGCCAAACCTAGCTGTGCCTTAAAAGTGACAAGTGGTGTATCAACTGCTGTATTTTCTGCAATGATGGCAATGGAAGAAAAATGTGTTTCTTCCGTAGAAGGAATTATTGAAGATGACGTTGATAAGAGCATTCAGAACCTTACACTCATTGGATCTAAAGGCATGAATGAAACTGATAGATATATACTTGATATCATGACTCATAAATGCTAAATGATTAATATTTTTTGAGGAGTTTACAAATAGAATGGGGTTGTCCAAAGTTGGAACAATCCCATTTTTATATCTTTATCTTCGGCTCTCTTACCTGAATTCGTTTTCAAATATTTAATTCTCAGATACTTATTTCTATTTTTCGGACATCCTCGTTTTGTTATATGACCTAAAGAATCCAAGCTTTACTCATTAACTTAAGGTCGAAGCTATCTCTTTCACTTTCGCTCTGCAGATCTTACCGCTTTCAGTTAAAGGTATTGAATCGACAGCAAAGATCTTTTTAGGAACCTGATAGGAAGTCAGCACTTTACTCATCTCCATTTTAAGGATTTCATCATTAACGGGAGCAGCAACAAGTAAAACTACAATTTCACCAAACTTTGAATCACTCTTCGAAGTTACAGCAAAAGGTGCGTGAATAAGTGCTTTAAGCTTCTCTTCCACCTGCTCAATCTGTATCTTTACCCCTCCACTATTTATTGTATTGTCTTTACGACCTATAATATTGAAACTACCATCGGGATTTATCTCTGCTATATCATTTGTCTGCAATACAACATCACTGACCAGAGGTGCGTTGATTACAAGCGTACCATCTTCTGAGAGAGAAAGGTCTACTGAGGAAAAAGGATAATAACTGTTGGATGACTGAGAACCATTGATTCTTCTCAATGCTATATGAGAGAGTGTTTCAGTCATTCCATAGGTACAGTAAATCTCGACGGGAAGCTTTTTCAGTTCTTCTTCTAAATTCGTATCAAGTGCCCCACCACCAATAATCAGGATATCAGATTCCTCGAGAATCTTTTTTTCTTCGGATACTTGCAGACTATTAAAGACCTGCAAAGGCACCATCGATAAAAATCGAAAAGGCTTTCTTACATTTTCCAATGGGTGACCGCAAGGAGGAATATAATGAATATCAAGTCCGGCAATCAAAGCACGAACTGCCATCATTTTTCCGGCAATGTACCCCAAAGACATATTAATTAAAGCTGAGTTTCCTTTCTTTAAATGAAGAAATTCGCAGGTTAATCGTGCGCTTTGCATCATCTGTTCCTTGCATACAAGCAATTCTTTCGGCTTGCCTGTAGAACCGGAAGTCTGAACCTTTATTTCAGTCTTGCCATCAAACCATTCAAGTAAAAAGGAATATAAACCATCATACTCACTCTTTCCTTTCAGGAAGTCCAAAGCCTCGGTTGATGAATAAGTTACACCGTCTAAAGTCAGGACTTGTTTACTTATATCAAATTCAAAGTACTGCAACTTATTTTCTTCCATACCAAAGTTTATCTTCACGGATAACCAAAGGCATTTCTACATTATCCGTAAATAGCATGCCAGTGCCCAGTCCCTGAGGAAGAGTATTATTAAGCGTAGCACACCATTGAGCTATGGCATTCAGGCCTATATTTGATTCCAAAGCAGAAGTAACCCACCACCCGATATTTCTCTTTACAGCCTCATCAATCCATTCAGTGGAGCCACAGATTCCCCCGTGAAGAGACGGTTTGAGTATTATATATTGCGGATTTATTTTATCTAAAAGCTCAGCTTTGCTTTTTAATGAGGTTACCCCGATAAGCTCTTCATCAAGAGCAATAGGTATGGGTGATTCTTTAACGAGCCTGGCCATCTCATCAATTTGTCCGGCACGAATTGGTTGTTCTATGGAATGAATATCCAGTTCAGCTAGTCGGTTGAGCTTATTCATGGCATCTTCCGGAGAGAAAGCTCCATTTGCATCCACTCTCAATTCTACTTCTCTGGCAGTAAAGTGTTTTCTAATATGTCGCAGCAAAGAGAGTTCCTCTTCAAAATTAATAGCACCAATCTTTAGTTTGATACAACGGAAACCCAGTTCCATCTTCTTCTCAATCTGGCGGAACATGTGTGCATAATCCCCCATCCAGATAAGTCCGTTGATAGGAATACCACTTTCCCCACGAGAAAACGGTGTATCCCAAAGCGCAAAACTGTTTGCCTGAAAATGTAACAGAGCTGTTTCCAATCCAAAGAGAATGGACGGATAAGGGCGTAACGCCTCTTTATCGATCACTCCTGTTTGTTCCAATTGCTTGCAGGCTTCACTGAGAATATTCTCATAATCGGGAAGATCATCACAACTTAGGTTTGGCAGAGGTGCACACTCTCCCAGACCTATTCTTTGTGGTTCTTCAACAGAAGTAATGCCAACATACCACACTTTACGGGTATTATACACTCCGCGGGAAGTTCCGGCAGGCTGTTTAAAGTGTAATATTGAAGGACGTATGGTTATTTTAAACGTCATTACTAAGGAAATTTTGGAAATTGTTTAAAGTCAGGTTTACGTTTTTCAAGGAACGCATTTTTACCTTCCTGAGCTTCTTCTGTAAGATAATACAAAAGAGTGGCGTCACCAGCCAATTCCTGAATTCCACTCTGACCATCAAGTTCGGCATTCAATCCGGCCTTAATCATTCGTAAAGCCAATGGGCTGTGCATCATCATTGTTTCTGCCCATTCCACCACTTCATCTTCCAGCTTATCCAAAGGAACAACTTTGTTTACTAATCCCATTTGTAATGCTTCTTCAGCATTGTACTGACGGCAAAGGAACCAAATCTCTCGAGCCTTCTTCTGTCCTACACAACGAGCCAGATAAGAAGCACCAAATCCGGCATCGAAACTGCCCACACGAGGACCGGTCTGACCGAAAATTGCATTCTCGGAAGCAATAGAAAGGTCGCATACCACCTGAAGCACGTGACCGCCACCAATGGCATAACCATTCACCATTGCAATAACAGGTTTAGGAATTGAACGGATCTGTTTTTGTACATCAAGCACGCTCAAACGAGGTACCCCGTCTTTGCCAATATACCCACCTTTACCTTTTACATTCTGGTCGCCTCCCGAACAAAATGCCTTATCTCCGGCACCAGTGATAACAACCACACTAATGTCGGCACATTCGCGGCAGATTGTAAGTGCATTACTCATTTCTCCAGTTGTTGTAGGAGTAAACGCATTTCTATAACGAGGACGGTTGATTGTTATCTTTGCAATTCCATTATAAAACTCAAAAAGGATATCTTCGTATTCCTTTATGGTTTCCCATTTTCTTTCTTCCATATACAGTCTATTTTAGATTGTGATAATATGCTTTAAATACTTCGGCATTCACCTCCATTGACGTTATTGTCTCCAATAATATTGGCTTTTCAGAGGTGCTGCTCACAAAAGTAATAATATTCTTCTTCAATTCTGTTTCATTTTCAGCCGAAAGATAAGAAAATCCCATGGCCTGAGCCCACTCTTTGGCAACAGTATTGTGCCTGTAAGAGATATGCTCGTCTAATGATTCAGCCTTATTTAATCCGGGTAGTAAGTGGAAGATCTCTCCTCCTCCATTATTTACCAGCATAATACGTAAGTTCTTGTTTATATGCTTATTCCACAGCCCATTTACGTCATAAAAGAAGCTGAGATCGCCAATTACCAGAAACGTAAGATCGGGATGAACTGCAGCAAATCCTACAGCCGTAGACATTGAGCCATCTATACCACTCGTTCCCCTGTTGCAATAAACCGAGATATCTGCATTCAAATCAAAAAGCTGAGCGTTTCGGATAGAAGAACTGTTACCCAATTGCAAAGCAGCCTTTTCCGGTAAAAGAGGCAAAAGATTATTTAGCACTAACAAATCAGAGTAAGGCATAGTTGCCGTAAACGCATTTCTTTTACTTTTCAGTTCATCCGATTTATTCTTCCAGAGTAGACTGTAAGAAGCAATCTCTGGTTCATCAGGAGAACCAAGCAGAGAGAAAAACGTTTCATCCATTTCAATCACGTCCGTCAGCGATTGAAAAAGATCGGGAACGGTACCATCCAGAGAAACATGCCAGTGCTGAGCCGGGCGTTGCTTTCTGAGGAATTTCTTTATTCGTTTGGAAACTATATGTCCACCAAAGTAAATCAATAAATCGGGGGTAAACTCATCCCATTTTTCTTCGGGAAGAGCATATATTATCTGATCGAAATTGCCAATTACTGGGCAGGAAGAAACATTTGATATATGTTCTGCCAAAATCACACAATCCCATTTCTTAGCAATCTCTTCAATGGCTTTTCTCACCTTTTCATCGGGTAAAAGCTGACCAACAATAATCATTCGTTTGCTGCTCTTTGCCCATTGATTGCGGAAATATTCGCTATTTTCGAGAGATTTGGGATAACCACCCGAGTATCGTATCGCTCTTACCTGCGGAAGTTCTTCGGTAGTAAATTCAAAAAGAGGTTCAGAAAGCGGAACATTTATCTGTACCGGACCCTTACCGTGATGGTTCAGTTCCAGCAAAGCCTCGTTAATCAGGCGGTTGCAATACCATTCATCCTCCTCGGTAACAGGTTCGGGAAGTTGAACGGACTTCTTTACCAATGTATTAAACACCCCCGGTTGAGGAAGTGTTTGTCCGTCCATCTGTCCTATCCATGCAGCAGGACGGTCGGCAGAGATAACAAGTAGCGACAACTGTTGATAAAAAGCCTCAGCCACAGCCGATCCAAAGTTTAGTAAAGCAGTACCCGAGGTACAGCACACAGCTACCGGACGATTAAGTTTCTGAATAAGACCTAATGCAAAGAAAGCAGCACTCCGTTCATCCACCACCGCGAAGCATTTGAATGCAGGATGCTGGGAAAACGTCTGAGTAAGGGGAGCTATGCGTGATCCGGGAGAAACCACCACGTGATCGATGCCATATTCGCGCAACAGCGCAGCCAACTGAAGAACATTTTTCTTATTCGAATACATACTAAGCCTCCAATTTATTTAATTATCGCCAACATGGTCTGAAGTTTTGCCTCCGTCTCTTTCCATTCCAGCTCCATCTCCGAATGAGATAACAATCCCCCTCCGGCATATAGAGTAAGACAAGAAGCGCCAATCTCCATGCAACGCAAATTTACATACAAATCCGTCTTTCCATCGGGATTAATCCATCCTAAAAAACCGGAATAGTAACGACGGTTATACCCTTCATTCTCCAATATAAAACGGTACGCCTCCTCTTTGGGGAGTCCGCAAACTGCTGGTGTGGGATGCAACAAACCGAGCAAACTACCTAAACGACCTTTATCCGGTAATGCAAAAGAGAATTCACTCTTGAGATGTGCCAATTCACCGGCACGAACCGTAAACGGACCATTTTCTTCAGGAGTTATACCAAAGGCAGTCAACTGATTCCGAACATAATCTACAACCAATTGTTGCTCACGGACATTTTTATCACTCCAGGCATTCGGCAAAACAGCCCGATGAAAAGGCAAAGTTCCTGCAAGAGCTACCGTATTCCATTGCTCATCCTTTCCGGAAAGCAGAATCTCGGGCGTGCTACCCAGCCAGGTTCCCGTTTGAGGGGTATGATATAGATAAACAAATGCGTCGGCATATCGTTCACACGCATTGAGCAGAGCCTTTTCAAAAGAAAAAGAAGAGTTCTTAGGCTGCACTGAAGTACGCGACAACACCAGTTTTTCAAATCTTTTTTCTCTGAGCGAAGTTATAAACGAAGAGAAAGCCCGTGAATAAGAATCATAATTATCCACTTGCAGACAATCTTTTGTATCTTCTTCAGACAAGACGTCCTCTGCACATTGCTCCATCGATAGATAACTATTTATATCCTTCCATCCTTTTATGAAAACATCCGGTTGCATCAGTATAAGCGGAGACGAGTCTGAAATCCGGAACGGAGCAAAGACAAATCCCCTCTTGCCGTCCAGTTCATCCATTTCATTTAAAGAAAAAGAGGGACCAGCCGACCGAAGAATTAAAACAGGTTCCTCTTCCGGAACCCTGTAAATAACAAAGCTTTTATTCTGTTTGATAAGTGCTTCAATTCCTATCATCTGATCTTCCCTTTCCGCACTAAAAGTCTATCTGTCATCGTTACTTTTTTATTGGAGTACAAAAGTAAGACTATTTTTCAGATTATCCTTAAAACGGTTCCTGGATTAACTTAATGCAAGATTATGTATGCTGAAAATACCAATAAACTTATGAAAGTAAGTGATTACATAGAGTTTACACATTTCTTTTTATATGAATGGCTGAAGATACAGCTAATTTAATTTTACTCCATAGTAAACTAAGAGATATAGAAAATAATAATATAAAAATAAAAGATAGAGGCAACATGTAAAAACTATTATTATGAGAATAAGTAAACTTACAAACAAGATAATTGATTATAAATTGATGGATAATATATATATTAAATGAATGCGAAGAAACTACTGAATAAATTATTTTTCCATATTTGCTTTTTTCTATATACATTAAAATAAAATCGGCATAATGAAATAGAAGTAATGTACATACTAAATAAGAAACGGCAGCAGGTTTAGCTGCAACCAATAAGAATATGAAAATTGCAATTAAATACATGACTTTCTTTTTTAGTTTATCTAATTTAGTAGAATTTAAAATATAACCAGCATGGAATATAATCACATATTTATAAAATTCTAAAAAATGTCTGAAGTGTATTGATTCCCCTGATAAGTAATATATTACTCTTGAAACAAGAGCTATTATTATTATGTATAATAATAACACAAAAGGATCATCGAATCTATTAAATATAGGATATAACATAAAGCACATAAATATCATTATAAAGTACCATAAGTGTGAGCCATTAAATGGATCTCCCAATAAAGAGTATTGCGGGAAAATTATATAGTATATAATTCCAGCAAATAAACATGGTAATAATATTCTTTTTACCTTCTTGAAGATAAACGAAAGAAAACTATTATAGTGACTATTTCGTATTTGCATTGAAAGCAAGTATCCTGAAATAAGTGTAAAAACTGTTAGTCCTATTCCTTTAAAAAGACTACTAAAGAAACTATATAAATTATTATTTATTGGAGTGATACTCAATTCGGGTGGCCACTTTTGATATATACATAAAGTATGATGGAGCAATATAAATATGATAGCCAAAGCTCGAAGCAAAATTATTTTTTTATCCATTTCAATTCATCTTTATTAAAAAACAGAATGATTACATCTTATAGCTTTCTGTTTTGTTAAGGTACCGCAAAAGTAGTATTATTATTCTACACTTTAATAAAACAAGATAAATAGTAGTAAGTATATTCAATATAGCTTACTGAACATTTGCTAAACAAGTCCAAATCATACAATGTAGTATTTGCACAATTTGTTTTTTTCAGATTATCCTTAAAACGGTTGCTGAATTAATTTAATGAATGATTTGTTATTGCAAAATTACGTAACTTTTAAAAGATGGAATAACGATATAGAAATTTTGCCGGGAATTTGTAAACGAGTTGAAAGGGAAGTAATCTGTATAAGATTGTTTTGAAGTGTAGCCCGTGGGGGAGTCGAACCCCCCTTTCTAGAATGAAAATCTAACGTCCTAACCGATAGACGAACGGGCCATTTATGATTTGCAATTAGAGATCTTTAGCACTATTAGCGGCACCTCATTTCCCAATTGTGGCGCAAAGGTAGTACTATTTTTCGATTTACCAAATTCTGTTTATAAGCCAAATTCAGAAATATTTAATAATTAGAGAGTTTATCTTCTTATAAAAGCATTCTTGTTCTTTTGTTTATAAGTCTTTCTGTTCTTGATAGACTATTGCAAAAAAAATAATTAATTATACAAAATTATTTTTTTGCAAATAGTATCCATCTATCAACATAACTATTCCCAAAAGAATAAAACTCCAACCAAGCATTGCATAAACGGATTCTACTGCATCGCCCCAATTTTAACTCTGAAACAAAAAAGTTACTACCATCTGCTACTAAAATCCATCAAAGCACTTACTAAAAGGCATTTCAGAGGTGGCAGATAAAAAGATTACACAATTTTATCTGCTACAAATTGCCATCATCTGCCACCAAAAATAGAATTTCAAGATACTTTCTCGACGTAATATTGCAATTACGAGGCAACGTTAACTATTTGTTTACTGCAATCTTTGAATAATAGGAAAGCTAATTTTTACTCATTACCCCTTTTCAAGTATATACTTTAAACACCTTTCTTAATCTTATTAGTTTATGATAATAAGTGAGTTTACAGCCAAGAACTCATGAGTTCTTGGCTAAAGTCCCATGGGTTTACGGCCGAAGACTTATGGGTTCACGGCCGTGAACTTACTAAGCATAAAAGATAAAATCACTAAATATTTGATGTTCAACCTCTTATCTACAATAAGAAAAGGCCCAAATATTATAAGAATCATGTTCTCCAAAAAATCAGACTGTGCAAAGGCGAAGACAAGAGATACATACAGAGGAAAGTTATATACTTTAAGCAAGAGAATTGAGTAGGTAGCAGATGAATGAATTTAGTGGGAGATAAATTGTAAAACAAAAATATCTGCCACCAAACTATACAATTATAGATCAGTTAATTACACCATTTTTAGTAGCAGGTGGGAGATCGAACTAGTAAATATCAACAGAAAAGCAGGAAGGAGTTAATAACAAAATCAAAACATCAGATGAAAAGACAAGCATATAGTGACCAAAAGTTCTTTGAACTTAAGATTCTAGCTGTGCATGAGAAAAACGACTCATTTGTGGGATGAACCAAAAAATAGTTATCTTTGTCCACAACTTATACAGACAAGAAACAATTACTCCGAATAAGAAAGCGATGGCAAAACAGAAATATTATGTGGTTTGGGAAGGTGTTACACCAGGAATTTATACTTCCTGGAACGAATGTCAGCTTCAGATAAAGGGATTTGTAGGCGCAAAGTATAAGTCTTTCAATACAAAAGAAGAGGCCGATCAGGCTTACTCTTCCTCACCATATGCTTATATGGGGAAGAAAACGAAATCAACAACTAAAAGAGCTCTCCCTGCAAGTGTTATTGAAGAAGGCCTGGCTGTTGACGCTGCTTGCAGTGGCAACCCGGGAGCGATGGAATATAGAGGGGTCTACTTAAAAACAAGAGAAGAGATTTTCCATTTCGGGCCCATGAAAGGGACTAATAATATCGGTGAGTTTCTGGCTTTGGCTCATGGATTGGCTCTGCTTAGCAAAAAGAATCTCACAATGCCTATCTACAGCGATAGTGCAAATGCTATCAGTTGGATTAAACAAAAGAAATGCAAAACCAAACTGCCACGTACTGCTGAAACCGAAGAGTTATTTCAGATTATAGAACGGGCAGAGAACTGGCTAAAGAATAATAAGTTCTCTAACCGGATTATCAAATGGGAAACCAAAGAATGGGGTGAGATTCCTGCCGATTTCGGCAGGAAATAGGATTTTTTGGAGAAGCTAAAACAATACTCGTTCTGATTCTTCAATTGCCTTGGTGATAAAATATCCTTTAGCTAGCTTATCACTCATTTTTATCACATTATTCTTCATCACCTGATACTGTTCTGCAGTTAATGATGAAAGAATCTGATCAAGTTCTATTAGTGAATTTATGCAGATACCTATATTATTTTCCTCAACAAAATTTGCCAGAGCTGCTTTCTTCCAGATTATAACAGGCAACTGACAACGAATATAAAGGGATGTTTTATGAGGATTATTATATTGCAAATAATCTCCGAAAGCACCGTTGCAGGTATCGATAGAATCTCCATCCCAAACCAGACCAAAATGTCCTTCTGCAGTTGAGATCAGTTCATCGGATGGAACAAAGCCTTTATATGCAAAGTTCTGATTTCCTCCAAGAAGTTCTTCATTAAAACCGGATCCATACAGAACAAAACGGTATGTCTTTACATATTCTCCAAGCTTATATAAAAATGCATTTTTCTTATAACTCAGTCCGCCTGCATATACTATACTAAATGGTGAAGCAACTTGCAATACTTTTTGAGGGGTTTTGTCAGATAGATAATCCCAAATCACTAAACATCCAATAGAAGAAGTACTTCCGTGCTCTTTCAACCAGCCTTTCATATTCTCATTAAGAGCTATTATATAATCTGAATTATTCAAACGAGCTATTTCTTCAGAGGCATTAAGCTTTCCTCTGCGAAAAGTACCAAGATCATGAATTAAAGTAGTGACTTTGCCACCACGTAAATGAACAACTTTACAAATAAATGAATAGTATTTCTTTAATGGGTATTGAAGAACCAACCAATCTCCTTTAGAAATTAAAATACATGCTTTTAGTACACCCAAAAAGGTTAACACAAATCCAAGCACTTTATTAGTATATCTGGTCTGTTTAAGTCCAATATTAATAAATTTATTTTTTCCCAATATAGCCTCAACATCTGTCTTAGCCTTACTTCCTGCAGTATTTAGATTTACATAGTTCTTTGAGAGATAATATTTTTTCATGCTTTCTCTTTTTAGAGATTATTCAATTCTTTTTTTACTAGCCTCAATGCCGCTTCTACAGTATCATCCATGTCGAAATATGCATATTGAGCCAATCGGCCACCCAGCAAAAGTTTTCCATTTAAGTCTGCTTTTTCTTGATATTTTGAATATATCTGCATATTCTTATCATCGTTAACAGGATAATAAGGCTCGTTGTTACCAGAGAATTCGCTCGGATACTCGCGGGTTATAATAGTAAAGGGCTGATTTCCATATTCAAAATGTTTATGTTCTATAATCCTTGTATATGGAACACTTCGCTCATTGTAATTAACAACTGCATTTCCTTGAAAGTCTTCAATAGCGAGCTGTTCATGTTCGAAAGACAAGCTTCTATACTCTAAAACACCAAATTCATAATTAAACAATTCGTCTATTCTTCCCGTAAAAAGGACTGTATCTGCTAACTTATCAAGTTCGGCTTTATGATCAAAGTAATTGGTATTCAGCTTTACTTCAACACCATCCAGCAAACCATTTATCAATTTGTTATATCCACCTTTGGGAATACCCTGATAGTCATCATTAAAGTAATTATTATCATAGGTAAAGCGGAAAGGAATCCGCTTGATAATAAATGCAGGAAGTTCTTTAGCTGAACGCCCCCACTGCTTTTCTGTATACTCCTTTATGAAAGCATAATAAATATCATCACCGCAAAGCTTTAATGCCTGTTCTTCCAGATTTGAAGGTGTTTCAATATGTGCATAACGTTCTCTTTGCTCTTCAAGCTTTTCTTTTGCCTGTTGTGGTGATTTTACGCCCCAAAGCCTGCTAAACGTATTCATATTAAAAGGCAGATTATAAAGCACATCTTTATAATTTGCCAACGGAGAGTTGGTAAACCGATTGAATTCTACAAATGAATTAACAAACTGCCATATTTCCTTATTGCTTGTATGAAATATATGTGCTCCATACTTATGAACATTAATAGAATCTACATCCTCACAATAGATATTACCACCTAAATGAGAACGCTTGTCTATCATCAGACATTTTTTACCCATTTTCTTTGCATAATAAGCAAACACAGAGGCAAAAAGTCCTGTTCCTACAATTAAATAATCGTATTTTATATCCATTGTTTCTTAAACTTCCTGAATTTACGCCTTTTAATCTTCAAAGATGTAGCTAATCTCTGAATAGTCATCAAAAATAAGAAATAGTAATTTACTTCAGGACAACAGTCTTTCCACTTAGTTAAACGTTGATACACATAGAATTCCGATTTATACGGATGTATACATTTATAATGCCAGGGCTTTTTACTTCCTGTAAAATGGAGTATCGCCGGATTACATAACTCCTTATCTAATATATCCCAGGTTTCCTTTCTAATTCTTCTTCTGCTTCTAAAAAAGCCATCTTGCATATTCCATTTAAATGGGATAAACAGTTTTTTATCATGCAGTACTTCATTCAAAACATCCTGGTCATTAAACAAAAGTTTTTCTGCATTATGCTTAACATAGTTAGTAAATTCATTTTCCAGATCATTTTGTCTCCAATAATCGAGATTAACGAGCAACACACCCGCATTAAAATAAGAGAAATCCTTTGAGTATCCAAGGCGGGAGTAATTTTCATCTCTGTCACTCCACATATCTTCTACACATCCTATTGCATAACCGGTAAGATCGATGTCCCAGAAAGCAGCAATTGAAGAACGAATTATAATATCACAATCCAAATAGAGTACCTTAGATAAGGAAGATGGTAAAACACTGCCCAAAAAAAGTCGTAGATAGGTTGATATACTAATATGACTAGTAGGGTCAATAGGAAAATCATTAGCCAAATCAGTGTTTACGAAATAAAAATAGACTCTTTGCTTATACTGTCCACAAACAATATCCTTCAAGGCTTTTTGTCCTTCTTCAGAAAGATCCTGAGAAACAATATGTATATCAAAAGATTCACCTTTATTATTCTCGAACAAAGAGACCAGCATTATTGAGCAAAAACGGACATAATTACTGTCTATATTACATGCTATATGAATTTTCATAAAGTTTAGTTTTAAAGACGTCTTTTCGATGATAAATGAAACATTACATTCTTCTTTATCTTTCTAAAATTATAATCTAATGCGCTCTTGTTTCTATAGTCATCTGCCACATACAAAATTGGGCATCGTTTAACCTTCAATTTATTATAATGACAATAAACATCAATCAAGCGTTCTGCCATAAAACCAAAGACTCTGCGCTGATAGTCGTATGGAGATAGTTTTACCCTTTTCTCTACTTCAAACAATAAAGTAAAAAGCCATTCAGAATAAGCATCAAAAACAGCCCACTTTGTAAAAAACATATTTCCAACAGAGGCCTTATTATTTCTAATCATTATATGATCAAAAGAAGGAAGATACTCTGGAAATAATTCCGCTAAAGATTCTCTTAAGATCTCATAATCTTCCAAAATGTGTTTATAGCAATAATGAATTTTATTAGAAGCAGCATGATAATCATAGTTAGATAGAACTATGTCATATTTATCAAGCAATTTATTAAAATCTGTTTTAGGAGAATTTACTTCACTTTTTGGTTTAGCATTTAAAAGAACGGACGAATTATTTGAAAAATCTAAATATCTCCGATAATGCGCTAAGCCAATCTGGTCAATGCCTTTTAAATTTTTCCATGCCCAATAATGAGCTGTTAGTTCACAATATTCTCTGTTCTTTTTACTTATATTATCACCTGAATTATCTCCCTGGATTTCCAAATCAACATTAGATATGGATTTACCAACCTGAATAGGCATATACAAATCATCTGATATAAAAAAATCTTGTTTATGCGCACAGACAATAATCTTAGACATATATTCTTTATCAGTCATTATCAATAATTTAATAAGAATAGTTTATTTATTAACACTACACTATAATTATATTTACAATAAAAATTTCACAAAAGTAAAACAATTGCATCAATTAAACTATATCAATATAAAAATACTGCATAAAATCTATAGGAATATGAAATAAAAAAGTATTATCACCAGTGATAATACTTTATCTTCAATCTTAGTTTTATTTTTCGTATTAAGTTAAGAGGTTTTGATTTAATCTTACCCCTATAGTTCTCTATAAAATCATCAACAGCATCTAGTACACGGGCCGAATTCTTTCCGTCTCGATGCGGTTCATGGTGCATGGTATAAGCATAGATGTTATCCATAAGTTCTTTGGGTCGTGAAAGCGCCTTTTCAATAGCATCTCCAATCTCGTTTTCATTTATAACATCCAGTAAATGGTTACCCGGATGTGTATTGCGAAAAGTAACAACCGGCTTATTCAGGAACATGTATTCTACAATAATGGATGAGCTATCACATAGCATAACATCTGTTTTTCTGAAGGTGTTAAGACCATCATTGGAACGATAAAAAACTACATTATCATGTGTATCGGCCAGCTCTTTATATTTTTGGATTAATTCGGGATCATCAAGTTTTGGATGGAAAGTTATAATCCAATTCCAGGGCTTGGTCTCAACCAATTGTTTTATTGTTTCCCACAAAAAGGGAGCAGAAGAAATTCCTTTGGTGAATGTTGGAGAATAAAGAACTGTTGGATTTTCTCTTTTATCTGTATGAGATGCAGTCTTATCAAAAAAAGGATCAACTTTACACCAACCTGTTTCATACACTTTAAAGAAACCATGTTTCTTTTCCAGTTCTTTAAAATAGGGTGTAGTACTTTCTCCCTGAGTGCAATATATATCATACCATCCCCTGATAGTAAAGTGATCATCAATCTTTTCTACTCGCTTTTTCATGGCATATCCATGAAAAACAGCGACCTTCACTCCGGGAAAGAAGTCGTACACAAAGTTTCCTGGTGCAAAAACTGCAATCGGATTATAATCAAGTACTTCTTGTATTGTCTTTAATTGCTTTTCTTTCTCTGTTAGCCAGCTTTCGCAAGAGTCTTCAATAAACCAGGCAACATCATCTCCTCTTCGCCATATTTCATCTTGAAGAGGGCGCAAAATAGAAAAAGAATAAGTCAATGAAACAAAAAACAAATAGTGCTTACCCATAATATGTAATATCTTCCTGTTCTATTAAAAATTCAGCGTATATTTTACCTGATGTTTTTTTGCAAAGCGAGTCCAGAATTTCCGTCTGTAAGTCAGAATTAAATCCCGGCATAAGGCCTCATCTGCTCCACGCGTTGCAGCGTATTCTTTTGCCAGCAATTCAAAGAACGGAATTTGTCCCCATAACCTTGCAAAGTTTGCACACCCCGCTTCAATACTCACCTTCCCAAATTTCATGCGGTTAATATCCACCAAAGAAAACTTATATTCACCATCTTCTTTGTCAAAAAGGATATTACCGGGTGAGTAATCCAGGTGCAATATACCGGCTTCATGAAGTTTTGCTGAAAAACGTGCAAATGCAATAACAATATCCGAACAGTCTTTTATATCCGCATCGCCAAATTCATAAAATCTACGGCTATATGGACAATGTACACTCACAAAATATGAATATCCGATCAAGCCAAAATTTCTTTCTTCAATGTATGCTATCGGTTGCGGAGTCTCAAAACCTTTCTCAAGCAATCGTTGCGGATACTGAAAAGCACGCAATCCTTTGCTTTTTCTTATAAAAGTATAAATAACCCGGTTAAAGAACATCGGGACTCTATATCTTTTGACGTTTACGTCAATCTCTCCTATTTTGATTACTTTAATCTTATTCCGGCCTTTGTATATGGTTTCTCCTTCTTCCCCAAAGATATGAGGAACAGATTCTACAAAAGTTCGCAATGATTCAAAAGCCGGATTCAGAAGTATCTTCATTCTATTTAAAATATTATGCTCTCTATCTTTTTAATAACCATATCGGGAGTAATCATATTCAGACAAGCATAATCTTTACGATAGCAAGATTTGTTTCCAAATACAGAACATGGACGGCATGGAAGATCAACCTGAACAGCATTCATTGGAGATTGTTTCCAGCCCATAAATCCGCAATACGGATGGGTGGCTCCCCAAACAGATACGACAGGTGCATTGACTAACGATGCCAAATGCATATTTGCGGAATCCATAGACACCATTGCATCCAGATAACTCATCAGGATGAGTTCTGTGTTCATATTCAGCTTGCCAATGAGTGATGTTACAGAAGGATATTTATTTACCCATGAGGTAAGAACAGACTCTTCGTTTTTCCCTCCTCCAAAAAGGAATACCTTTACACGAGGATCTTTTGCAAAGTGAGCAATCACTTCTTCCTGCTTGTCCAAAGGAAGCACTTTTCCTTTATGTTTGGCAAAAGGTGCAATGCCAATCCATTTCAAATCGCATTTATCTCCGGTGATATGTTGAATCTGAGACATATCGCCTCTTCCTTCGCCAAAGATGGAAGTGAAATTAAGCTGAATTGGAAAACCTAAAGCCTTGAAGACGTCAGTGTATCTACGGAAAGATGATTTCTGATTCTCAAATACTTTATGGTATCTGTTGGTCAGTTTCTTCTTGCCCAGACGTCCTTTATAAATGTAAGCAGTTGGAATACCCATCATTTTGAAACGAAGACGAATTATTTTTGTACGAAGTACATTGTGTAAATCGGCTACGTAATCAAAGTTCTGAGGCTTCAACTCGTTATAGAATAACCGATGCAACCCTAAAAGCCCACTATGTTTACCATGCAAATCGGCTCCCATAAAATGAACATTCTGAGGCAATCCTATAAAAAGCGGACGAAGTGATACACGACTCAACACAGTAAATTCATGTTCAGGATGCTGTAGGGCAAGCGAATGAATCACCGGGATAGTCATTGCTACATCTCCTATCGCGGAAAAACGAATAATCAATATCTTAGCCATTATTACTTCTTAGCGTAAAGAACTGGATTAAGAGCTGGATCGTTATACATCTTCATCTGTTTGTATACTTTCATATACTTTCTGCCAGCCTTAATATCATCTAACAGCTGATCAATAGCTGAAGATAAATCTTTTTTCTGTTCCAAAAGGATATCTAATTTCTTCTGGCACTGTTCGTGATGTTCTGGAGTAGTATCTGTACGCTTCACTTCCTCGTTCATGTGATAAATCTTCAATGCAAGGATTGAAAGACGGTCTACAGCCCATGCAGGACTTTCTGTATTAATAGTTGCATCAGCCAAAGGCTTCACGTCTTTATACTGATCATAGAAATAGCTGTCAATAAGTTCAACTAAATCTGTACGATCCTGATTAGACTTATCAATGCGTCTTTTCAAAGTAAGCGCTTCTACGGGATCAATCTGAGGATCACGTATAATATCTTCAAAATGCCATTGCACGGCATCTATCCAATTCTTCAAATATAAATAATACTCAATAGTTTTCAGCTCATAAGGATTCTGAATCGGAGCATCTACACTATCAGTTACATGGTAATTCTCTGTTGATTGAAAGAAAATCTCGTTGCAAAGGTTACTAAATGTCATAATCAGTATTTTTAAAAGTAGAACGCAAAAATATACATTCATTCCCGAAGAAACAATTTTTCGCACATTTTATTAGTTAAATGAGCAACTTTTAGTACTTTTGTGGTTAATCTTCTACCCAAATATGCATTAATATATGTCTATCAGATTATCTAATGTATCCAAATTCTACGGAAATCAGGAAGTGCTTCATAATGTGAGCTTTGAGGTGCACCCGGGAGAAATTGCTGCTTTTCTTGGACCAAACGGAGCAGGCAAATCAACTTGCATGAGAATTATTACAGGATGGCTGACTGATTTCAAGGGTACAGTTAGCGTATGCGGAAATGATATTATCAGGGATCCTATTGCTGCCAAGCGCTGCATTGGCTATCTGCCGGAGAACAATCCGCTTTATCCGGAGATGTATGTCAGAGAATATCTGGAATATGTTGGTCAGATTTACCGGGTAGCAAACTTGCATGGTTTGGTAGACGAGATGATTGAACGGGTAAAACTGGAGGAAGTTTGCGGCAAGACTATAGGAACACTGTCGAAAGGATTCCGTCAGCGAGTGGGACTGGCGCAGGCTTTAATACATAATCCCGAAGTGCTGATTCTGGACGAACCGTCATCGGGTCTTGATCCTAACCAGCTAACTGAAATCCATTCTCTGATTAGAGAACTTGGAAAAGAAAAAACAATTCTATTTTCTTCTCACTCCTTACAGGAAGTTAGTGATTTGTGCCAACATGCAATTATTATTAATAAGGGTAATATTGTGGCTGATGCACAGATCAGTGAGCTAACTAAAGAGGAGTCTCTGGAGGATATTTTTAAAAGACTAACTAAATGAAAGTAATTATTGATAATAAGATTCCCTACATTGAGGGAATTATAGAAAAGCTTGGAGGAGAAACTCCAAACGAGGCTATATATATACCCGGAACAAAATTCACCCCCGAAATTGTTCGTGATGCCAATGCACTGATTATCCGCACCCGTACTCTCTGTAACCGTGAATTACTGGAAGGAAGTAATGTGAAGTTTATCGCTACTGCAACCATCGGTTTTGATCATATTGACACTGATTATTGCAAAGAAGCCGGGATTACCTGGACAAATGCTCCGGGATGCAATTCTGCTTCAGTGGCTCAATACATTCATTCCACACTATTGCTTCTGGAAAAAGAGAAAGGATTTACGCTGAAAGGAAAATGTATTGGTGTTGTTGGTATAGGAAATGTGGGAAGTAAGGTATGCGATGTTGCCCAATCACTGGGCATGCGGGTATTGATGAACGATCTTCCTCGTGCCGACAAAGAAGGTGCCGGAATATTTACCGATATAGAGACCATAACCCGCGAATGTGATGTAATCACTTTCCATACTCCGCTCAACAAGGAAGGCAAATATAAAACATACCATCTGGCCGATGCCGGTTTTTTCAATTCGCTAAAAAAGAGTCCTGTTATTATAAATACCTCCCGGGGTGAAGTGACTGAAACCTCTGCCCTACTCTCTGCTTTAGAAAAGAAACAAATCAGCGAAGCAGTTATTGATGTATGGGAGAACGAACCTGAAATCAGTCTGGAATTGCTTAACAAGGTATTTCTGGGTACTCCTCACATTGCAGGTTATTCAGCAGATGGGAAAGCGAACGCCACCCGCATGTCGTTAGAATCATTCTGCCGCTTTTTCCATATTAATCCGGATTTTGATATTCAACCTGTCCAACCGGAGAGCTCAGTAATCAAAGCCTCAACAGAAGCAGATGCTTATCTGCAAATGTATGATCCAAGGCGAGACAGCAACGCATTGAAGGCCAATCCAGAGATGTTTGAGCAATTGCGGGGTGATTATCCTTTGAGAAGAGAAAAAGAAGCGTATACTATTCAGATTGCATAACGTAATGTTCAAAATATCTTGTACAAAAGAATGATTTGTTTTGTACAGAACAATTAATTCTTTTGTACAGAAGATTGCATTCTTTTGTACAAGAGAATAAAAACATCCCGCCACTATTCATAAAACACACCTAATTAGTTAGCCCTTAGATGGCTAAGAATCATC
Organism: uncultured Bacteroides sp.; assembly: GCF_963675905.1. Taxonomy (NCBI): domain Bacteria; kingdom Pseudomonadati; phylum Bacteroidota; class Bacteroidia; order Bacteroidales; family Bacteroidaceae; genus Bacteroides; species uncultured Bacteroides sp. The sequence goes on along the minus strand of NZ_OY780936.1, from coordinate 3,366,524 downwards.
TTTCTTTTATGCATTCAAATATAGAATGCATAATTTCAAATAGCAAAAATATAGAGAAGCAAAAATTTAGATTCATTTTTATATTATTACAATATCTGACTCTTTATAAATTGACTACTTAAAATCCCAATTGTTACCTCTTAGGAATTCCTAAAACTTATATTATCCTGATAATTAGATATCTAAAAGTTTTATTTTGTTACCTCTGTAATAATAATTTATATTTATTATTTTCTAATTTTGCCTTCTATCCTGCTTGTTTTATGGAATAGTTATAATGAACTTTTGTGAAAACTGTAAGGCTTTCATGGATATTGTTTTTAGAGCTATTATAGTAAGAATTAAAAGAATTAAAATTATGACAAAGAAACATTTTTTTTTGGCATGCTTATTTATTGTTGCTTTCGCAATCGAAGCTAAGGCGCAAAACAGCGTAGTGTATGCCTATGACAATGCAGGAAACCGCACAGAGAGAACAGTTGTACTAACTAAGTCAGTACAGGGTGAAAGTAATAATTCAGAGTATTTTAAAGAAGAGCTGGGTAAGCAAGTTGTTAAAATATACCCAAATCCTACAGATGGTCTGCTTTCTGTAGAAATTATTAATATTTCTGATTCTGATAAAGTATCTGGAAAACTTTACTTATATGATATGACTGGTCAGCTCTTGAAAAAAGAGGAAATAAATTCTGAAAAAAAGATTGAATTTGATTTAAGCAAAAATGTAGATGGAGTATATCTCTTAAAGATACAAATGAAGGAAATTGAATCAACATGGAAAATAATTAAAAAGTAAAACAAAAAAGCAAAAAGAGTATGAGTATAAAACTACCCAATCTTAGAAAGCAAACACATATTATAACGATTATATGCGTATTACTATTATTTGCTTCCAGTACTTTGAATACGTATGGGCAGACTGGTAATACCCAATCAAATCCGATTGTTGTTGGTACGTTTAGTTCTGCTTTTAGTTATTCCAATTCGCAAAACACAAGCAACTTTACTAATAATTATACAAAACGCACTCCAAATGATGTATATTATAAATTTACCTTGAATAAGAAGATGGAAGTAACTATCTCTCATTGTGGATCAACACTTTCTGATACATATGTGAGTTTATTGGATGCTTCTGGGACTTTAATAGATTATAATGATGATTATTCAGGTATTGGTGCATGTAGTTCAAGTCTTCATTCTTATCTAAAGAAGGAACTGGATGCGGGCACTTACTATGTTGTATCAGAAGGATTTAGTCAAAATGGGATCATCTTGACACAGATATCTGGTATAGTTATAAATATGCCGGGAGATAGTATGCAAGATCCAATTATTGCCGGTACTTATGATAACAGTTTTGAGTATTCAAATACACAGAATACTACTAATTTTACAAATCAACATACAGCACGCACCCCCAATGATGTTTTCTATAAATTCACACTCAGCCGCAAAATGCAAGTAACCATATCTCATTGTGGTTCGCTTATTGATACATATATGTTTTTATTAGATGCATCTGGTAATACTATTACTTCTAATGATGATTATTCAGGCGATGGCGCATGTACGACTTCTCTCCATTCATTTATACAAAAAACATTAGATCCGGGCACTTATTACATCGTATCAGAAGCCTTTGCCGGTACAGGTATTATTACTACCAATATTAGCGGTTATGCTCCTGAAGATTTTAACTATCCTGATATTCCTAACAACTACAGTTCAGAACCAGAAACAGTAGGTTCTTCTGGAGGTACATTTAATTTGTCTCCTGTAGGTGGAGCAACTTACTCTATACCTATTGAAGTTCCGCTTGGAGTAGGTGGTATGCAACCATCATTAGCTTTAGTCTATAATAGTTTGTCTGAGAATGGAATGGCCGGGTGGGGATGTAATTTATCTGGTACTTCTGTAATTACCCGGGCTCCGAAAGATATTTACCATGATGATATAGCCAAAGGCCTGACTCATTTGGCAGATGAAGCATATTTATTGGATGGACAACGTTTGATTTATGTTTCTGGTACAGTTGGACAGGAAGGAGCTGTTTATTCTCCGGAAACGGATCCTTTTACAAAGGTAATTGTGCATGGAACCTATAATACAACAATGGCTAACACCTGGTTTGAAGTTCAATCATCCAATGGAATGATTTATTATTATGGTGTTACTTCTTCGGCTCGCCAAAGTTACATTTACAACGAGTTCCCTAGGATTAATGCCTGGTATATTGACTATGCAGAAGATCCATTAGGTAACAATATAAATTATAGTTACAACAATACAAATAATGTCGTTTATTTATCAACTGTAACTTACGGAAATAACAAGAATAGAGCCAATAGTCTGCAAAATACTGTTACTTTTAACTATGAAAACAGGGAAGACAATGGTCAGTCTTATGTGTTAGAAGGAAATGTGAAAGCCTCAATTATTTATCGTTTGAAAAATATTACAAGCAAAACCGGAAGTAACATCTTTCGTAGTTATGATTTGCAATATGATGCTACTAGTGACGGTTCCTATACTAAATTTTCACGTTTGACAAATGTTACAATAAAGAACGGTGCTGGAGAAGCCTTGAAACCTATAAAATTAAATTGGTCGTTTTTACCTTCTTTATCACAATCAACAGTTCAGCCTACTATTAATCCGGCATCATCTTATCCATCAGTGGCATTTTCCGATCAACAATTTATTCCGGCTGATTTAAACGGGGATGGATTAACGGATATAGTGGGAATATCTCCTGTTAAAATTCCAACAGGACCAAATTCATGGAATAATGATACCTACGGTTATGTGTATTGGGCTTCATTGGATACTAATGGAAATGTTCAATATACTAATGGTACTAATTATTCTTTAGGCCCAAGCTTTCAAATGTCAGATTGGACAGAGGAAAAAGGTGGAAGTTCTGTGCTTGACTTTGATGGAGATGGCATTAATGATTTGTTAATTCCAAATGTTTCCATTATTCCTGGCGTAATTAAAACAGTTGAATACAAATTTGTTGGTGGAACTTTGAATAACCAGGCAGTCTATTATAATTTGAAATATAGTAGCGAGATGCCTTCTTATACTACGGGTGATTTTAATAAAGACGGAAAAAGTGATATTATTTTTATGGAAAAAGGAGAGAGTTCTGATAAATATCCTTGTTCCATCTTTGGATTAGATCAAAGTAAAACTTTGTATAGTGCCTCTTTTGACCTCACCTTACCTTCTAAACCGGAACAAATGTTTGCTACAGATTTCAATAGTGATGGATTAACTGACGTTTTGGTCTTTTATGATGGCGGATATAGTATTTTCTGGAATCAAGGTAATGGAATATCAAGTTCCACTCTTTCGGATAGCAAAAAAACAACAGGAACCAATATCGGTAATGTAAGTATGATTCGGCCAGGCGATTTTGATGGTGACGGATTATTGGATTTTCTTATGAATAGTAAAGGAGATAATAATTGGTATTTTGCTCTGAATAATGGAGACGGAACTTTTACCAAAACTCTGGCGTGTACATTGGATATTTACGAACAAGATTTTACAGAAAAAGATAATAATAGGTTTGACTGCCTTGTATATGATTTTGATTTCGACGGTAAATCAGATGTGGTGATAAACAAAGCAATGTACACAAAGAAATCAGATTTAGGCAGTACCTGGGGAGAATTTAATAAAACTTATACTTACTGGATGCGTTCTACCGGAAATGTGCTTACTCAGGTGAGTATGGCTACTTCAAACCGGGATGCAGACGGTCTTTCATCGCATTATATGTTAGGCGATTTTAATGGCGACGGACAGCCTGAATTGATGAACTACGGATATAATTGTTATAATAGCACAAATGCTGATAATGATCCCATATGGCGATTATACCAAAATACAGGCTTTAATGCCGATAGAGGTAAAGTAACTTCTGTTACCGATAGTTACGGTGGCACCACAAGCATTACTTATGCATCGTTTGTCAATGGAGGGATCTATACCAAAGGTTCCGGAAGTACTTATCCCATGGCAGACTGCATTTTACCTATTCATGCAGTAAAAACTGTTACAACTAACATTGGAGCTACCGGAAGTGCAACGACTAGCTATCAATACAGCGGAATAAAAGTGCATCTACAAGGTAAAGGACTATTAGGTATGACATCCCAAACTGCTACCAATACTACGCTTGGCACGGTGACCGAATCCGGGGTTAAGGCATGGAATACTTTATTCTACATTCCTGCTCAAACCTATACAAAAACAATCGTAGATGAAGCAACTGCGGAAACAAATGTAACATTGACTGTTGTAGATAAAGGCTCAAAGAATTATTTTGCATATCCGTCTTCCAAGACAGATAAAGATTTAGATGGAAATACAGTTATCACTAGTTATCAGGTTAATGCAACTTACGGCTATCCGGAGGAAGAAACAATTAATTACGGGAGCAGTATGTACAAAACCATACGATATGGAAACTATGCCTGGGTTGGAAACTCCTATAAACCTCAATTAATTACACAGATACAAAAGCATCAGGATGACGCTTCTATCTTTACTAAAAAAACAGCTATTACATATGAAAATAATGGTTGTAAAGAACAAGTTATTGAAAATTATGACTCATCCCGGCCTTTAACAACTAATTATACTAATGATGAATATGGAAATGTATTAACATCTGTAACCTCCGGTCAGGGCATAAAACCCATATTTAAATATACTGATTATGACGCGACAAAACGTTTTGTCGCGAAAACTTATACATCGCCGGCATCATTAGTAAACACATTTACTTATGATGATTGGGGAAATCTATTAACAGAAAAGGATGAAAGTAATCCATTATATTCGTTGGTAACCATTCATGCTTATGACTATTGGGGAAATCGCACATTGACATATTTACCTGATGGAAGAAAGAAAGTTTACAGCAGCGGATGGAATAATAAACTGGATAAGCGATATTTTACCCTTGTTCAGGGAACAGGGCAACCTTGGGTAAAAACCTGGTATGACAACCAGGGGCGTGAGGTCTTAGTTGAATCAATCGGTGAAAAAGGATTGAGTATTCAAAAAGCAACGGCTTATAATGCCAAAGGAGAGACTGTACAAAAACAATCTCAAACAGGTAATCTTATTACAACTGATAATTTTGTGTATGATGGACGCGGACGAATAAGTATTCAAAGTAACAGTGCCGGACAAAGTACCTCATACAGTTATGGCAATCGTACAGTGGCTACTACCTCTAACGGACAAACCTCCACTCAAATTTATGATGCGTGGGGAGGTTTGAAATCAGCAACCGATCCGGTAGCTACAGTAACCTATGCCTATACATCGCTTGGCAAGCCCAAAACGGTTATTACAGAAGGGGCCGTTTTCTCCATGACTTATGACGACACGGGAATTCAGCGTACATTGACTGACCCCAATACCGGTACTACTACTTATGATTATGATGCTGCAGGAAGAATAACGAGGCAGGAGGACAGTAGGGGAAAAGTAACCATTAACAAATATGATGACTTGGGACGACTAGATACATTAATAGTAGATACCACTGTCACCGTTTATAACTATGGCAAATCGGGTTATGAATTGCTTCAATTAGTAAAGAAACAGACAAGAGATAATTATCAGGAATATACTTATGACATTTATGGTCATATTGCTTCCGAGAATAGACAGATAGCGGGAATGGGTATGCTGGCATTTGCTTATACCTACAATGCTCTGGGGCAACTAAGTAGGGTCACATATCCGGGTAATCTGGCTATTAACCGTCAATATGATGCCTGTGGGAATTTGGAAAAAGTATCGTCAGATACACAATCTATATGGGAACTGACAGGATCCAGCGGTACGGTTACTACTGCCCGCCTGGGTGGAACGTTAACTGCTACAGAAACGCATAACTCGCAAGGCTTGCTCACTAATTTGAAAACAGTGAAAGATTCCGGGGTATTGCATAATATGGATTTTATATTCGATGGCACCACCGGCAACCTCACTTCACGCTCCGGAATGCTTGCCCAAACTGAGTCATTTACTTATGATAACCTCGATCGCCTTACTTTTGTTAAGGAAGGATCTACCGACGTGATGCAGATGGGATATGCCACCAATGGCAATATCTCTTCAAAAACCGGTGTGGGAACGTACACTTATTTTGAATCTAAGCCTCATGCCGTAGTAGGAATAGAAAATACCGGCAACCTGATTTCCAAATCAACGCAGTCAACTATATTCAATGAATTCGGTAAGATAAAATCTATTTCAGATGCCGGAAGTGGATATCGTCTGGACTTCACTTATGGACCCGACCAGGAAAGATGGAAAACTGTGCTTAAACAGAATAATATTTCCGTAAAAACTTCTATATTTGCCGGAGACTATGAGCAAATTACCAAAAATGGTGTAACAACCCGGTTATACTATCTCGATGGTGGCGCTATCTATGTAAAACAAGACGGTCTGGATGATAAGGTTTATTATACCTGTGCAGATCATCTTGGTAGCATTGTTAAGTTGATAGACGGTAATGGCACTGAAGTGTTTAAAGCATCCTATGATGCCTGGGGCAAGCAAACTATAACAAATAATACTTTTGCTTTCCATCGTGGCTACACAGGACATGAGCACTTACCGGAGTTTGACTTAATCAATATGAATGGACGGCTCTACGATCCTATTCTGGGGCGTTTTCTGAGTCCTGACCCGTTTGTACAGATGCCGGATTTAAGTCAGAACTTCAACAGATATTCGTATTGTTTGAATAATCCTTTGAAGTATACAGATCCGGATGGAGAAATATTCTGGACGATTTTCAATGGAATAAAAGATTTTTTAAGAAATACGTTTGTTAAATCTTGGTCTCAAGGAATCAATGCATGGACAAATGGAGACAATTGGCATTCTACTAAAATGGCATGGAAATTGGATGCCGGATTATTTAAAGGCAATTTTAAACAAATCCTATCTCGTTTCACATGGGAGTTACCCCAAACATTTTTAGGATACCAAGTAAGTCATTTTCATAATTTGTTTGATGGAGTAAAGAGCGTAACATACTATGGAGGAGCAACAGCTGTTGAATCTTATTCAGAGAACTGGAAAGGACTTGGATTAGGTACTACAACTGGATTTACATTAGGAAGTTACATCAATGGTGTCAGAGGGCTTGAAGCTAGGCCAGACAAACCTCTTTTCCAACACGAATATGGGCATTACCGGCAAAGCCAGAGTTCGGGTTGGTTTTACATGTCAAAATATGCTATACCAAGTGCGTTAAGTTCGGGAAAACATGGACAAAACCCGGTAGAGCAAGATGCGAATGTCAGAGCGTTGGAATATTTCAATAACCGTATTGAAAATTTTAGAGGATGGGATTTTTCAATTAACAAAATCAACGGATATAATAGTTCTCTTCCCTATAATCATAAGGACAATCAATTAGCATTAAAAAAAGCCAAATTAGGATTTTCCTGGTATGACTGGGTGATGGCTCCCATGAATGTATTGAATCCTTTACCTATAATTCCGGGATTAGTAAATACAATAATTTTTAACAATAAACACTAAACCTATATGAAAGCAAAAGTTGTATTAATTATGTTGCTAATCCCTATCTTAATGGGAAGTAGTTGTGGAAATGATGATAAGGATTGTCATGATAGAATAGTATTTTTGAATAAAACAAGTAGTACATTATATGTAAAGAAGGAAGAGAGTATCATTCTTTCCAGATACAATGGCTATCCATATTCTGATTGGTATAAAGCATTACCAAATGAAAAAAACAACACAGCATTGTTTAATGTTTTTAGTGGTCGTTCAGATTGTTATGAAAATACATTGAAAGATACATTATATATTTTTATTTTTGAAGAAGATGTACTGGCAAATCATTCATGGGCTGATGTTGTTGATAAGAACCTAGTACTTCAGCGTTACAATTTGAGTTTGCATGATTTGCAGCAATTAAATTGGCAAATCTCTTATCCACCTTCTGAACAGATGAAAGATATGAAGATGTATCCACCATTTCCATAATTTCTTGTTTTGTAGCAAGTTTGAGTTTCGGTAGAACCAAAACTGAACAGATAGAAAAACTTCCGTTGGTCTGAATGAAAGTGGCCAACGGAAGTTATATTTTTATAGTGCACTGATTTTAGCCACCTTAATAAATCCGTCATCAGGAAGCATTGTCGGTCTTTATCCCGGTAGGGCTACAATATCATGGATGTTTGGTTCCATAGGCTCAGTAGGCGTTGGAATTGCAAACGGAGAATATTACAATAATAACCGTATAAAATAATATATGAAAAAGTTTAGAATAGTAATAACACTCGTAGCATTATGTTTTTTGCTGTGTGCTTGTCCAAATGGAGAGAAGGGACATGAGAATATAACGTTTATAAATAAGTCCGATCGAGAAATTGCTTGTCAACCATTGTGCTCATCAGGTATAATTGCGGTTGATTCATTATATCAATGTAGATATGGAGCAGACGGTATTGATGCTGATTCGCAGTTTCTTTATAATAGTTTGAGTGATTTCGGTTGGGAAGTAGATTTCAAAGGCATGGATTTTATTCAATTTGTTGTAATGGATGGAGAAACTTATAGGAAATATTTAGCAACACCTTGTGATACCATTCGCAAATATGTTCCTGTTTTGCATTGTTATCGATTAACATTGGAAGATTTACAGCGAATGAACTGGACGGTGGTGTATCCACCAGAGAAGTAAATCCGTGTAAATCATAAGTGGCTTAAAAGTCAATTCTCTCGGGTGAGTTGCTTTAGCTCACCTGAGAGAATTTAAAAAAGCCTCCATTCAACATGGAAGCTTTTCCCTTTACTAACAAAACACCAATTTAAAAAAGCGAGATATTTATTTCACATAAGGCTTTAGCACCTCTTTCCAAACCAGATATCCTGGTCCTAAAAGGTGAAGGCCATCGTTTGTATATTTCTTATCAAAGCTTTGAGTTCCCGGAGCAATAAAGTGAGCATACAGGTCTATATAAGTATACCCATTCTTTTTTGCCAATTGCTTTAAGCCTTTGTTTATATCAAGTATCACTTGTGTTTTATTGTGCACTTTAGGGAAACGGGTAAATTCATCGTTCACCGGAAGAATACTTTGAATATAAAGTTTTGTTTTTGGAGAATCTGATTTGATTTTGTTCACTAACTTCCTGTACATTACAAGAATGCTATCTGCCGTAAGGTCGTGAGAAACATCATTTACTCCGGTCAACAGGAATATCTTTGCAGGCTTACCTTTTAGTATTGGGTCAATACGATCGTATATTCCCATAACTTCGTCACCACTGATTCCACGGTTTTTGATGTGCGGGTTGCCAAAAAGTTCAGCCCACTCACAACCATCCGTCAAGCTATTGCCTAAAAAAACAATATCGGTAGACGTGATGGGCAGTTTTTCAAACAATGTAGCGCGCTGGTAGTAATAAGTAGTGTACTTCTCTTGTTGAGCAAAACTATTTGCACAAAAGAGTAAGCCGAGAACTAAAAAAAGTGACGCCCTTTTCATTTTAATTCATTATTTTGTTGTGCACGATAAGCATCTACTGCTTTCTTCACAGAACCATACATCAACAGCAAGCGTTTGGATTGTTCATATTCCAATCCCAACTCTTCAGAAACCATTCGTGTACCACGGTCCACCAGCTTCTTATTGGAAAGCTGCATATTTACCATTTTGTTTCCTTTTACGCGACCAAGTTGAATCATTACAGATGTAGTAATCATGTTCAGAATCATCTTTTGTCCGGTTCCCGATTTCATACGTGAACTTCCGGTTACGAATTCAGGACCCACAATCATTTCGATAGGAACTTCCGCTTCTGCAGATAAAGGAGAATCAGGGTTACTGGAAATTGAGCCTGTAAGGATGCCATGTGCACGTGCATTTCTTAAAGCACCAATCACATAAGGAGTAGTTCCTGAAGCAGCAATACCAATCACTGTATCTTTCTCATTGATCTGATGTTCCACCAGTTCTTCCCATCCACGTTCCAAGTTATCTTCGGCATTCTCCACCGGATTACGTAAAGCTGTATCTCCTCCGGCAATCAAACCAATTACTAATGTTGGTGGCATACCAAATGTAGGAGGTATTTCCGATGCATCCAAAACGCCTAAACGTCCACTGGTGCCGGCTCCCATATAAAAGATTCGTCCACCTTGTTTCATGCGGGGAACTATCTGTGTTACTAATTTTTCTATCTGTGGAATTGCTTTTTGAACTGCAATAGCTACCTTCTGATCTTCTTCATTAATACCTTCTAACAACTCTCTGACTGATTTCTTTTCCAGGTTATCATGAAGAGATGGGTGCTCGGTAATTTTTATAAATGACATATCTTATTTTTAGTTTATTGTTAGTTTGAATGATAAGCCACAAGGCCTTCCATTGGGCTCTTTATAATTGTGCCAATCTGAATATGTAGTTCCTCTGCAGCTTCAAAAAGTACTTTTTTATAATTAACTGCTACTGATCCAACAAAATGGACTTTATTATGCAGGTAATCATACTGCATTACATTCTTTACAAAGAACGATTTAAAACTATTCAGTACCAATTGGTGAACTTCCGGGTTCTCAATATTCTGTGCAAGGAACGGAGATAAATGAGCCAAAAATCTATTTGGGAAAGGTTTCTTATAAACATTCTCCAGGATTATTGCCGGCGTTAGCTGAAACTGATTCAGGAACTTCTCTTTTAGTTCGGGCGATAACTGATTCTTTAAGCAATCACCAACTAGCAATCTTCCAAGTACAGCTCCGCTACCTTCATCTCCCAAAATATAACCAAGAGGTGAGACATTATCTACAATCTCTTCTCCATTATAAAAACAAGAGTTCGATCCTGTTCCTAAGATACATGCTATACCTGAATTCTTTCCACACAAAGCACGGGCTGCTGCAAGAAGATCACTTCCCACCTCTACAGGTGCCTTTATGTGTTGGGCTATAGCCAGGCGAACTATTTCATTCTTTTCGGGAAACGCACAACCTGCACCGTAGAAAAACACTGATTCAATGCTACAATCTTTAACCTGTGGCAATAATGCCTCCTCAATCTCCTGACTAATCTCTTCCTGAGTCTGAAAGAAGGGATTTGTTCCTTTTGTCAGGATTCGCTGGACTATCTGTCCATTCTCTACCAAACACCAATCTGTCTTGGTAGAGCCACTGTCTGCTATTAATATCATATTTTAATATATATTTTCTTTTTGTATAATACATATCCAATCATCCAGTTAAAACCGACAAACAACAATGCAAAAGTTAATGAGCCAGGATAATCGCCCAAAAGAGGCTGAAGGATATATTTGTATAAGTATAGTTTCAAACTAACCATATTGCCATCAAAACTGAATAGGATACTGCCTGTAAGTATTGAAAGAACAGCTCCCATTACATAGATAAATAATGGATTCACACCGAAGGACTCAAAGAAGCGCGACCATTTTTTATAACCTTTAATATCTATAATCCAAATAAGCAGGCCCAGGAAACTGGATGCTAATCCGCATGTAGTTAAAACAAATGTAGGTGACCATATTTTCTTACTGATAGGGCACCCATAACTTAACAGTAAACCTGAGAATGTGAGTACCGTACCAACCAAAAACAACCGTTGAATGCGTTCTCCGTTATCTTTTACGCTCATCAGCAATTCACCACACCAGAATCCTATCAACACATGACAAATGGAAGGGATAGTGCTAAGCAATCCTTCCGGATCGATAGCCAGACCGGCATCTTTATACATGTGATCCACACCCAGAACAATCTGATCGAATACAGAAATAATATTCTGTTCGCTTTGCTCGAAGCCATTGCCTGTAATTAATAACAGGAAGTAGGCAAAAAGAGTAACCAGAACAATTACCGGTATATATTTATGTTTTATCAAAATGGCTATAATAGCTGTTGCACCATAGCAAAGAGCAAGTCGCTGCATTACTCCGAGTATCCGAAGATGAGCGAAATTTGTAACTGATTGCAGAAGGCGTTCGCCAAAGGAAAGATTCTCTGCAATCAATGAATTATATGTACGGAAAGATAAGGATAACCAACCAATTCCCAGACCAATAACAAAAATAACCAAAGTACGCTTTAAGATCTTCAAAGCTGCTGAATGACTGAACTCAAAATTATATTTTCTGAGCGAAATATAAGTAGAGATCCCCATTATAAACATAAAGAACGGAAATACTAAATCGGTAGGAGTTAATCCTATCCATTCCGCATGACCAAGAGGTGCATAAATGGAACCCCAAGTACCGGGATTGTTAACCAAAATCATACCTGCAATGGTAATACCTCTTAGTATATCCAATGCCAGCAGTCGTTGACTTACGTTTGTTTTCATAGTATCTTTATTTTGTTATTGCTGTTGTACACTGGTCTACAAGATAAACAATGGAAATATAAGGGATTCCGGAATTAGTTGTCAGGCCAATTTCGCAAGTCCGGCTGTTTGAATATCCCACTTCTACTCCGGCCTTCTCTAATTGAGGCTTCAATTTTCGGAGAGCGTATGTATTTACCTCAGGATGGGTAAAGCCTTTGTCACCAGCAAACCCGCAACATCCTACCTCCTCGGGAACAATTACCTTTGTTGAACAAAGACAGGCCAAAGCTACCATCTGATCACGCAATCCCATTTTTTGAGTAGAACAGGTTATATGGATGGAAACCGGTTTATCTATTGGTGTGAATTCTAACTTATCTTTCAGGAAAGTGTAGATAAATTCTACTGGTTCGTATAGCTTAACTTTCGTCATTACATTTCGCATACGGTGCAAACAAGGACTCTGATCACAAAGCACCGGATATTTACCTTGCTCAGTGGCAGCAAACAGCGCCTCTTCAAGTTCGGCAGATTTACGGTCAGCTATATCCATCATTCCTTTACTTTCCCAGATAGTTCCGCAACAAAGCTTATCCATCTCTTTAGGAAATATTACTTCATAACCCGCTTTCTGGAGTAGCTGAACTGTTTTATCCACTAAAGGAGTAGAATCCGGAGTCTCTTTTGCTGTTCCCATCATTTGGTTAAGGCAGCTTGGAAAATAAACAACTTTCAACGGTTCACTCTTTTGAGTAATTTTATGCGGGTAATAAGCTTTAGGCATTGCAGGAGTCCACAATGGGAAGTTATCCATTGATACATAACGAATACCTTTTGTAAGGGAAGACATTGCTTTGGTGCCCAATACAGTATGTGCTCCATTAGCCAGACTAAGCACCGGACGGAGTATACTTTTCATCCCCTGGAAATGATTGGCCGCAAAATCACCAATCTTATATCCAAGGCTTCCCACCGGCAATTCATCCTGACGGATATCATGTGTAAGGTCTCCCACATTTATATTCATCGGACAAGACATGGAGCAAAGTCCGTCTCCAGCACAAGTTTGGTTACCAAGGTACTTATACTGTTGTTCCAGTTTAGCTAACCGTTCATTGTCTTCACCTGATTTTCTCAAGCGGGAAATCTCTCTGCGAATAACAATACGCTGTCTGGAAGAAAGAGTAAATCCACAAGTCAGACAGTTTACTTCACAGAATCCGCACTCTATACACTTATCTACATGAGCGTTAGTCAGAGGCAGTGGTTTGAAGTTCTTAATATGGCATTCGGGATCATCATTAAAGATAACTCCCGGGTTAATCAGATTCTTTGGATCAAACAGATTCTTCACCTCTTTCATGACCTCAAAAGCAGCCTCACCCCACTCGTATTTAACGAACGGCGCCATGTTTCGTCCGGTACCGTGTTCAGCTTTTAAAGATCCGTCATACTTATCGACTACTAAAGTCTTCACCTCATTCATCAGGTTCTCATATTTACGAACCTTTTCATCCGTATCAAACGCCTGATTAATGATAAAGTGATAGTTGCCTTCCAATGCATGACCATATATGCAGGCATCTGCATAGCCATGTTTTACCAGCAAAGCCTGCAGCTCAGCAGTTGCTTTGGGTAAGTTTTCTATATGGAAAGCTACATCTTCAATCAAAGTTGTTGTACCCAGTTCACGAGTTCCACCTACTGATGGAAAAATTCCGGAACGGATATTCCAATACTTGGAATATTCACTCTCCTTATCAGTAAAATGAACCAGAGTATATGTTTCAAAAGATTCAAGAATAGTCTCAATCTCCTTTATCTGATCATCCAATTCTTGCTTGGTAGCAGCTTTCGTTTCTGTCAAAACCGCGGTAAGCCCCTCTCCTGTTGGGTCGTTCACTGAACTAAGTGACTTTGAGTCGAGTAACTCTGCCCCCATTACCGGTCCTTTTTTCATTGCCACAACAGCACGGCATGCCTCTTTTATATCCTTAAAATAAAGCATGGCACTGGCACTGAACGGATAGTCGTATCCCGTTTTCATGGTTGCTTCAGAAAGAAAAGCCAATGTTCCTTCGGAGCCAACCATCAGGTGAGTAATTATTTCAAAAGGATCGTCATGCTCAACAAAAGGGAGAATATTCAATCCGGTTACATTCTTAATGGAATATTTATATCGAATTCTTTCCGATAACTTTTCATCATTCCTGATTTTATCACGTAAAGCCTCTATGCTTTTAATAAAATCAGGCTTTTTCTTTGCAAAATCTCTTTTACTGGTCTCATTTCCAGTATCAAGTATAGTACCATCAGCCATTACTATCCTTACGGAGAGTAACATCTTGTCACTATTTGCATGAGTTCCGCAATTCATGCCGGAAGCATTATTCATGATAATACCTCCCACCATTGCAGATTTTACGGAAGCAGGATCAGGAGCAAACTTTCGTCCGAAAGGTTTCAGAATCTGGTTAACTCTTTCTCCTATTAATCCAGGTTGAAAAGTTATGGTTTTATAATCGGGAGATATTGTATACTTCTCCCAATGCTTGCCTGCAACAATCAAGATTGAATCGCTTATGCTCTGCCCCGAAAGACTTGTTCCCGCCGCTCTGAAAGTAACAGGCAGATTCAAGCTATCAGCTATTAAAAGTATTCTGGAAATTTCCTGCTCATCGACAGAACGAATTACTATTTTAGGAAGAAGGCGATAAAAGCCAGCATCAGTTCCCCATGCTAATAGACGTAGTTCATCTGTGTAGATTCTGTCTTTAGACACAAACGCTGAAATCTCTTCAAGGAAAGAATTATAATTCTTATTCATGATCTTGCTTTGTTTATAGGCAAATAAACCTGTTACTTATATAAATAATATTTTTTTGAAAGCTTCTTAAAACTCTCTACATCTTTATACCAATAATCTTTAATATCCTCAAATCGGTTATTCTTTGCAAAACGCAAACGAATCTGATCGCTACCACTGACTTTATCGAACATATTGAATCGTTTGTTATCAGCATTATTAAATACCGCTTTATCAGGATATAATTCTGCAATTTCCTGCATTATATAGAACTGAATTTCAGAAAGAGCTGCTTTCTTATAATCAGTAATATGCACCTGCACACCCTGAAGATTCTTACCCTGTCCCACTGCATAGAATGGATTTAGGTGGATCGGTCTGATTTTAATTCCCGGTAGATTCAGACTATTCATTTTTGCTGCAAACTCATCCGCTTTTATCCATTCGGCCGCAAACATCTGGAAAGGAATGGTATATCCCACTCCAATAGACATATATCCCAGTTCACCAAGGATTCCTGATACAGGATAGAATTCAGCTGAATGAGCATGAGGAATATGAGGCGAAGCAGGAACCCATTGTAAACCGGTTTGGGTATAATCCATCTTACGTTTCCAGCCTTTCATTTTTACAACATGCAGTTTGCATTGCTTTTTCAGCATATTCTCATTATTAAGCATCATGGCGAGTTCACCACAGGTTAATCCGTAAACATATGGAATCTTGAATTGACTCACAAAAGAGTAATAACCATCTTCAACTACATTACCTTCTATCTTAAGACCATTCACCGGATTTGGGCGATCGAGCACCACAAACTCAATATTATTCTCAGCTGCTGCTTCCATTGCAAGCCCCATAGAACTTATATAAGTAAATGAGCGGCAACCTATATCCTGAATGTCATATACCAGAACATCTATACCTTTCAACATTTCGGGTGTTGCCTTACGTGTTTTGCCATACAATGAATAAACAGGCACTCCGGTTGAAGGGTCATTGAAATTGTCAACATGATCACCGGCATGCACATCTCCTCGAACTCCATGT
Organism: uncultured Bacteroides sp.; assembly: GCF_963675905.1. Taxonomy (NCBI): domain Bacteria; kingdom Pseudomonadati; phylum Bacteroidota; class Bacteroidia; order Bacteroidales; family Bacteroidaceae; genus Bacteroides; species uncultured Bacteroides sp. Next base: position 3,350,268 of record NZ_OY780936.1, on the reverse strand, counting down.
TCAGGACCAAAAAGAGCTACAAGCTTTACATTCTTTGCTTCATGAAGAATATCAATAGTCGACTTCAGATCATTGTCGACCCCCGTTGGATTAGTGATTAACCCAACACGTTTACCTTCCAATATTTTAAAGTTCTGTTCTTTCAAAACTTCAACACCTGTTTTTATTCTTATTTTCTGGGCGGATACATTGACTGCCAATAATCCCACAAGAGACAAAGTAAATAAATATTTAAGTTTCATCACTCTTCATTTTTAAATTATTCCGATTCTATCTCATCTTTTTTCTTTCCATACTCTGGGTCAATCTTCACAAATGCACATACAGCAATTGTTGCCGCGCAACAAATCATCACCCAAACAAAGAAGTTCTCATATCCAATATGATCCTGCAACCATCCGGCAGCCATACCCGGCAACATCATACCCAATGCCATAAACCCTGTACAAATGGCATAATGTGCAGTTTTATGTTCTCCTTCAGAATAATAAATGAGGTAAAGCATATAGGCTGTAAAACCAAATCCATAACCAAACTGCTCTATAAAGACACAAATATTAATGATAATAAGGTTTTGTGGCTGAAAATATCCCAAGTAAACAAAAGTAAGACATGTTAAAGAGATGCTCCAGGCCATAGGCCACAACCAGCGTTGAAGACCGCCCTTGGATGCGCAAAATCCACCAATGATTCCACCAATTGTCAGACCTAGAATACCAACAGTTCCGTAGACAATTCCGACCTCTGCGGTACTAAGTCCCAACCCTCCTTTTTCAATAGGATCAAGCAAGAAGGGATTGATAAGTTTCACTAACTGAGCTTCCGGCAAACGATAAAGCAGCATAAAAAGGATAGCTACGCCAGCCTGCTTTTTCTGGAAGAAAGTAATAAACGTCTCAAAGAATTCTTCAAATATATTTGATGCTGAAACATTAGTAACTGTGGATTTATCTGTTTTGGGTGTTGGCAGGATAAATTTGTGATAAAGGCAAAAAGCTATAAACAAACCACTTAAAATATAGAAAGTAATAGACCATGCAAAAGGAATATTCCCGGTCCAGTTTTCCAATCCACCCGCCAGCACAATAAGGACACCCTGTCCAAAGATAGTGGCTATACGATAGAAAGTACTGCGTATACCTACATATAATGCTTGTTCCGGAACATCTAATGCCAGCATATAAAATCCATCGGCAGCAATATCATGAGTAGCTGAACTAAATGCAACCAACCAGAATACAGCTAAAGTGATCTGGAAGAAGTTGGACATCGGTATGGTAAAAGCAATACCTGCCAATCCTGCACCAACCAAAAGCTGCATAGTTACAATCCACCAGCGTTTGGTTTTAAACAAATCAACAAACGGACTCCAGAAGGGTTTAATAACCCATGGCAAATAAAGCCAACTGGTATATAAAGCTATATCTGTATTTGAAATACCTAGTTTCTTATACATAATAACTGATATAGTCATTACTGCAACATAAGGTAATCCTTCAGCAAAATATAATGTGGGTATCCATGCCCAAGGTGATATTTTCTTATTTTTCATAATATGCCATTAATATAGTTTATTTATGGATGCTCCTATGTAATAATGCAACAAAATCTTGTCATATGTATAGCCTTGCTCACCCATTACTGCAGCTCCAATCTGGCAAAGTCCTACTCCATGTCCCCATCCTGAACCAATAAGATTAAAGTTTTGGGGGATATTATTTATAACATTCTCTTTTTCGACAACAAAAGCAGAACTATACAAGTGGGACGTAGAAAGTGTTCTTCTGATCTCTAATTCCTTGCCAATAACAAGTGTCCGTTTGGTTCCAACAATTTTTAGTTTAACCAATCGACCAGAAGTACCTCTTTCCACAGGGATAAGGTCTATTATTTCACCATAATCAACACCTGAACGTTTCAGGATTAGTTCAGAAAGCTCTTTCTGTGAATAAGAAACCTTCCAGCGATAAAAGTTGGTTGTCTCCTGATCATAATTATTCAATACCTGAGAAAGTATTTTCTTATCTGTTGTATTACAGAAAGCATCAGGTGAAGTACGTATCCATTTTTCTGCTTCAGCTTCTTGTCTTAGATCTGGTAATGAAGCTCCACTCTTATCATCGCGAAGTTTGACCAGATAAGGATGCCTCACATCTTCCCAGCAATATTGAAACTCTTCCACTGCGCCACCACAACATTTAGAGAAACGAGCATCACAGATCTTTGTTCCTGACATTAATACTTGACCGGCAGTATCTCTTACTGCAAATTCTACATTTTTTGTAGAAGCACGTGTAATTCCTTGGTAGCGTTGGCAATGATCATCAGCACACACATCAAAATTAACATGATCTTCACGGTCATACCACTTTATACATTCATCTTCTGTCTGAGAAAATGCAGTATATTCTGATTTTGTTTCAGCAATCTCTTTGTTTTTCTGAATCTGAGCTAATAACCAGCTACGGGAAATTACGGCATGCGCTTTCAATAATTCCATTGAAGCTGTAGCACTCATCTCGGAAGAGATTACACTGATTAAGTAATCTTCCACAGAAATTACATTTACAGCCGTCAACTTATTATTCTCAACAATGAGTTTCAGAGCACCACGAAAACGCTGGTTTTCTTTCCGCTCCCAATGGAAATTAATACCAATGGTTACATCCAGCAATTCAAAAGAATCATTTGCACTGTCGGAAGGTTCAAACAATAATTCTTCATGGGCCGAACCGTTCCAAAGAATTTTGCCTTCAGAATAAACAGCGTTCTGACTTCCGGTTACTAAAGAACCGTTCCAAAGATAATTACCCTGCAACAAGAAATCTATTTTAGGTTCAAACATGATCCCCACATCTACTCTAGGTTCTTTCATAACGCTGGTTTTATATGTTCTGCGATTTTATTTAATGCAACTTCATCCATACATACTTCATTTAAAATTGTATGCACATTTTCTGCCGTGATCTTTTCAAAGTCTTTTTCCAAAGGAGTTATAAATACACCACCCATATCAACGGAAGCCGGACTGATTAAAATATTATCCTCACCTTCTGCAGTATAACAGGAAGGACGGTGCAATGACCGGGGAAAAATACAGACGATCCATTTATCTGCATCATACCAAGCAAGAACATTCATCATAGGCTCTTCTTCTCCCGGTTTAACTTCCAACAAAGCATATATTTGTTCAAACAGTTCAACTGCATTCTCCTTTGATTCTGACTCTATAACAAAAACTCCTCTTTCGAAATTGTTTAAGATATAAAGTTTGGCAGACTGGTGCTCAATAACTGGTTTAGTTACAAACTTTTTCCACTCCTTTTCAATTGGTAGAAAGCCTTTACTTCCGGCCTGAAAATGAGCATGATCAGGCGCAGAAGCGCCGCACTTCGGACCATTATAAAAGATAGTATATTCATCTATGTTATATGCCAGGTCCAACATGTCTCCTAGTCTACCGGCAATTCGCTGATCCACATGCTTACATGAAGGAATAGTAAGATGCTTCGGAAATATCGGAAACGGATTGATAAGTATTATATAATCATCTCCAAACGGAATTCCTGTCTGTATTGCCGGACGGTTTTGTTCACATAGAAAACATTTTCGCTCCTGAATAGACTTTGTATCTACTTTGGCTGAAGAAGAAACAATCCTGGCCGGATTAAACTGAACTTTGATCTTAAAATCATCAAATACCAGTTCTTTAACCTTTACTTGCTTCAACGCTTCATAATTGTTCCGGGCCAGTTCCCATACATTGAGCTGTTCCTGAAGCAGTTCTGCAACTTGCGACGATGTGACTATTCTTTTCATTTCTTCTTATTTAAAGCAACTCTGGCTTGAAGCTCCCAGGTACGGATTCTGTCTTTATACGTGTTGTGACCATTCATCTTAACAATATCAAGTGAAGCATCAGAATTATCATCCCAGCGACGACACATATAAACAACATCGTATACACGTCCAATCTGATATTTGCGGGAAATGTTCAATCCTAATGCATAATCTTCGCCATAACTTGTATTAGGTACTTTTATTTCTCTAAGTACTGGTGTATAGAAAGCACGTGGAGCACCCAATCCGTTAATACGAAGTGCATTGTTCCGTCCGTTCTCTGGAGTCCATTCTTTATGATCAATGATTCCGGGAGCTATCATATTCATATTAAAGTCAGTCATCATATAAGTACCAACTACCATTGCACAATTTTGCTCATAGAAAGCATCAACCATTTTCTGCAATGTATTCTCATCACTGTATACATCATCACTATCTAGCTGAACAACAAACTTACCACATTTTGGATGGTGTACACCCAGATTCCAACAACCGCCTATACCTAAGTCCTGACGTTCCGGAATTATGTGAATCAAACGTTCATCTGATGCAAACTTATCAATAGCTTCCGTTGTGCCATCGGTAGAATAGTTATCTACTACAATTAAATTGAATTTAAAGTTTGTTTTCTGGTTCAAAACAGAACGAATTGCATCTTCAACAGTACGGATACGGTTTCTAACAGGAATCAGCACTGATGCTTCAAACTCGAAATCGCCGGCATTAAATTCGATATTTTTGAATTCTGGAGCAAGGTATCCACCTATTGCTTTTAGATGATCAGTGCAAGCTGCTTCCATCTCAATTTGTACTCCTCTATTCTTAGGATCTACATAATCGAATATTTTTTCTCCACTTTTACGTGTATCGAATTCCACCTCAGAATAGAGATACTCATTAACATGAACCAAAGAAGATCTTTGAGATACTTTTAGGCGCAAATCATACAATCCGGCAAACGAATACTCGGTAGCCATTTCGTTCACAGCAGCTTTTAACACATCAGACTTATAAAGCAATACTGAACCAAAATTAAAATCATCGCGCAAACTACCAAACTGATAATCAACAACCGGGCAAGCTGTTCTTGTTTCGCCTATAACCTGGTAATGATCTGCATAAAGCATTCCAGCATCAGAATCTTCTGCTATATGCAACATACGTTCTAATGCAAACATCCCTAATTCCAGAGTGGTATATTTAGTATAAATCAAGCTGTAATCTGCATCTGAGTGAGATGCAATTTCGCGGGCTGCAACAGTAGCATTCAATGATGGAACCTGAAGTTTCTCGCAACCTTCTATAGAATCTTCCACATTGTCTGTAACAAGTAAGTAGATCTTGCTTACTAAATCACTGGCTTTTAAGTTTTGTATAGTCTGCTCAGCTTGTGCAGCTCCCATAAAGGGAATAAAACAATTAACTGTAGTTTTCATATTAATATCGTATTACTTTTTATTCTTATCGTTTATAACTTGAATGTTTTAAAATTCCTACTTCACCGCTTGTACTTGTAAACACACATTCTGTAGCACTCAGCGGCACCACCGTACTTATAAGTGAGTTCCCCACTTTATGTTTCCAGAGAAGTTTTCCGGAAAAAGCTTCCAGAGCAAAAACAACTCCACTCTTAGTGCTACCAAATACAACTCCATCTTTCTCAACTAACATGGATGGCGCATGTTCATATCCAAACTTCACATCGGTTGCCCATATCTGTTTTGGAACATTACCTTCTGTAGAAAAACAAACTACGCTATCTTGCATGGTTTTACTATACAGCCGTATCTTATCTGCCGAAAGTCCGATTGTTTCTCTGACAGTAGATTGAAACGTTCTCCATATTGTTTTTCCACTATTAGCATCAATCGCAGTCATTGCACGTTGTGGATCGGTTATGAAAATTTTCCCATTTGCGGCAACAGGCCATACAGCAGCCGGAGAAAAATGCATCCGAGTCAGATTTCCATTCCATTTCCAGAGTTCCTTACCAGATGCTTTATCTAATGCATACAAATTATTATCCCAGGCACCAAAAATAACTTTGTCTTCGTAAATTAATGGCTTTGTTTCAATATACCCTTTAACGTCTGTATATTCCCAACAAAGTTTTCCTGTCTTTACATCAATCGCCCGAAATGTATGATCACTTGCTCCAATATATGCAATCCCATTATCAATAGTAACAGCACCTAGCACAGCTTCCTTGGCTGGATATTCCCAACAAAGTTTTCCTGTTTTAGCATTGACGCCATATATTTTTTTATCTGCAGACCCAAAAACAACGACACCATTTGCTGTTGCCGGGGTTCCTACAATACGATTTCCTGATTTGAATTCCCATATTTTCTTGCCATTACTTAACGAATAGCAACTTAAAAAGCCCAAATCATCACCAACATAAACGTTCTTATTATAAATAACGGGAGATGAATATATCCCTGCAGCTGTCTTTACAATCCAAAGTTCTTTAACCTTATCATATTCTTTATTTATAGAATAATCAGGTCTTTTATACCCGAAATTATCTGAATTATAATAACTCTTTTTAAAAGAATATGATGCCCAGTTTTCAGGGTTATTCGCAATTTTCTGTTCATATACCAATAATGAATCGGGAGTCACTTCAAAAACGGAATAACCTCCGACTTTTTCTTTTCCTCGCAAGTTTGAACGACAAATAATGCCAGGAATACCATCGTAATTAAACAATAAATTACGGTGATAATGCCCTCCCAGGAAAACCCTGATATTATATGGACGAACAGCATCTGTTACATCATACCAATTATCTACATCGCCCTCTTGTAAAGGGTAATGAGTTACCAGAATAACCGGTTTATCTTTTCCAAAGGTTGCCAACTCTTTTTTCATCCAGGAAATATCTTGTGGAGAAACATGTCCATCAGCCATTCTAATGACCGGCCCTGAATTAAATCCAAGAAAAAGGATTCCATTGTACTCAAATTTAAATCTGTCTGAACCAAAAATATGGCCAAAATCAGTAGCTCCAGACTCACTCCACTTTGTTTCATGATTTCCGGAAGTGATATAATATTTCATCTTCAACAAGTCAAGCAATGACTTTACTCTCTTCAAAGATGCACGATCCCCTTCTTCAGTTACATCACCAGATACAATTACAAAGTCTATATCTTTGGTTTTATTGATTTGCTCAACAGATTTTCTCAAATCATTATAAGCAAGAGAATCACCACTAACATGTAAATCTGTTAATAAGGCAAAGCGGAAATTTTCACTTCGTAAAGAGTTAATTATAAGGCAGAAAAGAACTGAAAAAAAGATTTTCTTCATAATTAGATCTATTTAGGTCCTTATAGAAACAAATGTAAAATAAATGTTTTAATTCTAGAAATAAGTACACTATATTTTATATGTTAGAATCATTAATTTGCAAATAATAACATTTAAAGATGCGCTATTAGATATATTATTATCAAAAACAAAATATTAAAAACGTGAAATAGGAGAAATATTCTGAGTATGATATTCAACCAGTCCAGTCATAGGCGACTCAACAATATTATCAATTACTATACCAAATTCATTTGCAACCTCATGTAAAACAGAGGAATAGTTATATGCAACAGAACCAACAAAACGAATTGGATAATTTTGATAGTCATACTGAGTGACACTACGAACAAAGAAGCTTCTTAAATTCTGATAAACAAGATCATAGACATATTCACTATCAAGATGTTCATTAAGAAAATATGAAAATGTTGATAGAAAACGGTTTGGAAATGGGCGGCTATACACAGACTCAAGAGCATCATCAGCCGAAATACGAAACTTTTCATAGAATGTTTCAATAAGAGAAGCTGGTGCTAATCCTTTTAAACAATCAGCCAGAAAAAGCTTACCTAAAACCGCGCCACTACCTTCATCACCTAAAACATAACCTAAAGATCTTACATTGCGAGTTATATTTCTCCCATCATAAAAACAGGAATTAGATCCAGTTCCCAAAATACAAGCAATTCCTGCATCATTTTTTAATAAGCCACGTGCTGCAGCCAATAAATCACTCTCAACTTCGATAGGAGACTTAAATTGGGCAACTAAAGAAGCACCAATAATACCTTTTCTTTCGGGAGAAGAGCAGCCTGCACCATAGAAAAAGACCTGTTCAAATCTTTTTCTAAAGAAATGTTCCGGAAGCCCCAAGCGTACACTGCGACTTATTTCTCTCCTTGATTGGAAAAAAGGGTTTATTCCTTCTGTAAAAAGATGCTCAGTTACGCAATCTCCATCAATCAAAGCCCATTCCGTTCTTGTTGAACCACTCTCAGCTATCAGTTTCATTTATTGTTTGCTTATTAAAAATTGCTCAAAGATAAATAATATTTCTTTAACATCATAGATAAAATAAAGAGGTATTATTCACTATTTAAAATTCAATCATTCAGTTTTTGAAAAGAAAAATAACACTGACTTCATTAACTGGTTTCTCTCTTCTTCTTTCTTAACAGATTCAAAAGGAAAACCAAGTATGCAAGTTTTATATTTTCCCTTGTAAGCAACACCTGCACTCAAATTATTTTCAGAATACCTAAATACTGTATACGAATCTTTTGCTGCCGGCTCTATTCCATCAGGAGATTCTACGGCATATGATTCAGCATTTAGCTCATTGTAATAGTCATAATTACCAGAAAACATCACAAAAGGAGATGCTACACTTTTAACTTTACCTGTTATAGCAGCCTGTCCGGTACGCCATTTATATTTCAATGTATTCATCGCAAAATTCCGATCCTCCTGTCGGGATGCTTTATTATCCCACAAATCCGATCCGACAAATGCACCGGAAATAAAGATATTACCATCTGCTTCGCAATATTCTTTAATTGCAGACTGCAATTTATCAGGGAATGTTTTAAATTCATTTGGACATTGGCCTCCACGTCCCATCTCTGTTTCACGTTCTTTCCCCAAGATTAGATCTACAAATTTAAATTCTTTCAGATCTGCGTTCTCATCCATTACAGCTTCGTCACTACAAGAAACAAAAGAGTATCCTGCATTAGTTATTGCTTTTCCATGAACAAAAGAATAATCGAAAGTATTGCCAGCAATAACCATTTTTTCATAATTTGCACGACTAGCTCCAAAACCTGCAGCATCATCATCCATCCATGGAATATTACGTCGGAATTCCGTCTGACTTCCAATATAACTATAGTCTTGTTTGTAAGGAACTCCATGATCAAGCACATCATAAAACCCTGCAATACTATCAGCCACAAAGTCAGCCGGAGCACTAATTCTATCAAAGCTGTTCACTACCAGAACCATCCCCTTCTCTTTTGTCACTCTACTGGCTGAAAGAATTTCAGAAGAGAAACTTTCACCACCATCATTTAATGCAGTAACCTTATAACTATATATCTGACCTTCATTTTGTGATACGCGATAGCTATTTGTATTTACAACAACACCATTATCAAATTCTCCGTCATCAATGCGTGTATAAACAACATACTTATTTGCTACAGCAGTTGGTTCCAGTGGGTCCATAACTGGCTTCCAATTTAGCTCAACTTCATCTGTATTAACAAAGTGAATATTAAAATGGTCTATTGGCAATGGCTGAACAACATATTTCTGCTTATATTGTGAAGAGACAAATTGAAGTATTCCTTTGTAAATAGCACGACTTACTGTAAAACGGAATCTCGGATCCAATCCATAGCGCATATCAGCAAAATTCTGATGAGACAGGAGCTCCAGCAGCATTGCAGGAACCTTAGGAACACGTGCTTCATAATAAGACTGGTTCCACATTCCACGACGCGACCAATTAGGTTCATATAATGAACGAATGTCATTCACTATTTTAGACTGTACAAGGTCCGTTAAATCTCTGGCAGCATATCTGGAAACGCCATTTGTATATTTAGCATCATCAGTATTAGTACAGAAAATACCTAAAGATCCTATAATTGAGTCATTCATCGTTGTTCCAGCATCGGTATGGAAAGCAAAAGATAAATCAATTGGGATATTCAAACCTTCTGCCTTCGGATCTACACTCGATCCTCCTGCTAAATAATTAACCCAAAGACCTCTCGATTTATAATCATCTGTATAATCATTCACCCCTTTACTTGGAGAGTATACATCTTCAGGAAAACCAGCCCATTGTAGCCAATAACGTGCTCCTTCAGTATAACGAGGATATCCGCTCGTCTCGTAAGGGTAGTCAACTTTAGGCAATAGCTTTATTTCTTCCTGCGCTTTAGTGTCTGAGCTCTTTACATTTTCAGTGGTGCCACTATCGGCAATACGACGAGCAATATTTCCAAAACCACCACCAATCTTTATGGCATCAGCCGTAACAACTTTTCCAGTCTTAGACGATTTGTTAGTAAGTACAATTCTGGAATCATAATTTCTGCCAGCATCAAAGCTGAAATGTCCTAAATAAATCCATGTACCTCCGCCCATTGTCTGATTAATCTTAAACTGAGTAGTACCTCCTTTATGATATACAGTATACAAAGCATCATCAGTACTATTTTCTACACTTTTATAAGAAACATAAACAGCATATGTACCAGCTTTAGGAATATCCGGGATCCACTCCGCCGTACTCTCTTTCCCTTTCTTAATTGTTTCTATTAAACGGAATGTTCCATCATGAAAAGGATTATCATTGTTTATGTAAAAGTCCTTTTTCTGAGCAAAACCAGGACCAGCACCATCATTCCATTTTTTATCAGTAATCTTTTCAATATAACGAGAACTTGCACTTAAAGAACCATCATTATCAATAATAATTTCTGTTGTATTTGTATCACGTTCACGAGGCAAAAGTACATTAGCACCGGCATTTTCAAGCATTGGTACTAAAAACGGTAAAACATAGCTTTGTGTATATAAATCCTCCACTGTCTGAAAAATACGGGCCCGTTGCCACTCCCATCGTGTTAACTTTGACTCATAATAATACCCGTGACTTTGCCACATGGCAATGTGTCTGTTCAAAAGACCTTTTGTTGGTCTGTAAGGTACTGAAATTCGAGTGATCAAAGGCTTATCAATGTCATTTACAAAAGTATTCGCTTTTTTATCTTTCTTACTTCGTAATGCAAGAGGAATAAGATCTTCTATCGGGTGCTTATCAGTAATCAATGTCACTTCATAATTTACAAATTCGGGGGGGAGTTGTTGACGGATATACCTATATATTTCGGCTACATTGTCTTCCCTGAAAGGAATATAAGAACAATTCATATTAGCATACAATTCCAACTTTTTCTTGTTTATTGCAAATGAATCAATATAAATTGGTCCTACAGATATGGTCTTCTTTGAAACTTGAGTCAAGTACGAACCAATTGTTAAGCGCACCTCTTTAGAAAGTTCCTGAGCTTCAGCGACCTGACTAAAAAAAACAGGAAATAACAAGCTTAATACAAAAACACGAATAGGTTTCATATACATCTATTTTTGTTTATTCATTATCAAAGTAAGGCCAATAAAAGTAAATAAGGCATTAAAGATAAGTAATTCATAGCTAAAAGTATACCCATTAAACCAAACTTGTGAATTCTTTTGAAGAACAAAACAAAGTATTGGTGAGATAAGGACAACCAAAGGAACATATTTATCACGAACCTGCTTTTTTGTGCAAATACCAAATGCAAACATTCCAAGAATTGGGCCATAAGTATAGCTTGCCAAAATATATACAGCATCAATTACGCTTGTGTTATTCAATAAGTTTATCACAATGATAACCAATCCCATTACTACAGACATCATTACATGAACCTGCTTACGAACTTTTACAACTTCTAAATCCGTCTTATGCTTTGTACTTCCCAGTATATCTACTGTAAAGGAAGTAGTTAAAGCTGTCAGTGCTGAACCTGCAGCTGAGTAAGCTGCAGAAATTAATCCAACAATAAATAAAACACCTACAATTTTGGGAAAATAGCCATGAGTAGCAATTAGTGGGAAAAGTTCGTCACTCTTTTTAGGAATTGCAATCCCAGATTTTGCAGCATATATATATAAAAGTACACCCAGCATTAAAAACAATAAAATAATTACTACCTGGAAAATACCACTGGTAATCATATTCTTCTGAGAATCTTTAAAATTCTTGCAACTCAAATTCCGTTGCATCATGTCCTGGTCAAGACCGGTCATAGCAATCATTGTGAATATACCTGCAAGAAACTGTTTAAAAAAATATCTTTTATCATTAACATCATCAAAGAAAAAAGTCTTTGAATAATCATGATCAATAATAGCACCAACCATCCCATCGAAAGAGAGATTCAAGTCGGAAGCTATATTATAAATACAAAAAAGGACAGAACCAACCAAACAGAGAGTTTTCAAAGAGTCTGTCCATATCAAAGCTTTAACACCTCCACGAAAAGTATAAAGCCATACCAGAAAAACGGTAAAAATTACGTTTAATAAAAAAGAAAGATGTAATGGTTCAAAAACCAGTAATTGTAGAACCACACAAACAAGAAAAAGGCGGACTGCTGCACCCAGCATTTTTGAAATAAAAAAGAACCATGCACCTGTTTTATGTGTAGAAACGCCAAAACGATTATCAAGGTACTCGTAAATAGAAACCAGATTCATTTTATAAAAGAGAGGAATCAATAAAAAAGCTATAATAAACTGTCCAGTCAAAAAGCCAAGAGCCATCTGAAGATAAGAGAAATTGCTTACGGCCACCATACCTGGAACAGAAACAAAAGTTACTCCTGATATGCTAGAGCCTATCATGGCAAAAGCAACTATATACCAACGAGACTTCCGGTTTCCAACAAAGAAACCTTGATTATCAGCCTTTCTTCCTGCAATATACGATATAGCAAACAGAATAGCAAAATAACAAAAAATAGTTGATAGGACTAGAACTGGACTCATAGATATTAATTTTTAAAAGGGAGTGATACCCAAAAGTATCACTCCTTTTTTAGATAATTATAACAGAATAAATCAATTACCCCATCCTGGATTCTGTGTTAGATTAGGATTCAGTGTAATTTGTCCTGTTGGAATTGGCAAATAATAATGCTTATTCTCATCAAATGTACGAGATTTGTTGTATGAAACAATATAACCTTCAGCATTTACGATTATTTTAGTACTAGGATTAGGATCTGTATCTTTAATATTAGCTCCTACAAACAATTCAGGATTATAGATAGTATCAAGATACTTACCTTTTGCCCAACGCATTAAATCATCATAACGAAATCCATCCATCATTAATTCAACTCGTCTTTCACGTCTAATTTCCCAAATCATAGGACTAACGTCTGAATCACGTTTTGGATCGTTAATCGCTACATCACCATTTGTGCCTGAATATGGTAGTCCTCCTACAACTTTTAACGGAGCAACACCAGCACGAGCTCTCAGCTTATTAATTGAGATATCCAAATCTGATTGATTTAGAGTACCTAATTCTACACATGCCTCAGCATAATTCAAATAGATTTCTGATAACCAAAATAAAGGTGCGTCCGTTGGATTATTCGGAGCTAATCGATCTGCACTGCTTAAGTCCTCATTCACGAATTTAAAACTCTTATAGCCAGTTGTAGATGTAGTTCCTTTGTATGTGTGATTTACATAGCATAAACCATTATCAATGGTCTGGCCTAAGCGACCGTCACGATCAGAAAGTACATTAGATATGTTTCTATCTCCTTTATATAACGATGACTGAGAAATAGGTAGACCATCTTTACAAACATAAGATTCAACAGCCCCCTTATTCAATCCGGCAATAGTAGTAGAACTTGTCAAGAATCCACTCATTCCATGTGTTATTACGCCTGTCTGATATGATTTATACATTATAATTTCTGAGTTTTTAGATAAATCTAGAGAATTATAAATAGAACGGTAATTATCACAAAGCTTATAAGTGCTATTAATCAATTCAAGAGAAGATTCTTTTGCAGCCTGAAGATACTTTTCATAATCAGCAATTTTATGATATTTCCTAAATGTTCCTTCGAATAAACAGACTCTTGATTTTAATGCTAGAGCAACATTTCTATTAACACGATCATCTCCTTGATTTGCATACATGTTAGCACATGCATAATTAAGATCAGCTAATACACTATCCATTACAAGAGTTCTTGGATCACGAGCTTTATAAAGAATATCACCATTATTGATATCTAAAGACTTATTTACCCATGGAACATCTCCATAGTTCTTTACTTTATTAAAGTATTCGTATGCTCTGAAGAATCGTGCAACTCCAGTCCAATGAGCCTTAGCAGCGTCAGACATTGGCACTTTTGGCACTCTCTCCAATAAGACATTAGCTTTACGAATAGCATCCCAAGCCCAGGTCCCTGTATACACATCTTGATTAATAGTCTTATCAAACGTATAAGTACTTGCAGATGCAGGTGCATTTTTATTAAAATCCGAAAAGCTTTCAGAGACCATATCGTCATTAAACTGCTTAAAGTAAAATCCTTTAGTTGAATTGCCATTGCCATATCCTTCAAATTGATTATATAGGCTAAAAGCAAAAACACTAACGTTATTCTCAGAAGTCCATAAATTATCATCAGTAAATTGATCTAATGGCTGTCTATCCAAGAAATCAGAGCAGCCCACAGTCATAAATGCTGTAGCCGCAAGAGTTAAAATATATCTTGTCTTCATATTATTATCTATTTAAAAAGTTGCTTGAATACCAAAAGAGTAGGTTCGTGAAAAAGGAGCTGTACGACCATATCCCCCAGAAGTAAGACCTTCACCCGTATTAATTTCTGGATCAAGAGGTAATGCACCCATATTATCAAATGTTAGCAAATTTTGACCACTAACATATATTCTAAACTTTTGCATATAAACCTTCTTAGATAATGCACTAGGAAGTGTATAACCGAATGTTAAGTTCTTCAATCTTAAATAAGCTGCATTTACAAGATATTTAGACTGAGGATAAAAGTTGTTTATCCCTGATTCAACACCACTAACATTACCTGTACCACTATTGCCTGGATATAATCTTGGATAAAAAGTATTTTGGTTATCTTCTGTCCAGTAGTCCAATTGATGATTCCACAAAACATCAGCACGACTATAGTATGGAATATAAACATCTCCAGGTAACCATAAATCACGCTTAGCCACACCTTGAAGAGTAACTTCAAAATCAAAGTCTTTGTATTGAGCACCTAATTTGAATGCATATTGATATCTTGGAGTAGAATTACCAATTCTCTTCAAATCTCCATGATCATCCAATGTTGATTTTCCCCAATCCAGAAATCCATTTCCGTTTAAATCGGCATATTTAATATCTCCTGCACCATATTGAAAATTACCTTTTTCAAGCTTTCCTTGATATGCCACAATATCTGCACGACTATCATTCGAATTCCAATAACGATCAGTTACAAATCCCCATATTTCTCCAATTTCTTTTCCTTTATAATTAGAGTTCAGAATTTTTGTATCATTATCATATTTAGTTAATTCGCTCTTATAATCGGACAAACTTGCTGTTGCATAAATACTTAAGTCTTTATTGAATCTATGATTAAAGTCCAAAGCTATTTCCCAACCACGGGTTCTCATTGTACCTGCATTCATTTTAGGCATTGTAGTACCAAATACATCCGGCAAAGTTTTACCAGGTGCCAACATATCGCTTGTAGTGCGTTGGAACCAATCAGCACTAACACCCAGCTCATCATTAAAGAAACGGGCATCAATCCCAAGATCAGCAGTGGTAATAGTTTCCCAAGTTAAAGAACTAGCAATGGCACGAGGATTTCCTACGGTTGAGACTTTTTTCCCATTTTCAATCCAATAGGCACTACCAGTAGTCATAACTGGAAGGAATTGGTAAATATCACCAAGTTCAGTTGAACTACCAACATCCTGATTACCTATTGATCCATAAGAAGCACGAAGTTTTAAATTAGACAAATAAGGTTTAACTGGATCCATAAAAGATTCTTCAGAGATACGATAGCCTACAGATGCAGAAGGGAAAAAGCCCCATTGATCTTTAGTAGGGAAGCGAGAAGATCCATCATAGCGGCCATTCACTTCAAATAAAAACTTGCCTTTATAGTCATAATTCCCCCGGAAGAAAAAGCCTGCAACAGCAGTCTCACGAGAAGCACTATTAGCATCTTTCAAACCAGAGGTTAATCCTATCTGGCCAAAATCAGATGACATCAATTGCTTTCCCTGTGCGTATACTTTCTTGTATGAAGTATATTCAGCATTAGTACCGGCCATTAATTTGATTGTATGCTTTTTTACAAACATTTTGTCATAAGTAAAATAGCCATTAAAAGCCCAGTTATCTTCAGTTATTTCTGTAAAATTAGTTTCATCAGTACTTCCTCCTGGTGCATTGATATAAGAATATGGATTCCCATTAGTCCAGAAGTTATATGCCATTGTAGTACCACCCGTCTGATGATCAGAATAACGTTTAGTACCATAAGTAAAGTCGGTTTTAAAAGTTAAACCATCAATAATCTTTGCCGTAGCATTTACAGAATAACGGTTCAGGATATCTCCTTTTTCACAAGTATTAGCTTGTCTTAAGAATCCTGCACTATGACGGAATTCTTTTCCTTCATAAGTACCAAATGGGAAGTAAGCACCCCAACGCATAAAATATTGATAGTAATTCTGATATGCATACGGATACTTAGTTTTTGTATCAACCAGCATAACCTTTACACCCAAATTCAGCCAATTTGTAACATCCGTATTCAAGGAAAGACTACCATTCAATTTGCTATAATCATTTTCTTTTGCCTGCTTTAACCAACCATCCTGAGTAGAATAGCCCATAGAAATATTATAGGTGGTCTTATTACTTGTGCCTGAGACTGAAACATTATGATTTTGTTGGAATGTGCTTTTATTCAACATCTCATCAAATGGATTCCATACACGATAAAAATAAGCTTGTCCGCCTATCATTTCCCAGTCTTCTCCATACACCATTTCATTCCCTTTACGATTATTGGCATATTTTTCTTTCCAGGTTGTAATTCCTTTTATCAATTGAGGAAAATACATACCAAACACCTCAGGATTAGCAATTCCTGCTCTATTATTAGCAAGAGTTCCAGCTTCTAACTCTTTTATAGGGTCTGAATATTCCGGTAAATTCATTCGATAATTCAAGGCTAGGTTATTTGTATATTGTACCTGAACCTTATCTTGCGTTCCAGCCCCTGTTTTAGTTGTGATCAATACTACACCAAATGCAGCACGAGCACCATAGATTGATGAAGAAGCAGCATCCTTTAGAACTGAGATGTTAGCAATATCACTAGGATTCACCAGACTTAAATCGGATATTTCAACACCATCAAGCAGCAACAATGGAGCACCTGTACCATTTAAAGAGCCCAAACCACGAATTTTAATATCTGGAGTTGAATTTAGTTCTCCAGATTTGAATGTAATAGTTAAACCCGGCACCATACCTTGCAAACCTTTTTGCATATCATTGATAGGCTTACTGCCAAAAACCTTAGCTACATCAACTGTACTTACAGCACCAGTCAGATTTTCTTTCTTTTGTACGCCATAACCCACAACTACTACTTCTTGCAGTAACTCAGTATTGTCTTTTAAAACAACACTTATAACTGTTTTACCACCTACAGGAACTTCCTGCTTCTGGAAACCAATATAGGAAACCACTAATGTAGCATTTGGTCTTACTTTCAAAGTAAACTTACCATCAATATCAGTGATAGCTCCATTATTCTTTGTTCCCTTTTCAATAATGCTTGCGCCAATTACGGATTCACCCTTTGAATCGACCACTGTTCCCTTTAGAGTAATGCCTTGTTGCTGCTGATCAGATATATCATGAGTAGCATTAACACTCCAAACACCTGCGATAGCGTTCATACTCCCGACTGTAGAGAAGAGGGAAGTAATGATTAACGCCGTGAGAAACTTCTTTGAGAATGTTTCCCTAGATAGTTGAATTTTGTTCATAAAAAATCAATAATTTAAAGTTGAGAAATTCATTAAACTCCTGCGTAAACTAGAAATGTAATAAGAAGTACAGATTTCCAGTTTAATAACGTTCGTATTCATATCATTCAATAATTCAATAAAGGTTATATAAATAGATTTGCTAGTTAAATTAGAACAATAAGTCTTTTAATTCGACAATTAAAATATGTATTACTAAACATTAATAAATATCAAAACTACTGGTTTTAGTTTATAATCCAAAACAAATATTGTAATATTTTTAATATTTTATTAATATTTTCAGATAAAATATCAAAATAATACATTATAAACATACTATAAAAGCAATGTGACACAACAATAATTGATTAATTATCATATTAACACCAAACAAACACCTACAGCAACTTATCTACAGAAGTAAATTCGTATCCTTTAGCTTTTAAAGTCTCAATTAATTTATCAAGATAGTTATAAAACTTATCTGTTCGTCTTTCATCCGTGCCTATATGAACTAATAGCATAAAACCATTTAGTGTATTTATTTGCTCATAATTGAGAATCTTCTGATAAATATCCTCAGAAGATCGATATGCCTTCATTTCCGGAACAGCATAATCAGCATTTGATCCGGTTCCCGGAGTAAAATTAATAAGTTGCACACCCAATTCTGAACACCATGAAGATATATCATTATTATACCATTCATAGGCAGGTAGAAAATAAAGCTTCTTCGGTAAATGAACACCTGCCTGAATCATTGCCTGGTAATTATCTTTAAGATCTTTCTGAAAAGCTTCGCGGGTTAACAAAGTTGAATCCCTCTTACCCCAGTCGGCATAAAGTATATGCTTATCCGAATGTGGAGCTAAATAATGACCATCTTTCTGCAATGACTTTATCAACTTAGGAAAAGAACGATAGAAATCACCAGTCAGAAAGAATGATCCTTTAATGTTTTGCTTCTTTAAAGCCTTACTAATAATCTTACCTCCATCCGCAAATTCATGTCCGGTAAAAACCAAAGCTATTTTCTTTTTTGAAGTATCTCCCTGAATAATTCCTCCCAGGACTCGCTTATTCGATTCTTGTTGGGGAGATTCAGATGCTAAGTATGCCAGATAATAACATAAAGAAGCCGTTCCATCCATAGTTGGTTCATTCGTGGAATAGTCTGCATAATCATCGTGATATACAACTCTATCTGATTGAAAAGCGGCGTATTTATCTTCTTGTCCTAAATGAACGCCTCTCAAATTCTTAAAAATAGAAGTATAAACCGGTCCATCAACCAATCCGCCGTCAATAGGATAATGACGCAATTGTGAAAAAGCTGAATGCGGATAAAGAGGATAATCTCCATTGGAAGGCAACCCTACAATCATGCATTTTCCCCATGGATTACAGCCAAACAACCAATCTCGCATAGCTGTTTCCATTTCAAGAAATTCTGTATTACCAGTCAATCTGCGATACAAATTACATTGAGTTATCAGCGCAACTGTAAGATTGTTAGAACACCATATAAAAGGTATGCCATTAAAAAAAGCATCACCGCCAGCACGCTCCCGCACTCGCTCCAAACCACTTTTCAAGTTACGAATAAACTCGTTCTTAACAGCTGGATTATCTTGAGATGCTAGTTGATAGTGTCCTATATTAACAAAAGGGTACCACTGATAATGCCGTGCAGAATCGGCTCCCATCCATGGCGTAACAGGTTCCATTCTACCATACAAAACTGCATCTTTCAGATATTTCTTGTCGCCGGTAGATTTATAAATCTGCGCAGCAGCAAGCTGCATATCATCAGTCCAGTTATCTTCTTCATAAAAATATGGAGATACACAACAAGCTGTTTGACATACTCCCGGAAACTCTACACCCTTATTATAGGCATCAACTGACTTATCTCTTAAGATTTTCGAATATTCAGGATAAAAATTAGCTAGCAAATCGGCTCCTAAAGAAAAAGCAGATGCAAATTTACCAACAGTAGAAGCAAGTCCGGTTGTTCTGTTTTTATGTTTTAGTAATCCCTGTTTTTGCCCTGTGCAGAAATAAACCGGACGATCTTTCCCTTTTCCCCAGCCATAATCAACAACATCATTAGTCGGTAATTTAAATCCTGCATGATCTCTATCATCTGCAATTTGATTAAAAAAAGTATCTTTATCAGGATTCATCCTTAATAACCAATCCAAACCCCATTTTGCTTCGTCAAGCACATCTGGAATTCCATTGCTTCCGGGTAGTCCGTCAGACCTATAATTATCAGCAAAAGCCTTTGGATACTGACTATAAGCAAATAACATCTGGTATATAGCATTTGCCGAAGTAGTGACATATTGAAGGTAATCAGAAGCATCATGCCATCCGCCACGAGCATCTATTTTTTCTCCGGTACGAGTAGGATGATCAACAATTCTACCATCAAACTTATGGCAAGAATCATTTAAAAATGGATTAAACCCACAACGTTGCTGGCGCATGTACTTTAATGGCACTTCAACAGCAGATGAATAGACATCATTACCTATCTTAAAAACAGGAGATTTAACTGCTCCTGCTTTAATATAAAAAGAACCGGATTGTTTAAAATCAGAGAAGTTCAAACGAGCCGTATTAGAAAAAGGACCTTGAGCACCTTTTTGTTGAACCACCTTGCAGTTATACATAACTTTATCAGTCAAGCCGCTTACAATCTGGAATTCTGAAACAGACTCAGATTGGTCAGTAAGCCAAACAGCTACCTTAACATCGTCAGATAAATAACCTTTTTGATTCACTCTAATCCATTGCGAAGCGCAAACAGAGCCAGAGAGCAAATGAAAAGAAAGAAGTGCAATCCCTATTTTTTTCATAATATGGCACAATAAAGGTCTGGTTAACAAAATACTAAATGCAAACATAAATATTATAAACTTAATTGCAAGCAATATTTATATTAAATTTTTGTTTTCAATGTTTAATATATCTAAATTATAACGCCTAATAGTTAATAAGATGTTCTATAGCAGAAATAAAATAAATTTCAGGAAGTTAATCAGCGTTGGTAATAACAATAGTTCGTTATTAAAATCATTATTACTCTTTAAGTTGATTCATAAAGTTTACTTTTTTGTGCATTTTATCTGCCCATCTTCCACCAAATCAAATTAAAGACATGATAATCAACATTCTAAGTTAGTAGCAGATAAACTTTTTATACAATTCATCTGCTACTAAAATCAGTTATCTACCACTAACCAACTATTTAAGTTACGCTGAAATTTGAGAAGCAATAACTTATTCAGCTTTTTAGCTTATGACATCTTATTTAATAAGCTACCCGATTTCTCCATTTTAGCTAAGTAAGCCCTCGCCCAAAAACCCATAGGCCTTCATCCGAGAACCCATCGGTCTTCATTCATGAACCCATGAGTCTTTGGCCGAGGGCTTACTTATATTTCTTTGCAAAATTTATTAACCTATCAGGAAAAAGTGGTAAACAAACCTATGAATACAAACTACATTCACCTTGATCATATTATAAAAAAGCAGAATACTACTCATCCAAGAATTAACAGCAGCACCTACAATAATGCTGTAGAGCGTTCAATTTAGTAGCAGATGACTCTGGTTTGTAGCAGATAAACCGGATTTTGTAGCAGATAAACGGTTAAACTTTTTCATCTCCCACTAGCTAAAAGCCCTTATTTAAAAGGCTTTTTTGCTTTTTAGTGGAAGATGGTGGAGATGAATTTGAGTTTTGTTTTTTTTAAAATCAAGATGTATCCTTCCGCTAAAAAAGGCTTCAGAATAAATTCAACTTTAATAATCAATTGCTTTTCTCCGGAATGCCGCGCATAACCGTCGGATCATTTTTATCGGGCGCAACATTCAAGTCTTTTATTATTGAATTAGTGTTCAATATAACTTTTTTCATTAGTTCAAACAATCGATCCGACATATTTACTTCACTCCCTTTTGTTATCGCAAAATGGAAAGTTTTATTTTCATATTTTACGTAAGGATCCATTCTGCCTATTGCTTTTTTAAAAATCAGCTTTTGTTCGGCAGTGGCATTTTTAATATTTGAAGTATCCATATCCAAATACTCTTTCTTCATTTGAGCAATAAAAGCTGAATCAGCCACGTGTTTCGGTTTAGTGTTGATTGTTATGTTTTCGGGTTTAAAAATTGGGTCTTTTAAAAACTCTCCCAAGTATTTAGTTTTAATTATATTCATTA
This sequence comes from uncultured Bacteroides sp., assembly GCF_963675905.1. Taxonomy (NCBI): domain Bacteria; kingdom Pseudomonadati; phylum Bacteroidota; class Bacteroidia; order Bacteroidales; family Bacteroidaceae; genus Bacteroides; species uncultured Bacteroides sp. The sequence continues at coordinate 3,328,188 of NZ_OY780936.1, read as the reverse complement.
GTTCATTTTGAATGTCAGGTGCTGAATTTATAAGCTTCTGTCCTGTCTTGGTTTTATAAAAACGAATCAGGTCTTTTATTTCCTGTTCAGTATAATACCTGTCATATATTCCAACCATATCTTCGTCCATGATTTTCTTAAACATTGGTTTAATTGAATTCATTAATGAACCTGTTACCCCTTTTGAAACACTATCCTTTTGTAAGTTCTGAAACGGAATCATAAGTTTATCAAACATTGATTCTGTCTTCATTAAACTGAATAGCTCCTTGATTGATTCATGTTTGTTTTGAGAAAAAGCATCAAAAGCGGTTACTGCAAGAATGATTGAAACTAAGATTATTTTCTTCATAATGATTGATTCATTGATATTGTTTTTGTTTAAATAAAAGCGATACATACACTTGTATTAGTTCTTAATATACTTCTCTAATTCTCGTTTTAGCATTTGATTGTCGAAATGTCCAAAATTGGGATTTATGATTTCACCCGACTTTCCTACTAACACATAATGTGGTATACCTGAAATATTAAACATAGAAGTTAGAAAATTCCATTCATCTGTTGTAACACGATAATGTTCTCCCTTAATATCGGGAATCATATTAGACCATGTGCTTTGTGGTGACGATGGATTGGTGATGTAAACAAACACAATATCTTTACCGGCTAGTTCTTCTTTAAGTGGTTTAATTTGTTCTATGCCACCGCGGCATGGACCACACCAAGTAGCCCAAAAATCAACATAAATGACTTTTCCCTTGTACTTATTTATAATGCCATCAAAAATCTTATCAGCTTCTGTTTTAGGAGTCTCGTTTACTACAAAACCTGTCTTTTTCTTATTGGCTTCCAGTTTAGCAATTGTCTGATTATTGCATAATGCCACATAATTGGATATAAAAGGAGTAGTAAATTGCTGTTGGATAGTTTTTATTTTTTTATCGTCTACCGGAGATACTTCTTCCACTATTTTTCGACAATGATCTTGTGCTAACATCAAGTCACTGGCAAATCCTTCTTGTATGCCAAATAACATTTTCAGATTTTTATTGCGGTTTTCATTCGACTTTTTAGCAAAGAATTCATTTATAAAAGGGGTATGCTTTATATGGAATGCATTTGTTGAATCACCGGATGTTCTATAAAACTCATGCATTTTCTTAATCTTTTCCGAATTATCATGCTTAGTTATAATCTTCCATAGTTTCTTTTCGTCTGCAGTCAATTTAATTTTATTGTCTTTAAAGTATTTATCGACAACAGTATTATCTGCTTTTGGAGTTTTTTTGTATACGCTTTTAAAATCTTCCTGATATTTAGTATAAAATGCTGTTATTTGCTTACTATATTTCTCATTATAGGCTTTTTCCTCTGCCGAGTTGGAAATCAAATCCGCCTCTTTTAGCTTCTCTAACATTAATTTCTCAGACTCGGTAAAGATATATCCCGATTTCTCCAGCTCAGCACCCACCCCCTGTGTATTGATCGAGAATGAATTTCCAGTTCGCAAAATATCTAAATACTTAAGCCTGTTTATAAATGAATTGTAGCCAGAGCATATTACAGCCAATGGATTATTTACCGATTCATTGTTTATAAAATCAAAATATTCTACTGTAAGCGAATCTATCTTTATTGGTAGAGTTCTTTGTGTATATGGAATATTGTTTTTTTGACGGTAAGCACTTTCATAAAAATCGCAATAGTTCATCATACATTCTTCATACCCATATTTTAATTCCATTTTCATCACCTGATATGCTTTGGCGGAAATGGTATTGATTTTCATTATTGAATCTAATACATTCATATCTTTTGTTTGAAAACGCTTACAGTATTCTTTGTATTGTGTAGGCGACATATCAAGAATTTTACTTAGCATGTCTCTATAATCAAAGCTTCTTATTTTTATTAATTCAGACATATCTGAGTTAATTTTGGCAGATTTTCCCATAAAGAGCTGATCGGATGTACCCAATAGCTGAAAAACCTCTTTCCCTGGTTCTAAGAAAACAGATCCATTGTAAATGGACGAACGTACGTAGCAAAGATGCGGATAATAAACAGGCAACTTGGTTGAAAAGAAACCATTTTCATTAATGTTTATTAAATATGTACTTTGTTTTCCGGTAATAATATCGTCAATGGCAATTGAAAGTGTTCTAACTCCAACGCGTGGAGTATAATCCTTAATATAACCACTGTAAGTTGCGGAATCAATCTTGAAAATAGGTAACTCATAAGGTTTGTCATCTGCCGGTTTTATCTTTTTGGCTTCAGCAGCATTATTACTATATTCTTTTAAATCTTGGGCCGATAAGCCTAACAAAACATTGTTCGGTGAAGTAATTTTATAAAACAATTCTATATATTCTCCATCACTATTGAGCTTTAATGAATTTACAGCCTTCTTGATTTTAGGATAATTGAAACTCCAAAGCTTATTTTTGTAGACAATATATTTATCATAAAAACCAAATTCCCAGTTTCCTGTCGATTTATCAAACCAATCACCGCTCAATCCCTTTGGTAAAACTAATTTGACAATAGGTCGCTTAATCTCTATATCGTAAATAAACCAATTACCACCTTCATTGGCTTCGCCATAATCAATATAACTTGTATTTTTAGCAATGGATGGAAATATCAATTTATAACTTACTTCACCCGACACAGGCATAGTATATCTCTCATTTAAAGGAATCCCCACAGAATATTTAATAAAAAGTTTCTCACCTCCTACAGGTTGAATATAGGTTTGTTTTGGAATATATATCCACCAACCCGGAGTATATTTGGTGCAAATAGACAAAACAGTAGCAGTATCAGTTAGTTCTACTTTTGTAATTGTTGAATTATTATTCAGGCTTAATCCTGTCCTTGGATTTTTAATAACAGATTGAGAGTAAGCCACGATTGCTGATAAAAAAAATAGTAGAAAGATCAGTTGTGTTTTTTTCATCTTCGATTTGTTCTTTAGATTTGGTTATTTGTTTTTAATTCTATTTCTTCTTTACTTGCTGATTTATGCACAAAGAACAAACTCGCACCAGCAGAGAGTAACTTCAAAGCTTTTGTTCTTATCTTTAACGATTTTCTAATTTCAATATCACTCCTACCTGAAAATCATCCTAACTTTTACTGACAATTTTAGACTTCTCATAGTTTAAGCTATAGCTTTCAGATTAAAGTTCAACAAAGATATATCATAATATATTTTCGCATTTATAATTATAGATATTTTATTTATAATTATATGCACAATCTAATATAATTATTTTATTCAAACATTAATAAACAGTCTTTTATGTATATTGAAAAGATAAACATGATACAAATCAAAATCACATTTTTACTATTCAAACACTAAGCATTTATCTTAAACAACCAACCATAAAGTATAACTCAAATAACCGATTTGAAGTAAACACAACAGCAATATATAACGAATAAGCAAGTGTTAACACAAATCAATGAACATATTCAAAAACATGTTTCAACTGGTTTCTTTAATACTTTCAGATTATTCGAAAGACAACTTAAACTCTTTGCAGATAGTCTCTTCAATTACTTTGGGGAAGTATTTATATTCCAGGGCATGAATCCTTGTAGCTAAATCGTGAGGAGTATCTTCATGAAGAACATCACACTTAGCCTGAAAGATTACACTACCAGAATCATAATGCTCATCTATATAATGTATAGTAATACCTGAAAATTTATCGCCCGATGCAATCACAGCCTCATGAACACGGTTGCCATACATCCCTTTCCCCCCATAATTAGGAAGCAATGCCGGATGTATATTTATTATTTTATTAGGATACGCGTGAATCAAGTCTACAGGAATCTGAAGAAGAAACCCGGCAAGAACAATAAAATCAACTTCATGCTCTTTAAGCAAAGCGAGAAGTTCTACAACATTATTAAAATCAGTTTTAGTAAACACAGCAGAAGGGATATGATGCAATCTAGCTCTTTCTAATATATAAGCATCTGCTTTATTAGATAAAACCAGAGTAACTTCAATAGACGGATTGCCTTTAAAATATTGAATTATATTTTCGGCATTCGTCCCTGAACCTGAACCAAATATTGCTATTTTAATACTCATAAGACTGCAAATCTGTGCACAAAATCGTGAAAAATGTGCAAATGGATGAAATTTATTGGTTAAATATTTGCTCGAAACAATAAATATTCATTCCTTTGCAGCTGCAAATTTAAAAAAATAATTCAATTTATTAATTAAAAAACTTAAAGTTATGTCTGAAATTGAATCAAGAGTAAAAGCGATTATCGTTGATAAATTAGGCGTTGAAGAATCTGAAGTTACTTTAGAAGCAAGCTTCACAAATGATCTAGGTGCAGATTCACTTGATACTGTAGAACTTATTATGGAATTCGAAAAAGAATTCGGAATCTCTATCCCTGATGATCAAGCAGAAAAAATTGCAACTGTAGGCGACGCTGTATCTTACATCGAAACTGCTAAAGCTTAATTCTGATTTCATAATATGGAATTAAAAAGAGTTGTAGTAACAGGTCTTGGTGCTCTTACTCCTATAGGCAACACTATTCCCGAATTTTGGGAAAATTTGGTTAATGGTGTGAGCGGAGCAGGACCTATTACTCATTTTGATACGTCTTTGTTTAAAACTAAATTCGCTTGCGAAGTAAAGAACTTTGATGCAAATCAATACATTGATCGCAAGGAAGCAAGAAAGATGGATCGTTACACACAGTATGCAGTTGCTGTAGCTAAACAAGCTGTAACAGATTCAGATCTTGATCTTGAGAAAGAAGATTTAAACAGAATTGGTGTAATCTTTGGTGCTGGAATTGGTGGTATTCAAACTTTTGAAGAAGAAGTAAAGAACTATGCTGCCAACAAAGAAAACGGCCCAAAATTCAATCCTTTCTTTATCCCAAAAATGATTTCGGATATTGCAGCAGGACAGATCTCCATCATGTATGGTTTTCACGGTCCTAACTTTGCAACTGTATCTGCTTGTGCAACTTCTTCAAATGCCATAGCTGATGCATTTAACTATATCCGATTGAACAAAGCAAATGTTATTGTAACCGGCGGATCTGAAGCAGCTATTACTGAAGCAGGTGTAGGCGGTTTTAATGCAATGCACGCTTTGTCAACACGAAACGATGATGCAGCAAGAGCTTCTCGCCCATTCAGCGCAAGCCGCGATGGATTCATTATGGGTGAAGGTGGCGGATGCCTCGTTTTGGAAGAATTGGAACACGCCAAAGCACGTGGTGCAAAAATTTACGCTGAAATTGTTGGAACTGGTCTTTCTGCTGACGCATATCACTTAACAGCTTCTCACCCAGAAGGTTTAGGAGCTATTTTGGTAATGAGGAATGCACTGGAAGACGCTGAAATGAAACCGGAAGAAATTGATTATATCAATGTTCACGGAACATCTACTCCTGTAGGTGATATTTCAGAATCAAAAGCAATCAAAGAAGTATTTGGCGAACATGCTTATAAGCTGAATATTAGTTCTACTAAATCTATGACTGGCCACCTTCTTGGTGCTGCCGGTGCTGTTGAAGCTATTGCAAGTATTTTGGCTATTAAGAATGGAATCGTTCCTCCAACTATCAATCATGAAGATGGAGACAATGACGAAAACATTGACTATAACCTGAATTTTACCTTTAACAAGGCGCAAAAGCGTGAAGTTAATGTAGCACTTTCTAACACCTTTGGTTTTGGTGGACATAATGCGTGCGTTATCTTTAAAAAATACAGCGAATAAGATTGTGTTAAACAATAAAATAGATAGAATAAGGCTCCTTTTCCGCAAGGATAAAGAGTCTTATTCTCGTTTTTATTCTATTTTGGGATTTTACCCTCGCAACATAAGCCTTTACGAACAGGCTTTACTACACAAATCATCTTCTATAAAGTCCGAAAAGGGCCGACCTCTGAACAACGAACGACTTGAATTTTTAGGAGATGCTATTCTTGACGCTATTGTAGCCGACATTGTTTACAAGAAATTCGAAGGCAAAAAAGAAGGTTTTCTAACGAATACACGTTCTAAAATAGTTCAACGGGAAACTCTTAATAAACTTGCCGTAGAAATTGGCCTCGACAAACTGATAAAATACTCTACACGCACATCTTCACACAACAGCTATATGAGCGGAAATGCCTTTGAGGCATTGGTCGGAGCCATTTATATGGACCGGGGTTATAATATCTGTAAGCATTTCATAGAAGTTAAGATTATTAAGCGATTTATTGATCTGGATAAAGTGGCAAAGAAAGAGGTAAACTTCAAATCTAAACTGATTGAATGGACTCAGAAGAACAAAGTCACAGCCTCTTTTGAACTTATAGAACAGTTTCTTGATAAAGAATCGAACCCTATATTCCAGTCAGAAATTCTTATTGAAGGGCTTTCTGCAGGGACAGGAATAGGCTATTCGAAAAAAGAATCTCAGCAGAATGCTGCTAAAATGGCATTGAAAAAGATTCAGACTACACCTAATTTCCTTAAAGAAATCTTTGACGAAGCAAGAAAGAAAGCAGAAGCTGCTATGGCTGAAAAAGATATTCTTGCAAAGGGTAATGAGAATTCCGAGATTGCCACTTTGGAAACAGAAACCACTCTGAATACAGAAGCAACCGAAATTGAGGTCGAAATAACTGATTCTTTCGAGCCTAAAAACAATGAAATGGCATTAGAAGAAGAGCAAGAAGCAAATATCAGCGTAACTGAACAATTGATACCCAACAATCCTATTTTGGGTTAAGGCATTCTATATTCGCTTTTATCTTATCCAAAACAAATCCCCATTCTCCTGCCCTGAACAACAAGATCCTGATCTTCGGTTACTAATTTTAATTTTCCGGCAACTTCACTTAAAGGTATAGAAGAAATTTCATTTCCTTGCAACGCTATCATTCGTCCGAAATCTCCATTGGCAATAAGTTCTGTTGCATGCCCTCCCATCCGGGTCGATAAATTCCGGTCGAAAGGTGTTGGCGCTCCGCCTCTTTGAATATATCCCAAAACTGTTTGTCTTGTTTCAATTCCAGTTTCGTGTTCTATTTCTCTGGCAATATATTCAGCCGCTTTCTTTCCGTCGACAGTTTTAATACCTTCGGCCACAACGACAATAGAATATGGTTTACCTTTTTTAAGACGATTCATTATTGTTTCGCCAACGTTCTTAATACTATAATCTATTTCGGGTATCAATATTACATCACCTCCGCCAGCCATGCCCGAATAAAGGGCAATCCAGCCAGCCTTATGCCCCATTACTTCAATTACCATTACTCTTTTATGAGAACTGGCAGTAGAATGAAGTCTGTCGATAGCATCAGTAGCAATATTAACCGCAGAATCGAATCCAAAAGAGAAATCAGTGCCCCAGATATCATTATCTATTGTCTTTGGTACAGAAACCACATTAAGCCCCATAGCCGCCATCTTTGCAGCTGTTTTCTGAGTACCGTTTCCTCCAACACAGACTACACAATCAAGTCCGAGCTTTTGTATATTTTCGGCCATTATTGCAGGTTTATCGATATCTGGTGAGACTCCTTTCTTTTTAAAAGGTTTTTCTCTCGAAGTTCCCAGAATAGTACCACCTTGATTTAACAGACCAGACGTTGACTTTTCCGTAAAGAATTCCACATCATTTGTCAGCAAACCCTGGAAGCCACTATGTATACCAACCACTTCCATTCCGTAAAAATTCATCGCCGTCTTGCAAACGCCTCTTATTGTTGCGTTAATTCCCGGACAATCTCCACCTGAAGTCAATATACCTATTCTCATACCCTAAAATTTTAATTCTAATATGAGCGTAAAGATAGAAAAAAATAGAAGCAATAAGAAAAACAGTAAAAAAATATATTCGAGAGAGTATAAATATAATAAAAAGGTTATTTTTGCATAAGATATTGAACTTATTATCGAATACATAATGAACAGTACAAAGCTGATTAGTAAATTTTTCATTCCACGACTTAAAGAACTTGCATTATATAATACAGCCGCACAATCTATCCAGGAACAAGTACTTGCCAGGCTTTTAAAAGAAGCCAAGCATACTGAATGGGGAAGAAAGTACGACTATAACAGCATCAATTCTTATGAGGAGTTCAAAAAAAGAGTTCCTGTACAGACGTATGATGATGTTAAACCGTATGTTGAAAGAATACGTTCGGGAGAGCAGAACCTTTTATGGCCTTCTAAAATTGAATGGTTTGCAAAATCATCCGGTACTACAAACGACAAAAGTAAATTCCTGCCTGTAAGCCGTGAAGCTTTGAAAGATATTCATTACCGCGGTGGTCAGGATTGCGTTGCTTTGTACTCTCAAATAAACCCGGAAAGCCGCTTCTTCTCTGGGAAAGGGTTAATCCTTGGAGGAAGCCACAGCCCGAATCTGAATTCCAGGCACGGACTTGTAGGCGATTTATCAGCAATACTTATTCAGAATATCAATCCTCTTTTCAACCTGATACGCGTTCCAAGTAAAGAGACTGCGTTAATGAGTGAGTGGGAAAGCAAAATAGAACGGATAGCTCAAGAAACAATTAACAAGAATGTAACAAATCTCTCCGGGGTTCCTTCGTGGTTTCTGGTGCTGATAAAAAGAGTTCTCGAAATCACCGGAAAGCAAACTTTGGAAGAGGTTTGGCCTAACCTGGAAGTTTTTTTCCACGGTGGAGTAAGTTTTGCCCCCTATCGTGAGCAGTACAAGCAGCTTATACAGACAAGCAAGATGCATTATGTGGAAACATACAATGCCTCTGAAGGCTTCTTTGGGGTTCAGAACGACCTATCCGACCCTTCCATGTTATTGATGATTGATTACGGCATTTTCTATGAATTTATACCGCTAGATCAGCTTCATGAGGAGAATCCGGAAATCTATTGCCTTGCCGATGTAGAACTAAACAAAAACTATGCAATGGTAATAAGCACTTCCTGTGGTTTATGGCGATATATGATTGGCGATACAGTAAAATTCACTTCAAAGAATCCATATAAGTTTGTCATTACTGGCAGAACAAAGCATTTTATTAATGCCTTTGGAGAAGAGCTTATAATAGATAATGCAGAAAAGGGGCTGGCTAAAGCGTGTGCTGCTACCGGAGCTCAAATATGCGAATATTCTGCTGCACCGGTATTTATGGACAAGAATGCAAAATGCCGTCACCAATGGCTAATTGAATTTGCCGTAATGCCCGATTCTGTAGATAAGTTTGCCGAAATTTTAGATTCATCCTTGAAAGAGCTAAATTCTGATTACGAGGCTAAAAGGTATAAAGACATTGCGCTTCAGCCTTTAGAGGTTATTATAGCCCGAAAAGGTCTGTTTATTGACTGGCTTAAAATGAAAGGAAAATTAGGCGGGCAACACAAGGTTCCAAGGCTAAGCAATACGAGAGAGAACATTGAAGAAATGATTCTTCTAAACAATAACGAGAACCTAGCCTGAACTTTTAAAAAATAAGCTAAATAGTTTATATTATCTTGTACAAAAGAATGCATTCTTCTGTACAGAACAATTCTTTCTTTTGTACAGAAGAATTAAATGTTTTGTACAAGGAAACATTAATATTCCTTTGAGTTTTTAAAAACGTAGGAATAAGGATCAAAAAACATAGAAAGCACTGAAAACAATTAAGGCCTCAGATTCCCAAACAGGAACTGAGGCCTTAACTTTATATCAATATCCTTATATTAAATCAAAGTCTTTAAAAGAGTAGTGATACTAACCTTATCAGCAATGATATTATTCAGTTCGGAGATTGCAACTCTTTCCTGAGCCATTGTATCACGGTGGCGGATAGTTACACAGTTATCTTCCAGAGTCTGGTGATCTACAGTTACACAGTATGGAGTACCAATAGCATCCTGACGGCGGTAACGCTTACCAATTGAATCCTTTTCATCGTATTGGCAATTGAAGTGGAATTTCAAGTCATTGATGATTTCACGTGCTTTTTCAGGAAGACCATCTTTCTTAACAAGCGGCATAACAGCTAGTTTAATTGGAGCAAGAGCAGCAGGTAATTTAAGTACCACGCGTGTTTCGCCACCTTCAAGAGTTTCTTCGCAATAAGAAGAACACATTACGCTAAGGAACATACGGTCTACACCGATAGATGTTTCAATTACGTACGGAGTATATGATTCGTTTAACTCTGGATCGAAGTATTTAATATTCTTTCCTGAATATTTTTCGTGCTGACTCAAGTCAAAGTTTGTACGAGAGTGGATACCTTCTACTTCTTTAAATCCGAATGGCATTTCAAATTCAATATCTGTAGCAGCATTTGCATAGTGAGCTAACTTATCATGATCGTGGAAACGATATTTAGCATCTCCAAATCCAAGAGCTTTATGCCATTTCAAGCGTTGTTCTTTCCAAGTCTTGAACCAGTTAAGTTCTTCTCCCGGACGTACAAAGAACTGCATTTCCATCTGTTCGAACTCACGCATACGGAAAATAAACTGACGGGCAACAATCTCGTTACGGAAAGCCTTACCAATCTGAGCAATACCGAAAGGTATTTTCATACGACCGGTTTTCTGTACATTCAGGTAGTTCACAAAAATACCCTGAGCTGTTTCAGGACGAAGATAAATCTTCGATGCACCTTCACTGGTAGATCCCATCTCGGTAGAGAACATCAGATTAAACTGACGAACTTCCGTCCAGTTCTTTGTTCCTGAAATAGGACAAACAATTTCTTCATCAACAATAATCTGACGAAGTTCATCCAGATTACTGTCGTTTAATGCCTTTGCAAATCGGGTGTGCAAAGCATCACGTTTTTCCTGATGACCAATTACACGTGGATTAGTAGATCTATATTGAGCTTCATCAAATGATTCACCAAATTTTTTGCGTGCTTTTTCAACTTCCTTGTTAATCTTTTCATCATATTTAGCAAGCTGATCTTCAATAAGCACATCCGCACGGTAGCGTTTTTTAGAATCTTTGTTATCAATCAAAGGGTCATTGAAAGCGTCAACGTGACCGGAAGCTTTCCAGATAGTAGGGTGCATAAATATAGCTGAGTCAATACCAACAATATTTTCGTGAAGCAACACCATGCTGTCCCACCAATATTTCTTAATATTGTTCTTCAACTCTACTCCCATCTGACCGTAATCATACACTGCTCCAAGTCCATCATAAATATCACTTGAAGGGAATACATAACCATACTCTTTACAGTGTGATACAATTTTCTTAAAAACATCTTCTTGTGCCATATCTTTTGTTTTATTTGTTAACTTGCTTACCAGAAATAAAATGCAAAGTAAATGAATTTTTTCAATAAAATTCGTATTTTTGTCTGCACATCACCCCATAATGATGTAAAAAACATAATTTGTTGTTAAAAACGATACCGAAAAAGAGGAAAGAGAAGATTTATGAGTGACGACACAATCGATAAAAATGAATTGAACGACGATATAGTACCTTCTTCTGAAGAGAATTTCATAGAAGAAGAGAACTCAGCAGAAGAAGAATTAGCAAACATCAACGAACATTCCGACTATAAACCTGTTGGTTCTCAAGACGAAAATATTAAGCACCAGCTGTCTGGTATGTATCAGAGCTGGTTTCTTGACTACGCTTCTTATGTAATTCTAGAGCGTGCAGTTCCGCATATTAATGACGGACTAAAGCCTGTTCAACGACGTATTCTTCATTCCATGAAGCGACTGGACGACGGACGTTATAACAAAGTGGCAAATATTGTTGGTCACACTATGCAGTTTCACCCTCACGGCGATGCTTCCATTGGCGATGCACTGGTACAGCTTGGACAAAAAGACTTATTAGTGGACTGCCAGGGTAACTGGGGTAATATACTTACCGGCGATGGCGCTGCAGCTCCCCGTTATATTGAAGCTCGTCTGTCTAAATTTGCGCTCGATGTGGTGTTTAACCCTAAAACCACTGAATGGAAACAATCTTACGACGGACGAAATAAAGAACCGGTAACACTGCCTGTAAAGTTCCCTCTTCTTCTGGCTCAAGGCGTAGAAGGTATTGCTGTGGGACTTTCTTCCAAGATTTTGCCTCACAACTTTAACGAATTATGTGATGCCTCCATATCCTATCTTCACGGTGAAGAGTTCGAGCTTTATCCCGATTTCCAAACCGGGGGTGCTATCGATGTATCCAAATACAATGATGGCGAACGTGGAGGAAGCGTAAAAGTTCGTTCAAAGATTACCAAGATTGATAATAAAACGCTGGCTATTACGGAGATTCCTTACGGTAAAAACACAACCTCTGTTATTGAATCAATATTAAAAGCGGTTGATAAAGGAAAAATCAAGATCCGAAAAGTAGACGATAATACTTCTGCTCAGGTAGAGATTCTCGTTCATCTGGCTCCGGGAGTTTCTTCTGATAAAACAATTGATGCTCTTTATGCATTTACAGATTGTGAAATAAGCATTTCACCAAACTGTTGTGTAATTGATGAACAGAAGCCTTACTTCCTTAGAATAAGTGATGTTTTAAAGAAATCTGTAGACAATACAAAAAGCTTACTCACTCAGGAATTATTAATTCACAAGGGCGAGTTACAAGAAGGTTTACACTACAGTTCTTTGGAGAAAATATTCATTGAAGAAAGAATTTATAAAGACAAGGAATTTGAACAGGCTAAATCTATGGACGAAGCTTGTGAGCATATTGATAGCCGGTTAACCCCTTATTATCCATCACTTATCAGAGAAGTAACTAAGGAGGATATCCTTAAGTTGATGGAGATAAAGATGGGTCGTATCCTCAAGTTTAATTCAGAGAAAGCTGAAGAACTGATTGCCAGAATGAAGGCTGAGATAGAGGAGATTGACAAACACCTTGCAAATATTATTGAGTATACTGTTGATTGGTATGCAATGCTCAAAAACAAATACGGAAAAAACTATCCACGTTTAACCGAGCTTCGTAATTTCGATACAATCGTGGCCGCTAAAGTAGTAGAAGCCAACGAAAAATTATACATAAACCGTGAAGAAGGATTTATTGGTACTGCTCTTAAAAAAGATGAGTATATTGCCAATTGTTCAGATATTGATGATGTGATTATCTTCTATCGTGACGGGAAATACAAGATTGTTCGTGTGGCCGACAAAATGTTTGTGGGTAAAAACATTCTTTACGTAAATATCTTTAAGAAGAATGACAAACGAACCATCTATAATGTTGTTTACCGCGACGGAAAAGAAGGATTCCATTACATTAAGCGATTCAATGTTACGGCAATGACTCGCGACAAGGAATATGATGTTAGTCAGGGAACTCCCGGATCACGAATTGTTTATTTCAGTGCAAATCCAAATGGAGAAGCAGAAGTAATTAAAGTAACATTGAAGCCTAATCCACGAATCCGCAAAATTATTTTTGAAAAAGATTTTAGTGAGATAGCTATTAAGGGACGTCAGTCTATGGGTAATTTATTAACCAAGAATGACGTTCATAAAGTTGGTCTGAAACAAAAAGGAGGCTCTACTCTGGGCGGACGAAAAGTATGGTTCGACAGGGATGTATTACGTCTTAATTATGATGGACGAGGAGAATATCTTGGGGAATTCCAGAGCGATGATTCTATTCTTGTTCTGCTAAATAATGGAGAATTCTATTTAAGCAACTTCGATCTCAGCAATCACTACGAAGATAATGTGAGTATCGTTGAAAAGTTCGATCCAAACAAAGTATGGTGCGCTGCGCTTTATGATGCCGATCAGCAGAATTATCCTTATCTGAAACGTTTCACGCTCGATGCTACTTCGCGCAAGCAGAACTATCTGGGCGATAACAAGGATAATAAGCTGATTCTTCTCACAGATGAGTTCTATCCTCGTTTTGAAGTAATATTTGGAGGGAACGACAGTTTCCGTGAAACATTGATAATAGATGCGGAAGAGTTTATCTCGGTTAAAAGTTTCAAGGCTAAAGGAAAACGTATCACAACCTTTGCCATTGGCGCGATAAACGAGATTGAACCAACCCGCTTCCCGGAACCAGGCAGCGAGGAGAACAAAGAAACCGAAGACGAAGATGCCGAAACTGAAAACATGGATCCGGACAAAGATAAAAGTGAAGGTGATATAATTGATGAGATTACGGGACAAATGAAATTATTCTGATGAGTTAAGGTTTTTGCAAGTTCCACTATGTCTGCTAAACACAAAATGAACTAATGAGAAAAATAACTGCATTACTTGTCATTCTTATTGGACTGAGTGGAACTATCTCCGCCCAAAGCGATTCATTGCAGGCCAACCGTTTTGTTACTCGCGCCATAACTTATGGTGTAGGATATACAAACTTACTCGATACCTACCTTTCACCTCAGGAATATACAGGTATCGAGGGACGTGTTGCCAGAGAAACAATCAGAATGACAAAGCTATTTGACGGGAATGTATCGTTGCAGAATATTTTTCAGGCAAATATTTCTTATACTCACAATCGGGTAGATAACAATAATACTTTTGCCGGATTGGTGAACTGGAACTATGGACTGCATTATCAGTTTCGCATTAACGATAATCTAAAACTACTTGCAGGAGGATTAAGTGACATAAACGGTGGATTCGTCTATAATCTACAGAATTCTAATAACCCTGCATCAGCTAAAGCGTATGCAAATATTGCCGCATCCGGGATGGTTATCTATCGTTTCAATATTAAGAACTATCAGTTTGTAGCACGTTATCAGGCAAACATCCCTGTAGTTGGTGTTATGTTTTCACCCAACTACGGACAATCATACTACGAGATATTTACTTTAGGAAATAGCGAAGGAGTTATTAAACTCACCAGCCTGAATAATCAGCCCTCAATTCGTCAGTTGTTCTCTCTTGATTTCCCAATCGGAAGTACCAAAATACGGCTCAACTATCTTTGGGATATTCAGCAATCCAAAGTCAATAAGCTAAAAACACATACATATTCGCATATCTTCATGGTGGGCTTTGTGAAAGACCTGTACATTGTAAAAAGCAAAAACGGAAATCCGCTTCCGGCAAAACTAAGAGCGTATTAATGTGTAATACAACAATTAATCGTAATGAGATTTAAAGAACATATTAAATATTATATAAGTTGGAGCATAACCTTCTGCTCTCTCCTGTTTATCATGACTTCGTGCGTGGATGAAGCTACTTACAGCGACACACCCGAAGGCAATTTCGAAGAATTATGGTCAATTATTGACGAGCAATATTGTTTTCTGGATTATAAGAATATTGACTGGGAAGCCATCCACACAAAATATAAGAAAAGAATCTCTGCTGATATGACGAACGATGGATTGTTTCAAGTGCTTGGAGATATGCTTTCCGAACTAAAAGACGGACATGTTAATCTGTATTCGGCCAACGATGTTGCGCGTTACTGGAAATGGTATGAAGATTACCCCATGAATTTCAGTGACAGCATACAAAAAAACTATCTTGGGACTGACTATCGGATTGCATCAGGAATAAAATACAAAGTACTGGACGACAATATTGGCTATATTTATTATGGGAGTTTCTCTTCAGGCATTGGTAATGGTAATCTGGATGAAGTACTGAGCAATCTGGCTATTTGTGACGGATTAATCATTGATGTACGCAACAATGGCGGGGGCACCATTACAAACGCCACCAAACTGGCAGAACGTTTCACTAATGAAAAGGTACTCACCGGCTATATACGTCACAAGACAGGGATAGGACATACCGATTTCTCAGATCCCTATCCTATTTATCTGGAACCATCCAATAGTATCAGGTGGCAAAAAAAAGTTGCGGTACTTACCAACCGTAGAAGCTATAGTGCCACGAACGATTTTGTAAACAGTATGCGTATGCTGCCATTAGTTACTATCATTGGAGACAAAACCGGAGGTGGATCAGGTTTGCCTTTTACTTCCGAATTGCCCAACGGATGGAATGTTCGTTTCTCGTCCAGTCCGCATTCTGATGCCAATATGGAACAGATAGAATGGGGCATTGATCCCGACATAAAAGTGGATATTTCATCCACCGATTATAGTAAAGGGATTGATACCATTATAGAACGAGCAAGAGCTTTTTTAAAAAAATAGAAAATAAATTTGGAATTTGTTTGCACATAAAGAAATAATTCCTACCTTTGCAACCGCTAAACAGAAGTGCGACATCAACCGCAAATGCGGCTGTGGCGTAATTGGTAGCCGCGCTAGACTTAGGATCTAGTGACGAGAGTCGTGGGGGTTCGAGTCCCTTCAGCCGCACTTCAAGAAAAGACCTGTAATTATTTACAGGTCTTTTTCTTTTTTAGTACAATTCTCTACTTTTTAATGCTCTAAACGGATTATGGATTATAGCTAAATCCGCAATAAGACTGAAAAACAGTTGATTTATAAACACTTACAACTAAAGAAATCAACATCATCACAATAAAAACACATCCAGAAAGTATCACTTTTAATGTTAAAAAGGCGATTAACACTCTTTTATATTTCGTAAATCACAAAATTTAATTCTTTTCAATAAAAAATATTCGTATTTTTGTAAAATATTAGCTTTTAACGAAATATTTAATATAAATATAAAACATTCGTAGTAAATTTATAATATTAAAAACAACCAAATGAAAAATAACCTATCCCGAGAGAAAGTAGAAACATTATCCACCATTTCAAAAGGTAGACATAGAACTAACCTGCTGAAAGTTCAGGAACAAAAAGCCCTGGCTTTTTTCGTTCAACGTATTCCTGAATATATTAGCTCAGATATGCTAACCGCTATCGGCTTCATGGGTAGCATATTAACAGCGTCTAGCTTTATCTTGGCAGCTTACATTAATATATATTTCCTTTTACTTGGAGTACTGGGGTTAGCAATAAACTGGTTTGGCGATTCTCTGGATGGTAGAGTGGCATATTACCGTAAAACCCCAAGAAAGTGGTACGGATTCTCTCTTGATATTACGGTAGACTGGCTCACTGATATACTAATAGGTATCGGATATATGATTTATGTTGGAAGTCCCTGGTACTTGATTGGATATGGTTTCATTGTTATGTATGGCTGGGAAATGATTACTACCCTACTGAGATATAAAATTACTGATAAATATAGCATAGACAGTGGACTGTTTGGCCCTACAGAAGTTAGAATCTTCATTTCACTGATCCTTGTACTTGAAGTTTTTGCTGAAGGCTCTATTATATATTCGGGAGGTATAATTTGTATCATGCTATTTATTGCAAACATTAATGATACAAGAAACCTTTTACGATTAGCAGACAGCCTAGATATCACTGAAAAAGCAAACAAAATGAATGAAAACAAATGATTGAGAAATTATTCGTTTTCACAAAAGCCCAGATATCATGCGGCGTAGGTGGAATTGTTGATTACATAACAATGATTCTATGCACGGAGCTGCTAGGTATACACTATACTATATCAATTGCTATTGGTGGAATTATCGGAGCTTTTATCAATTTTTCTATAAATAAATCGTGGGCATTCCAATCCAAGGCAGATTCTTACAAGTACTCGTACAAAAGTCAGCTAATAAGATTTTCTCTTGTTGCATTAAATAGTATTGCATTAAAATCTGCCGGAACATACTATTTTACAACAGTTCATCATATTGATTATGAGTTTAGTCGTATTATTACCGATCTAATTGTCTCCTTGGCTATAAATTATACACTTCAACGAAAATGGGTTTTTAAAAAAGAGCGTACTCGTTTAAAAACAGAAAAGACTTACGCTTCAAGGCGTTGATGGTAACTTTTAATTTTTTTGTATTTTGAGAAAAACATTAATTGAAGCAGAAAACCTTGAAAAAGCCTCCCCAATTTTTAAAGGCAAATTAGGGAATCGTTTGGCTAAATTTGTCATTCGGCTATTTGCTATAGACAAGGTTAATAAGTTATACGAGCAATCATGCGATTATAAAGGCGCAGAATTTGCAGCGAGTTTATTAAATAATTTAGGCGTTAACTATCGCATTGGAAATGCTGAGCGCCTGAAAAAACTGCCTCAAGGTGGGTTTATCACTATTTCCAATCACCCTTATGGTGGAATAGATGGAATTATGCTGATAGATCTGATGGCTGGAATACGTCCGGACTACAAAGTGATGGTAAACGAGTTTCTCTCTCTTATTGAACCTATGGAAGAGAACTTTATTTCGGTTAAGCCCAAAGGGAATAAAGATAACGGAGTTTCTACTACAAGCATTAACGGTATCCGCGAAACACTAATGCGTCTTCATGATAATCACCCTGTTGGTTTTTTCCCTTCAGGAGCTGTTTCAGACCTCAGCCTGGGCGACAGATGTGTAAGAGACCGTGAATGGCAGGAAAGTGTTATCAGACTCATTCAAAAGGCCAAGGTACCTATTGTTCCTATCCGCTTCTTCGATCAGAATTCACCTTTCTTCTATTCACTGGGATTAATTAACTGGAGAGTACGTCTGATAAGGATGCCCTATGAGATATTCAACAAAAGCACGCAGAATCCACGAATTGGAATCGGTGAAATAATAACTGTTGAAGAACAGGCGAAATATACTGACTACCAATCTTTGCGAACATTTTTGCGAGAGTCAATCTATAAAATGCCAATGCCTGGTTCGTTTACACCAAGAACAATTCTGGAATTACCAGTAACTTCTCAAAAAGACAAAAAGTAAAGATATAACTTATACTGAATAAAATTCAGTTTGATGTACATCAAAGAGAGTTTTAGACCCGGGTCTCAGCACACTTTAGACCCGGGTGTAAAGTATACTGAGACCCGAGTCTAAACAATATTCCCTCCTGAAAGATTTCAAAACATTACCTCACAACATTTTATCATCTCTAAACGTTTATTATCTGTAACATCAAAACTTTACAGAGATGAAAGCAAAAAAAATAATTATTGGACTGCTTGCAACCTTTATTGCTTTGTCTTTACCGGTGAATGCACAAAGCAAAAAACAGAAAAAAGAAGAGATCAGCAAAACCATCAGGGAGCTTATAGAAGCTCAGAAGATAAATGTGGAAGTCAATACTGCCTTACCAATGAGAGGCCCAAGCAGACATCTTACATCAAACTATTCCGTAGAAATCAGAAATGATTCCGTATTCTCCTACTTGCCATATTTTGGTATTGCCTACTCCGCACCTTACGGAGGCCGAGGAAAAGGATTGATTTTCGATGAAAAAATAATAGACTACAAACTTATTTTTGATAAAAAAGGTACGGCAAACATCAGTTTCAGAACCCGCACAGAGGAAGACAGTTATATTTATTGGATAAAGGTCTTTACATCAGGCTCGGCAGATGTACGAGTAACTCCAAATAATAAGCAGTCTATCTCCTATTATGGAGAGTTCATTTATGATACGCCTAAAAAGAATGCTAAGAACAAATAATTAGCTCAGCATACTATCTCTTTTCTACTAACAAAAATCAAAAGTATTATGAACACAATTGAACGAGCAAAGAACATTATTCTATCTCCAAAAACAGAATGGAAAGTTATAGAAACTGAAGAAATTACATCCAGTAAGCTATTAACTTCTTATTTACTTTTGTTGGCTCTTATCCCCGCTATCTGTGGATTTATTGGTTACGGTCTGGTTGGTTATAATGTGCTTGGAGCACATTTCGGATCAATTGATTTAGGCATCCGTCATGCGGCAACGTCTTATGTTAGCATGATTGCCGGAGTTTATCTTACAGCATTTATAATAAACAAACTAGCGCCAAAGTTCAGCTCTTTAGAAAATTTTGATAAAGCTTTCCAGTTAGTTGTCTATTCATATACACCAATGTTTGTTGCAGGAGTTTTTTATCTTTTTCCATCTATGTCAACAATAGCAGGGATTTTCGGTTTATACGGTCTTTATATTCTATACATCGGACTAGCTCCGATGATGAAAACACCCGAAGAAAAAGTAACCTCCTACTTCCTGACCTCAATAATCGCCCTTGTAGTTATTTCCTTGTTATTATCCATTGCACTTGGCGCCTTTTACTTTTAAACAAATAATACTCAATATTAAAATCTAAAGCTATGAAAAATAATAGGATACTGTTTGTAGTACTTTTCCTGTTTGTATTCACCAATACAAATGCGCAAGGCTGGCTAAAGAAAATAGGTGAGAAAGTTAAGGATAAAGTAGAGAATAAGGTAGATAAGAAAACCGATCAGGCTATTGATAAGGAGCTAGATAAAACAACAAAGAAAAAGAAAGGTACAAATGATAATAGCAAAATAGAAGAAAGTTCTGTCGAATCTCCGGAAAAAGGCAAGCTGGAAAGCTATTCTCAGTACGATTTTATACCGGGAGATAAAATTATCTTTTTCGAAGACTTTTCGCAAGATGCAATAGGCGACTTTCCTGCACAATGGACGGGTAACAGTACCGGAGAGGTTAAGAAGTTAAATATTGCACCGGGAAACTGGCTACATATGAATGGAAAGGATGCAGTTTACTGTTATACAAAAAAGATTGCTTTCCCCGAAAACTTTATATTTGAGTTCGATTTTGTTCCTGATAAAGATTACTCCCGCGGAACAATGCTGAATATTTACGAGGATGATCCTGCAAGACCACAGGAGATAAATGATGATGCCTGGCCCGGAATTCATGGCTTAAAAATAATAATAGCAGAGGATGAATGGGAAACTACCGGATACAAGCCAGGAAGTGAAGATCTTAGAGGTTCATCAAATACCAATCCGGTGATTGCCGAAAAGGTAAACCATGTAATTATCTGGGTACAGAAAAGAAGAGTACGGATTTATCATCTGGGGGCAAAGATTCTTGATATTCCAACCAACATTCACAGTACTACTAAGTTTAACAAGATAGTATTTAACGGATGGGATCGCAATTGTCACCCGTACATCACGAATCTTAAAGTTACAACTGCCTCTCCCGACACCAGGAGCAAACTGCTGACCGAAGGAAAAGTTATCTCCTATGGCATTTATTTTGATTCAGGAAAAGATATAGTAAAGCCCGAATCTTACGGATCGGTACGTGAGATTGCAAACGTTCTGAATGAGAATCCGACAGTTCGGATTAAGGTTATCGGGTATACAGATAATGATGGCGATGATGCACTTAATCTGGATTTATCAAAAAGAAGAGCTGCTAATGTTAAACAATACCTCATTAGCGAATTCAAAATTGATGGCTCCAGAATTGAGACGGATGGAAAAGGAGAAAGTGCACCTATTGCAGACAATAACAGTCCAGAGAATAAAGCTAAAAATCGCAGAGTTGAGTTTATTAAGTTATAAAGTGTAATCCGTATACAATATTCATTCTTATAAAAGCACTCCTGCTATCAATTACATACAGTATAGGTAGCGGGAGTTTTTTTATCTAATAAAATAGGGAGTGCAATACCCTACTTAATGTAAATAGAAAAAGATAAGAAGTGCCACATTAAGCACTATTATAAGAGTAAAACCGATAGTGAGATAAGGAAGCATCTCTTTTCTCCTACCTGAGAAGAATAAAGCATAGCACATTTTCATAAGATTGTTGCTCACAATAGCTTGCAATGTACAAGCCACGGCCATACTTACAGCTAAGCTTCCTGTGCCCTGGAGAAGAGTTAAGACAAATGGGGTAACATCACTTAAGCCCGATACAAAAGAAAGTATATTCAACCCTTCTGTTCCTGCATAACTAAATGTGTAATGGGTAACAACTGTAAAGACAACAAACAACAGTGCAAAAATCAAAGCAACTTTAAACTCTAAAGGGTTATTACTTTCTTCACCATCGTCTTCAGTATCTTTTGTTAGCTCGGTAAAATCAGTTTTTTTATGAATAACCCAAGCTATTATTACCGATACAAATGACATAATAAGCAAATAAGGATAAACAGAAAGAAATATCTCTACGCTGAATACCGGTATCAGTATAAGGAAACGAAGATACATCATACTCACTGCCATCAGCATAGCTGCCACATATTCGGGAATTTCTCTTTCCTTTGCATGTTTACATTTGCGGGCCAAGACTGAAATAGTAGCAGTGCTGCTATATAGTCCTCCAACAATACCGGCAACCAATGTACCGGATTGACGAAACACATATCTTTTGAGCAGATAAGAGAGATAAGAAATGCCGGAAACAACAACAGTAGCAAGCCATATTGTGTAGGGAGTAAGGTTTATCCCTGGAATAAGATTTTCATTGGGAAGCATTGGAAGTATAATACCACTGATAGCAAGGAACTTTGCCAGAGTAATCATTTCGTCATTCTGCATATGCTGGGCAATCTCTGTAAAGGTACTCTTCATTTCTGTAAAAAGCAGAACGGTAACAACAACCATAATATAGAACCAGGAAGGCTGGGTTTCTACAATAGGAGCAAGACAGTAAGTGATTAAACCAGTAATAATGCTGGTAATTCCATAAATATTGTGCTGAGACATCTTTACATAATAGTTCAGCCCCAAAAGAATAATTAGAGCCAGTCCACCACCCATAAAAAGGAACAGATTTACAGGATCAAGAATATAAAGCAGATAACCAAGAATCCCTATAAAGGTAAACGTACGGTCTGTCCCGAAAAAGGTTTTATCTATTCCTTCTCCTTCCTTCTTCAAAGTCAACTTACGTTGCGAAAGACCAATAAGAAGGGAAAAAAGAGTTACCAGAACAAACGTAAAAAGTTCCTGAGGGAATATTTGATAGATCTTCTCCATAATCTTTAGTTTTTCTATTTTGTATATGAATACTAACTTATCTATTATATTTTAAAAGCACCGTGATAACCACTAATAGTATAACAGATTAGAGAATAATCATTTATATACAAACTTACATAAAAATCTCGGTTTATAAGCGCGTTAAATAAAAATATGGCTTTTATTTATAGAGGAAATATAAAGAAATATTTCAGACAAATAAAATTATTTCCAGCTTCTAAAAGGGTGTTTCATTAAATTTGAGTTGTAATAACGGATATCTCCGGTCACCTCTTCACCAATAAACGAAGGTTTTTCATATAATTCATCTTCTGAACCAAGTTCTACTTCCGCCAGAATTAGTCCTTCATTCTCGCCATAGAACTCATCAACTTCAAAAGTGTGCTTTCCACTTTTAACCAGGTATCTGGTTTTATCTATAATACCCGGCTCACAGAGCTTCATCAGTTCCTGAGCCTCATTAAACGGAATCTCTTTCTCCCATTCATATCTGCTTGTACCAGAAGCATTAGATGCACCTTTTATTGTTAGATATCCCTTTTCATCGCGTATTCTTATACGAACAGTGCGCCCATGCGCACTGCTTATATAACCTTGTACAATATGACTTTGGGAATAAGCCAATGACTTGAATTCTCCTTTTATCAGGAATTTTCTTTCTATTTCCTGCGCCATAATTTAGAAATTTAATTGAGCACGGAGCGTAACAATGCTATAATCATTACCCACCTTACCAAAACTTTCAATTACTTCAGAAGGAACCTTTGTCACTTGACTAACACTCTTATAACCTACTGCAACAGTTCCACCTGCATTTGCATATTTATCATGATCCACATAAGAGTAATTCAGCTGAAACTTCAGGTTCTTGCTTGCATAATAATTAACACCCAATGTGTATCCTTTAGAATCACCACCTTTTACGTTTGTTCCATTCATATCCAAACGGTCAAAACGGGCAGCCAATTCTATATCTCCCCACTCTTTGCCGCAACGAGGTTGAGTAAAGGCACCTTTACTGGCAACATAAGACTGCTGACCACCAAATAACAAACAAGCAACTTCTGCATAATATCCATTAAACTTTTCTGTAGCTAAGTCACCCATTCTGTGAGTCTGGTTCAGGATATATTCACTTTGGAAACGAGTTCCGTGAGAAAAAGCCGCAAGTTCACCGCCAAGCAACCAGTCATGTTTTACAGAAGTAATATCTTTAGTATCCATAAACTTAATCTTGTCAATACCAGAAAGAGAAGCCGTGCTATATCTAACTGTATTTACCTTTCCTGAACCCAGATCATTCTTAGGAGTACGATAAGAAGCAGCAACTCCTAAATGGAATCCCTTATCTTTTGTCTTAGAAAGAGGCATCCAGATAGTACGGAATGTATAAGATACACCTTCATCCTGTCCGGCTCTAAGGTTCGCATCAACATTTTCTTTTTCAGTACTTCCATTTATCTTCTGGAAGTGAACGCCTGCTTGTCCAAGGAATTGTCCTTTTTGATAAGCTCCTTGCAAACCAATATGATATTCCGGTGAAAAGGCTGAAACGGCATTCGGATGTTCGATGAAAAGGAAATCTCCTGAGGAAGTCATTGTAAGCATAGAAAAACCTTCCTGGAAGTTACCCAAACGGAAATTCAATCCATTCAGGAAATCGTACTTAATAAAACAATCCTTCAAAGTAAAAGCTCCTCCGGCAAGATCCATTTCCACTTTACCGGAAAGATTTTTCCCGAAAGAAGCATTTGTGTTAAGTCTTACACGACGAAAGCCTACCCCGTTAGCCAGTGGCTGATAATCTCCTCCATAGTAAGCAGCACCATCCATCTGAATACGTCCACCGAAAGAAACTTTTAAATCACTTTGAGATAAATTGAACACAGGAGCTGCAATCTTGTTCTCTGAAACTGAACCCGGTTCTCCTGCAAACGCAAAAACTGAGACCGATAATAAACCCAAAAGAGGGAGCAATGTTAGTTTTTTCATAACTAATTAATTGTAATATAATACTTATTGCTGCCTTGGGAAGAAAATAAAGAAGCGGAAAAGGTTCTCCTCTTCCGCTTGAATTTTATGCAAATAAAGAAGAACTAAGCAACAGGAGTAAACACAAAATAATTAGTGCAACAACTACAATCTGAAATACTCTTTTAGCCTGAAGCTCTTCCTTTTTAGCGTTTATAGCCTTTTTATTCTTTCCCATGGCATTTAAATTATTAGGTTTAACATGTTCTCTTGCGTGTTTCCTCCAAAATTAAAAATAAAATATCATATTGCAAGCAATATTTATTTAAAAAATAATTTCTATCAGAAAACAAATATTTACAAGAGTACATCGCCATTTCTAAATAAAAAAATTATTCTTCCGATTCACCGGCAAATTCCATCAGATATGCTTTGATAAAGCCATCTATTTTGCCATCCATCACTCCTCCTACATCCGAAGTCTGGAAGTTTGTGCGGTGATCCTTCACCCGGCGATCATCAAATACATAACTACGAATCTGTGATCCCCATTCTATCTTCTTCTTTCCAGCTTCAACTTTAGCTTGCAAAGCCATCTTCTTCTGAAGAGCAATGTCATACAACTGTGAACGAAGCAATCTCATTGCATTCTCACGGTTATCTAGCTGAGAACGACTCTCCGTATTTTCAATCAGAATTTCACGAGTTTCACCTGTATCCGGATCTTTGTAGTTATAGCGGATACGAACACCTGTTTCAACCTTATTTACATTCTGTCCACCGGCACCGCCCGAACGGAATGTATCCCAGGTATAATCAGCCGGATTAATTTCTATTTCTATGGAATCATCAACTAAAGGCGTTACAAAGACCGAAGCAAATGAAGTCATTCGTTTTCCCTGAGCATTGAAAGGCGATACACGAACCAGGCGGTGAACACCATTTTCTCCCTTCAGATATCCATAAGCATAATCACCTTCCACCTGCATGGTAACCGTTTTTATTCCGGCTTCATCTCCATCAAGAATGTTATTGATTGTCAGTTTGTAGTTATTTGCCTCTGCCCACCGCATATACATACGCATCAGCATAGAAGCCCAGTCCTGACTTTCTGTACCACCGGCACCCGAGTTTATCTTTAAAACGCATCCCAGTTGATCAGCTTCTTCACGAAGCATATTTTTCAGCTCCAGATTTTCAAGCATTTCCACAGCTTTGGCATAGTTTTCATCAACTTCTGCTTCAGTAACCAGTTCGTCTTTGTAAAAGTCAAAAGCCAGTTCCAACTCGTCAGCCAGAGTTTTCATTTCATTGTATCCCTCAATCCATCCCTGGATTCCTTTTACTTTTTTCATTTGAGCCTCGGCTGCTTTTGCATCATCCCAAAATCCGGGAGCCTGAGTTCTCAGTTGTTCTTCTTCGACCTGAACTAATTTATTGTCGATGTCAAAGGTACCTCCTCAGCGCATCAGTGCGCTCTTTCACGTCTTTAAGTTGTTCGATTGTTATCATCTCTGATTTTTTATTATTTTTTGAGGCTGCAAAGATAAGGATTATTTTATTAGCTATAAAAGAGATAAACCAAAATAGTGCATAATAACAACTTTTTAGACAAGAAAAAAGGTCGTGTAAAAAAGAAAAGATAAGTCTTTAAAATTGGTTATCCAAAGGCGTTATCGGATTGAGATGCAAAGAAAAGAAGAAAAAATGGGGCTGTTCTGTCTTAGAACAACCCCATAAAAGCTATTTTATATATTATAAAGCTATTCAGTTATAGCTTAAAACTGACTATTTATAAATAGGTCCGTAATTAGCACAAGCTCTGTAGTCGGCTCCTTCTTTATCCATACCAAAAGCATTCCATGCAGCAGGACGGAATAATTCATCCTCATTTACATTATGCATACATACAGGAATACGAAGAATTGAAGCCAAAGTAATTAAATCCTTACCAATGTGTCCATAACTAATTGCACCATGATTTGCTCCCCAGTTATTCATTACAGAATATACATCCTTGAAAGCAGGTTTATCACACAATCTAGGAACAAACCAAGTAGTAGGCCATGTTTTATCAGTACGAAGATTAAGCGCTTCGTGAATATCCGAATCAATTTCAACAGTCCATCCTTCAGCAATCTGAAGCACCGGTCCCAGACCTTTTACCAGGTTAAGACGCATCATGGTTACAGGCATGCCTCCTTTAGATAAGAAATTTGAAGAGTAGCCACCTCCACGGAAATAATCACGGTTGGCAGGATACCATGTAGTAGCAGCCAAACAATCTTCTACTTCTTTTTCAGTTATTTCCCAAGCCGGTTTCATGGCAGGTTGCCCATCTTTTGTTTGCTGTCCGGTTCCATCCAAAGTTGTTGCACCAGAATTTATCAAATGGATAATACCATTAGCTGCCAATCCGGTAAGCTTCTTTCCAGTCACTCTTTCTACAGCCTCCGGGCTCCAGAAAGTACGTACATCAGAGAATATCTGAGCAGTTTGAGTAAGTAGATGTCCAAATAGCATGGCAACACCATTGCATGCATCATTTTCTGTTGCAAGAACAAAAGCTTCACGTATGCCGTTCCAATCGAAAGAAGTATTAAGCAAAGCTTCAGAGAAATCACCATTCGGCATAAAATCTGTCCACTGACGCTGTCCCTGGAAACCACCAGCAATAGCATTATGTCCCAATGCTTCTTCTTTGAAACCCAGCTCTCTTAGTTTAGGATTACCATGCATCAAATCACGTAGGATGATAGTCATTTTCACAACAAATTCCCAGTCAGCATCCTTAGCTTCGCGTGTTTTTATCTTAGCAGGAACATTAAAGTCAGTACCTTCATTCTGTTTACAATATTTTTCTGTCCATTTCATCGCTTTTGCAAACTCTTCCTTATCATAGATGCCTTCATTTACCCGACGGATAATTTCACTCATATCTACCGATTCATTACGCATACCTAAATATTCCTGAAAGAAATTAGCATCAACGATAGATCCGGCAATACCCATGGAAACACTACCTACAGAAAGATAAGATTTTCCTCTCATGGTAGCTACTGCCTGAGCAGCACGTGCAAAGCGAAGAAGTTTTTCAGCTACATCCTCCGGAATAGTATTGTCATCCAAATCCTGAACATCACGGCCATAAATACCAAAGGCAGGAAGTCCTTTTTGTGCATGAGCAGCAAGAACAGCAGCCAGATAAACAGCTCCCGGACGTTCTGTTCCATTAAATCCCCAAACAGCCTTTGGATAATGAGGATTCATATCCATTGTTTCGGCTCCGTAACACCAGCAAGAAGTTACGGTAATAGTTGCTCCTACCCCTTCACGTTCAAATTTCTGGGCACAAGCAGCAGTTTCGGCCACGCGGCCAATAGTACTGTCAGCAATTACACATTCTACCGGAGAACCGTCGCCATTCTTTAAATTTGAAGAAATCAAATTAGCCACAGCTTTTGCCAGGTTCATAGTCTTTTCTTCAAGACTTTCACGTACGCCATCCTGACGTGCATCGATAGTAGGACGAATCCCGATTTTTGGATAGTTTTTCATAATTACATTAGTGTAAAGCGTTAAATATCATATTAATTAAATCTTAAACCCCATGCTGAACAGTGCTGATAAATACATATAAAAAAAGAGCTTATAAAGAGCTACGAAGAATTACTTCCGTAGGCAAATACTCATATATTTTAGTATTATTCAGAACAAAGTCGGCAACTTTAGCCCCCATCTTTTCCCAATTTATAGTCAAAGCAGTAATTCCGTTATCAATAACCTCATAAGAAGGGATATCGTTGTAAGCCAAAACACCAATATCACTGCCACATTTAAGGTTTAGTGCCCTACTCTGCTTTATAATATCAACAACATCCTGAAGTTTAATTACCAGATAAGCCACCCCATGCTGAAGTTTGCATTCATCAAGAGAATCGGCAATTTCACACAAGAAACCATTATCATCACAGAACTTCCTGAAATAGTCCTTGCTACTTTGAGGATGCATTAAATCTTTTGGAAATACCAGTACCAGTTTCTTATATTTACCAAGAATAGGAAGTACCGATTTCAGGCTATTATATAACCCATCATCAAAATCCTGACAAACATAAGAATAGGAAGACTTGTCAAACTTACCAAAATCGAGAAGAAGCAACTTATTAGGATCAATCTTGCACAAAACATCAGAGAATTTATCATTACTAAAGTTCATCACAATGTATTTATTGTAACGTCCCGCAGATTCTCTGATCAAGGTCTTAAACAAACGTTCATTGTACTGATGGAAAAGCAAATCAACCTTATAACCGGCAGGTAAGCGTTTGATGAAACTATTGTAAAGCACATCTTTGAAAGGCGAATACTGATCCAGCAATAAAAGAACATTAACGATCTTATTCGTTACATAGTAGCCTTTACCGGGAGTAGAATCAATAGCCCCACGTTCCTGTAAATCTTTAAAGGCTTTAAAGACTGTATCTCTTGATACTTTATATTCAGCACTAAGTTGGTTAATAGAAGGAAGCGGATCGCCTTTTTTATAGGTGCCCATTGAGATAGACTTACTTATCAAGTCAGCCAGTTGCTTAACCTTAGTTGTATGTTGTCCAAAATCCTTTTTCATTCTATATTAACTAGTTACAGCCTTTTATCCATACTGAACTATGCTGCGGTACAAAGAAATAGATTATAGAGAATATAAGCAAGGTTAAGACACATGTTTCAAAACACATTAAATAAAAAAGGGATGCATAAATTGCATCCCTTAACAGTATATTGATTAGACTTTACGCCTCATACATCTTGTCAATAACTTCTTTATAGTTATTCTCAATTATATTCCTTTTCATTTTCAAGGTATTTGTCAGCTCCCCTTTTTCCATGCTGAACGGCTCAGGCAGCAATGAAAAATACTTCACCTGTTCATAATGGGCAAACTGTTGTTGCAGTGTATCAATACGAGACTTGAACAGTTCAATAATCTTAGGATTCTGCAATAACTCCTGCAATGAAGAATATTCAATCCCCTTTTCTTTAGCATAAGCTATTACATGTTCATAGTTGGGAACAATAAGAGCCGACACATATTTACGCTGATTGGCAATAATAGCAACTTGTTCGATAAACCGATCCACAACCAGTTTGGTTTCCAATGCCTGTGGAGCAATATACTTACCGTTAGATGTCTTAAACAAGTCTTTGATACGCTCTGTTAAGTATAGCTCACCATCTTTAATATATCCGGCATCACCAGTGCGGAACCAGCCATCTTCCGTAAAGGCAGCTTTATTTGCTTCAGCTTTCTTATAATACCCTTTAGAGATAGACTTGCCACGAAGAAGAATCTCGTTATTTTCTCCAATCTGAACCTCCAGGTCAGGCATTATTCTCCCTACGGAACCAATTGTGTAATTGGTCATAGTTAAACAAGACACTGTTGCAGTAGATTCAGTCAATCCATAACCTACCACGATATTTATGCCTACCGAATGAAGAAATTCGTTGATTTCATCCGAAATAGCAGCACCCGCAGTTGGGAAGAAATTACCATTTTCAATTCCAATAGTTTTTCTCAGAACAGAGAATACTGTTTTATCATAAAACTTATATTTCAGCTGATTCATTAACGGAGGAGTTTTTCCTACTCGTAAATAATCAACATTATGCACTTTACCAACCTTAATAGCATCCAGCATCAAAGATTTTTTCAATCCTGTAGCCTGATTGATAACTTCTTGTACACCATCATACACTTTTTCCCAAAAACGAGGAACATTACACATCAACGTTGGACGAATTTCCTTAATCGTCATCTGTATATCATTCGGACGCAAGTTTATGCAAGTCAAAACTCCCTTATGAATACAATAATACGCCCATGTTTTTTCAAAAATATGAGTAAGAGGTAAAAAGTTCATAGAAACATCCTGATCGGTCATAGTAACCAGACGAATATCATGATTTTTCATCTGCTCTTTATAGCAGGAATGATGAATCATCACACCCTTAGGCTCCCCCGTTGTTCCGGATGTATAAAGAATATTTGCCAAATCATCGAAACTAGCTTTTGAAGAACGTTCTTCAACAACAGCAGCATGCTGTTTGGCTTCTCCTAACTTCAGAAATTCATCAAAGTAGATGGAAGTAGTATCCTGTTTATCCTTCACAACCGCACGGTCGAAGATAACAAGACGTTCCAAAGAAGCGCATAAAGGAAGAACGGTGAATGCTGCGTCATATTGAAATTGTTCACCAACAAACAAGAAACGAATTCCAGCATCATTCACAATATACTGTGCCTGTGAAGGAGAGCTGGTTGCATATAACGGAATAGTAACAGCACGATTGGCAAAAGCTGCAAAATCTGTATATAAGCATTCCGATTTATTCTGAGAGAACACACCGATATTTTCCTGTTCGGCTATCCCCATCTCAACCATTGCATTAGCTGCAACTTGAACCGTTTCAGAGAACTGATTCCATGTAACAGGAATCCATTGTCCCTTATCATAATCCCGGTATTTCAGGGCCACACGGTCGCCATATTTTTCGGCCTGGCGATGAACCAAAACAGATAAATGATGATAAGTCATACTATGTTTTTTTGTAATTTCAGAGGACAAAGGTATAGTTTAATTTGCAACTATCGCCATATTTGTGAAGTAATTTGCTCTAACTTATCTATATAGAAGTATCGATATTGTCTGCAAATCTTTCATTTTATAAGATTTATATAGGGAATTTTACTTTATGCCATTAGTTTCAACGCTTGACGTCCTTTAAATCAATCTTTAATCCAAAATGATTTAATATAGCAGAATCTTACATGTAGAACTTTTCATTATAACAATATTCGCTATTTAACATTGATTCTTAAACGCTGCTTTTCTACACAAGCTTTAAAACCTCTGTTATAAGCAGATCTAACCCTAGTAGAATAGATGTGACTGCAGTAAATCCCAAACCTATTGCACTACACCATAAGTATCTTCTCCCGTCTCCTTTTTTGTTCTGATAATATATATTACAATCACAATACCAAGAATCAATAAAAAGAAGCCTAATAGACAATTTCCAAAATCAATCATTAAGGACAAGATGTTACATTTCCAGTTATTAGAGACACGACTATATCTTTTTGTTAAATATAACTCAAAAAAATAAAGAAAATTATTTAAATCGATAGAAGAATAAATAAAAAATATACATTTGCTAAGTCTATAATAATGAGAATATAAAATCAAAAACATCGAATATTTAATCTATATAATACATAATTTTTTAATCTCTAAATCTATAAGAACATGAAAAACAAAGGAATTACAATTACAGTAAGCTTTATTCTATATCTTATTGCAGCAATCACAGCTATATTTTCTAAACAAAATCAATGGACAGGAACAGATGCTATAACAGGATTTGGCAGCTTAGTTTGTATAATTTTTGTAGTATTATCATTTATAGAAATCTTAAATGCCAGAAGTATTAGTAGAAATGAAAAACTTATGTGGATAGTAGGAGTAATTCTGTTAACACCAATTGCAGGACTTATCTACATTCTATCTGGCCGTAAAAGGATCTTGAGAAATGAGGAACTTGCTAAACTGCATCATAATATTTAGCTCAAAGGAATAGAATAAAAAGGAGCCTAAAACTCCATTTCCGAAGTCAATCATCGTCTAATCTGTTTTTATCTGAAACAAAATTAATACAAGAACTTGACTAGAAGACCTGTTCTTATGATCACGTTGTTAAAATAATCCATTCTGGGTTATTACAGCTACTTTTATTTTTATAGTTTAAAACTAATTTACCACTGAAGTTTTACATGTCGAACTTTTCATGGTAACAGTATTCTCTATTCAACATTGATTCTTCATTCAGTTTATCAGCAGTTATAATTCTAGGAACTATAAAACCAACTCCTACTATTGATAAAATCAATATTTCATATTTTAAGCTTTTTGATAATATACTCAATATATAAATATATGTTGTTCTATAAATGAATAAAGAAAAAACATAGATACTGCTGACAAAATATCATTAACATAATGAACATAAATAAATACTACGGATATACAGAAATGATATTAGAGTATTTGATTGCTTTGCATTTGGCTGAATTGTCAACAATATAAAAGACAAATCTAAATTCGTTTTTACGCATAAACTTCCGAACAGGCCAATCCTCTCTCCTATTTTCTAAACCATTAAAATCTAAAACTGTAGTTACCTTAAAGCTCCCTTCTTGTTGAAAAATATCTAAAAGACATGGTACCCATTTATTTTTCAATCTCTTTTCTAAAGAAATTTTAACTGAAATTTGTCTCTTACTTTCATTTTTAAAAAAGAACGAAATAGTATCAGATGTTTTATACACCTTCTTAAGATCTAATATCCTTAAGCTATCTTCGCTATTCTGTGCAATAGAGAATAAAGGAACAATTAATAATAAAAATACGATCAAAAATTTATTCATAATACTCAGCTTTAGTTGTTCTAATTTTCTTTAGTTCCACCGTTTGTTACATGATTAGAACTTGGATATTTGACAATGACATCTATTTTTACATTGCCTGCATTTATATATTCATTTAGTTTATCAAACAATTCAGATTCGACTTCAGTGCAGCCATGGGTATATCCTTTTGTCGAATCATGAAAATAATATGAAGTATTATCTCGTTCTGCATTTGTTGCCCCCGTGATATTATCAGGTATTAATGCAGCTCTATTGTTGCCCCACTCAGAGTATTCCCAATGGCGGCCAGGTTTATTAGGAATATCAACACGTTTAGGTATTTTTTCAATGCCTCCTTCTGGATTCTTCTTCAATTCTCCAGTTTTTGTATCAACTTGTGCAATTCTATTTGGACTAGGCTTTAAATTAATATGATATCTACCTTCCGCAGTAGGGCCTCCATTTCTAACATTCTGATATTTTGCTTTCTGAAGATTCCACTGCCTACCATTAACATCTGGTCCTTTATAACCAGAAGTAGCTTTAAATGTGTACATTAGATTATTCTTATCACCAATTTTCCCCCCATACCAATATACTTTATTCCCTTGAGAAAGTAACCAGTCTTTTCCATCAGGGTCTATATATTTTAGAGGATTACTAGCACAGTAAACGTAAGGTGATATTTCTGGATGCTTCTCCGCCAGCGGATCCATCACTCCCCATCTGCCAATAGCAGCATCATAATGCCGTGCCCCATAATCATACAAATCTAATCCATGCATACGATCTAGTTCCTTACCATTATACTTATACCTGTTATCAGAATTATCAATACCTTCACCAAAAGTCATTCCGAAAGGATAGTAATGATTGGTTTGTTCAATTGTCCCGTTCTGATTGAATACTACACGGTTATTCCCCTGATGATCCTGAATATAGTAATGATAAGTAGGGGTTGTACCGTTCATTGTTATATAGCCACCATCCACTAGTATTCTGCTGAGAACTCCGTTTTCATAGATCACATTACCACAATAATCCGTTTGGGTTGTTACCGCTACTTTATCAGCTGGAACAGGAAGCATACTTCCCATTGGTACCAATAGATTCCCGGTAGTTGTTACTTGCTTTACTTTTCGTTTTACTCCGGCAGCATCATAAAGATAATCCGTGGTATGCCCTTCGGTAAATTGTAACGCACTTGGCAAATTTAATATATTGTATTGAATTTTTGCTATTTTCTTGTGAGAATCTCTTGTTAAATTACCATTGGCATCATAAGTATATTCAGGAGTGCAAACACTGGCCTTTACAAAGTTAAAGGCACCGGAGTATGAGGGTTCATATTTTGATGCATCTGTTACACCACTCAACTGATTCCCGTCGTAATTCAGCGTCAGACTGTCTATTACTTCCCATTTATAAGGATCATTATTTGCAAGACCATTTCTTATCAGATTCTTTATATTACCCATATTATCGTACGCATAAAGAGTGGAATAATTCCTCTGAGAATTACTCTCATCATCTTGATAATAGGCTTTTGTGATACGACTCAAATCGTCATAATCAAAGCTGTAACTCCGCTGATAATTCTCATTCTGCACCTTCCAATTCATTGCACTTATATTCCCATTATAATATTTAAGACTACCATTATTTGATTCATCATAATACAAAGTTTCGCTAAAGCGATTATTTGCAGTATTAATGCTTTTCAGCCAGCTTCTTATATTATATGTGTAGCTGGTTGTTTCTGCCGAATTAGTTGCCCCTGCTGCCACATGCTGGCTCTTTGAACTCAACCTTCCAATATCATCATAAGTATTCTCAGCTAGAGTAACCGGAGCTGAACCATTGAGAGAGTGAGTGGTTTTTGTCAGGCGCTCTGCATTATCATAAAAGTTCTCATACACTTCAGTAATGGTTGCTTTGCCTTGTGCACTCTGCACATGCTGATGCTTCTTTATTTTCCCTGTAAATGTATAAAGGAAATAGTCTTTATCATATCCACCGGTTAAATGATTGGTTGATTTGGTTTGTATCACACGCCCCCTATAGTCGTAATACATCACATTATAGAGATAGCCAGAGCCATCAAGCAAAGCTGTAATCTTCCCTGTCAATAGTCCGCTATATCCTTGAGTATATTGTTCACCATAACCTGTGACAGATTCCGGTTTGAAGTTAGAGTCAGTAATAAATGGAACCCCATCAAGGCCCATAAATTCATAACTATCGTAGTAATTAACATCCAGTATTTTTGGGGAAGACAATGTAAGAGTATCAGGTAAAATATTATATCCTTTATATGCTGTTGCGGTCTTTGCCCAATCGGCTTTTACAAAAATACCTTTCAATGGGTCAGCAGTATATACTAATGAGTTCTTACAAATACCGGTCAATACAGTACATCCGAATACATCCGGTATATTAAAGCTCCATTCTCCACGTGTACGTTGTTCTCCATCCTGACTAAAAATGAGACGATCTGCTTTATCATAAATCATATAGATAGGACAGCACCCGGCAGCTTCTTATAAATACACCGGTTTCGGTAATCGTAACGGTAAATGTATGCAAACTTCAGCAGAATACCTTCTGTTTCAGCATAGGTATTGTCTGTCAAACTGTCGGCAGCGGAAGGAGGAAGTACAAAACGTTTGTTCCCAAAATCATCATAAACATAGTATGTATCATGGTTATGATCACCATTTAGCTTACGGGGCAGTACTACCTGTCCGGTCTTGTCCTTGAATTCAAAAACCCTATGCCCGTCTTCATCCTCCGTGCAGCTGACATAGAGCTGACAATCATCATAGGCTTTTGATTTAACAAGTTTGTTGTCTTCAGCAACATAGTAATAGGCACACCGAAGGGAATCCGAGTTGTTATTTGTACAAAATGCACTTTTTACAGACCGTCCGTTTCGCCAGCCATCTCCGGGACCATATTTTTCAAGCACTCTGTTTAGAGGAGATTTCTCATAAACGGGAAATGAATAAGGAGAATTATCATTATAAGTACCCTTCGAAGCATCTTTTATTGCTCCCGGATCAACATAGCTGCCATTGCCCGGATATGGGGTGGAAAGCCAAAGATTAGTTTCTCTTCCGAAATCGTCATATTCCTGCAAAGTAATCAGATCCGCATTGGCAAATTAATAAATACTTTTTAAATTATTTATTTCTTCATTTTTCCATCCATATCTTTCATTCTATCTCTAATCCAAACAGATAAGCTAGAACCTAACCATAATCCTAGTAAAACAAAAAAAAGCGACAATAAGAAAATATTTAGTTCAATATTTAACAAGTGTAAAATTAATAACACTAAAAAATATGTCCAAAATATGCTATATATAATTATGTTTGAATAGCGAAATAGTCTATACAAAAGTTTTCTTTTCATTTTCTCACATGATTAATTATTTCTAAAACAATTATCAAAGCCAAAAGGATCGCAGATAAAGTTCCTGTTTTAAGGCATGACGGGACATATTTATCAAAGAAAAAAGAAGATAATAATTTAATAAAGCCTAATATGTACACTATTTTTAATAACTTTTTCATAAATTTATAACACTACTGTGGTTTATATTCTTTTTCTATAAGCATATTAACAAACTCACTATTACGAGAAGTCTCTGACTTTGTTTTTTTATCATCAACTTTCTCCTTATTATTATTACTTTCAACATCTGGTTTTGTGGTTTCAGAATGCTCTTTAACAAGTTCAGAGCCTAATCCTACGGCTATCAATATAGCCCCTGGACCTTTGGGGTTCCTTTTGACACCCGGATCTCCATTTGGCATATTCCCTGTTACATTATTTTTAATACTTTTAGCTACTTTTGCTTGATTATTATCTACCCCATTCTTATTATCTCTATCTCGTTTTTGTTGCTCTTTCCATCCTTCCCGCTGACCATTATTTTTGTTATATGCTACATAAACATTTGCAATTGCAAATGTTTTTAAGTTATCTAATGACTGTATTACATAATTAACAGCTCCTGTTAATAACAGACCTATAGACTGACCAACAGATTGCATATTACTCGGGGGAATAACAGGTGCAGGAGCTGGAAGAACAGGAGGAATGAATACCTGCTTCCCATCAGGATCAATAAATTTTATCGTATTATTCACACAATAGGCATATGGGCTTATATTATAATATTTTTCAGCCAAAGGATCCATCACACCCCATCTACCAATTGCAGCATCATAATGCCTTGCACCATAATCATACAAGTCCAACCCATGCATCCTATCTAGTTCCTTACCATTGTACTTATACCTGTTATCAGAATTATCAATGCCTTCACCGAAAGTCATCCCGAAGGGATAGTAATGATTAGCCTGTTCAATAGTACCATTTTGATTGAATACCACACGGTTATTTCCCTGATGATCCTGTATATAGTAATGATAAGTAGGTGTTGTGCCACTCATTGTTATATACCCACCATCCACAAGTATCTTGCTGAGAGTCCCATTTTCATAGATCACATTACCGCAATAGTCTGTCTGAGTGGCAAATTTTACTTTATTAGCTGGTATGGGAAGAGTATTTCCAAGTTCAACATACAGATTTTCTGTTGTTGTTACATATTTTGTCTTTCGTTTTACGCCACCAGCATCATATAGATAATCAATAGTATTACCATAACAGAACTGAATTGCACTTGGCAAATTTAATATATTATATTGAATTTTAGAAATCTTTTTATTCAAATCTCCTGTTAAGTTTCCATTAACATCATATTTATACTCAGTCACATTACTAATGCTATCTACGAAATTGAATGCACCATTATATAAGGGTCCTGGATTTATTTCATCTGAAATATTTGTCAATTGATTTCCATCGTAAGTTAAAGTAAGTCTATCAATCCGGCCAAAACTTAAAGAAGATTTATCTAAAAGACCATGTCTTTGAAGGCTTTTTATGTTTCCCATATTGTCATAACTATATGAAACAGAGTATTTCTGATTATCTACATATCCTGCATCAGTTAAGCGGTTTACATCGTCATAACTAAAGCTGTATTCTCTTTCAACATCATTATACAGTTTCCAACTCATAGCACCTATATTTCCATTGTAATATGGAATACTATGACTACTATTGGATGATTCATCATAATACAAGGTTTCGCTAAAGCGATTATTTGCAGTATTAATGCTTTTCAGCCAGCCTCTTATATTATATGTGTAGCTGGTTGTTTCTGCCGAATTAGTTGCTCCTGCTGCCACATGCTGGCTCTTTGAACTTAACCTTCCAATATTATCATAAGTATTCTCAGCTAGAGTAACCGGAGCTGAACCATTGAGAGAGTGAGTGGTTTTTGTCAGGCGCTCTGCATTATCATAAAAGTTCTCATACACTTCAGTAATGGTTGCTTTGCCTTGTGCACTCTGCACATGCTGATGCTTCTTTATTTTCCCTGTAAATGTATAAAGGAAATAGTCTTTATCATATCCACCGGTTAAATGATTGGTAGCTTTGGTTTGAATTACACGCCCCATGTAATCATAATACATTACATTATACAGATAGCCCGAGCCATCAAGCAGGGCTGTGGCTTTACCTGTGAGTAATCCTTTGTGTCCTCCGGTGTATCGTTCACCATAGCCGGTATTAGTATCCATACTAAAATTAGAATCACTCATTAACGGACCACCATATCTTGACATAAATCCATAACCATCGTAATAATTTGCTGTTAATACTGTTGGAGACAACAATGAGATATTTACATTATATCCTTTATAGTCATTGCTTATAGTATCAGCTTTTACAACTATATCTTTTAACGGATCGGCAGTATAAGTTAATGAGTTCTTGCAAATACCGGTCAAGACTGTACATCCAAATACATCCGAAATATTAAAACTCCATTCCTGAGGTGTTTTTTTGCGCTGCTCTCCGTCTTGGCTAAAAATCAGACGATCTGCTTTATCATAAACTATATAGGTAGGATCTGCACCGGGTAATTTCTTATAAATACACCGATTTCTGGAATCGTACTGATATATATATCCAAATCTTTGCAAAACATTATCTAAACCAACTCCATCTTTTAAACCTGACGTTACAGAAGGAGGCAAAACAAAACATTTGTTTCCAAAATCATCATAAACATAGTAAGTATCATAATATTCTCCACCATTCTTTTGACGAGTAAGAATTACTTGCCCCTGTTTATCCTTAAATTCAAAAACTTCATGACCGTTTTCATCCATGGTGCGGGTTACATAAAGCTGGCCATTACCATAATCATCGTCAGATTTTACAAGCTTATTATCTGATGTAACATAATAATAGGCACATTTCAAGCTATCCAGATTATTGTTATTTGTGTAAAATGCACTTTTAACAGATGCACCTGCAGTTCGCCAGTTCACTCCGGGACCATATTGCTGTAAGACTCTGTTTAGCGGCGAAGCTTCGTAAACTGGAGATGAATATGGAGAACTATCATTATAAACAGTTGCCGTTATAGCTTCAGATTTAATTATTTCAGGATCTGTATAACTTCCATTTGCAGAATATGGAGTAGGAAGCCAGGTATTACTCTCTCTTCCAAAATCATCATATTCCTGCAGTGTTACCAAATCATTATTATTACGGGAAAAACCTCTCTGAACGGTTAGAGACGGACGACCTAGTCCATCATAATACTGAATTTTCTGAATACACTGATTTAATGAAAGATTTCTGGCATCTGATGATTCAACAGTAGGGGTTATTTCCAATATATAATTCTGATTCTGCCCCGAATCAAATCCGGCATACAGTATAACACCGCTCAATGTCGTCACTATATTACCACTACTAGAACCTTCTGAGACTATATAATAAGTCCCTGCAGGCAAATCTGTCATTCTTAAATATGCATTATTAGAAGAACATCCTCCTTCTCCCGAGGTATTACTTGAAGCAATACAGTTCCCTGATGAATTTAACAAATATAAATAAGTATTATCTATATCAGAACCACAATGAGAGATGGTTATATCCATTTGACGATTTAATGTAAATTGGTAATAAATATCATTACCATATGCCCCATAATCATCCCAATAATTATCTATATTTTGAGTATCAGCATATGTGAAATCATTATCAAAGTTACCGATAGGAGTTGAGTCCCTAAAAATATCCCGAATACTGCCATTTATAGAAATCTGCAAGGAGATTCCAGAACCATTTTGATTAGAAGCAATCGTATAGGTTCCGGCTGGCAATAAGTCTGTTTCAATAGTTGCATTAAATTCATTAGAATTTGCTCCAGGAACATATTCTGCGCTATAACCATCATAAAAATCTAAATAAGCCCCATTAAAAACATCACTAATTATTGTGGCATTAATAGAAAGTCTCATTGGACGAGTTATTGTAACTTCATAAAAATTACTTTCAGTATTATACCTAACATCTGTATATTCAAAGTTAGCTGATTCAGTTCCTATATTCACATCTCCTGATTGAGAATATAATTTATTCGAAAAGAATAGACAGGACATTAGCACCAAAAAAAATATTTCACTTTTTTTCATTAGTCTTTCCGCTTTATAATTTTTTCTCCATAAACTTTATCATTCACAACAATCCGAAGTAAATACTCACCAAGTTGAAAGCCATCCAAAGCTATAGCTTCCTGATAAAATCCTTCCGGATGATTCGTTTTAGGATAATTCACTAATAACCTCCCTTGCATATCGTACAAGGATATTGTTACATCAGCTTGTTGGGTAAGATCATATTCAATAGAAATACGATTACTTTCTTTCTCTACGATAACATTGTAATTGATTAATTCTTTATTGGGATTATTCCCAGAAGAATTGCTATTGCTTCCTCCAGAAGAGTTCTTACTTTTTTTACCATCTTTCTCTATTTCATCCAGTTTAGCCATATTGTCAGGGTCATCATTGAGGTAACTGTGTTTGTCCGGCGAATAAAAGAAAGCCGTATTGAAATGTTTAAAAGGTGTCTGATTTTTAAATGTTATGCTTTCAACCGTTTCAAAAACAGGATAGCGATATCCGTCGGCGTACCATCTGTAAGTCTCTACCTGCATATACACGCTGTCATTGTTTAGATGATAATTAATACTATCAATATTTACAACCGGTTGAATAATTGAATCCTTCTGAACGAAAGGTATCATCTTTTCTGCTATCTTTTTCAGGGAGCGTACCCGCAATACATGCTGCAATGTATCTCCATTGGGAAGGATAATCATACCATAAGCATCTCCCCATGTTACTGTTTTCCCTTGTGAGGTAAGATCAAGACGGCGACAATAATTACCTGTGCCATAAAAATAGCCTTCTATTCTTTTCTGGTAAGAGAAAGGAAAAGTAAGAAGCAGTTCCGGCTTCTGATTATTTATCAATGTTGTAGGGTTTTCGTAACCTAAGGAATAGAGTGAATCGTTCCTTAGTGAATAGTGATAAAGAGTATTGTGCTCGCAACCGGTCACAGCAGAATCTGTTTCAGATTGAATATAAGATAACTTATATTTTTCATTTACTGCTTCTTGCTTACTAAAATCCCAAAGAATATTTGCCCCTGCTCTACCGGGGTATTTATACTTTACCTGTTGCTTGGTTATTACATCTTCACCACGGAACATATTATATTCCTTGTTTAATACATTCTGAGCAGACAATGACGACATCTTTGCTGAGAATATAAATCCTAATAAAAGAAGTGATATAAATTTCATTTTTATAGATTTTACTTTACATATTGATAATCATACTTTCCAAGGACCTTCTTTTCCGAATTTTCGATAATATACTTTTCTTCCAACCTACCAAATGAGTCATAATTATAATAAGTAGTAAAACCAAATGGATTAGTTGCTTCAATAATTCCAAGTAATGGTTTATATTTATAGGTTGATATTTGAGCCTTTGATAATGCTGTTTTAGAGCGTAAAGCATTTATAATATTTGTATAGGGTAAAGGATCTGATGCTTGAGATAAAACATCAGTATCTATTCCTAAATTATTTTTCACTTCATCATAACTTGCATTAATAATTTCAGCTACAGGATACTGATAGTTATAGCTCCATAAATAGGATACTATAGTTCCATCCAAACGTGTATATTGTAAAATATTTCCTTTCACATCATATATATTATAGATAATATTGTTGCGCAGATCATTCTTGTCTAAAAAAGAAGTTTGTACTGATGCAGGTAGAATTAAGCCATTGGTAATTGATGCATCATTTGTATAATTAGTTATTTCTCTTTCTTTGTTCACACCATTACATGTATATGACAATTTTTCTATTACATTTGATAACATATTATTACTTTCCATCAATTTATAAATGGCATCAGAATAATCTTGCGTATAGTAATAATGTTGATACAAGGATTTACCTAAACTATTATTTTGAACTGTTGAACAGATAAAATTATTTTTATTATAATAATATAATTCGTTCTTTGTAATACTATCTTTCCCTATAAACTCTTTTTCTATTTTCCTCGTTAGAAGGCTTTCTATGTCAACTATCGGATAATAACCGACAATATATTTAGGCAAATAATAAATTTCAAATCCATCATAAAAAATCCAGACATACACAAAAGATGTTGCATAACCCGACATTTTTGCGCCATAATAGATTGACGACTGAGAATTAGTATATTCATAAGATATTTCATTCAACATCACACCGTTTTTATTATAATTACGGACTAATCTCATAGTACCATTTTCTGGGTATTCCAGCTTCTTAAATGCCGGAAGAGAAGAGAAAGAGACTATGTTAGTTCCTGTAGAAGTTTGGCTAGGTAAATTGTCTGGATTATTATTGTAAAATGTTTCTGTTAATCCTATATCATTGCTGTTTGAGTAGTACTTAGTTACTTTACCGTATCCAACACCAGTTATTGATGCCAGCGGGTTGGCCGTATAAAAACCATTTGAAGAAGCATTTAAAAAGGATGTGCAATAATTTCTATATCCACTAGA
Organism: uncultured Bacteroides sp.; assembly: GCF_963675905.1. Lineage (NCBI taxonomy): Bacteria > Pseudomonadati > Bacteroidota > Bacteroidia > Bacteroidales > Bacteroidaceae > Bacteroides > uncultured Bacteroides sp. The sequence goes on along the minus strand of NZ_OY780936.1, from coordinate 3,284,984 downwards.
CACTGGCTCGTAAAAATTTCTAATAAATTTTTCCATCATAGAAACATATAAGATAGCTTTTCCTTCATCATATTTATAAGAGGTTCTCTTTATTTCATTATTCGAATAATCTTTGTAAACCATTGATTTTATACGCAGCCCCAATCCTTTTGAAATTTTATTGTTTAGTGAATCTATATCAGGTACCCAATAATTGTTAAAAGTATTAAGTTCGTAGTCAAAATGAATTTTTCCACCTGTAGGATATGTTATCTCTTCTAAAACCCCCGCTTTTGTATATGGAAGATTTGCAGAATGATTTTCACTATTATCAACGCCATAACCAAACCTTTTAGGATTAGGAATTAATGACTTATTTGAAGTGACGCCATTATAATATCCCCAATAATCTTGCTCAAAAGAATTTCTAGTTGGCAAAAGCGTACTATTATATAAGAATTTATACGTTTCGTCATTCTTTCTAACAGACAGCAGTTTTAAACGCTTTGATTTTCCATTTTTTTCCAAAAAGTAATCATAATTAAATTCTATAATACTGATTTCCTGATCTAGATTATTAAAAAGTTTTATTCCATCAAGTTTCTGGGTTATAGAAAGATCTTCTCGTCCAGAGATCGAAAAAGACAAGTATCCTTTAGGAAACTTTATTGATTTTAAATAGAATTGATACTCTTTATTTGTAGTATTTGTCTCAATAAGACGATCAACAGGGCTAGTGCCACTACTTAAATTACAACTCGAATTAGTATTATTACCTGGATAAATTTGGCTATTTAATAAAATATCATGAGTTTGGCTAATCGAAGTTGTAGACAACTGATCACTACTCTTTATATAATTAATAATAATTTCTTTCCCATGTTTAGTTACAATCTTATTTAACATCCATATTCTCATAGTCTGCTTTGCAGCATACCCCCCTCCGATTGAAGGATAAATTGCAGATATTGTATATGAATTATCTGAAAAAAAGAACTGTTCACCATTAGGATTCACCACATTCCATGTATCTCCGGTTTTATTGATTTTATATCCTTTCTTGTTAAGAACAACAAAACTTCCAGTTTTAAAATCAATAATAACATTCAATGTTGCATCTAATAACTTAATTTTAAATATATCAGGTTCAGAATCAATATATTCTTCATTATAGAACTCATTATCATATTTATTTTTTACTCCTCCAAAAGAAAAATAGGCAGATGTTGAAATCCAGTAGTTATACTGAGCTTTGGGTTCTACTATTGGAAGTGGATCATCACAACTAAAAGATGAGTTTGAACATATGTCTCCAAAATCTTGATCTAACATAGGAAATGATGCATACCCGTATGTATTTGACATTGATGTGTTTAAATAATCAGGAAGTTTTCTCTTATTAAGAAAGTCATCTTGATCATTTATATACTGCATAACACATCCTAAAGATAAATCCCATCCTAAGCCAACCCAGCTTGCATCTTGATTAACTTTTATACCTCCTGCATGATAAGTTAAGCTTAATGGAATTTTCAAATCATCTTCTTCAATATTATAAAGAGGAACAGATATATTAGGTAACCCCGTATACTCACTAACAGGAAGTTCATCATATTTTGAGAACTGAGCAACCATTGGTGATTTTGGTATTACTTGAAAACTTCTGGTAGGGACATTTACATTTTGTGCTTTTATTGTTCCTGCAATCAATAATAATATATATACGTACTTTCTCATATTCTTTCACATAATTATATAAAGTTACTATTAAGGAATATATTGTATTCCTTTTTAAGCATGAGCTGCACGACAGTAATAATAAGAATAGGGGAATAGCATAAAAATAATTTAATAGGTAGTGTTTTCATGTAAATTTATGTTTTAGTATTTCTTCTGATTTTACAAACGCAAATTAAAACAAAATAATTCATTTAACAATGAAAATTATTGGACATTTTAAAATTATATTAATTTACTGATATATAATGTATTAATAGTTATTTTGCTGTATATATGAAAGTTATATATTGGACATTTTAATTTTTAAAGTCATAAATAAGACATAATAATATAATATTTATAATCTTATTTGTTTTATATAATAGGATAATATCAATTCAATACACATTATATTAATACATAAATATTAATAATTAATTGTTCGTAAATATAGAAATAATAGCAACTAGAATAAAAGCATCAGGTGGCAGAGGTGGCAGTAAAAAAGACCTTTTTGGCTTTCCAGAAATAAAAATTTGAAAATTCCGCAAATTGCAGAATTTTCAAATTTTAATTTTCAGAATCGGAAAAAGTATTATTTCTCTGCCACCTCTGCCACCTACTAAAATATACATCATTAGTAATCAGTTGATTACAAAATAAGATAACAGAATAGGTTGCAAAAAGGTGGAGAGGGTGGAGTAAAAAAGACCTTTTTCGGTTTCCAGAAAATGAATTTCAATAATTCTGCAAATTGCGGAATTTTCAAAACTAAATTTCTTAGAACGAAAAAAGAACAATTTATCTCCACCCTGTCCACCCCCAAAAAATAAATTAATCTGATATTCAGCACTATACAAAATAGCGAAAACAAATTCAGCAGGCTATTGATAAAATTACCAATTATCCGTAATCGGTTTAATAGACTAAAGAGGTCAACCCGTCTAAGAGTTAATAAATTAATTGATCAACTGATTATAGGCTTAGGAACATTAGTAGTCAACTGGAATCAGTTTAAGACAGCTCCCGGCAAATATTAATCATTTATTGGCGGGAGGTTGAAACAAACATGTACATGTTCGGGTGCAATCTTGTACATGATTGGGTTCAAACATGTACATGTTTGAAAAAAGGTAACCTTTTGTTTGTGCTAATATCTGGTCAATGAGATACTAATTTATGCTTCAGGAATCTTAAACTGACGAAAACATTTATACAAATCATAATTATACGTATATTTGTGTTTCAAAAAGCTAAATTTAATGAATACAGAATATCTTTTATCTGAAGCGGTAGGCTTACTAAAGTCTCTAATTTCTATCCCTTCTTTCAGCAGGGAAGAAGAAGCTGTTGCCGATTATCTTCAAAACTACATAGAATCCATCGGAATTGAGACTAGAAGAAAAGGAAACAACATTATTTGTGTTGCTCCTATGTTCGACTTAAGAAAACCTACGATATTGCTTAATTCGCATATAGACACGGTTAAACCGGTTAATGGATGGCGAAAAGATCCCTTTTCACCGACTGAAGAAAACGGAAAACTATACGGTTTGGGTAGTAATGATGCAGGGGCAAGTGTGGTTACGCTTTTTCAGGTTTATCAGGAATTATCTAAAACGGAACAGAGTTATAACCTTATTTTCCTGGCTTCCTGCGAAGAAGAGGTTTCCGGAAAAGAAGGGATAGAAAGTGTGCTCTCTGAGCTTCCGCCTATTACTCTGGGAATTGTTGGGGAACCTACAGAAATGCACCCGGCCATCGCTGAAAAGGGACTAATGGTTCTTGATGTGGTGAGTTATGGAAAAGCCGGACATGCTGCTCGCAACGAAGGGGTAAATGCCATTTATAAGGCTCTTGATGATATCAGTTGGTTTAAGGATTTCAAATTTGAAAAGGAGTCGCCAATGCTTGGACCTGTTAAGATGAGTGTTACTCAGATTAATGCCGGAACTCAACACAATGTGATTCCGGACAGATGCTCATTTGTGGTGGATATTCGCAGTAACGAACTTTACTCCAACGAGGATTTATACAATACGATCAGGAAAAACGTGAAAAGCGACGTTAAAGCCCGCTCTTTTCGCCTCAATTCATCGCGCATATCGGAGGATCATCCTATCGTGAAACGTGCCGTTAAAATGGGAAGAAATCCGTTCGGATCTCCTACTCTTTCCGATCAGGCATTGATGCCTTTCCCTAGTGTGAAGATGGGGCCGGGAAAATCATCTCGTTCGCATACTGCAGATGAGTATATTCTTATCAGCGAAATTGAAGAAGCAATTGAAATATATCTTAAGTTACTCGACGGACTTAATATTTAAAAGGAAATGACTGCAAAAGAACAATACCGGGATCTATGCAAAGAGGAAAACAGTATTCCTCTCTTCTGCCAGGATTGGTGGATGGATGCTGTGTGCCTGGATGAATGGGATGTTCTTTTAGTCGAAGAAAAGGGGCAAATTGTTGGAGCATTGCCTTATCATCTAAGAAAGAAACTTGGTTTTCGCTGCATTGTTCAGCCACAGCTTACGCAATATAACGGCATCTGGATAAGAAAAAAGCAGGTTACCGCCGACTATGAACGTATATCCTACGAGAAAAGGGTTTTCAATAAGCTGATAAAACAGTTGGAGCAGCTTGGATTATCTTTTTATCAGCAATGCTTTCACATGAGCATTACCAATTGGCTACCGTTTTACTGGCATGGCTACAAAGAGACTACCCGATATACTTATGCGATTAACAGCATAGGTAATCCCGAAAAGGTTTTTAGCAGGTTTAGTCCGGCCAAACAAAGGCAAGTAAGGAAGTGTGAGGATAAACTACATCTTTCCTTGGATATGAGACCTGATGAGTTTTACAGCCATCATAAACAGTCATTGCAAGAGCGTGGCGAAGTGATTAGTTACTCTTACGAGCTGTTTCAACGGATTTACAAGGCTGCCCAAAACAATAACGCCGGACAGATATTTGCCATTAAAGACGATGAGGGCGAAACTCATTCATGTCTTTTTGTGGTTTGGGACAAAGCATCTGCTTATACGCTGCTGTATTCCATATCACCTAAACATGCATCTTCAGGGGCATCTACACTGGTAATATGGGAAGCTATAAAATTTCTGGTCAATAAAACAAAGAGTTTCGATTTTGAAGGGGGCATGATTGAAGGAGTTGAGAACTCTTACAGGCAGTTTGCAACGATGCAAAAGTCTTATTTCCTAATTGAGAAGTACTTTTCAAGGGTATTTAAGTTGCTTTTCTCTATTTACAAACGAGATTGAAGTACTTTTTCATAAATTGCTATAATGCTTTTTGTCACAGCATTAGGACCAGCCACAGAAGCTATACGTTCAGAAATTGCCTTTTCATCGAATTTATTACGTTCTGCAATCATTCTCAACATTCCATCTGCCAAAGCTTCAACATTCTCTACCGGAACACGAATTCCTTCTTTATCAGATACAATTGCTTCGGGCACAACTTCAGTACAAACCACTGGCAGTCCTGTACTGAGAGCTTCCAATATTGAAATAGGCTGTGCTTCCACTCTACTTGACAAAACAAAGGAATCGGCTTTTATAAGTTCTTCCAATACTCCATCCTGTTCCAACCATCCGGTAAAAGTAATCTTATCTTTATTCTTGCATCTGGAAAAAATCTCTTGAAATGTTTTCTGCTCAAAGTTCTCACCTATTAATCGAAGAAAAACATTGTTAACCTTCTCACATACTAAATCGAAAGCCGGGAGAAGAATATCATATCCTTTCACTTCATAGTATCCATTCACAGATACAAAGGTAAATGTATCTTTAGGCTCACGAGAAAACAAATGGAAGTAGTCTGTATTGAGAATATTTGAAATTGTTTTTATAGGTACATCGGTTGTAAGAAACTCTTTAATCTTGGGAATCTGTTGATCGGAAACTGGTATAATATAAGAGGAATTGGAAAATCCTTTCTGCAAGAAGGGAGTATACATTGGTATGAAAGTGCTTTTGGCTAAAGCAGAACGCATACCAAAAATTCCTCTGTGCTCAGTAATCACATAAGGAATGTTGTATTTCTCTTTGATTATTGAAGCTGCATAACCTCCCCACGTACAACTATGAACATGAATCAGATCGGGCTTACCGTATTTTTTAACGTATTCATCGAATAATCTGATTGTTCGTTTGCACCAACCTATTAAATTTGCTTTATTCTGCATAGGTAAACGTCGATAGAAATAACGATAAGTCAGAATGCCGTCTTCTATAGATTCAAATGGCTTCCATGGAGCTGTCAAGGCTTTTAGCTTGTACTTTTTCCAAGGCAACATTACATTAGCTAAAATATGAACCTCAACACCCTTCTTTTTTAGGAAAAGAGCCTGATCTTTGCAAAATTGTCCTCCTTCGGGAAGATACCATGACGGTATTTGCAATATTCTATATGTTTTTAAGAGACTGTTCATAATTTCTAACTAATAGCAAAAACCAGATTAATTGTACCACCACGACTATTGTTGAAACAAAACTAAACAAAATAATTGCCCAAACAAAACTATTCAAGTATATGCCTATGCATAAAGCAATAATACGCAATATTATCAATATGAATTCGATAATCAAAGAGGTACGCTGCTTTCCAAAAATAGATGGAACAGATGACAATGAAGCTGCAAACAATGCAAATAAAAACCAGGGAATCATTATTTGAATATATAATGCCGATTGATCCCATTGTTCTCCCAGAAAGAACTTTACGATATAAGGAACAAGAAAGAAAAGAATAATAAAAGCCGGTAATGCAAATATAAAAAGCTTCCTGACAGACAGGTAAAGACTGTTCCATATTGGTTCCTGCTTATTTACTTTTTCGGCCATTCTCTGAAAAATAATCTGATCAAACGAATTACTTAACAGGTTGATAGGGCGAAATCCCAAAGTTATACCCATATTAAAAAAGCCGATCTCTGCCATTCCAAAGTAACCGGACAAGAGCAGTATGGGCAAATTACCGGCCAGCAAATTGATAAATGTGTGAGGCAATGTATATAAAGGAAATTTGCGGTGCTCTGAAGCTGCTGCAAGAATCTCTTTTTTATTAAAATGAAAGAGTTGATTCCATGTTTCTTTTCGGGTAAAACAACTTAATATGGAGATGAAATGGCTCGTTAAATTGGCCCAAACCAGTCCCGTAAGTCCGGCTCTCAGGAAACCGGAGCCCACTTTCAGTCCATTATTAATAAGCCCCTGCCACAAGGTATATCTTGCTGTTAAAGCAAATCGTTTGTTATAATTAAACCAAAAAATAGACGCCTGAGCGAAGGCCACTATAAAAACAAAGAAAGGTAAATAGTAGATTACTCCTTCCAGACTTTCATAATGGAGTATACTTAAAATAGGGTGCGATCCCAATAATAAAACAACAAGAATAAGTAATGAAAAAACGGCATTTATCAAAAAACACAGATTAAAAGTGTTGGCAGCCATTGATTTGCTTTTCGACAAAACAATAGCCGATTCATACTTTCCGTTTGCGATGACCGATAATAAGCCTTCAATCCCAAGAAACAATGCCAAAACGCCCAATTCATCGGGCGAATAAAGACGAGCAATAACCGGCAAAACTGCAAACGCAATCCCTTGTGAGATTGCGTTTGCAGAAAGCAGAGTAGCGCTGTTCTTTATAAGTTCTTTCATTCTGTATTATCTGCTAATCCATGCTTCCGGATTCAGTTTTGATGTTTCTTTACGTAGTTGGAAATGCAAGACTGTACGATTTCCATCCGATGGATCAGAGTAAACTCTACCGATTGTTTGTCTTGTGCTAACCTTTTGTCCTTTGCTTACTGAAGCTGAGGATAGGTTACAATATACGGAGATATAACTTCCGTGACGAATGATAACATTCATCAGTCCGTTAACCTGGAATACAACCGCCACTTCTCCATTAAAGATGGAACGCGCCTGTGCTCCGGGTTGTCCTTGTATGTCAATTCCCTTATTATCTAATTTCACATTTCTCAGTCCTTCTACTGCATACTGACCGTAATGACTCACAATAAGGTGCGAACCGGTAATTGGTGAAGGCAAAGATCCTCTGTTGCGTTCAAAGTTATCCGAGAGCTGTCTGTCAGAGCTATCCATTGAATAAACTGGTGCCGGAGCGACCTTTTCTCTTTTTCTGGGCTCAATCGTCTCTACTTTTTCTGCTTTTTCAGCTCTTGCAACTCTGCTGCTTTTTTCCGTTCTTTCCGATTTACTTTCTGCAGCAGCCCTGTGTCTTGCCTCTTCTGCAGCTTCAGCCTTTCTACGTGCCTCGGCAGCAGCTTCAGCTTTACGACGTGCTTCGGCTGCAGCAGCTTCTTTTCTAGCCCTCTCTTCCGCACGTTTGCGCGCCTTTTCTATTTCAATATTGATTAAACGGTCAATCTGCGCGTTCAACTGATTAGCTTCTCTTCTATGTTTAGCAATCTCAGATTGCAATCCTTTTTGCTTTTTCTGCAAACCGGCAACCATCGTTTTCTTTTGCTGTTCCTGCTCTTCAAGTCTTTTCTTCTCTTGTTCGCCTTGAGAAAGAAGGTTTACTTTTGCATCCTTTACCTGCTCAACCTCGTTCTTCTTTGTACCTATCTGGGCTTGTCTTTTCAGAATCTCCTGCCCTTGTATTCGCTGATAAGTTGCATACTCTCTTACATAACGAAGACGACGATAAGTTTCACTTAAAGACTTAGCAGAAAGAATAAACATTAATTTCTCTTCGACAGTTTTATTCTTGTAGAGATACTGAACAGAGGATGCATATTTTCTCTTTTTATCGAGCAAATCGAGCTCCAGATTACGTAACTGTTGAGAAAGTGATATTACTTCCTGATCAATGGACTGTACATCTCCCTCTATTACCTGTATGTATCTTTTTCTGTCCTCTATTTGTCCGGTAAGTGTATTTAAGCTCCTCAGCTGACTACCTACATCCTTTTTTGTAGTCTTTAAAAGAGATTCTTTTTTTGATATTTCTTTCTGAAGCACACTTCTCTTGCTTTCAAGCTGCTTTATTTTTTTATTTGTCTGAGCCGGAAGAGCCGTTATGAGGAGAAAGCTCATCAATAAGAATAAGAGACGCTTCATAATCCTAATAATACTTTTAATAAATCGTTGAAATCCATCTTTTTATATTTTGAAGAGACAGTTGTAGGGTATTCCCAATCTCCATTTTCTGTCAGTTTGGAAAGGTCTATTTCCGCAGAAAATGGTTTCTTTCCGCCTTCAAAAGAGATATCCATGCGAGATGGAAAGCTTTTAGGCCCAAATGGCTGAAAGTCTGAATACTTCCAGTTTAGCTGATAAGGAGCTGAAATGGTAGATATTGAGCTTTCAAGCAACTGTCCTGTATTTGGAGTAGCAGAGAAACTGTATAAAAAACCTTTTGATTTTTTCTGTATTTCCATTGTCTTGTTATCAACACTGGTATTGACTGTAAACTCCGACAACAGATCATTATTTATCTCTTTTTTCCCCGGAACAAAAAGTGCGTTGGTGAAAAGAGCCTGTAAAGTATAGAAGTCCATATCTGTATTAGCCATTGTTGTAAGCTCAGAAATAGGTTCTTCAACGTATTGCTTATTAATCCGGTCGATAATCAATACTTTAGTAGGCGTAAACTCAACTCTTCCGGCTTCAATGCCAAGGAAAGGAACTATCGACATTTGAATAACTTCATTCTTCTTCATACGGATTGTTCCGTTTACAGAGATATCCTTGCCATTAGAGTTAATGGTTAATTTCATTTTCGACGAAAAATTAGTTATCGAAGGAGTGTTGTTTGCTACACTTCCCAGATAATCCAGATTCTCTGTGATTGCAGCTGCGGGCTTGCTTAAACTCTTTGCGGACTTACAAGCAGATAAAGCCAATACTAAACAAATAACACTGAATCCTAGTATTGTCGTTTTCTTACAACGGCACTTCAAATCACTTTTTCTCATTCTGCAATATATTTCTTTTGTTCTATTTTCTTCTTTAACACCTCTGATTTATTCCCCATTTCACGGGATTTTATCCAATATTTCAAAGCATCTTCTTTAAGCCCGTTCATATAGTATACATCTCCGCAATGCTCAACGACTACTTCACTTTTATCGCCTCCTTTTTTCATAGCGTCGTCCATATAGACTTTGGCTTCGGTATATTTCTTTTTAATAAAAAGGATCCATGCATAAGTATCGAGATATGTATTGTTATCAGGCTCTGCCTTTATTGTTTTATAACTCATCTCTTCGGCTTTATCCAGGTCTTTCTTTTCTACAGAAAGATAATAGGCATAGTTATTTAGTGCGCCATTATTATCGGGATTATAAACCAAAGAAGAATCATAGGCGGCATAAGCTAAGTTCACTTGTTTTTTAGTATGGTAAATGTCTCCCATCATACTATAAAAGTCGGAAACTACCTTTTTATCGCTTTTATCGTTTACGTGCTGAACACCTTTCTTAAAGGTACCCAATGCATCGTCAATACGTTCTGCCTGGTAATATGAAAGTCCCAGATAGTAATAAAACTCTAGAGACTCGGGAGTTATTTCAATAGCAGGTTCGCAAATTTTAATAGCCTCCTGAAAATCGTTTCTTTTTATTGCATAGCTTAGCAGTTGCAAGCGTGCAGGAGTATTTTGGGGTTCTAATTCAATTATTTGTTTCAAGATTGGTTCCGACTCTTTCTCCATACCTTTGGAAAGAAGATATTGAACATACAACATGGGTATCTGTGCATCTTCCTGTTCACCTTCCATCATTCTATTGAAAAGAGGAATAATCCGGGTGCTGTCTTTTCCTGTTTGCTGAGACTTTGCTATCATCTGACGCATAATGTCAGCTTTGATATCGCTTTCCACTTTCTTATTAAGCAACACAGAATCTACTTGCTGTTCATACTTATCTAACTGCCCCGTTTGTTGATAGTAACTGGCTAAGGAAACAAGTACTTGTGTGTTTCCAGGTTCTGTTTCCAGTACTTTCTGATAAGTAGCGTATGCTTCTTTGGGCTTTCCGTTATTTAAATAAACATCGCCCAACACACACAAATATCGCATATCGTTAGGATATTCGTTGGCAAGACTTTCTATTTCATTGAATGCTTTTTTATTATCCTCCATCAACAAATACATACGGAATTTCTCCATACTAATCTGCTCTGTTTTTCCGCTCTTCTTTTCTAAAAGATCAAGAGCTTTCACTACTTTAGCATAATCCTTTGATTGGTTATATAAATCAATCAAAGCCATGATGGGTTCCTGACGATCAGGAAACTGCGTGGTCATTCTTTCGAATGTTTCGACAGCTTTTTCACTCTTCCCTTGTTGTTGATAGATTGATGCTAGAGTCTGATTGTACCAGTAATTACCAGGGGCATTCTCTACGGCCTTTTCTATGCAAGCCAGTCCTTTTTCGGGCTGCTTGAGGAAGAAATAGAACTGTGATATTTCTGAAAGAGAGGATGCAGCATTTGGATCAATTGATAAACAATGCTGGTAAAGTTCAAATGCCTGTGCGTATTCGCCTTTTGATTTCTGTCGGGTTGCTTCAAGAAAATAGTAATCGTATTTTCTCTGTAAATCGGGAGATAATTGGGTTGCAACTGTTATTGCTGGAGTTTCTTTCGTATTCCGGACTGTTTTAGTCGATGTTCCACAGGACGATAAAAACAACAAAGCTGACAATGCTCCAATATGCCACGGAGCTAAACCTGCGATAATCGGCTTTAGTCTGTATGTTTGAGAAAAATCAGTTAGTGCAACCATTTCTTATTTCAATATTTATCAAATTAAACTTTACTGTCGTGATTGTTGTCTCACCAAAGCATTTACTACCCTGTCTACTTTTTACCGGTATGACCAAAACCACCTGCTCCACGTTCTGTTTCACTCAAAACTTCAACTTGTTCCCATTGCGGTTGTTCATGGCGTGCAATGATCATTTGAGCCACACGTTCACCATCTTGAATGACAAAATCATCGGCCGACAAGTTCACCAGGATAATACAAATTTCGCCACGATAATCAGCATCGATGGTTCCCGGAGTATTGAGAACTGTAACCCCCTTCTTTATGGCCAATCCGCTGCGTGGACGAATCTGGGCTTCGAAACCTTCGGGCAAAGCAATGAAAAGTCCGGTTGGGACAAGACATCTTGCTAAAGGTTTTAACGTGATTGGTTCATCAATATTGGCACGAATATCCATTCCTGCTGATAATTCGGTCTCGTATGCCGGAAGCTGATGCTTCGACTTATTTATAATTTGTACTTTCATAATCTGTTGTTATACATTTGATTTGCGAAAATACGTATTTCGTCTCAATTAAATGCTTTATTAAAGGCTTTTTTATACTTTTGCAGGTAATTAAACAGTATAAAGAATGAATTGGAGAGATTTGATTTCGGCTAAGCGTTTTGGGATGGAAGAGTTTCACAAACATCGGGAAGAAAACCGTTCTGAGTTTCAGCGGGATTATGACCGGCTGGTTTTTTCGGCTCCTTTCCGTCGTCTGCAAAACAAAACACAGGTTTTCCCTCTTCCGGGTAGTATCTTTGTTCATAACAGACTGACACATAGTTTGGAAGTTTCATGTGTAGGGCGCTCATTGGGTAACGATGTAGCGAAAGGACTTCTTTCTAAACACCCCGATCTTCATGATTCTTATATATCTGAGATTGGTGCTATTGTTTCTGCAGCCTGCATGGCACATGATCTTGGGAATCCTCCTTTCGGGCACTCTGGAGAAAAGGCCATTTCAACGTATTTCTCCGAAGGAAACGGCATAAAACTAAAGGAGAAATTAGAACCAAATGAATGGGAAGACATTATTCATTTTGAAGGAAATGCAAATGCTTTCCGACTTCTGACTCACCAATTTGAAGGAAGGCGAAAAGGTGGCTTTGCTATGACCTATTCAACCCTTGCTTCAATAGTAAAATATCCGTTTTCATCGAGTCTGGCAGGAAATAAATCTAAATTTGGCTTTTTTATTACCGAAGAAGACGATTTTAAACGAATAGCAACCGAGCTTGGCATTATTTGCCTGAATGAGAATCCGCTTAAGTTTGCCCGACATCCGTTAGTATATCTTGTTGAAGCCGCAGACGATATCTGCTATCAGATGATGGATATTGAGGATGCACATAAATTAAAGATTCTGACTACCGAAGAGACTAAAGGACTGCTTATGGGATACTTCGGGGAAGATCGCCTGATTCGTATGAATGAGACAATGAAAATTGTCAGCGATACGAATGAGCAGATTGCATATCTCCGTTCATCTGTAATTGGTTTGCTTATAAAGGAATGCACCCGTGTATTTCTTGAAAACGAAGATTCAATATTGGCCGGAACTTTCAATGGCAGCCTGATAAAGCATATATCTGAAAAGCCTAAAGAGGCTTACGAACATTGTGAAGCTGTTTCTTTTAAAAAGATCTATCGTTCGGGAGATGTACTTGATATTGAACTTGCTGGGTTCAACGTTATCAGCACATTGATTGAATTATTTATTGCTGCGGTTACTTCGCCTGAAAAAGCTTATTCACAGCTATTGATAAACAGGATGTCGAGCCAGTATAATGTAAATGCTCCTACTCTATACGGGAAAATACAAGCGGTACTGGATTACATTTCGGGCATGACTGATGTTTATGCGCTTGATCTTTACCGGAAAATAAAAGGAAATAGTCTGCCTGCGGTATAAAAACCACTGACAGACTATTTATATTGGCTGAAACATTTAGAATTTAAACGTTATCCTTTTTTTTCCAGAGGTGGTGTACTCTTTAATGGAACATATTCTAATGTTACTACAGATGGATCTAAATCCAGAATCTGAGTATCGGATGTAGAATACTTCTTAATTAAGTAATAGAGCAATAAAAGTGTTTTCTTGATTGCCGATAACTGCAGATTACGTGCTATTCGTTCAACCACAACAAACCTGAAATCACCTTCGATATTCCTTTCCCGCAAAGAAGGATATCGGCTTAGCAAATCAACCTGACCGGTTTCTTCCATTTCTTTACAGATAAGGTGAACAAACTTATCCATGTGAACTCCTTGTTTGAATCCCGAATAAATATCTAACCGGAACATCTTTTGAGGTACAAAAGTTTTCACGGTATATTTAAAATGATATGGCTCATCACTACGGTGAAGATATACGAACCAATATGTATCGGCCCGTTTAGGCTGTTTATTAATAAGAGAATAGACTATTTTACTTTCCATTTCATCGGGATATTTAGCCCGGGTAACGTATACAAGGTGAGTAGCAAATTTAGGTATGGATTCATCTTCGGTAATCTCTTGAAGACACTCTATTGTAGGTGCAATAGACTCGTATGTTGAACAGTGATTCTTGATACGGCGGCCATTATACCACACATACATAATAGCAAATATACATCCGGCAATAAGTATTGTTGCCCAACCTCCATGAGCAAACTTAAACATATTGGCTATAAAGAAACTACCTTCGAGTGAAACGAAGAAAGCGGTTAAAGGAATACTCAAAAACAACGAGACTTCTTTTAGCTGGAAATAAATAAAAAGCAAGAATGTTGTCATTAACATCGTAATGGTAATGGAGAGCCCGTAAGCTGCTTCCATATTTGAAGATGAACCAAATGCTATTACTATCAGCGTACACAATATCATCAATGAATAGTTCACCTGAGGTATGAACATTTGTCCTTTTACTTCTGTTGGATATTTAATTTTGATATTTGGCCACAAATCCAGTGATATTGCTTCACTGATAATTGTAAAGGAGCCACTTATTAACGCCTGGCTGGCAATGATTGCAGCCAATGTGGCCATTATAACACCGATGAATGAAAACCAGCCGGGCATAATAGCAAAGAATGGGTTAACATCTGTTACAATTTTATCAGGATGAGTGATAATCCATGCACCTTGTCCAAGATAGTTTAGTATCAGGGTTAGTTTTACATAAACCCAGGATACACGGATGTTGTGCAACCCACAGTGACCAAGGTCGGAATAAAGAGCTTCGGCTCCCGTAGTACAAAGAAAAACAGCGCCCAATATGATAAATGCATCTGGTGCTTCTATCAATACCTTAACTGCATATATCGGATTAAAGGCTTTAATAATAAGAGGATACTGGAAATAAGCTAAAAGACCCAGAATTCCAATCATTGAAAACCATAAAAACATAATCCGTCCAAATGGTTTTCCTAAACGGGCTGTACCCAATGGTTGAATGAGGAAAAGTGCCAGAATTATAGCCAGGGTTACAGGTATTATGGGTATTGAAGGAACCAGTGCATTTAAACCTTCTACAGAAGATATTACCGTAATGGCAGGAGTAATAATTCCATCGGCCAGCAGTGTGGCTGCTCCAATCATAGCAAAGACGTATGCCCATCGATATTTTTTTCGGATTAAGGCAAACAAAGAAAGAATACCTCCTTCACCTTTGTTATCTGCCCTAAGGGTTACAACCACATATTTGATGGTTGTTTGTAAAGTCAATGTCCATATTATACAAGAAATTGCTCCAATAATATAATCCGGACTTGCACGCAATCCATCGGGTAAGCCATTTACAATAGCTTTCATTACGTACAAAGGAGATGTTCCTATATCTCCATACACAATTCCGATGGCTAAGAATATACCCATCATTCCGAAGGGCACTTTGTGTTGATGTTTCATTTTTTATTTTTTAAAAAGCGGCGCAAAAATACGTAAAAATCTCATCTAAACATACAAAGATAGTAGTTATTAATAGAGAGAAGCATCACAACACAACAAATTTATCAAAAAAGGTCCATTAACGTCTCTAAATTAATAAGATAATGGCTTTAGATCTACCAATAAGCAAAAAACAAAGTAGTGAACCGGCAATCAATTTGTATTCTCCGACTGATAAAATTGATCTATAAACCGGGAATAATAAAAAGTCCAACAATACTTATTGGAATCTTGTACAAAAGATTGTTTTCTTTTGTACAAGATGAATTAATTGTTCTGTACAAAAGAATGCAATCTTTTGTACAGGGAAATAAAAAAAGGAAAGGTTTCCCTCTCCTTTTATCATTATAATTTTTTAAATAACTAGTCGGCTTTAAAAATAATATTATTGGCGCCAGATGTTATCAGACACGATTGAGGATTTTCTTTAGCAAAAGAGTCAATATGGCGAACTCGTTTATCTTCAAGGATCTCATCTACAGCAATCAGGATACCGGTTTCCTCTACATCTCCAAAGCCATAGTTTATAGCTGTTCCAAACATTTTCATTGTGGGAGAGAGTCCCATGTATGCATTTACCAAAGGAGGAATGTTATAGCCAAGCTTACGAACTTCTGCATTCAGAACCTTGTAATCTTCCTTAAAGGCATCCTTATCAAAAAGCCTTGCAAGTTCAGACTCATCAGCTTCCAGTTCCAACGGTTTCATCGGAGTAATGAGGTTTTCTTTATCACCAAAATGTTTTCTTAAGAAATAGAGAATCATATCTCTGCCATGGCGATGAAAACTTGGATACATTGTAACTTTACCAAAGAAATATTTCACTGTTGGCATTATTACAGTTAAGGCTCCAAGACCATCCCATAAATTATCCAGAGCAAACAGCCCCTTTGCCCCTGCCCTTGTAGACTGATATTCGAGTGTTACGAAAGATCGTCCCAGTTCTATTGTAGTGGGAAGATATTCTTTAATGAACTTCTCGGAAAAGTCAAACATATGAGATGTTGCCAATATCGGATGTCCTTTCTCGTCAAAATTGACATCTGTACCAAGTATATAACGATAACCTCCAAGTATCTCTTCGGCTTCAGGGTTCCATACAATCAATTGCTTATACGGATTCTCCATCGTATCATACTCATCGATATCTACCGAAAGGCCTGAACCTCCACCGGCAGCTCGGAAGGCTATCTCTCTTAAACGCCCAATTTCAAGCATTACATTTGGAGAGTCCTGATGCGTAACAATATAAATATAATTGTTACTTTTATTGGTCATTCGTAAGCGTTTATCATCTGTAAGTTCTGCCTTCAAAACTTCTTTGCTGATAGGCTTTATTATATCTTCCATTTATTTTGTGTTTTTTTCTTTTAGTGTATTAAGCTTATAAACAATCTCCCTTACATAGTCTGCCCATTCTGCCGGAGATTTTGATTTATCAAAAGTTTGCCAGGGAATAGGTTTTCCTATTATCAGGGTAAATGTTTTATGTCTGTTCTTAAACATCTCATCTGCCAGATAAAGCATTTCAATATTTACTTTTACTCCAAGGCTCTTCCTTATGTTGGACAGGTTGTAAAAAAAGTCAGAATTCCGTCCTTCAAAATACATCGGAACTACATCACGCTGCATTTGTACACTCTTTACAATAAATGTCTTTGTCCAGGGAAGATCGGCAATTACTCCATTACGTCTGCGCGAACACATCCCTGCAGGAAACATTATCATATGATTATCGGATGCAAAGCCAGCCTCTACCATTGCCGGAAAATGCCTTGCCTGTGAACCGGTTTTGTTTACCGGAATACAAAGCGGTGCCAGATTATGAAGATTCATTAAAAGATCATTAACCAGGTACTTAATTTTACCGTTATAGTGCTTACCCAATACATAGCCAACAGCAACGCCATCTAATCCACCCAAAGGATGATTGGATACAAAAGTACAAAAACCTTCTTCCGGAAGATTCTCAACGCCTTTTACATCAACTTTTGCATCCAGAAAGTCCATAGATGATTCCAGAAAATCTACTCCTATCCTATCCTTCACACTTATCATAAATTCATTCAGCTCTTCCTGATGAACAATTCTTTTCAAGTATGAAATGATAAACTGCGGGATATACTTAAATTTACCCGGCGCTTTTGAGCGGAGCACATTATCTATGTCAATGAGAAATACAGAGTCGTTAGCCATTTTTTAATAAATCAAGATGCAAAATTAAACCATCTTTTGAATAACACATAAGGATTTATTAAAAAAAAGGGCTAAAACACACTTTTTCTTGTCTAAAACTCGTTTCTTTTTAAAATTTGGAAACAGAATTGAAAATTTACGTAATCAAATAGAATGACCACATAAATAATTTATTGTACATTTGTGCTTTCAAAATAAATGAGTTATGGAACATCAATTGACGATTTACAACACATTAAATAGAAAGAAGGAACTTTTTGTCCCTTTAAAAGAACCTCATGTAGGAATGTATGTTTGTGGTCCTACCGTATATGGTGATGCACATTTAGGACATGCTCGTCCGGCTATTACATTTGATTTATTATTCCGCTACCTCAAACATCTGGGATACAAGGTGCGTTATGTTCGTAACATTACTGACGTAGGTCATCTGGAACATGATGCAGATGAAGGAGAAGATAAAATTGCAAAAAAAGCACGCTTGGAGCAATTGGAACCTATGGAAGTTGTTCAATATTATCTGACCCGCTACCACCATGCAATGGAAGCCCTAAACGTTCTTCCTCCCAGCATTGAACCTATGGCTTCAGGACATATCATTGAACAAATGAATTTTGTACAAAAAATACTGGATGCCGGATATGCTTATGTAAGCGAAGGTTCTGTATACTTCGATATTGAAAAATACAGCAAGGATCATAACTACGGAAAACTTTCCGGAAGAAACGTGGAAGAACTGCTCAGCACCACCCGTGAACTTGATGGTCAAAGCGAGAAAAAGAACTCTGCTGATTTTGCTTTATGGAAAAAAGCTTCACCAGAACATATCATGCACTGGCATTCTGAATGGAGTGAAGGTTTCCCCGGATGGCACATGGAATGTTCGGCTATGGGTACTAAATATCTGGGCGAAGAATTTGATATTCACGGTGGCGGTATGGATTTACTGTTCCCTCATCACGAATGCGAAATTGCTCAGTCGGTTGCTGCTCTGGGAAAAGAGACTGTTCATTACTGGATGCACAACAATATGATTACTATCAATGGCACTAAAATGGGTAAGTCTTTGGGTAATTTCATTACTTTGGATGAGTTCTTCAACGGATCTCACCAAACACTTACACAAGCATACAGTGCTATGACCATTCGCTTTTTTATTCTTCAGGCTCACTATAGAAGTACTGTTGACTTCAGCAATGAAGCTCTTCAGGCATCAGAGAAAGGCTTGCAGCGATTGATGGAAGCAGTAACCAATCTAAAGAAAATAACTCCGGCTGCTACATCTACAGTAGATGTTAAATCACTTCGGGCTAAATGTTATGAAGCAATGAATGATGACATGAATTCACCGATTGTCATTTCTCATTTGTTTGACGCAACTAAGATGGTTAATAATATTCTTGCTGGAAACAATACTATTTCTGCGGAAGATTTGAAAGAACTGTGTGATGTATTCCACCTCTTCATGTTTGATATTCTTGGACTTAAAGAAGAAGCTAGTGCAGCTCAAAGCAATACCGAAACATACAACAAGGTAGTAGATATGCTTCTTGAATTGCGCATTCAGGCTAAAGCAAATAAAGATTGGGCTACAGCCGACAAGATTCGGAATGAGCTCACCGCTTTAGGATTTGAAATCAAAGATACAAAAGATGGTTTTGAGTGGAAACTCAATAAATAAGATATAGAAAACATCAAAGAGTGGAAAGGCGAATGCACTTTTCACTCTTTTTTTATCTAAAATAACATGACTGCAAAAGATTTCTTTAAAGATGATAGGTTTGCTGCTCAAGCCGGAATTACACTTCTGGAAATAAGACCAGGATACGGAAAGGTTATGATGGTTGTTACTGAACAGCATTTGAATGCCGGTAATACTACACAAGGCGGGGCAATCTTTACTTTGGCAGATTTAGCATTGGCAGCAGCGGCAAACTCACATGGCAACCTGGCATTATCATTAACCTCGTCCATAAATTTTTTCCGTACAAGCGGCCCTGGAGATACATTATACGCTGAAGCTACTGAAAGATTTATCCATAAGCGAACCGGACATTACCATGTAGATGTTACAAATCAAAATGGAGAACTAATTGCCGATTTTGAAGCCACAATGTACCGCAAAGACAACAAGTTACCTTTTAATTTGTAACAATTGAGGTTAATGGATGCTTATAGTTTCTTACACTCTTAAGAAAAGCCTTAGCTGATCCAAAATTCAGAAATAAATCCAAACGCACAGGGAGGTGATTAGCATCATCTGTTACATAAAAAGTAATCACTTCTTTTTCTTTCTTCTTTTTATATTCAACCAAAGAAAATACCAAAGTACGATATTTTGCACCATCCTGAACCTCCGTTATTTTCTTGCCTCTGTATATAAGTGTCTGCTCTTCAATCTTTGTACCTGTAGCCATCTGAAATTTTATATGTTGCCCTACTTTATAGTCTGTAGGATCAAATGATCTCGCCTGAGCCAAAATACTCAGCATATCATACATGCATCGGCTATCTTCCGCAGATGTTATTTTAGGAGTGCCAAAGTTCTTTATCCGTTTCTGCTTTGCAGAACAAACTCCATTCCGATAAGAGAAGTGAACTTCATCAACCGTATACTTTCCTCCCTCTTCAGCTCCTTTACGAAAATAATAAGGTTGTAATTGATCACCTATAATGCAGGTAAGTGTATCTCTCATCTTAAAAAAGAAATCGGCTGTTTTACTGCCAAATGCCAGCAAATTTATGCGATAGGCAGGTTTAGCACCATAATTCATTGCATTTGTAGTAAGACTGGCCTGCCCTGCTTTTGTCCAGACAAATTTCCAGTTGAAATAAAGATCATACATTACGTGCTCACCCGAACGAAAAGCATCGTTTTTAGCCTCACACTGCGCATGCGCAGAAGGAGTACCACCTACGAGCATGAACATAAATATAAACGAAATGCAGCAAGACTTAATAAGTTGACCTTCTGCTTGAATTCGTTTTACTATTTTGAGATTTCTTTTTCTTCTTATTTTCATCTGGCTTCTGTTTTTTAAGTACATCTAGCTTTTGTTTATCTAAAGACACACCACGAAGATTCCATTCTTGTTCTACTTCCCAAAGAGCTTTCAGCTCCAGTTCCTGATTATAATAAAAGACCTCTTCCGGTGGAATTCCCTTTTCATAATTTCCGGTATCCCATACTCCATTACCATTGGTATCATTTACTAATCGTACATAATACTTTCCGGGGTTAAGGTAATAAAAATCAGCTCTACCATTTACAACTTTTACTTTTCGTGTTGCTTTATCCTGTCCATCAAGTAATTCTGCATAAGCTGTAGAATCTGCACCGGTGACATTCATATACAAAGCAGCATACTCATCAAGAGAACGAACTTTAAACGTTGATTCTATTTTATTAGAGAAGAGCCCATACATACCATGAAACGCGGTAGAATCGACCTTAAACTCATATTCCTTTTCGGGGTTCCAGTCGGCCATAAGTTCATACGTTAAGGGATGAAGCGTATCCTGCCTGAACACAAAAGGAACATCAGTCAATAAAGAATCGACTTTCTGTTTAAGGTGGATGGCAGTACTATCATAACAGACTATCGGTTCTTCAAACTCAAGCCTAATATTATTATATACGTCAAAACTGGAAGATACGGAATTCTTTACCTGTAAAAACTTGGTTGGTTCCGGTTCATCCTTTTTGCTTTTTTTAGGTTCTACAGATCCCTTAACTTTCTTCACAGCCAAATTAAGAGTATCAGTTTTAGGAACAAGTTGCCCCAACGTATCTGTATAAAGATAATTCAGGGTCATACTCAAAGTATCTTTTTTATAGTTCAAAGAATCCTTTATCCAATAATTAATAGTATCGTTCTTAAGAGATTTCTGTATAAAGAAAGCATCCTTCTCATTAAAGTTTAATCCTTTAATTACAGGTAAGGAGCTAGCCGCAGTAGCAAAATAGAGCGTAAATTTATGAGGAGTTAAACGCTCGCTTTTTATTAAATACTGTGTTTTGAAATCTTCTTTAAAAGAACGGAGAATAACATTATCCGGAAGATAGTGAGTATACTGCTTTGTCAGAATTGTATCTATGGTTATTGTGTCTTGCCATACCGTATCTTGTCTGCTACGAGTTTCAAAATGCGGAGTCACTTTAGAAGGATAAACTGCAAGAGCCTCACTTTTTTGGTCAAAAGCAAAATTCTGATTAGCGTCCTGTAATCCGAAAATACGATATGTACCCGCAGCAATTCCTTTAATTACAAAATATCCACGGCTATCTGTCCGCGAAACTCTTTCAAAAGGCAGTTTTGTAAAGGCAGAATCAGCCAGATTGGAATGAAGTCCTACCAATATTCCTTTTACAGGTTCCAGATTTGAAGCATCAAGCACATAACCCGAAACTTCCATCGTATCTATCGCTGTTCCGGTTGAAAAAGTATATGTAAAATTACCTAATGGATTACTCTCATTGTTATCGACAATAGCATCTGAGAAATCAACAGTATAGGTTCTGTTTGCTTTCAGAGAATCCAGCAAACTGACCACTACCTTCTTCCCGCTCTGCTTTATCTCGGGAGCCATAACCTGTGGTGGAGAAACTATTACCTTTTCGGAAGCATTCTCAATTTTAATAAACTCATCGAACTCGAGAACAAGTTTTGTTTTGTTGTTATTCAAAGTTCCTATAGCCGGAGTACTTCCAACAAACTTTGGAGGAGTTTCATCAATTGGGCCACCAGTAGGATTACCTATATTTGCACATGAATACATAGCCAGCGTTAATACGCCAGCACCAAAAGCACTCAGAAAAGCATGCTTTACTCTATGATTTTTAAAATTTATCATGTTGCAAAAATAAATGATATCTACAACTTAACAGCATACTTTGGCATAAAATATACAAAATTGCAGAGCGTTTGTTCCTCTGCTACTGCCAAAAATACTATTCAAAACATAACTTCCCGAAAAACTCAGGACGATGAAAATCCGGCTTTTCAGTTTTTATCTGATTCCAGGAAATATAATGAGGCGTTTTTAACTCATCGCCGCACTTATAAAAATTACCTTTTATAGTTGTTCCATCAAGAGACTTAATGGAATGTTTAAAGAACACAGTATATGGTACTATCAATGAAAGTTCCCACGAACACTTACCTAGACGTTCTTCAAAAGAATCATTTCCCAAGCTCGTCCATCGTTGAATTCCTGATAACACATCTGAAATGGCACGTTCACGATCATGTCTGTCATTCCCAACACCTAAAAGGACTGTCCCTATACAGTTGGATTCAAGATTGTAATAAAGACTGTCATTTGCCGGGCTCACAAAGAATTCAACGCAAGAGTCTGTCCATACACAGCCATTGTCTTCGCCATATTTAGCTCTGACAGAATCTTCTTCCACCTGATAATTAACCAGTATGGCATTATCTGTATGTGCAATACGGAATTTCACTTTCGGTTTATATGGATAACTATCCCAGTTTACAAAGCCAACTGTATTAAACTCTATTTTTTCCCGATCCATTAGAGCTGACAGAGAAGCTACAGAAAGGCCCTGAGTAGTTATTTTCTTTATGTTAAGTTGTTGCATTATAATAATTATAATTAGTTGCACAAAAATACAATATAAAAACAGGAAAGCAATAGTTGCTATCGTAAAGTTAAAACATTACTATGGATGTTGATTTATAAAATCTTTATTTTCAGATTGAACTTCAAGTACTGTCTTTCTTAATTCGCTGGCAAGCACACTAAAGTTGTACCATCCGGTAAAGCAGTCAGTAAGAAACCATTTACCATTAACCAAATCAAAACAAACGCGGAGATCAAGTTCCGACTCTTCATATCCGGCTTCGAATTCCACATGAGTTGGTTCTTTTACTGTAAATTTAGAGACATAAACACCTTCTCCTTCAACTTCATTACGTTCCTCAACAAATGTTTCTTCGTCTATTAGAGGCCATTCATTTTTAGTGAATGGAAAACTTTTCTCACCTTCACCATCTCCCAAAGATAGAACGATATCGGTTTTTAGCGGAAATTTTATCCGTGAATACTGAAAAGCGGCACTATTAGTAAACTTTTTCAGAAACAAATTAAAATCTTCCGCAGCCGGAGTTGCCGTAACAAAGAGTATATTTGCGAATAAAGACAAAAACAAAAAACAAATGATTAAACTGTTCTTTTTCATCTTTTATGTGTTTATGTTACATATATTATTACTACAAAGATAGACGAAGAATTGAAATGTCAAACGAGAAAGATAATAATTATTTCCGCTGTTTCAAAAATTCAAATCCTATGCGGCAATACAGACATTTTTTCTTATCACAATACTCTTTTTTAAGTTCCAGTAATGCCTGAGAATCAGATGCATTATTTACATTTAACCCTACACCACTCCACATTCTGGTAACATGATTATCTTCTGCTTTCAATTCTTCAAGAAAGTTACTCGCTCTCTGGCAAAGTGCTTCATCGGCTTTGTGTTTTCCATAAGCGTACAGGAATGGAACTACAGTATTTATTACTAACAGATTAAAAGAAGAATTACTCAAGTTTTTGCTTCTTCGGGGAGAATTATTATAAAATTGATAATGCTCTTCCCAATAATCGGAAGGAGATGTATGTAAGACATCCTTAATTGCTTTCATCGACTCTGCTTCCATCAATTTTGAGAACACACCCCATCCATTTGAATAAAGAGATGCAAGCTGAGCTATTCTGACATGCGGAAAATTTCCGGGTCTTAAGCGAAGAAAACGCCAAAGTGAAGCATCCATAACAGGCAGCTGAAAAAGGTGTTTCATATATGCAAACTCTTTCTGTAATCTCAAATAATAAGGATCGTCCAACGTTTCTTCCAGTAGTCCTGCCTGACCAAAGAAAATTGCTTCGATTTTAAACAAGCTATCCCTGTGTTTATCAACAGCCCGAAGAGGTATCAAACCGGCCCACTTCTCAAAGGCATCGCCATTCAGACCAAAACCAAAATTACGTGCCAATGTAATGAAGAAAGCATCTTCCCAATTAGAATTACAATGTTTTAATCGGTCATTAATGGCTTCTGCTTTATGTTCAAGTCTCTCACTTTGCAAAACCGACAACCAGGAATGAATAGCAAATCTTGATATTTTAGGGATAACATCATAGCAAGGAGGAAGCATATCTGTGCGATGCAAAGACTCATAGTTTTGCTCGATTTCACTGGGACAGCTAAGCTGAATCTGAGGAATAAGTTCACCGTTGGTACGGGCAATTTCACAGTCAATATCACCCGACACATGAAGAATTACCGAATCATATACCTTATCTTTATCATGCCCATGCCGGAACCAATCGGAAGCTTTTGAATGAATTTCTACATTCCCTACCCACATATTTTCGCCAATCTTTACTTTTGCATTAAAAAAATCGGGCCCGGAATCTGAGTTTGACAGACCGGGATCAATCACCTCAACCCCCATTCCTTTAGTAGTTTGAAGTTGTTTTAAAGGAAAGATTTTGTGTTTCCAGATATAATGTAATAATTGTTCCATTGTTAATGAGCTGTAAATATCTCGCAAATGTAATAACTTACCTCTAAATTAATTATATTTGCATCATTATTATTCCTTATTATCGTAAAAATATAAACAAAAATAGGAAACTATATGAAAATAGCATTGATAGGTTATGGAAAGATGGGTAAAGAAATTGAAAGAATTGCCCTTAGTCGTGGACACCAAATCGTTAGTATTATTGATCTCAACAATCAGGATGATTTTACTTCGGAAACATTCAAATCTGCAGATGTAGCTATAGAGTTTACAGCTCCGACAGTTGCTTACAACAACTACATTAAAGCTTTTAACGCTGGAGTAAAAGTGGTTTCTGGAAGTACCGGATGGATGGACGAACACGGAGAAGAAATAAAAGATCTATGCAAAAATGGTGGTAAGACTCTTTTCTGGGCATCAAACTTTAGCCTTGGAGTAGTTATATTCTCTGCGGTAAATAAATATCTTGCTAAGATAATGAATCAGTTTCCAACTTACGACGTAACAATGAGCGAGACTCACCACATACATAAACTGGATGCACCAAGTGGCACTGCCATAACCCTTGCCGAAGAAATTCTTGAGAATCTGGATCGCAAAGAGAGTTGGGTAAAAGAAGAGGCAAAAGCTGCCAGCGAACTTCCAATTCATTCGATTAGAGAAGGAGAAGTTCCGGGCATTCATACTATTCGTTACGAATCAGAAGCTGATAGTATTTCCATTACCCACGATGCAAAAAACAGAAAAGGTTTTGCTCTTGGTGCTGTTTTAGCAGCTGAATTCACTTGCGGCAAACAAGGATTATTGGGTATGAGTGATTTATTTAAATTTTAAAACACAAATTATGAGAAAAGCGACAGGCAAACAATGGCGTAACTTTGGAATCGTCACTGTGTTATATCTATTATTTCTTGTTTGGGTAAGTAGCTGGTGGGGACTTATTGTTGTTCCATTTATCTTCGATGCATATATCTCAAAATTAGTTCCATGGAATTTCTGGAGAACATCAAAGAACCAAACCGTACGCAGTGTGATGAGTTGGGTAGATGCAATTGTATTTGCTTTGGTAGCAGTGTATTTCGTAAACATATACTTCTTTCAGAATTACCAGATACCGTCTTCTTCATTAGAGAAATCTCTATTGGTTGGCGACTTCCTTTTTGTTAGTAAGATGAGTTATGGTCCTCGTGTGCCTAACACTCCGCTATCTATGCCATTGGCTCAACATACATTGCCTGTATTCAACTGCAAATCTTATATAGAATTCCCACAATGGGGTTATAAACGTGCACCTGGTTTCGGAAAGGTTCAACACAACGACATTGTTGTATTTAATTTCCCTGCCGGAGATACTGTTGCTATTAACTATCAACAATCAGATTTCTATACTATTTGCTACGATGCAGCTAAAAGAACCTGCCCTAGCGTAAATATGGATAGTTTAACCCGCGAACAACAAAAAGCTGCTTACGACATTTATTATGCTGAAGGACGAAAACTGGTTATGGCAAACCCTACCGAGTTTGGAAAGATTGTGGTACGTCCTGTTGACCGTCGTGAGAATTACGTAAAGCGTTGTGTAGGATTGCCCGGAGATACTTTGAAAATAGTTAATGGACAAGTATTCATAAATAGCGTACCTTCCAAGAATCCGGAGAATCTTCAATTCAATTACTTTGTTCAAACAGCTGGTTCCTATATTCCTGAAGAAGTATTCCGTGATTTAGATATTAGCTTAGATGATCAGACTTTATTGCCTAACGAATGGAGTGACGAATTGAAAGGTCTGGGCTTTACAAAAACTGATGGTCAAGGCAAACTAACTCCGGTTTATCATCTTCCTTTAACCAAAAAGGCTTATCAGGCTCTTCTTTCAAACAAGAAGTTAATCGCGAAGATAGTGATGGAACCAGAAGATTACACCGGCCAACTATACCCGCTTAACCTTTATACAAAATGGAATAGAAATAACTACGGCCCTATCTGGATTCCAAAGAAAGGCGCAACAGTTAAACTTACTGCTGATAATCTTCCTATCTATGAACGTCCAATCCGTGCTTACGAAGGCAATAAGCTTGAAGTAAAAGGTGGAAAGATCTATATCAACGGTAAACAAACCAATAGCTATACATTCAAAATGGACTATTACTGGATGATGGGCGATAACCGTCACAACTCTGCCGATTCAAGATACTGGGGATTTGTTCCTGAAGATCACGTTGTAGGTAAGCCAATTCTTGTATGGTTATCTTTGGATAAAGACAGAGGTTGGTTTAGCGGAAAAATCCGTTGGAATCGTCTATTTAAGTTCGTAGACAACATTAAATAATGAGACCAAAAGCAAAGGACTTCTTTTTCTGGATAAAAGCATTAGTAATTGCAGTTGCAGGGGTATTACTCCTGCAACTCTTTGCTTTTAGTTCCTGTTACATTCCTTCATCGGGAATGGAGAATTCTTTGTATCGTGGTGATCAGATTATTATTAATAAATGGGCATACGGACTGCGCCTGCCTTTTATGTCGGCTTTTGGCTATAAAAGAATTAATGAGCGTCCGGTTCACAAGAACGACATCGTTATTTTCAACAATCCTCAGGCCACATCTACCACCCTTCCTGCTGATAGGCGAAAAGTGTTTATAAGCCGATGCATGGGACTTCCGGGAGATACTTTAATGATTAGCAATAAATACTCCATTATTTGCCCAAGAGCAGAAGTTAATCCCGACCATAAGCAACTCTATGTATATCCTAAAGAGAAGGAAAGCTCCATAGAGAAAAACATAAAGAAACTAGGTATTGAAGATAACAGACTGTTAGGCTACAACAAGAATGGATATGTTCGCAGTTTCAGCCGTTACGAAATTTATCTCTTAAACCAGGAAATTCCGGATTTAAAGATAAAGTCTATACTTCCCGACACATGCAGGCAGACCCGTTCCTTAGTTGTTCCGGGAAAAGGGCGCAACATTCGTATAACCCCATGGAATATCTATTTCTTAAAGAATGCTATCAATGAACACGAAGGCAAGAAAGCATTCATTATCAAAGATTCTCTACTATACGTTAACGGAGAAAAAGTATCCTCTTTTGTGTTTACGAAAGACTATTACTGGATGGTATCCAATAACTCCATAAATATCAACGATTCGCGCCTTTTTGGATTCGTTCCGAAAGACTATATTATCGGGAAAGCATCTTTTGTTTGGTTTTCGAAAGACAGCCATGCCGGATTCTTTGGCGGTTACCGATGGAAGCGATTCTTTCAATCTGTAAAATAATGAAACAAACAATTTATCTCAGCTCGGCATATCTGGCTCCAGTGGAATATTACGCACGGCTATATAGCTGTGAAAAGGCATTTATTGAGCAACACGACAACTATATTAAGCAGACCTACCGCAACCGATGCA
The DNA here is from genome assembly GCF_963675905.1 of uncultured Bacteroides sp. NCBI lineage: Bacteria > Pseudomonadati > Bacteroidota > Bacteroidia > Bacteroidales > Bacteroidaceae > Bacteroides > uncultured Bacteroides sp. Next base: position 3,256,384 of record NZ_OY780936.1, on the reverse strand, counting down.
CTATTGCTTCTGCCGATGGTCCGCTAACACTTTCAATCCCTACCGAAAAGCCGGAAACGCTTAAGTGCCCAATGAAAGAGATTCGCATATCCGATCATGGAAACTGGCGTCATTTACATTGGACTGCCATTGAATCTGCCTACAGCAGCTCTCCGTTTTTTGAGTATTACCGAGACGATTTTGCCCCTTTTTACGAACAGAAACATGAGTTTTTATTCGATTTCAACGAAGCTCTCTGCAATCTTGTCTGCGAGTTGATTGATGTTCATCCCATCATGGAGCGTACAACAGAATACAAACAGTCATTCCAGCCAAATGAGATTGATTTCAGAGACCTGATACATCCCAAAAAAGCGCCGCAAGAAGGTTTTACTGCAAATCCATATTATCAGGTATTCGATGCTCGACACGGCTTCCTGCCCAATCTGAGCATTATTGATCTTCTTTTCAATATGGGCCCTGAGAGTTTGCTTGTATTACGTGATGCAAATAAATAAGAGAATATTGCCTGCAAAAGTTAATCCGGATCATCTGAAATCCGGATTTTTTTGTTTTTGTATACATTTATTTCAGAGGTGGTGACAAACTTTAAAGAAAACTTCTTTTATATGTCTCGTGCTAAAATTTAGCACCGCGGCTACTAAAGCGTTTCAGATGGTACCCCCTTGTTACACCCCCTAATTTATTCTAGCAATAAATCTGTTTTTGGAGAGAAGAAATGACCAAGCAAAACTATAGCGATAATCCATTGATTATCTGAAAATAAAAAAATATATTTCGGAATCCAACCATTACCCGCAACATCTATAGGATGCAAATATAAAACTGAAAAAATTATTGGCCTATAAATAAAATCCATTGACCAATAAAATATATTCATTGGTCAATGGATTTATTTTATTGGTGAATAAACCGGTAAGTAAACCTTATCGGTATATCAGGGTTGAAAGCATTTCTTCTGCAAACATCTCATTAGCTACCTCTAATAATCCTTCGGCAGTTAAAGACTCAATGCGAAGGAACAAGGCTTCCGGTGAATCATATTTATTGTAATGGAGGAAAGATTTAGCCATATCGAGCGCATTATTCTCATTGTTGTCTGAAGCTACTCCTATTTGGCCAATTAATTGCTTCTTTGCCGCATTCAATTGTAAGGCAGTCATTTTCACATCACGTAAATGTTTCAATTCCTTATAAGTGAGATTCAGACAAGCATCCACATCCTCAGGATCGGTCCCAAAATAGATACAGAAAACTCCGGTATCAGTATAAGAAGTCAGATTGGATTCTACGCTATAAACCAAAGCCTTTCTTTCACGGAGAGAAACATTTAGTTTACTATTCATTCCCGGACCACCAAGAATATTATTGAGAAAATACAGAGCAGTGCGTTTCTCGCTATAAGCATCATACCCCCTACCACCAATCATTACATGCGCCTGATTTGTGTCTTTAGGAACAACCAAATGCTCCGGAACATAAGCGGGTGGAGAATTTCGAATATTCTTATATTCTGAAAACGACACATCGTGCATTGATTTTTCTACCATCCGAACCACTTTCTTGAAATCGAGATTTCCCAGTACAAAAAAGACCATATTCGTGGGGTGATAATAACGCGAAGTGAAATTTAATACATCAGCAGTAGTAAAGTTCCGTAATTGCTCCGGTTTTCCAAGAATATTTCTGCCCAAAGGATGGTTCTTAAAGATCAAGTCCTCGAAATCGTCAAAGATAAGCTCTGAAGGAGTATCGTCATATAACTTAATCTCATCAATAATAACCTCTACTTCCTTATCAATTTCGCGCTGAGGAAAAGTGGAATGAAACACAATGTCAGTCAGCAACTCAACAGCACGAGGGAAATGTTCCGTTAAAAAGGCCGAATAAAGCACCGTCTCCTCCTTATTCGTATAAGCATTCAAATCGCCCCCAACGTTCTCCATCCGGTTAATGATATGCCATGCCTTGCGCTTTTCAGTTCCTTTAAAACTGAGGTGCTCCACAAAATGAGCCATTCCCTGCTCGTTTTCTCCTTCATCACGGGTACCTGCATCTATAGCATATCCACAATAAGCAACCTTTGATAATGACGGGGCATGAATAATACGTAATCCGTTAGGTAAAGTATGTTGATTATAATGCATTTTCTTCTTGTTTCATATTTTAATAACGATGCAAAAATACAATAAAACTTATTGTGGTTTATAGAAAAATATAGATATTTGTAGATTAAAATGAGATAAGCCCTTATATGAATAAAATTGGTATCTTCTGTTCTGCCTCGCAAACAATTGATGATATATATTTCCAAAAAACTGAGGAATTGGGAAAATGGATGGGAGAACAAGGTAAAACGCTAGTTTATGGTGGTGCAAACATGGGGTTAATGGAATGTGTGGCACAAACCGTTAAGCAAAGCGGAGGAAACATTATTGGCGTAATACCTTCAAAACTGGAAGAAAGCAAAAGAGTGAGTGCTCTCCCCGACAGATTTCTTCATACCAAAAATTTAAGCGATCGCAAAGATATTATACTTGCCGAATCGGATGTTATGGTTGCCTTACCGGGAGGAATAGGAACATTGGATGAAGTTTTTCATGTAATGGCCTCTGCAACCATTGGATATCATTCAAAAAAGATAATCTTTTATAACATAAATGGTTTTTATGATGAATTATTGACTGTTCTGAAGATGTTTGAAGAGAAACAATTTACCCGAGGTGAATTATCTCTTTACTACGACGTGGCCAATACATTTAAAGAATTAACCAACCTACTAAACAAATAACAAAAAAGTCATGATTGAATCAATCAAAGATCTATTAAACAAAGAAGCCGAAGCCGTAAGAAATATTCCAATTACAGATGCTTACGAAAAAGCTGTAAAACTAATAGTAGAACAAATTCATATAAAAGGAGGAAAACTGGTAACTACCGGAATGGGCAAAGCCGGACAGATTGCAATGAATATTTCTACAACCTTTTGCTCTACAGGAATTCCTTCAGTGTTTCTTCACCCTAGCGAAGCACAACACGGTGATTTGGGCATTTTTCAGAAGAATGACTTATTATTGCTAATTTCCAATTCTGGTAAAACAAGAGAAATTGTTGAGCTGACAAAGCTTTCCAGAGTTCTTAATCCTAATTTAAAGTTTATCGTTATAACAGGTAATCCGGACAGTCCGTTAGCACAAGAGTCGGATATCTGTCTTTGCACTGGAAATCCAAAAGAAGTCTGCGCATTAGGAATGACTCCAACAACTTCAACTACAATGATGACTGTTATTGGTGATATTTTGGTTGTAGAAACAATGAAACAAACAGGTTTTACTATTGAAGAGTACTCTAAACGCCATCATGGTGGATATCTGGGCGAGAAATCAAGAGAAATATGCGAAAAGTAATTGGTATTGGCGAGACTATTCTCGACATCATTTTTCAGAACGAACAACCTTCTGCGGCAGTTCCGGGAGGTTCTGTATTTAATGGCATTATATCACTAGGCAGGATGAATGTCGATGTCTGCTTTATCAGCGAAATAGGGAATGATAGAGTGGGAAACATAATCAAGAGATTCATGGAAGAAAACAATGTGAAAACAGATCACATCAACATCTTCCCCGATGGAAAATCTCCTGTTTCACTAGCCTTCCTTAACGAAAAGAATGATGCTGAGTATCTTTTCTACAAGGATTATCCCAAACAACGTCTGGATATTGCCTTCCCCACTATTAACGAAGATGATATTCTTATATTCGGTTCTTTTTACGCACTCAATCCGGTTCTTAGAGATAAGATGACAGAACTGCTGGATTACGCAAAAGAACGTAAAGCAATTATCTATTATGATCCAAACTTCCGTAGCACACACAAATATGAAGCTATGAAGTTAGCCCCCGCAATTATTGAAAATCTGGAATATGCAGATATCGTCAGAGGATCCGACGAAGATTTTATCAATTTGTACAATCTGAATGATGTTGATAAAATCTATAAAAATAAAATACAATTCTATTGCCCGAATTTCCTTTGTACAGAAGGAAATAAATCAATAAGCTTACGATCAAAACAAGTATCGAAAGAGTACACAGTAGAACCTATCGATGCCGTAAGCACAATTGGAGCCGGAGATAACTTTAATGCAGGAATTATTTATGGTATTTTGAAGTATGGCATTAGCTATCATGAGCTTAGTAATTTAAGTGAGACAATGTGGGACAAGATTATACAGTGCGGAAAAGACTTCTCTGCAGAAGTATGCAAAAGTTTCAGCAATTCCATTTCAACGGATTTTGCAGAAAAATATCGATAAGCCATATTTTGAAAACATGAGCTTATTCTAAAACAATAAAGTTCTAATACAAATAAAAGGGTTTTTATGATATTTTTATAGATGTTTAAGTGATTTATATTGCCGAAAAGCATTCTTTTACAGCAATATAACTAATTATTCAGACTTTATGCGTATCTTTGTACCCGAATTGAAATAAGAGAAAGAAATTAATGAAGACATTTGAAGAGTTAGGCGTTTCCCCGGAGATACTTAAAGCAATTGAAGAAATGGGATATGAGAATCCCATGCCAGTACAAGAAGAAGTAATACCGTATTTACTGGGAGAAGGCAATGATGTAGTAGCTCTCGCACAAACAGGAACAGGTAAAACAGCAGCATTTGGGCTGCCTATTATACAAGGTATTAATGTAAATAGCAGAGTGCCACAGGCACTTATCCTCTGCCCCACACGTGAGCTTTGCCTGCAAATAGCAGGAGATCTTAACGATTACTCAAAATACGTTGATGGGCTAAAAGTTCTTCCGGTATACGGAGGATCATCCATTGAAAGTCAAATTAGAAGTTTAAAGAATGGCGTACATATTATTGTTGCCACTCCTGGTCGTCTGCTCGACTTAATGCAAAGAAAAACCGTAAAACTTGCTACGGTTAAAAACGTCATTATGGACGAAGCCGATGAAATGCTTAATATGGGCTTTACAGACAGCATCAATGCTATTCTGGCTGAAGTACCAAAAGATCGTAATACATTGCTGTTCTCAGCAACTATGTCACCCGAAATTGCACGTATTTCTAAGAACTATCTGAATAATGCCAAGGAAATTACCATCGGCACAAAAAATGAAGGTTCAAAGAACGTAAAACATATCTATTTTACAGTTCAGGCTAAAGATAAATATCATGCGCTGAAACGTATTGCCGACTATTATCCTCAGATTTACGGCATTGTATTTTGCCGTACACGTAAAGAAACACAGGAAATTGCCGATAAACTAATTCAGGACGGATACAGTGCAGATTCTTTGCACGGAGAACTTTCTCAGCAACAACGTGACGTTGTTATGCAGAAATTCCGTGTACGTAACATTCAGATCCTTGTAGCTACAGATGTTGCTGCACGTGGACTTGACGTTGACGACCTGACGCACGTTATCAATTATGGTTTACCTGACGAAAGTGAATCTTATACTCACCGAAGCGGTCGTACAGGACGTGCGGGAAAAACCGGTATTTCAATCTCTATCATCAACTTGCGCGAGAAAGGTAAGATGAGAGATATTGAAAGAAAGATTGGTAAGAAATTCATTATCGGAGAAATGCCTACCGGAAAACAGATCTGTGAAAAGCAGCTGATTAAGGTTATCGATGAAATTGAAAAGGTAAAGGTTAACGAAGAAGAAATTGCCGACTTTATGCCTGAAATCTATCGTAAACTGGAATGGTTGGATAAAGAAGATATTATTAAGCGAATGGTTTCTCTTGAATTTAATCGCTTCCTTGAATATTACCGTGATGCAGAAGATCTTCAGAGTCCTACTGCTGAAACAAGCAGAGGAGAACGCACTACAAGAGGACGTAGCACTGAAAGAGGAGTTCATCAATCTGAACCAGGATTCACACGTATGTTTATCAATGCTGGAAAGGCGGATAATTTCTATCCAAATCAATTAATTGAGCTGATCAATAAAAGCACAAGAAAACGTGTTCAGATTGGTAAGATAGATTTGCTGAAAACTTTCTCATTCTTCGAAATAGAAGATGCTCAAGCGAAAACTGTTATGGAATCACTTAATAAAGCATCACTGAATGGCCGCTCAATCTCTGTTGAAATAGCAGGTGAAGACACTCGTGGAGCTGGAACCGGTAGAGAGAGTCGCGGAGGAAGCAGAGAAAGCCGCGGAGGAGCCGGAAGAAGGTATTCTGACAGACCAGCATCAGCTGCACCAAGAAGAAGCCGTGAAGAACGGGGATACGCCTCTCAAAGAGGACCTAAAAGAAGAGATGACAATCAACAATCCTTCAGAGATGAAAAACCAGACTTCAATAATGAAGAAGGATGGGCAAGAAGGAAATCAAGAAAATAAATATTTAAGGCAGCTTTATAAGCTGCCTTTTTTTATGACCCAAGGCTATTTATCGGTGAGATTCTGCTTGCAAAGCGTTTAGACAAGAAGCCATTTATTCAATTAGATTAAAAGAATTTAGTCCGAATAAAAAAAGTCCTATTATAACCCTTATCTTAAAAGAAATATTCGATAAAACAGCATAAAATTGTTATTGAGCAAGTTTGAGCTCCTTAATAAGATGAGGTGCCTTGCCGTATTTTTCAATTATATATAGCACATATCGGATATCTACTCCAATACATCGCTGCAAGGAACTCTCATACTCAAGATTACTGCTCATCCCTTCCCAGTTCCCGTCAAAAGCTAGACCTATAAGCTCTCCTTTGCCGTTAAACATTGCACTTCCGGAATTTCCTCCCGTAATATCATTATTAGTGATAAAGCAAACATTCATTTCACCCTTTTTATCGGCATATTTACCAAAATCCTTTTTTGAAAGCAAATCGAGCAAGGCCGGCTGCACCCAGAAATCAGAATCTCCTTTATAATGCTCTACCTTCTCAAAAACACCTTTTGTTGTTGTATAATAATCGATACTTGAGGAGCTATTTGCAGAATATGGAGTTACAATACCAAAACTTAAACGCATTGTAGAATTCGCGTCAGGATAAAAGCTTTTATCCTCAGACATCTGACGCACTATTTCACTATAGAATCTTTCATCCCGGGATATTTTATTATTAGCATCTGAACTAATCTGGTAGAAATCAACAAATTTAGTTACAACATCTACAGCCAGCGAAAGAATAGGATCCTCGAACATATTAAATGTGCTATCCCGACTATAAATACGTTCCAATCCTCTGGGAGTAGTCATTTCGGAATGAGAAAAAATATAATCTGCATAAGCTAGACAATCACCTTTATATTTTTCACTTATTACTTTATACGTATCGGGCAAATAGGTAGTATCAACCTTCTCGCGATACTCCTTAAGCATTGCAACCAACACCTCCTTATCGATGGAAAGATCTATATTTGAATATTCTTTAACCATACTTTCGTATAACTTCTTTCCTGCAATAGAATCACTAAAGAAGTCTGTGCTAATAGCTTGCGTGGATAAGGAAAGCAATTCAGAAGCATTACCGAAACATTCTCCAAAATAAGAGGAAGCATGAATGAGTTTTTTTCTGCTTTCATAGCTAATTCTTAAGGAATCAATCAGATTGCCATACAATTGTCTTTTCTCATTCTTATTCTCTATAAAACAAGTTATCTTATCCTCTAGTAGCTTTCTTTTTCCAATGATATTAAGCTCTTCAATGGCTTTATTCATCCCAATACTGTATTTCCAGTAATTAGAGCTTGCTGCATATTTAGAAGCATACATTATACGAATAGAATCATTCGATTCCATCGCATTTTTCCAAATAGCCTGTTTTATGCCTCGCACATCAATCATTGACTGGTTCTGTGTTCTCATCTGCTCTTCAATGCCAAAAGAAGAGAGATAACGATCTGTTGAGCCCGGATAACCTAAAGTCATACAATAAGTACCATTCTGATACCCTTTAAGGGAAATAGGTGCAATATAAGATGGATGAAATGGTCTATTTTGAGGAGAATAAAAAGCTGGCTGGTTATTTTTATCAGCATAAATGCGGAAAACAGAAAAATCTCCGGTGTGTCTTGGCCATACCCAATTATCTGTATCACCACCAAACTTACCAACGGAAGAAGGAGGTGCGAAAACCAGTCTTACATCTTTATAGTCTTTATAAACTGAAAGATAAAATTCATTGCCACCATAGTAAGAGCTTACCACTCCTCTTAACAATGAGTCTTTTTCAGAAACTTCATTCTCAATTACAGAAGAAAGAGAATCTACAATATATGAGCGCTTTGTTTCATCCATTTCCGGATGAATATCTTTCAGTATCCTTGAAGTGACATCTTCTTGCTTTATAAGGAAACTCACAAATAAATCGGGATTAGGAAGTTCGTCTTCTCTTTTATCAGCAACAAAACCATCTTTTAAATAATCATGAACTACTGAACTATGATTTTGTATGGCATCAAAGCCACAATGATGATTTGTAAAAACCAATCCATCTTCAGAAACTACTACACCGGAACAATATCCTCCAAAACTAATAATCGCATCCTTTAAAGAAGGAATACGCTCATTAAACAATTGACAGGAAGGCATTTCAAGCCCTAATTGCTGCATCAGCTGAGCTGTTTTCTTGTCTATATGATTCAACATCCACATCCCCTCGTCTGCCAAAGAAACGAGCGAAACAAAAAACAGAACTAAGGTTAAAAAGTTCTTTTTCATAAGCGTGTGCTATCCATTAAAAAAACGAATAAAAAATAACTTCTATATTATTCGATTCTTTGCAAAAACAGCCGCGAACCGTCAGATTCCCACCGCTTTTATTTAAGTCAATTCACTAAAAATCATTTCTTTACAAAACGATTAATAATCGGAATCTGCTTCAATGGAAAATCCTTCTTAATAATATATGCAATAAAGATAGAGAATAAAATGGTTTTAAAGCACAAACGTAAGAAAATGTTATCTATTTTCACAAATTCAGAAATAGCATAAAGAACTAAAGTAAGCAAACAATATTTTCCAATTCTCACCATATCATAATTTATAGGGTATTTCTTTTGCCCAACAAAATAAGAGAGAATCGTTACTATTGCATACCCTATAAGACTGGCCCATGCACAGGCCATGTAGCCATAATGGGGAACAAAAATAACATTTAGAATAATGATTAAGAAGCAACCAATTCCAGAGAAATATGCGCCCCAGATTGTCTTATCAATCAACTTATACCAAAACGACAAATTAAAATAAATACCATTCAGGATAGCAGCAAGCATAACGATTGAAACACAATCTAGTCCGTCCCAATAACTTTTGTCGATTATGTAGCGGAAAATATCGAGATAAAACATTACTCCAAGATAGGCTATCAGCGAAACTATAATAAAATACTTCATTGCATCGGCATATAGTTTCTTACTGCCCTCTTCCCTATTTTTCCCGAAAACAAAAGGTTCATAAGCATAACGGAAAGCTTGAGTAAACATGGTCATAACCATTGCTACTTTACTTGCTGCACCATAAATTCCAAGTTGTACACGAGCTTCATTCTGATCGGTAAAGAGAAAAGGGAAAATAATCTTATCAACTACCTGATTTAATATTCCGGCTATTCCCAGGATAAGAATTGGAAAAGAATAAATCATCATCTCTTTCCACAATGACTTCTTGAATTTGTATTTAAAGCCGGTCAATTCACGATAAAAAGCAATTTGCTGAATCACTGTGCAGATTATATTGGCCACAAATGCATAACCAACTCCATAGCTTGGATTGTAAAACCAGGAAACAGAAGCAGGGAAATGAACTAATAACCATGGGCAACAGACAAAGAAGAAGATATTCAGAAGAATATTTGGAATAATGAATAAAAACTTCATTGCAGCAAACTTTATCGGTCTTTTCTTGTATCGAAGGTAAGCAAAAGGAATGCATTGAAAAGAATCAAGCGCAACCACAATTGCCATCATGGCAACAAAGTCAGGATTATTTTCATATCCCAGAAAAGTGGAAATCGGTTGAAGGGAGACAAAAGACAATAAAATAAAAAGTAATGAACTTACGCCTACAGATATTAATGTGGTTGAGTAAACAATCGTTGGATCCTCGTTTTTCTTATTCACAAAACGGAAAAATCCAGTTTCCATTCCATACGTTAAAATAACCAGCAAAAGTGCGGTTATGGAATACATATTCGTTATTACACCGTATCCTCCTGAAGCAGCAGATAATTTTGCTGTATAGAGTGGAACCAATAAATAATTCAAAAAACGACCAACAATACTGCTTACACCATAAATTGCAGTATCTTTTGCCAACGATTTTAATCCGGCCATACTTCTATCCTATTGTTTGTTTGTCAAACTTATCTCTTTTATGAATCAGAAATTCAGATTGCATATTATAAAAAGAGATTCTTAAACATTATATCTTAATCAAAAAGAGTCTTTTGACTGCTATAAAGACTTCTTCCCAAATGCTTGTAAGCTAATTCTGTTACCTCTCTACCACGAGGAGTTCTCTTTAAAAAGCCTTCTTTTATTAAAAAAGGCTCATAAACTTCCTCTATTGTTCCTGGATCTTCGCCTAAAGCCGTGGCTATTGTAGTGATTCCTACAGGCCCACCTTTAAATTTATCGATAATAGTACACAGAATTTTATTATCGACCTCATCAAGCCCATATTTATCAATATTGAGAGCCTCGAGAGAGTAATTTGCAATCTCGGTATCTATAACTCCCGACCCTTTAACCTGTGCAAAATCTCTCACTCTGCGAAGTAAAGCATTAGCAATACGTGGAGTTCCACGACTCCGGGAAGCTATTTCTCCGGCAGCATCTGAAGAACAAGGAACATCTAGTATCTTAGCAGAACGTTTGATAATTCCACTTAATATATCATCATCATAATACTCTAAATGAAGATTTATTCCAAAACGCGCCCGTAACGGGGCAGTCAGAAGTCCACTACGAGTAGTTGCCCCAACCAGAGTAAAAGGGCTTAAATCTATCTGAATACTTCTTGCAGAAGGACCTTTATCAATCATAATATCAATCCGATAGTCTTCCATTGCAGAATAAAGATATTCTTCCACAACAGGAGATAAACGATGAATTTCATCGATGAAAAGGACATCATTTGGTTCAAGACTTGTTAGTACACCCGCCAAATCACCTGGCTTATCAAGTACAGGTCCAGAAGTTATTTTGAACCCTACGCCCAATTCATTTGCAATAATATTTGAAAGAGTTGTTTTTCCCAATCCGGGAGGTCCGTGAAGTAATACATGATCGAGAGCTTCAGCTCGCAAACGAGCAGCCTTAACAAATATACGAAGGTTATCTACAACCTTGTCCTGTCCACTAAAAGACTCAAAATCTAAAGGACGCAAAGCGTTCTCATAATCCTTTTCTTTTATAGTAAGCTGATTATCTCGTATATCAAATTTTTCTTCCATATCTCACAATAATGAAGCAACAAAGGTATGAAAGATTCAAGAGATATAATCTAAAGGAAACATAAAATATTTGTAATCAATAAAAGAAAAGGGTATTTGATAAGCCAAAGCTCAATCAAATACCCTTTTTGAAAATTACTCACGTAAGTTTCATTACCATTTAGATCACGCTTGATCTCTCCTAACTATAAATTTCAATCTGCAACACATATAACTACTCTATTCCAGTTATTTTTAGAATAAGGTTGAACACTATCACCCTTACCTTCAATAACCTTAATACGATCGGAAGATATACTATATTTATTAATCAATTCATTAGCCACAGATTTTGCACGTTTTTCAGAGATCTTCTGATTAAAGGCCTTTGAACCAGTGCCTGCATCAGCATAACCTGTTATAGTAATCTTTGCATTTGGATTCTCTTTCAAGTATTGAGCAACAGTATACACATAAACTTCCTGATTAACACCTACGGCAGATTTTCCAATAGTGAAAAGAACCGGCGTATTAAAATATGATACTGTATCTGTTACGAATACTTTTTCTGTTTTAACAATAGTCTTTGGATTAGCTTTTAAAGATTCAATAGTAGCTCTCTGCTGATTAATCTCATCATTCAAAGAATTAACTAATGCTTCATCATAAGGCCTAACCAATTCAAATCCTCTATTTTTGAATTTATATGTAAAACCAACCATGAGATTAAAATAGAAGTCATTTTCAGATCCAAATTTAGAATTAAATGCATCGCTTACAGCATTACCATTTAGCTCTACATTAAAATCCCATGCTTCATTTATGCGAAAACTAGGCTGCAGTCCAATTCTGGCAACACAGTTATCAGAGGCTAATGCATTAGGAGAATTCTTGAAACCATGATTATACCCTACTCCCACAATTCCATAAAGGTTAAAACCTCGGTTTTCTTTGTAAGAACAGAAAATATTGGTCATATTAAACAAACCATCCAGATAAACCGCTGCATAATTCCAGCTATAATTCTCGTTTTTCCAATCCCATCCTGCTCTGCCTTGCCATCCTCCAACTTGCAAACGCATACCAGCATATGGAGTGAAATACTTCCCTATAGAAAGGGCTGCAGTTGGAGAAATCAATTTATCAAAATCGGGTTCACCAATTGTATAACCAATTCCTGCCTGACCTTGGATAAACCAATTGTCCCAGAAGCCATATTGTTTTAAGGCTTTCTCTTGTGATTGTGCAAATCCTGCTATACAAAAGAAGGAAATTGCTAGAAGAATAAGTTTCTTTTTCATATTAATCTAAGTTTAAGTAACTAAATATAAGAAAGATATAAAAAAAATAACAAATAACAAAATAATTTTGTTCAAATTTAGAGATAGTATATTGTTACAAAACAATATTTTAAGTTCTAGTAATAGCAATAATATAGTGAAAGATAAAATAAATTATATAGTACAATACATCTTAAATATCAAAGTAAATCATTAACAGCTACATCTTTTTCTATTTTCCATCTAAGAAAAGTAAAAATTTCAATTAACAATATTGAAATCAAAAACCATGCAAGATGAAACTGATCAAAAAAAACAAACATGCCCAAAATGGCATTAAATATCAATAATAAAGGGACAGCTATCCCTATTGCATCCATTAATTTAACACGTCGAATCACTTTTTTATTAAATAATGGAATAAACAAAAATGAATAAAGGAAATACATTATAGAGGAAAATAACAATGTTATCCAATCTCTATAAGGAAAAATCAAGCCGAAAAAAGAAAGAAAAAAAATAAACGAGATAGAAAGTATTCTTTTTTTTAATATCAAATAGTTATTTAACTGATTTACTTTATCTTTAATATCTTTATCATTGTATAATAAATCACATCCTAAACTGCGCACAAGCATCCTCATGTATTGAACAGAAATCAGATCCTGGTTATAACTCACCTGTAATAAGCGCTTATCAAAATCAACAACAGCAGCGTTAACTCCTATTTGCGATTTTATAAGATGCTCAATCCAGCGAGATCTGCTCTTCGTTCTAACTTTTAACAGAAAGAATGTTTTTACTTCCATTGCTTGTACATTATATCATAAAAGATATAAAGAGAGAGAGAAACATTTAATCCCTCTCTCTTATATTCTTAATTAAAAGGTTGACTTTAGTTTATAATTACTTTTTCTTTGTGCCTACATAGTTGCACGTTTATTAACATGAACATTCAATGTAAAAGAAAGAGTTCCCCACTTATGAGTAATTGTAACAGGTATATAAAGCTCATAATCCATTGTTAATGGAGTTCCATTATTTACATATTTCAAATTAGTAACTCCCATAAAATTGTTTTGAGAGAGCAATACATCAGTAGGAAGTGATCCTGCCATATAACCAGCAGTTGGAGTTAGATTTCCATCTTGTCCTTCAAACAAATTAGTCTTAGCGTTTGCAGTATTGAAAATCACGCCATCCAAACCATAGAAGCCCCACAATAGAGAAGTAGGAACTAAAGAATCACCTCTCCAATCTGTAACAAGTACATCAATAGAACCACTATTATGGTAGTAAGAATAATTAAGTATAGAACCTCCAGTTACTGCATCAGTGAAATGACCATCTGTAACAACACTTAAACTTAACGGTTTAATAAACTGAACATTAAATGTCATTAAGTCAATAGTATTTCCATTGAACTCATAATAAGCCTTAACTTTTGCTGACAAAGTACCAGCCTCCAAAGAATTTATTGCAGTAGAATTTGCTGATGAACGGTCAAAGGTAATAACATCATCATTAATGCTAATGCCTTGTGCTGTAGAAGGAGTAGTGCTAATAAGAGCAAACTTCAACTCACCACATGCATTTCCATTGTTAAGTTTTACATTACCATTAGCATCCTTATTAAATGCATTTGTTAAATCTGCACTATAATTGCATCCATTACTATAATTTGCGTTAGGAACAGTTGCATTTACTTTAAATGCTGATTGATCAGCTGTCCAATATGTCAACTCTTTGCCTACTATTGAAGTGGCAGGCTTAACAACCTTAATATTGAATACAAATTCTACATCAGGATAGTCAGTATCTGCAAATGTAGGTTCAACTGTAAATACTGCTGTAAAGTCCTTTCCTTCATTAGGAATAACACCAAATTGACTATCAGTAACATTCCAACGAATTTCTGTTGAAAGCTGACTTCCTTCACCAACATTTGCTATATAAGGTTTAGCTGTAATAGCACTTGTTGAAGATTTAATTTCATAATTTCCCCAGAACTGAGCGTGGCTCATAGGAAGAACATTATAAACTTCCTTGTTAATTTGTTCAACACCAATAGTAAATAGGTGACTAGTACAACCTAGAACTATTGTTTCAGCGTAAGTTACAGTTTTTTTAGGTGCTTTATTTGCAGCTATTTTAATTTTAATGTAAGCACGATCCAATACATGGTTCTGCGCGTCAACTAATTCAACTTTTACGATAGGAGTACGTCCTGCAGCTGCAGATAAAGGAGCTTGATCGTATACTTTTGCTTTCATGATTCCATCTTCTGAAACAGTAGCAAAATCTTGTTGATTAGTAGTAGCACCAGCTACTGTAATGTTGTAAGGATTAGATGCTAAAGCAAAACGATAATGTAGACCATAAGCTGCATTATTAAAAGCAGAATGAGTACCATTAAAGTAACAAGAAGCTACTACATCTTTTTCCAGGTCTAACTGACCATTATAAACAAATGATGCATCAGAAGCAACGTCTTGTGCAGCTAGCTGATTGTCACTGAAATGATTATTTAAAGCGCCTTTTTTGGCAATATTTAAGTTATCACTACTAAGAGCAACTTCTGTAGCTCTAACATAGTCTGAATATACAGAAACTTCTGTTCCAGCTTGTTTTTCAGCAGAAGTAAGAGCCTTATCAGCTAAAGTAGCCTTCAGTGAAACAATATCAAATTTAGATGCTGTAGCAAATGAAGCAGTCTTTGTAACATTAAGAGTTAACAATCCATTTTCAAAATTATCGGTAACTACAGATATAGGAGCTGGATTATCTGATCCTAAACCTTTTGTTTCAGCTTGCTCACCTGTATAAACAAAATCTTTGATATCAGAACGCGTAACTCCATTAGGATTTAAACGATATTTCGCTTTAGATTGCATAGTACTACTATACAATGTCTGTGGCGCTTGCTGATTCATGTCTTTATAATACAATGTACTGAAAATAATAGTAGGGATTCCTGCTACATAAGTTTCAGGTACAAATGCCATACTTGTCAAACGATGAGAGAATATCGCATTCATCGTATTCAAATTAACATTGATTGCTGAAATTTGAGCTGACAAATCTTCAAGTTGATCTTTAATTTCAGTCATTTTTGCCTCATAAGTAGACTTATCAACATAGTTGTCTAGTTGTTGAGCAACATATGCTTTCCACATAGCTTCGAGTGTTACAGCCTGTTGTGCATCAGCAGCTAAAGCAGTATTAACAGCTTGAGCTATAGCTTCAGTTTTAGCAGTAGCAATTGCAGATGTTAATTGAGCTGTCAATTCTGTAATTTTAGTCTCCAAAGTAGTAATTTTGGTAGTATTTGCATCTACCTTACCATTAATTACATCTATTTGAGTCTGAAGATCAGCAAACTGAGTAGTTACAATAGTCTTGTAATCATTAAATGTTGCTTTCTGTAAATAAAGAGCAGCAAGATCTGTTTTTAATGATAAAAGAGCAGCTTCTACCTCACTCTTAGTTGCTAAAGTTTCAACTTTTTCAACAAGAGTATTATACTTGCTGTCTACAGCGCTAATCTGAGCACTGATAGTTGTAAGATCAGCTTCAATAGATGATTTAGCATTAGCTATTTCTTTTAAAAGACCAGCATTTAAAGCAGTAAGTTCATCTTTTGTTGCTCCTTTAGAAACTGATTCCTGAAGAGCAGCAAATTTGCCGTCAAGAGTAGAAATTCTGGTTTCCAAATCAGTTTTTACTGTAGCCAAAGCAGAAGCTGCAGTAGTAATAGCATCCAATTTAGCTTGTTCAGCAGCAAGTTGAGCAGCAGCAGCGGCAGCAGCAGCAGCATCAGCACTTGTTTTAGCAGCATTAGCAGCAGTTTGAGCTGTAGCAACAGTAGCTTGCAGAGCAGTCTGAGTGCCCTGAAGAGTAGTAATCTGTGTGTTAACAGCAGCAAGTCTCTCAGTTAAGACTGAAGTATAATCAGCCTTATTGTCATCAATCTGAGTCTGAAGATCAGTGATGTCACCGTCGTAATCTTTACAACCTACAAATGTAGTAGCTGCGCCTAAAGTCAGGAATCCATAGATAGCCAACTTCGCAAGAAAATACTTTTTTCTCATAATTAAAACAATTTTTATATTTATAAAACCATTAATAAAATACATTTTTTTGTATTTTTTCTATATAACCAGTATTCAATAACTCAAATATAGTCGGCATCCTAACCTGATGCGCACAACTAAAAACATCATAACGTTCTTTCATAATAATTTATAATTAGTTAATACAATATCAAATTTCATTATCTAACTCTTTATTTGTTTCATTTCTGTAGATTATCAACATTCTATATTGTACAGGAGAGATGCCGGTTATTTTTTTAAATGATGCATAAAACGCACTGACAGATGAAAATCCACATTTCTTTGCAATCTCTTTAATAGGAACAGACATTGGATTATTACCAAGGAGCTTCTTGCAATACTCTATTCTATATCTGTTTATTAGTGTTTTGAAATTGCATCCAAAATATTTATTAATCGAATTAGATAAGTAGGTAGTATTAGTCCCTACAACAGAACTAAGCTTTATTAGCGATAAAGAAGGATCTAAATAGATTTGTTTGGAATCCAAATTATAAAGCACTTCTTTATAAATATGCACTTCTTGATTTAAATTAATTATCGAAGGATCTAGACCATCAATAATATCGGTTTCCAAAGTTCCCTTTTCTTTTAACAAACCGAGTTGGGTTACAAACTGCTTAAATAGACTCTGCATATGTTTTTCTGTTTAATATGTTTAAAGTATAAAAGATCTAAATCCGTGGCTAATATATTAATCATTATAATATGATGTTACTCGAAAACAAACGAATATAAGTTTCAGGAATACAAATTTACGATTTAGGAATAATTCATTATAAAAAAGTATGTTTTTTACATTTTATTGATAATAAATTGAATTATAGAGTCAACAATCATATATATAATTATGTTCTAAGCAAATTGATTTTTTTTAGTACTAAGTTTTATAAACATTAAAAAAAGTCAGTTAATCAATTATTAAAATTGCTTTTATAAGATTAAATACAATAGTCGTTAAATAAGCATCTCAATTTTTGAAATAGGAAAGATGGAAATAAATATGAAGTTTCTATTTTCATCAAAGAATAAGCTATTTCAAATATAAATTTTATTGATTCATAAAACAAAAGAGCTACATATGTAGGTTAAAAATATATTCATATACTTAATTATAAGTTGTTTATAAACAATAAAATCAATTCTGCAACAAACTGAAAGCATGATCTTTACAAATAAAGAATTGGATATTATGATTTCAAACGATACTTGTTTTCCACTAAATAAATTTTAGGTTACTTTTTCAAGTGTAAAGATACAATCCTTAATTAAATAAAAAAAAACAAAATAATTAAGCACACACACTATATGGCAAAATAGACGTTTATACGGTATATTTTTATGTTTATTTAGCAAATCTTTCTTTGATAAAATAGAAATTAATCTGCTTTTTTCAAATATCATATGCCAAAATAAAAAATTTATTTTTCACAACATATTAAACATGAATATAAACAGAAATAAGGATTAAAAACGGATAATTAGAAAGCAGGAATAAGGATAAAAGGAATAAAGGTTTTACAAGATCATAATGAATTAAAAATGTAATCATTGAATCAAAACATGCAGCTTATTAAAGTTCTTTAATAAGTCTAATTAAAAAACTCAACATATAACAAACAAGGTATTCATGAGATATTTTCATTAGCATCAGTCTATTATAAATTGTTATGCAATCAAAGTTTGTGCCCAAAAAGATCAATATCGAACAATTACATATTATATACTATTGTAAATTTCCTAAGCCGAAATCTGATAAAAAGGAAGAATTAAAGCAATAACTGAAAACATATTCTTATTTTTGCAAAATTCTATTAAAAACGGACTTTTATGGTATTGAATTACATTTGGATTGCTTTCTTTGTCATTGCCTTTGTTGTTGCTTTGATAAGGTTAATTTTTATGGGAGACACTCAGGTGTTTAGTGAAATAATGAACTCCACTTTTAGTTCATCAAAAACCGCTTTCGAGATATCTTTAGGTTTAACTGGAATACTTTCACTTTGGTTAGGCATAATGAAGATTGGTGAGAATGGAGGATTAATTACAACTCTTTCGCGTTGGCTTAGCCCTGTACTTAGCAAGCTATTTCCCGAAATTCCAAAAGGACACCCTGCATATGGAGCTATGTTTATGAATATCTCTGCTAACATGTTAGGACTTGATAATGCAGCAACCCCATTAGGACTAAAAGCAATGAAAGAACTGCAGGATCTTAATAATGAGAAAAAGAATGCCAGCAACCCAATGATTATGTTCCTGGTACTTAACACTTCAGGATTAACATTGATTCCTATAAGTATTATGGTCTATAGAGCACAATTAGGAGCTGCTCAACCAACAGATATTTTCATTCCAATAATGATAGCCACTTTTTTCTCTACTCTCGCAGGTGTTATATCAGTAAGTATTTATCAAAAAATAAACTTATTCAATAAAACAATATTCTCATTTCTGTGTTTAATAAGTACTTTTATCGGAGGGATAATTTTCTTATTCAGCACAATGCCAAGAGAGAAGATTGATCTATACTCCACCCTTTTCGCAAATATATTTCTATTCTCCGTCATTATAACATTTATAATATCCGGAGTCAGAAAAAAAATAAATGTATATGAATCTTTTGTAGAAGGAGCTAAAGAGGGATTTTCTACAGCAGTGAGAATTATACCTTATTTGGTAGCAATCCTTGTTGGAGTAGCTGTATTTAGAGCTTCAGGAACAATGGATCTAATAATAAAAGGAATTGAGTATATTATAGGTTTTTTAGGCTTGGATACAAGTTTTGTTGGTGGATTACCAACAGCTATAATGAAACCTCTAAGCGGAAGCGGCGCCAGAGGGTTAATGGTAGACGCAATGAAAACTTACGGTGCTGATTCATTCGTAGGTCGCCTATCTTGCATATTCCAGGGTTCAACAGATACTACATTCTATATTTTAGCAGTATATTTCGGTAGCGTGGGAATCAGAAAAACCCGCCATGCAGTTGCATGCGGCTTAATAGCCGATTTAGCCGGAGTTATTGCTGCCATTTCAGTTTGTTATTTATTCTTTTATTAATATTATGGCTATAAGTTATCAGACAGACGGGATAAAAATGCCCGCAATAAAAAAAAGAGAAACTACTGCTTGGATTAAAGCAGTGGCTAGTACATACGAAAAAAAAGTTGGGGAAATAGCGTATATTTTTTGTTCTGACGAGAAAATCCTTGAAGTAAACAAAGAGTATCTGCAACACGATTACTATACCGACATAATAACGTTCGACTATTGTGAAGACAATATCATTTCTGGAGATATCTTTATCAGCCTAGATACGGTTAAAAGCAATTCTGAACAATTTAAGACATCCTATAATGACGAGTTGCACCGAACAATAATACATGGCATCCTCCACCTATGCGGAATAAACGATAAAGGAGAAGGTGAACGCGAAATAATGGAGGCTGAAGAGAATAAAGCTTTAGCACTTTTAAAATAGTTCACAATGCTATCTTAATGAGTTCTTACTCATTTCTTCCTCTCAGGAAATAGAATTTGCTAATAGATCTAGCGATCTAGCAGTAAGCACATAACTATCTTGTAATAAACAATAAAGAGCCGCTAGATCTCTAAAAAATGATCTAGCGGTGATCTAGCAATCCAGCACCTTGCCTCGTCCTGATTTTGGCAGTTATTCATCACTTTTGCTGAAAAATATTATATAGAACCTCTTATTCATGGCGTTTTTTAGACTTTTTAATCAGATTCAACAAATGGCCTATTAAAAAAGCATGTAGAATCTTGATAGGAAAAGCATTTAAGGCAGTTTGCTTTCATCAAAAGCAACGAAGAACCATTTTGGTTGACTGCGTTAATTAATAATCTTGGTATTGGTTGTCTGTAGTTATGCACACCAACCCAAATTCTATCTATCTCATCCTGATTTTTACTGTGTTTATTAAAACACCTGGCATAGGTTATCTACCAATCCTAATCCTATCAAAAGACGAAACATTCATATTTTAGCAGTATAATTATAGATAGCGTTACTCTGGCTCCAGAATGCAGTTAATTTATTAATCTAAACCAGCTTTTCATAAGCCTAAGTTCACAGTACCATTCAAGTGAGAACTGCCTATTAATATCTATAATACCTAGCTCTAGATTAACTACAATAGAAAGAGATCTTATTAATACTAGAAGCAGTAGCCAATCCCCATAGCTATAGACTAACTACTCGAAAGAAATGGCAAAAGAAAAGAGCAAAATATAAGTTGTAGAAACAGTGTACAGATATACTGCGAAATAACAAATGCAATACAAACAAATATCTCTTAAAGATTGATTCCAATTCTTTTCCATTCATTCACTAAACTTACTAACTATTTTTCGTAAATTTGCGGCGTAAAATAGAATAAATCAATGGATTTTAAGTACGATGTAATTGTTATCGGAGCAGGACATGCCGGTTGCGAAGCTGCAGCTGCGGCCGCAAATCTGGGATCAAAAACATGTCTTATTACGATGGACATGAATAAAATTGCTCAGATGAGTTGCAATCCTGCCGTTGGGGGTATTGCTAAAGGACAAATTGTTCGGGAAATCGATGCATTGGGTGGTTATATGGGATTAGTTACCGACAAAACGGCTATCCAATTCCGCATGCTTAACCGATCAAAAGGACCTGCAATGTGGAGCCCACGTGCACAATGTGATAGAAACAAGTTTATATGGACATGGAGAGAGATTCTCGAAAATATCCCGAATCTCAATATCTGGCAGGATACCGTAAAGGAAATTATCGTTGAAAACGGAGAAATTGTAGGTTTAAGAACATACCTTGATGTTGAATTTCGCGCCAAATGTGTCGTTCTCACCGCAGGAACTTTCCTCAACGGATTAATGCATATTGGGAAGACTAAACTTCCGGGAGGAAGAATGGCTGAACCAGCATCTTATCTTTTGACCGAATCCATCGCCAGACATGGAGTTAAGTTCGGTAGAATGAAAACAGGTACCCCTGTTCGTATTGACGGCCGGAGCGTAAATTATGGTTTGATGGGAACTCAGGATGGAGAAAATGACTTCCACAAGTTTTCATATATGGATACTCCGACAAAAAATCTCAAGCAACTAGACTGCTGGACTTGTTATACAAATGAGGAAGTACACCAGATACTTAGAAATGGATTAGCAGATTCTCCCCTATTCAACGGACAAATTCAAAGCATTGGTCCACGATATTGCCCAAGTATAGAAACAAAGATTGTTACCTTCCCAGACAAGGAACAACATCAGCTATTCCTTGAACCAGAAGGAGAAACTACAAAGGAATTATATTTAAATGGGTTCTCTTCATCGCTTCCGTTGGACATTCAGATCAATGCCCTTAAAAAGATTCCTGCTTTCAAGGATTTGGTTATCTATCGCCCGGGATATGCAATTGAATACGATTACTTCGATCCTACTCAACTAAAGCATACGTTGGAATCGAAGATTATCGGAAATCTATTCTTCGCCGGACAAGTAAACGGAACTACCGGTTATGAAGAAGCTGGCGGACAAGGTATCATTGCCGGAATAAATGCTCATCAGAATTGCCATAACGGAGAAGAATTCATCTTAGGAAGAGACGAAGCATATATTGGCGTATTAATCGACGATTTGGTAACCAAAGGAGTTGATGAGCCTTATAGAATGTTTACTTCGCGCGCTGAATACAGAATATTACTTCGCCAGGATGATGCTGATATGCGATTGACTGAGAAATCATATAATCTGGGATTGGCAAAAAGCGATCGTTACGCTCTTTTAACCAAGAAAAGAGAAGAAGTGAAACGTATTACAGAGTTTGCGAGCAATTATTCTGTAAAACCAGCTTATATAAATGAGGCTCTTGAAAATATTGGTACAACACCATTGAGACAAGGATGCAAGTTGATAGATTTGATTAATCGTCCTCAGATTACCCTTGAGACTATTTCAGAATCTATCCCTGCATTCAAAGAAGAGCTTGATAAAGTTGAGGAGAGAAAAGAGGAAATAAAAGAAGCTGCTGAGATTTTGATCAAGTATAAAGGATACATTAATCGTGAAAGATTAATTGCCGATAAGATTGAAAGATTGGAGACAATCAAGATAAAAGGGAAATTCGATTATGATTCTATAAATTCTATTTCTACTGAAGCGAGACAAAAGCTTATCAAAATAGATCCCGAAACAATTGCTCAGGCAAGCAGAATTCCAGGAATTTCCCCGAGCGATATCAACGTGCTATTGGTGCTTTTAAGGAAGTAACAGAGGCCCGTTTCACGTGAAACAATTAAATTAACAAGAAACAACTAAAATACTGGCTATGAACAGAGAAAAGCTTATTAAGAGCATTAGAAATGTACCCGATTTCCCAATACCTGGGATACAGTTTAAAGACGAAACGACTTTGTTTAAAGACCCTGATTGTTTGAAAGAACTTTCAGACGAATTGTACGAGATGTACAAAGACAAAGGAATCACAAAAGTTGCCGGCATAGAATCAAGAGGTTTTATTATGGGACCTATTTTAGCGGCCAGACTTGGAGCTGGATTTGTGCCTATCCGCAAACCTGGGAAATTACCAGCTGATACTGTTGAAGAGAGCTACAATAAAGAATACGGAACTGATACTATCCAAGTGCACAAAGATGCAATTTGCGAAGATGATGTAGTTTTATTGCACGACGACCTTTTGGCAACAGGAGGAACGATGAAAGCTGCCATAAAATTAATGAAGAGATTCAATCCAAAGGATATATACGTTAATTTCATTATTGAATTAAAAGACCTCAATGGAAGAGCTATTTTCTCTGAAGAAGATAAAATAGAAGCTGTACTTGAACTCTGATAGAACTAACAGATTATACATAATGGAGCCTCAGGAATTAAATACATCAGATTACTTAAAAGGAATTGTATCCAATCTCCCTGAAAAGCCTGGTATTTACCAGTATTTGAATTCTGAAGGCACCATTATCTATGTTGGAAAGGCTAAAAACCTAAAAAGAAGGGTTTATTCTTATTTTAGTAAGGAACACGAACCCGGAAAAACCCGAATACTTGTCAGCAAAATAGCTGATATCCGCTACATAGTAGTAAATACAGAAGAAGATGCATTACTGCTGGAGAATAATCTTATCAAGAAATACAAGCCCAGATACAATGTTCTCCTGAAAGACGATAAAACATATCCGTCTATTTGCGTAAGCAACGAATATTTCCCCAGAGTATACAAAACAAGAAGAATCATCCGTGATGGTTCTACTTATTACGGTCCTTACAGTCATTTGCCTTCAATGTATGCCCTTTTAGACCTCGTAAAGCACTTATATCCCATCAGGACTTGCCATTTAAACCTCACACCTGAGAATATTCGTGCAGGTAAATTCAAAGTTTGCTTAGAATATCACATTAAAAACTGTGCAGGACCTTGCGTTGGTTTAATGGCGCACGACGAATATCTGAAGAATATTGCAGAGGTTAAAGAGATTCTGAAAGGAAATACTCAGGAAATAAGCAAGGCTTTATTCGATAAAATGCAGGAATTAGCTTCCGAACTTAAGTTTGAAGAGGCACATAAAATAAAAGAGAAGTATGAATTAATAGAGAATTACCGCGCTAAATCGGAAGTTGTTAGTTCTATTCTTCATAATATCGACGTATTTTCTATTGCAGACGACGATAAATCGGCCTTTATAAACTACCTTCATATTACAAACGGAAGCATTAATCAGGCATTTACTTTCGAGTATAAAAAACGCTTGAATGAAACAACTGAAGAGCTTTTATCTCTCGGTATTATCGAAATGCGCGAAAGATACAAAAGTCTCTCCAAAGAAATTATCGTTCCATTTGAAATGGATATAGAGCTTAACGGTGTAACATTTACCGTTCCACAGCGAGGAGATAAAAAGAAACTGCTGGAACTTTCACAGATGAACGTTAAGCAATACAAAGTAGACCGATTAAAACAGGCTGAAAAGCTTAATCCGGAGCAGCGAAGCATCAGGATTATGAAAAAAATGCAGAGCGATTTCCACATGAAGGAGCTTCCAATGCACATAGAATGCTTCGATAACTCGAATATTCAGGGCGCATATCCAGTTGCATCGTGCGTTGTTTTCAAAAAAGCCAAGCCTTCAAAGAAAGATTATCGCCATTTCAACATAAAAACCGTAGAAGGGCCTAACGATTTTGCCTCAATGGAGGAGATTGTTTACAGGCGATATAAGCGGCTATTAGACGAAGAACAGCCATTGCCTCAGTTAGTCATTGTAGACGGCGGTAAAGGGCAGTTAAGCTCGGCACAGAAGATATTCACCGAACTTAATCTAACCGGACGTGTTACGCTGATTGGTATAGCCAAAAAACTGGAAGAAATATTTTTTCCGGGCGATCCCTACCCTCTTTACCTCGATAAAAACTCAGAAAGTCTGAAAGTTATTCAGCATCTACGTGACGAAGCTCACCGTTTTGGTATTACTTTCCACCGAAATAAACGTAGCAAAGGGCAAACTAAATCGGCTTTAGACGAGTTAAAAGGCATCGGAGAAAAGACTAAAACTGCCCTTTTAAAGGAATTCAAGAGCGTAAAACGCATCCAGGAGGCATCGTTTGAAGAAGTTTCGGCCATCGTTGGCGAAGCTAAAGCCAAAATTATACACGATAACCTACGTAAATAAAGTTAGAATTACTAACTTTGTCTTTTGCGACAAACAAGAAATTTTATAAAATGAGAGCTGTAATACAACGCGTAAGTCATGCGTCTGTTACAATCAACGGCAACTGCAAATCTGCCATAAAGGAAGGATTGCTTGTATTAGTTGGTATTGAAGAGGCAGACGGACAGGAAGACATAGAATGGCTATGTAAAAAGATAGTAAATCTGAGGATCTTTGACGATGAAAATGGAGTGATGAACAAGTCTGTGCTAGATGTTGATGGAGAAATTCTTGTAATAAGCCAGTTTACGCTTCATGCATCGACTAAAAAAGGGAATCGCCCTTCTTACATCAAGGCGGCAAAACATGAGGTTTCCGTGCCGCTTTACGAGACTTTCTGCAATGAATTAAGCATCTCTCTGGGAAAGCAGGTAGGAACCGGCGAGTTTGGCGCAGATATGAAAGTTGAATTGCTTAACAACGGTCCGGTAACAATCTGGATGGACACTAAAAACAAGGAATAATGACACTCGAAGAAGCACAAAAAGAGGTTGATAACTGGATCAAAACATACGGAGTACGCTACTTCAGCGAGCTCACAAATATGGCCGTTCTAACCGAAGAAGTGGGCGAATTGGCCAGAGTGATGGCACGCAAATACGGAGATCAGTCATTCAAAGAGGGTGAAGAATGCAACCTTGCCGATGAAATGACAGACGTACTTTGGGTACTTATCTGCCTGGCAAATCAGACAGGCGTAGACCTTACCGAGGCTTTTAAAAGAAACCTCGAAAAGAAGACAAAAAGAGATAACGAAAGACATATAAACAATCCTAAACTGACAAGTAATGGAATATAAAGAAGACGAAAAAAGTAAGTATGAAGTTGTGCTAAACAAGTACAACACTGATCTTAGCGATAATGATATCCAAGCTAAAGTAGCTGCAATTATTGAGAAAAAGGTGCCCGAAAATGACACTGTTGAAGTTAAAAAACTCCTTTTCAATTGCCTTGATTTGACAACTCTCAACACCACTGACAGCGAAGAAAGTGTGATGAAATTCACAGAAAAAGTTAATCAGTTTGATGAAGAATTCGGAGATTTAGACAATGTTGCCGCCATCTGTGTTTACCCCAATATGGCAGAAGTTGTACATGATACATTAGAGATTGACAAGGTTCAGATAGCTGCCGTAAGCGGAGGATTCCCATCATCACAAACCTTTATCGAGGTTAAAATTGCCGAAACAGCAATGGCTATTATGGGTGGTGCAAACGAGATTGATATTGTAATATCTGTAGGCAAATTCCTAAGTGGTGACTATGAAACCATGTGCGATGAAATACAGGAAATAAAAGATACCTGCAAGGATAATAAGCTCAAAGTAATCCTCGAAACAGGAGCTCTTGGAAACGCTTCAAACATCAAAAAAGCCTCTATCCTATCCATGTATTCCGGTGCCGATTTTATTAAGACTTCAACCGGCAAACAACAACCTGCTGCTACACCAGAAGCAGCCTATGTTATGTGTGAAGCCATAAAGGAATACTACGAAGAAACAGGAAATAAAGTCGGTTTTAAGCCCGCTGGAGGTCTTAACACCGTTAAAGATGCACTTATATATTACTCGATAGTAAAAGAAGTTCTGGGCCATGAATGGCTAAATAACGAGCTATTCCGTTTAGGAACCAGCCGTCTTGCGAATCTGTTATTATCTGATATCAAAGGAAAAGAAATCAAATTCTTTTAGATTTTTATAGAAGCTCTTATATAGCCAGAGATTAATAAACAGCAAAAAAGGAATCCCCTGTATCACTTCAAATTAAGAAGGAATGCAGGGGATTTTATATATATAATTTAATAAATTCTTCGGGAATGTTAAGGCAATTATTGAGCATAACTCAGCAAAAAGGTGTACACCTTTCTGTAGAAACACCTACGCTGTCAGAAAATAAGCTCTACACTATTATTAAAAGAAATAAGGACATTAAGAGTTAATACCGGAGAAGTTTAGCACTATTTTGTTCGGTCAACCACATAATCCAAATAAGAAGTAAGCGAAGATTTGATTTCACTTTCAGGGAAAGATTCAATCAACTGAAGAGCCTTAGCATGATAATCCATCATAACTTTAGTAGCATATTCAATTCCACCGTTATTCTTTACATAATCAATCATTTCTTTTATCTCATCTTCAGAAGAAGATCCTGATTTTATCTTAACAGCCAATGCCTTAATATCAGCATTGTTACTATTATTAATCGCATAAATAGCAGGAAGAGTTAATTTGCCTTCTCGCATATCATTTCCGGTTGGTTTTCCCACCTCCCTGTCATCATAATAATCGAATATATCATCCTTTATTTGAAAGCAAATGCCGATGAATTCGCCAAATAACCTTGCAATTTCCACCTCATTGGCACCTACACCCGAAGATAAAGCAGCAGTTTTAGTGCAGGCAGAAAACAGAGCAGCAGTTTTTTTACGGATAATATCAAAGTAAACAGGTTCTGATATTTCAATATTGCTGACATTTGAAAGCTGAAGAAGCTCACCTTCAGACAGATCCTGGCCGAGTTGAGAAACGACCTTTATTATCTCAATATTAGAAGAAAAAGCCGCCTGATAAAGACAAGTTGCCAACAAATAATCGCCAACTAAAATAGATATCTTGTTATTGTATACAGCATTAACAGAAGCCTGTCCCCTACGCTCTGAACTTTCATCAACAACATCATCATGCACCAAACTGGCTGTGTGAAGTAGTTCCAAAGAAACTGCAGCATGAAGTGTAGACGAAGTTACTTTTCCAAATAATCTGGCAATAAGAAGAACCAAAATAGGACGCATCCTCTTTCCTCCTCGTTGTTTAATATGAGAAAGCACCTCTTGCAACAAAGGATTTGAGTTATCCAATGAACTATTAAAGAGCTCTTTAAACTGCTCCAGATCTGAAATAATAGGAGACTTAATCTGAGATAATCTGTCCATAAAACATACGATTTAGCCACAAAAGTAATAATAAAACAATTAATATGGTATTTTTTAGTACTTTTACCAAAGAAAAATTCGAAAAGATTATGAATCAAACAGATAAATTGTTTCTTTTGGATGCTTATGCACTCATATATAGAGCATACTATGCATTTATTAAGAGCCCAAGAATTAACTCAAAAGGATTTAACACATCAGCCATTCTAGGTTTTGTAAACACACTAGAAGAACTTTTAAATAAAGAAAATCCTACACATATTGGGGTTGCATTCGACCCTTCCGGACCAACTTTCAGACATGAAGCATTTGAACAATATAAAGCCCATCGTGAAGAAACACCCGAGGCTATCCGTCTGGCTGTTCCAATAATCAAAGATATAATTCGGGCTTATCGAATTCCGATTCTTGAAGTTTCTGGTTTTGAAGCCGACGATGTAATCGGGACTCTTGCTACCGAAGCCGGGAAAAAAGGAATCACAACTTACATGATGACTCCCGACAAAGATTACGGTCAGTTGGTAAGTGATAATGTTTTTATGTATCGTCCCAAATATGGAGATAAAGAATTTGAAGTTCTTGGAGTGGAAGAGATAAAATCAAAATATGAAATCTCCTCTCCTACTCAAGTCATCGACTTACTTGGTTTGATGGGCGACTCTTCGGACAACATTCCGGGATGTCCGGGAGTTGGAGAAAAAACTGCTCAAAAGTTAATTGCCCAATTTGGTAGCATCGAAAATATGCTTGAGAATACTGATCAGTTAAAAGGCGCATTGAAAACAAAAGTTGAAACCAACAAAGAGATGATCACCTTCTCTAAATTTTTGGCAACTATCAAAATCGATGTTCCTATTGAATTGAAAATGGACGAACTTGTTCGTGAAGAACCAAACGAGGATGAACTGAGAAAAATTTTCGAGGAACTGGAATTTCGAACACTGATTGATCGAATTTTCAAAAAAGAAAAAAAACAGGTAAATGAGGCTCCTCAACAAGGCGATCTCTTTGGATTTTTCACGCCCGTTGGGCAAGTTGAGGAAAAATATTCAAATCTCACGAGTTTAGAAGAATTGAATTACGACTATCAACTTATTGATAATGAAGAGAAAAGAGCTAATTTTATACAAAACATACTTACATTTGATATCATTAGCCTAGACACAGAAACTACTGGAACCGATCCAATCTCGGCAGAATTGGTGGGAATGAGTTTTAGTGTTGCCGAAAATCAAGCATACTACATACCAGTACCTCCGAAAAGAGAGGAAGCTTTAAAAATTGTTAACGAGCTTCGCCCGGTCTTCGAAAATGAAAATTCTGTCAAAGTTGGGCAGAACATGAAGTACGATATGCTTGTTCTCCAAAATTATGGAGTTGAAGTAAAAGGGAAACTTTTCGATACAATGGTAGCACATTACGTTCTTCAACCAGAACTTAGACATGGAATGGATTACCTTGCCGAAATTTACCTCAACTACAAAACAATTCACATTGATGAGCTAATCGGACCAAAAGGGAAAAATCAAAAAAACATGAGGGACCTCCCACCCGAACAAGTTTACAAGTATGCTTGCGAAGATGCCGATGTGACTTTGAAATTAAAAAATAAACTTGAGAAAGAATTAAAGGAGAACGGGATTGAAGATTTATTCTATAATATCGAGATGCCACTCGTTCCGGTTCTGGCATACATTGAAAGAAATGGAATGAAGTTAGATCTAGGTGCTCTTAAACAAACATCCGAAGATTTTACTACCAGAATGGGTAATATAGAAAATGAAATATATTCATTGGCCGGCATGGAGTTCAATATTAGTTCACCCAAACAAGTAGGAGAAGTACTTTTCGAAAAACTGAAAGTTGTAGAAAAAGCCAAGAAAACTAAAACAGGACAATATTCTACCTCGGAAGATGTACTTGAAAGCCTGCGAAGCAAACACCCAGTTGTTGAAAAAATTCTAGACTATCGAGGATTAAAAAAACTATTGAGTACCTATGTTGATTCGCTTCCTCAGTTGATTGATCCTACAACAGGAAAAATACATACATCTTTCAACCAGACTGTAACTGCAACAGGCCGATTGAGTTCCAGCAATCCAAACCTTCAAAACATCCCTGTTCGTGATGAAGATGGTAAAGAGATTCGCAAAGCATTTATTCCGGATGAAGATTGTCTCTTCTTTTCTGCCGACTATTCTCAGATTGAACTGAGAATTATGGCGCATCTAAGTGAGGACAAGAACATGATAGATGCTTTTCTTTCCGGTTATGATATTCATGCTGCAACGGCTGCAAAGATCTATAAAATAGACATTTCTGAAGTTTCAAAGGACATGCGTCGTAAGGCAAAAACTGCAAACTTCGGTATTATTTACGGGATCTCAGTCTTCGGATTAGCAGAAAGAATGGGGGTTGACAGAAAGGAAGCCAAAGAACTTATCGATGGATATTTTGAGACTTATCCAGGCGTAAAGGAATATATGGATAAAAGTATCAAGGTTGCAAAGAAGAACGGTTATGTTGAAACTATATTCAATCGCAAGCGTTACCTTCCGGACATAAATTCACACAATGGAGTTGTTCGTGGATACGCCGAAAGAAATGCAATCAATGCTCCTATTCAGGGAAGTGCAGCAGATATAATCAAGGTTGCAATGATCAATATTTATAACCGTTTCAAGAAAGAAAATGTACAGGCCAAGATGATTCTTCAGGTGCATGATGAATTGAACTTCAGTGTTCCTGCTAACGAGAAAGAACTTGTGGAACAAATCGTAATTGAAGAGATGGAAAGAGCCTACAAGATGCACGTTCCTTTGAAAGCCGACTGCGGTTGGGGCAACAACTGGCTCGAAGCGCATTGATAAATCTGTTATAAATTCAGATAAAAATTAGAACATAAAGATCTGATATAAAAGGTCTCTAATTTTGTTATTCCCAAATGCTGCAAAGCAAATTGGGAATAACATATAAACTGCTAAAAGAAGATTGTTTTAAAAGCAAAGATATGATGGCTTTTAAAAGCTTAACAGCTTTCATCTACTAAAAAAACATAGTCTTAAAACAAAAAGATGAAATAATAATTAATGAACTAAGTTCGCTAATTATTGAAAATAAAAACAATAAAAAGATAGATAAAAAGTAATTTACTAAAGGTTAAATAGCTTATAACCTTTAATTTAGAATAATATTATTTTCAAATAAATATCATTTTTCATAATAATCCTGTTTAATTTATTGATGTCTTTTCTATATATAAGTAAAGGCTTTAATAGATAAAATAAGACAGTTGGATTATTGATCCATTTTAAAATTCAGAACGATAAGATAGTTTGTTTCACCTTAAAACCGGTTAAATTATGGAACTAGCAGAAAAAATGAAAGAAGTACAGGGAATTATAGAATCTTATGAGACTGTTTACCTGTCAACAATTGATCAGAATGGATATCCATCTACTCGCGCCATGCTGAATTTAAGGAACAAAAAGCAGTACCCTCACCTTGTACCGATGTATGCAAAAGAATCAAATGAATTTACTATCTATCTCACCACCAATACTTCTTCTGCAAAAATTAAGGAGATTGAGAATAACAGCAAGGCTGCTCTTTACTTCTGTAAACCGGAATCCTTTACTGGAATCATGTTTCAAGGAAATATTCAGGTTGTTACAAGCAAGGAATTCAAGCATAATGCATGGATGAAAGGATGGGAGCTCTATTATCCGGGAGGTGTTGAATCAGAAGATTTTGCCATGCTTAGGTTCGTACCATTCAGCTTTAAAACTTATTCAGACTTTCAGGTTCAGACTGAAAAAATAGACTAATATTGCACTCTATTTAATATGAAAAATTTACTTATTACACTTTGCTTATTCTCGTTTTTCAGTTTGCCGATATCAGCACAACAGGCTCAATCACAAGACTATCTGCCATACGGAGTAGAAAAGAATATGCCTGCTTCTTATCAAAAGATGAAAGAAACACTCACCTACCCTATGGCTTGGGGAAACTCTCCTATAAAAGATTTCAATAAGTGGAAAAAGGCTGCCCGTAATGTGCTTTTCTCTTGTCTGGCCCCCGCCCCTCCAACTGCACCTTTCGATATGAAAGTGCTTGAGAAAGAGCAAAGAAATGGATACGAAGCACGAAAAATAGTGCTAAATATATCAAAGTTCGACCGCATTCCTGCTTATTTACTGATTCCCAATAAAGGAAAAGGCCCTTACCCTGCCGTTGTGATGCTGCACGATCACGGTGCAAAATTCTCCATTGGCAAGGAAAAGATGGTAAGACCATTTGGCGTTTCACCTGAAGTACTGGCCGATGCTGATAAATGGGCGGTTCAATGCTACGATAGTGTCTATGTAGGCGACTATTTTGCGGCTCATGGCTATGTAGTTCTCTCCATTGATGCACTGTTTTGGGGCGAAAGAGGACGAAAAGAGGGCGTGAATTACGAAACCCAACAAGCACTTGCCTGCAACTTGATGCAGATGGGATATAACTGGTGTGGCGTTATTACGTTCGACGATATCAGAAGCGTTGATTTTCTTGCCTCATTGCCTGAAGTAGATGCCAATAGAATAGGTACACTTGGCTTCTCAATGGGTGCTCACCGTGCCTGGATGCTTTCCGCTGCAACAGATAAAGTGAAAGCAGGAGCTGCCATTTGCTGGATGAACACAACGGATTCCTTGATGTCATTAACCAATAATCAGAATAAAGGCGGAAGTGCTTGGTCGATGCTTGTGCCGGGAATCCGAAACTATATGGACTACCCCGATGTAGCTGCTCTAGCTTGTCCTAAGCCTATGCTCTTCTTTAACGGACTCCGCGACAAGTTATTTCCTGTAAATGGTGTAAAAGATGCTTATAAAAGTCTGCATTCCACGTGGAACAGCCAGAAGGCTGATAGCAAACTTGTAACTAAATTATGGGATGGCCCTCACTTCTTTAGCAAAGATATGCAAAAAGAAACGCTGGACTTCTTCGATAAATTCCTGAAAAAATAGAAATTTAAAAATATTTATAGATAAAGCTTTAGAAAGAAACTGATCAAATTAAAAAACTTCAGGAGCATAAACCTGTAAAATTCAGTATTACTAACCTAAAGATTATAGAAGAAAAACGCAATCTACTTAAGTCAAAACGGATATAATACAGAATTACTACCTGAAATATAAGCACGGATAAATGATTTATTCAATGAACAAAGAATCATTTATCCGTGCTTTTTTGTTCTGTAATAATCTTTAGTGGAAGTTTAATCTCAAAATAGAGAAAATAGTCCGATATATCATTTCATTTTAAGTGCATACTAATCATAAGGAACTGTTCCGCAATAGTATACACTCCTGCCGGGAAAACGTTCAAAGTTATTAAGAATATTTTTTCTTTGACCTATATCAAACGATAATTATGATGTATATCAAAGCACCCTTTTGATGTACATCTAAGCATACGTTTGATATACATCAAACACAAAAGATATAACCGGAAAATGGTAAATCTTTCTTTATAGATATTATTAATATAGAAGGTAAGTGACTAATCCTTTGAATTCCACCGAATAATTTGTACTTTTGCAAGCTGAAAAAAGTTTGAATAAGAAAACAAATTAACGATATAAAGAATGGCTTTACAATGTGGTATCGTCGGCCTTCCTAACGTAGGAAAATCGACTCTTTTCAATTGCTTGTCTAACGCAAAGGCACAGTCTGCTAATTTCCCTTTTTGTACGATTGAACCTAACGTAGGTGTAATCACTGTTCCCGATGAACGCTTGAACAAACTTGCCGAGTTGGTTCACCCTAACCGCGTAGTACCTACCACAGTCGAAATTGTGGATATTGCCGGATTGGTAAAAGGTGCCAGTAAAGGTGAAGGATTAGGAAATAAATTCCTTGCAAATATTCGCGAAACTGATGCTATCATTCACGTTCTTCGCTGTTTCGACGACGATAATGTAGTTCATGTTGACGGAAATGTAAACCCAATTCGTGATAAAGAAATCATTGACTACGAACTTCAGCTGAAAGACCTTGATACTATTGACAGCCGCATTCAGAAAGTACAGAAGCAGGCTCAGACAGGTGGCGATAAAGTTGCAAAGATGACTTATGAAGTGCTTCATAAGTACAAAGAGGCTTTGGAACAAGGCAAGTCGGCCCGTACGGTTACATTCGAAACAAAAGATGAAATAAAGATATCAAAGGAGTTATTCCTGCTTACAAGTAAACCCGTTCTTTACGTGTGTAACGTAGACGAAGGCAGTGCTGTAAACGGAAATAAGTACGTGGAAATGGTTCGTGAGGCTATTAAAGACGAAGATGCTCAGTTGCTTGTTGTAGCTGCTAAGATTGAATCGGAAATTGCTGAGTTCGAAACTTTCGAAGAACGCGAAATGTTCCTTGGAGAGATTGGATTAACAGAATCGGGTGTTGCCAGACTCATTAAAACTGCCTATAAACTGTTGAATCTGGAAACTTATTTCACAGTAGGTGTACAGGAAGTTCGCGCATGGACTTATCTGAAAGGCAGCAAAGCTCCTCAATGTGCCGGAGTAATTCATACCGATTTCGAAAAAGGATTTATCCGTGCAGAGGTAATTAAATACCATGACTTCATTGAATATGGCTCGGAAGCAGCTATAAAAGAGGCCGGAAAACTAGGTGTTGAAGGAAAAGAATATGTGGTGGAAGATGGTGACATCATGCACTTCCGCTTTAACGTATAAAAAGCACAGTAAACTAAGGGGTAAATCTGTTACAAACAAAACAGATATTCCTCACAAAATAGACTAAAACGAAAAGTATTGGGGATTAAAATTGCATAAGCAGCATTTTCATCCCCTTCTTTTATTCATTAAAAATAAAATGGCGACAAAGTATCTGATTATTGGAACGGGCGGCGTTGGAGGAAGTATTGCCGGATTCCTTGCCCTTGCAGGCCACGATGTGACTTGTATTGCCCGTGGAGCTCACTTAAAAGCGATGCAGGAAAAAGGCCTGAAGCTGAAATCCGGACTGAAAGGTGATCATACCGTCCATGTTAACGCATGCCTCTCAGAAGAATATAACGACAAAGCTGACGTGATTTTTGTTTGTGTAAAGGGCTATTCTATTGATTCCATCACCGAACTGATTGAACGTGCTTCACACAAAGACACCATCGTAATACCGATTCTCAACGTATACGGCACGGGACCAAAGATTAAACGCAAGGTCGAAAACGTGACGGTTCTCGACGGATGCATCTACATTGTAGGATTCGTTTCCGCTCCGGGCGAGATTACTCAGATGGGAAGCATCTTCCGCCTAGTATTTGGTGCCCGCAAGGAAGACAATGTAGCTTATGAAAGGCTTCTGGCTGTGCAGAAAGATCTTCAGGAAAGCGGCATAAAAGCTCCTATTTCAGAGGATATAAACCGCGATACTTTCGTGAAATGGTCGTTTATCTCCGCCATGGCTTGCACCGGTGCATACTATAATGTTCCCATGGGAGAGCTGCAAAAAGAGGGAACCAAAAGAGATACTTTCGTTGGTCTGTCTCGTGAAAGCGCTGCCATAGGCAAAGCACTTGGCATAACATTCGTGGAAGATCCTGTAACCTACAACCTCAAAGTTCTGGATAAGCTAGATCCTGCTAGTACAGCATCCATGCAAAAAGATATCAGCAAAGGTCACGAATCGGAAGTAGACGGTCTGCTTTTCAGCTTCATAACTAAAGGAGAAGAACTTGGAATTGATATGCCTACTTACAGACTGGTTGCTGCAAAGTTTAGATAGTAATATATACTCAATAACATTATAACTCCATTTAATGCCCGAATAAGATTGAATTTCTTTTTTGGGCATTTTTCTGTTTAGTCTCCCCTAATATTTCGCATTCTAAAAGTCATCACAATATTTCAGTAAACTTAATTACATTGCTACACCGGCAATATATGCTCAAAAGGTGAGGGATGAGCCTCAAAAGTGAGGGATGAACTAGAAATGGTGAGGGATAAAAAGCATCCCTCACCCGTCAAAACTCTTTATTATAAGGCGTTTCAGACAATTTTAGTGAGGGATGAGGGATGATTTAAAAAAAACATTCTATATATGTTGATTAATATCCCGTAATACCCATGCGGCATATATAAAAATTATTCACTTACCACTTCCCTCTGCTATTAAACAAAATAAATATACTAAAAGTGGTATTATTTCAGAAAAATATATACTTTTGTTATAAGTAAGACTATGACTTACTAAAACTAAAATGTATCAAAAACAAAATATTATGAGAAAAATCATCTATTTGGTTCTGTTACTTATTTGCTCGCAGACAGAAATTTATGCGCAAAATAGAGTAACTGTGGTTGAACCCGAATCATCTGTAAAACAAATTGGTAAGTCACTCAAAAGGAAAGTAGCTATTTCTCGTTTTTCTAATGAAACACAGTATGCCAAAGGACTCTTTTACGACAAAGACAATGATCCGATGGGTAAACAAGCGTTAGACATTTTATCAGCTAAGCTGGCTGCTTCAGACAAATTCATTTTACTTGAGCGCAATGATCTTAATCAGCTACTAAGTGAATCATCAAAATCAGGAAACTCTTATCAAAATGTTGGGGCAGATTATCTTATTATTGGCTCCATTACTGAGTTTGGCCGCAAAAATGTAGGTGATGTAAAAGTGTTTTCAACATCAAAAACTCAAATTGTGGAAGCTGCAGTAAGCGTACGTCTGGTAGATGTTTCCACAGGATTGATTATCTATTCTGAAGAAGCCAAAGGAACTGCCGAACAAAAAACTAAACAAACCATGGGAGTGGGTGGTAGAGCTGATTATGATGCTACTTTAAGCGATAAAGCTATTTCAATGGCAATCTCTAAACTGGTTGAAAATATTATTAATAACTGCATGGACAGACCATGGAAATCTTATTTCCTTGCTTACGATAACGATGCAATTCTTATCTCGGGCGGAAAAAGCCAAGGATTAGCTGTTGGAGACAAGTTTATAGTAAAGGAAAAAGGAAAAACAGTTAAGAATCCACAGACAGGATTGAACGTAGAACTTCCCGGAAAGAAGGTAGGTGAAATTTCTATTGCCATGGTTGGTGGAGATACTCCCCAATCAGAATACTCTATAGTAAACTTTACCGAAGGGGGAATTGATAAAACAAATCTAGCAAACTATTACATTGAGGAGATAAAATAATGAAAACAAAACATATTGCTCTGCTATTAGTGTGCATTTGTGCACTTTTCACAAGCTGTAAAGTAGGAAATTACAGTCAGGAAAGAGGATTACCCGACCAGGCTTATCTTTATTTCGTTGCAAATGAGAATTATGATGGCGAGGTTCAGGTATCAGTTGATAATAATACCTCTTTTAATGCTAAAGTTATTAAAGAGAAAAAAGGAACAATCAAGAGAGATGTATATGCCATTGCTAAGGGAAAAAGAAACCTTAAGGTGTACTACAATGGAAATGTAATTTATGAAAAAGTAATATTCGTTTCTGCTCAGGAAACTAAAAAAATACAATTACCATGAAAATAAAACTGATTTGTGTGGCTTGCTTTGCCCTGTTTTTAAGTTCTTGTACAACTCAGCAAAGCGCGCTTTACTCGTGGAAAAACTACGAAAAAACATCTTATAACTACTACAAAAAACAAACACCAGAAAGCACAGAGGCTTTATTAAATACCTATGCAATATTAATTGCGAAACAAGATCAGGGAACCCGCAAGGTAGTGCCTCCTGGAACTTACGCCGAATATGGTTTTCTCCTTGCTCAAACAGGGAAAAAAGAAGAAGGAATTTCCATGATGAAAAAAGAAATAGAGGTATATCCTGAATCTAAAGTATTTATTGAAAGAATCATTAAAATGTTGGAAAAATGAGAAAAATAATATATCTAAGCCTGGTTGTTCTGTTACTTACCTCGTGCGGAGAAACAAAAAACTTCACACGTGGAGAGAATTATCCTAAAATGTATGAAGCTAAGCCTACAAGTGTTCTTATCATGCCTCCAATAAATAAGACTGTTAATGTGGAAGCCAAAGAGTACTTTTACACATCATTGGCTATTCCTTTGTGTGAAAAAGGGTATTATGTAATCTCTCCTTTCCTTTCAATGGAAACATTAAAAAGTGAAAGTGCCTATGATTCGGAAATGTTTTTGAATGGCAATCTAAACAAGTTTCATGAAGTTTTCGGTGCAGACGCGGCTCTCTTTACAACTATAAACCGATGGCAGAAATCTACCCTCGGAAATACAATCACTGTAGAGATTGAATATCTGCTTAAATCGACAACAAGCAATGATATTCTCTTTAACAGAAAAGGAACAGTAACGGTAGATTTAAGTATTAATTCCGGCAGCGGTGGTCTTTTGGGCGCTTTGGTAGACATGGCAGCATCAGCTATCGCAACAGCAGCAACCGATAAAGTTGTAGCGGCAAGGAGTTGCAATACTTTCTCTCTATTCGACTTACCAGATGGAAAGTATAGAAGTACCTTCGATACCGATCAGGCTACTCCAGCAGGCGGTTTAGAATTTAGAGCAACCGTGAAAAAATAACATATAAAGGGGTTTTCAACGCATTTGAAAACCCCTTTATTATTGTATCTTATATATACCGAATCACTATTTATTTAAGAAATCTGGCAGGATTGTAAAGGAGGTTTAAGTATTTCTCTTGTTTCACCATCAGATTTTTCATCTCACCTTTAAATCCGGTTGTTTTATCACCGATAAATTGCAAAGGGAAGAATGATGTAACCTCCACTCCTTCAAAGAAGGTATAACCTGCGGACAAGGTTCCTGAGCGCTGGCTGAAAAAAAGAAAAACAAGCAATAACAATGACAATATAATGCCTTTCTCAGAGTATATGTTTGGTTGATTAAATTATTTCCCCTTCAAAATCTTCTTTATATCATTGAGCTTATTAAGAGCCTCCAATGGTGTAAGATTGTTCACGTCAAGATTCAGGATTTCATCCCTTATCTGGCAAAGGACAGGATCGTCCAATTGGAAGAAGCTGAGCTGCATTCCTTCCCGGTTCTCCCCTACTTCCGACAAATGTTTGTTTGAAATTCCTTTCTTTCGGTGGTCGGATTCAAGCTTATGCAGAATATCATTCGAACGATTAACAATGCTTTTAGGCATACCCGCCATCTTTGCTACATGTATACCAAAAGAGTGCTCGCTCCCACCCCGTTCGAGCTTACGAAGAAAGATTACTTTATTGTCGACTTCCTTCACAGAAACATTATAATTCTTAATTCGCTTGAAGGACTTTTCCATTTCATTCAACTCATGATAATGGGTGGCAAACAATGTTCTTGCTCTTGCTTTGGGGTGTTCGTGTATATATTCCACAATTGCCCAGGCAATAGAAATACCATCATAAGTAGATGTTCCACGTCCAAGCTCGTCGAATAATACAAGACTGCGGGGAGAAACATTATTCAATATATCGGCAGCCTCATTCATTTCGACCATGAAAGTAGACTCTCCTACCGAAATGTTATCGCTTGCACCCACACGGGTAAAGATTTTATCTACAATGCCGATATGTGCACTCTCGGCAGGAACAAAACTACCAATCTGAGCCATTAAAGTAATCAAGGCTGTCTGGCGCAGTAATGCCGATTTACCAGCCATATTCGGACCGGTAATTATAATAATCTGCTGATGTTCCGTATCTATTGTCACATCATTGGCTATGTATTGCTCACCAAGCGGAAGTTGCTTCTCGATAACCGGATGCCTTCCTTGCTTAATTTCCAGTACATCATCATCTGAAATTACGGGACGAATGTATTTATTCTGGGCAGCACCGTTGGCAAATGAAAGAAGACAGTCTATACGTGCTATCTGATTGGCGTTAATCTGTATAGCCGGAATATATTCTGTCAGAGCAAGAACCAGTTCATTATATATTTTAGTCTCAAGAATAAGAATCTTATCTTCAGCTCCCAGAATTTTCTCTTCATACTCCTTAAGCTCCTGAGTAATGTAACGCTCGGCATTGACCAGTGTTTGCTTACGAATCCATTCTTGTGGCACTTTATCCTTGTGAGCATTTCTCACTTCAATGAAATAACCAAAAACGTTATTATAAGCAATTTTCAGACTAGGAATACCCGTAATTTCGCTTTCGCGTTGCTGAATCTGCAATAAGTAGTCTTTTCCTGAATAAGCAATCTTACGCAACTCATCCAAATCGGAATCTACACCATTCTTAATAACACCGCCTTTATTTATCAACAGCGGAGGATCGTTATTAACCTCTTGATCTATTTTATCTCTGATAGAAAGACAAAGATTCAGCTGGTCTCCTATCCTGTTCAGACTTGGATTATCGGCTTTCAGACAAGCTTCTTTTATTGGTTCGATGGCTTGTAATGCCACTTTCAACTGAACAACCTCACGAGGAGAAACGCGCCCAACGGCAACTTTGGAGATAATTCGTTCCAGGTCTCCTATCAGGTGTAACTGTTCTTCTATAAGTTCTTTGAATTCCGGCTCACGAAAAAAATATTCAACAACGTTGAGTCGGTCGTTGATTGGCTTTTCATCCTTTAACGGGAATACCATCCAACGCTTTAGCATGCGGGCTCCCATCGGACTTATTGTTTTATCAATAACATCCAGCAGGCTTTTTCCGCCATCGTTCATGCTTGAAATAATCTCCAGACTACGAACCGTATATTTATCTAGCCGCACAAACCTATCTTCTTCAATACGTGAGAGCGAAGTTATATGCCCTATTTGTGTATGTTGTGTGATATCAAGATACTGAAGGATTGCTCCGGAAGCAATGATTCCGAATTTTAAATGTTCCACTCCAAAGCCTTTCAAGCTACTGGTTTCAAAGTGTTTTAAAAGTCGCTCGCGGGCACTTGATTCGGTAAACACCCAGTCCTCCAGTTCGAAAGTAAAGAACTTATTTCCGAAATTACCTTCAAACATCCCCTTCTTGCTCCGTTCGTAAAGCACTTCCTTAGGAGCAAAATTGCTTAAAAGCTTATCAATATAATCGAATGGCCCTTCGGCAGTGAGGAACTCCCCTGTTGATATATCCAGAAAAGCTATACCACATTCATTTTTTCCAAAATGAACAGCTGCCAGAAAGTTATTTTCCTTGTAATTGAGAATATTATCATTGATGGAAACACCGGGAGTAACTAATTCGGTAATGCCGCGTTTTACAAGTTTTTTGGTAGTTTTAGGGTCTTCTAACTGATCACAAATAGCAACCCTCTTGCCCGCTCTGATTAATTTTGGTAAATAAGTATCAAGTGCATGATGGGGAAAGCCTGCCATCTCTACAGTTTTGCCTTGTCCGTTAGCTCTTTTAGTCAAGGTAATTCCCAATATCTCTGAAGCAATTACTGCATCGTCAGAATATGTTTCATAAAAGTCTCCACAACGAAAAAGCATCACAGCATCGGGATGCTTAGCTTTCAGGTCAAGAAACTGCTTCATCATTGGGGTAAGAACTATATCATTTGCCACGGTAAATCCTCTTATTTTAGTGAATAATAAGCGCAAATATAGTTCTTTTTAAGAAGAAAAGCAGACCGAAAAAGTGTAAAGTTATATAATAATTAACGATTAAATATCCATCAACAGCACTCGGAAGTTGCATCTATCCCTTTTTCTTTGAATATTGTAACAATTTCTTTAATTTCTCTTTTAGGAAGCATATCTAAAGGGAACTGATAATATTTGTAGTTTTTATCCAGAATCTCAATATATAGAAAAGCTCCTTTTCCCAAACTAGAGCCAAAAGCTATTTTCTTTATATCGTCATACTTAAATTTTTTACTTTTTCTTTTGAGCAAGTTTTTTATTTTAAATGATTCATCTTTCATTTTAATGTAGTACATCCTCTCCCAGTAAGTATAAATTAAATACAACGAAAGTGGCAATAAACAAAGCAGTAAATGAATTACCTGATTATCGGGACTCATAATAAACCTGTAGGTAATAAAAGCCATTATCAGAATCAATGTCAAAGCAGGCAATATAATAGCAAAAACAGCTTGCATACCCGATTTCTGATATGTAGTTACCTTAACCTTTGTATCCTTTGACACAACAGGTTTATAATTGATAAATGGTATATTATTATCTTGCAAAAAAGTGAGAATAATCTTTATATCGTGAAATCCGAATAAAGAAAACGCTTTACATTCGCCGGACTTTGTATGAAATATCATAACTGTTGGACCGCTAATTCCTAAATATTTGCCTCTTCCTTTGGGTACGGAATAATAGTAATCTCGCATAAATTCGAACCCTTTAAGCGACTTTAGCTCAATTTCAGCTTTTGGAAAAGCAAAAAGATTGTATATAACAATCATGTCGTCCTTTAAACACACCTTTCCTATTCCTTTGGAAAAGGCATAAAACATCAAAGGAAACAACAAGAAAAAATATAGATAAACCATAATGAGAAGTTCTTCAATAATTGCAAAAAGAAGAACAAAAGATAACAGAAGTACGGCTACCCAGAATAGCCTGTATTTCTTACCAAGATAAAGGGTTATTGTTTTCATAATATCAAGGCATTAGCATTATCACAAATATACAATTTTTCTTCATATTTATAACAATTTTCGAAACAATTTGATTGGTTAAAAATATCTTGTACAAAAGATTGTTTTCTTTTGTACAGAAGATTGAAATGTTTTGTACAAAAGAATGCATTCTTCTGTACAAGGAAATAATAACTATTCTAATAAGATTTAAAAAACAAAAAGGATAAACTTGAAATAAGCGGGGATAAACGATTAAAATGGTCAAGAAATTGCTGAAAGAAACACCCAAATAAGCTTATCTTTCATTATCTTTGCCGTCTATATTATGACTTACGAATTAATTAATACAACAAGATAAAAATATATCGCTATGGAGTATAATTTCAGGGAGATAGAGAAAAAATGGCAGGAAAGATGGGTTGAAAATAAGACCTATCAGGTAACGGAAGACGAATCCAGGAAAAAATTTTATGTATTAAACATGTTTCCTTACCCATCGGGTGCGGGACTTCACGTAGGTCACCCTCTGGGATATATCGCTTCTGATATTTATGCCCGTTATAAACGTCTGCAAGGCTTTAACGTACTTAACCCAATGGGGTATGACGCTTATGGTTTGCCTGCAGAACAATATGCTATCCAAACCGGTCAGCACCCTGCAATAACTACTGTAAACAACATCAATCGCTACCGCGAACAATTAGATAAAATAGGATTTTCATTCGACTGGAGTAGGGA
The DNA here is from genome assembly GCF_963675905.1 of uncultured Bacteroides sp. Classification (NCBI taxonomy): domain Bacteria; kingdom Pseudomonadati; phylum Bacteroidota; class Bacteroidia; order Bacteroidales; family Bacteroidaceae; genus Bacteroides; species uncultured Bacteroides sp. Next base: position 3,212,608 of record NZ_OY780936.1, on the reverse strand, counting down.
AGTACGCACCTGCGAACCCGATTACTACAAGTGGACTCAGTGGGCTTTCCAGCAAATGTTCAAGCATTATTATGATAATGATGTTAAGAAAGCTACTCCAATTGCCGATCTTATCAAAAGATTCGAGACTAAAGGAACTGAAGGGCTTAACGCTGCATGCGGAGAAGAACTTTCATTTACGGCTGAAGAATGGAAAGCTAAAAGTGATAAAGAACAGCAAACAATCTTATTGAACTACCGCATTGCTTACCTTGGCGATACAATGGTTAACTGGTGTCCTGCACTTGGAACCGTTTTGGCCAACGATGAAGTGGTTGATGGTGTTTCAGAACGTGGCGGCCACCCGGTAATACAGAAAGTTATGCGTCAGTGGTGTTTACGTGTATCTGCGTATGCACAACGTTTACTCGACGGACTGGATACTTTAAACTGGACAGATTCTTTGAAAGAGACTCAAAAGAACTGGATTGGTAGGAGTGAAGGTGCTGAAATGAAGTTCAGCGTAAAGGATTCCGATTTGGAATTCACCATCTTTACCACTCGTGCAGATACTGTTTTCGGCGTTACCTTCATGGTATTGGCTCCTGAAAGCGAACTTGTTGCTCAACTGACTACTGCCGAACAAAAAGCAGAAGTTCAGGCTTACATTGATGCAACAAAGAAAAGAACTGAACGTGAACGTATTGCCGATCGTCGTGTTAGTGGTGTATTCTCCGGATCATACGCTATTAATCCTTTGACCAAAGAAGCAATTCCTGTTTGGATTAGCGATTATGTATTGGCAGGATACGGAACAGGTGCCATCATGGCTGTGCCTGCTCACGATAGCCGTGACTATGCTTTTGCTAAACACTTCGATTTGGAAATTCGTCCGTTAATTGAAGGTTGTGATGTTTCGGAAGAAAGTTTCGATGCCAAAGAAGGAATCATGATGAATTCACCTCTTGCAGAACATGCTACTGAAGGAGGATTGGTATTGAATGGACTTACCATCAAAGAAGCAATTGCTAAGACTAAAGTTTATATCAAAGAAAACAATCTTGGAAAAGTAAAAGTGAACTATCGTCTTCGCGACGCAATTTTCTCTCGTCAGCGTTATTGGGGTGAACCATTCCCTGTATATTACAAAGACGGAATGCCTTATATGCTTGACGAAAGCAAACTTCCACTTGAACTCCCTGAGGTAGATAAATTCCTTCCAACTGAAACCGGTGAACCTCCTCTTGGACGTGCTAAAAACTGGAAAACAGAAGAAGGATATCAGCTCGAATTAAATACTATGCCTGGTTTTGCAGGTTCAAGTGCATACTATTTGCGCTATATGGATCCACATAACACTGAGGCTTTAGTTTCTACAAAAGCAAATGCTTACTGGCAAAATGTAGACCTTTACGTAGGTGGAACAGAACATGCTACAGGTCACTTAATATATTCTCGCTTCTGGAACAAATTCCTTCACGATGTGGGTGTATCAATCAAGGAAGAGCCATTCCAGAAACTAATCAATCAGGGAATGATTCAGGGAAGAAGTAACTTTGTTTACAGAATAAAAGATACCAATACTTTCGTTTCACTGAACTTGAAAGACCAGTATGATGTAACTCCATTGCACGTGGATGTAAACATTGTATCTAATGATATTCTCGATCAGGAAGCTTTCAAAAACTGGCATCCCGAATATAAAACAGCAGAATTTATTCTTGAAGACGGAAAATATATCTGTGGATGGGCTGTTGAAAAGATGAGTAAATCTATGTTCAACGTGGTTAATCCGGATATGATTGTTGAAAAGTACGGTGCCGATACATTGAGAATGTACGAAATGTTCCTCGGTCCTGTTGAACAATCTAAGCCATGGGATACTAATGGTATTGATGGTGTTCACCGTTTTATCCGTAAATTCTGGGCTTTATTCTATAATAAAGCAGGAGAGTATATTGTTAATGATGAACCTGCAACAAAAGAGGAATTGAAATCTCTGCATAAACTGATTAAGAAAGTGTCTGGCGATATTGAACAGTTCTCTTATAACACTTCTGTAAGTGCGTTCATGATTTGTGTAAACGAACTTTCATCTTTGAAATGTAACAAGAAAGAGATATTAAGCAATTTAGTTGTTCTTCTGGCTCCATTCGCTCCACATATAAGCGAAGAACTTTGGGAGACTTTAGAAAACACAACTTCTGTATGCGATGCTCAATGGCCTGAATATAATGAAGATTATCTAAAAGAAGATGTAGTAAACTACACCATTTCTTTTAACGGTAAAGCTCGTTTCAATATGGAATTTGCTGCCGATGCAGACAATAACACTATTCAGGAAACAGTTTTAGCATCAGAAGGTGCTATTAAATGGATTGAAGGCAAGCCTATCAAGAAAGTAATTATTGTTCCTAAGAAGATCGTTAATATTGTAGTTTAATAAAAAGCAATATGGCAAAAATTAATAAAACAGATATCCTTATTGAATTAAAAGACTACCTTTTAATTACTTTGGGAATTATGTGTTACGCAATGGGTTGGGCAGCATTTTTGCTACCTTATCAGATTACAACCGGTGGCGTTACCGGTGTTTCTGCGATCATTTATTATGCAACTGGCGTTCAGATTGAAATTACATATTTCATAATCAATGCCTTCTTATTAACATTTGCACTGAAAATTCTAGGCCCAAAGTTTAGTCTGAAAACAATGTATGGAATCTTTTCGCTGACTTTCTTTTTGTGGCTGTTCCAGCATGTAATAGGAAAAATGCAAATTCTGGGTCCAGCACAAGACTTCATGGCATGTGTTATTGGTGCTTCATTGTGTGGATTAGGATTAGGAATGGTATTTGTTAATAATGGTAGTACCGGAGGAACAGATATTATTGCAGCAATAGTCCATAAGTACAGAGATGTTACTTTTGGAAGAATGATTCTGTATTGTGATATTGTAATCATAACATCGTGCTACTTTGTTTTTTACGACTGGAAGAGGGTTGTATTTGGTTTTACTACATTGATAATAATCAGCTATGTGCTGGATTTGATTGTAAACAGTGCCCGACAATCTGTTCAATTCTTTATCTTCTCCAAACATTATGAAGAGATAGCTGAAAGAATTATCCAGGATACGCACAGAGGAGTAACCATTCTTGATGGAACCGGATGGTATAGCAAAAGCCCGGTTAAGGTTGTTATTGTTTTGGCTAAAAAAAGTCAGTCTATCGAAATATTCCGATTAGTAAAAGACATAGATCCAAATGCTTTCGTTTCGCAAAGCTCGGTTATTGGAGTTTATGGAGAAGGATTTGATCCTCTAAAAGGAAAATAACAATAAGTAAACATCAATCATACACTAAATAATATATCAATATGAGTGAATTTGGTGACTGATGAACCTAAAAGTGAGGGATAAGTGATCGATTAATAGCCGATATATTTTATCCCTCACTCTTATATATCCCCCTTTAATAAAGCCTTTCAATAAAATAAGTGAGGGATGTGAGGGATGATTTTACTTTTTTATATGAATAGTCAATAATTTCTCTCACTTAAAATTAAAGAAATAAACAAATGAAAAATAAGCTTGTATTTGCCACAAATAATAAACATAAACTGGAAGAAGTTTCGTTCATACTTAAAGACCAGATGGAAATACTTAGTCTGAAAGATATAAATTGTGATGTAGATATACCCGAAACTGCAACTACTTTAGAAGGAAATGCATTAATTAAGGCACAATATATTCATGAAAACTATGGTTTAAACTGTTTTGCTGACGATACCGGTTTAGAAATTGAAGCGCTTAATAATGAACCTGGAGTTTATTCGGCCCGTTATGCAGGAGATGATAAAAGTTCTGAAGCTAATATGCTGAAAGTACTTGAAAAACTGGAAGGAATAGAAAACAGAAAAGCTCAATTTCGCACAGCTGTATCTTTAATTATTAATGATAAGGAATATCTGTTCGAAGGAATCATAAAAGGAAATATAATCAAAGAAAAACGAGGAAATTCAGGCTTTGGCTATGATCCTATATTTGTTCCGGAAGGATATGATAAGACTTTTGCTGAATTAGGAAACGAAATAAAAAATAAAATTAGTCATCGTGCGTTAGCTATAAATAAGCTATGCAATTTCTTAAAAGAGTATGACTATGAAAAAAATAATTTTTAGTCTTCTATATTTCCTAATATCGTCTGTTACATCAGCTCAAATGGCAATAGGAGAGTGGCAAGCTCACCTGGCCTATAATAATGTAACCCAAACTGCACCTGCAGACAATTTAATATACGCTCTTAGCGATGGTGCTTTGTTTTCTTATAATACAGAAGATCAAAGCATCAGTTTATTTAATAAAGTCAATTTATTAAGTGATACCGGCATTAGTTATATTAAATACAGTAGTATACACAATACTCTTATCATTGTCTATAAAAACTCCAATATAGACCTTCTTACAAACGAAAGTATATATAATATTCCTGACTTCATGAATAAAACCATGAGTCAGGATAAAACGCTTAACAGTATAAATATTGTAGGTGACTATGCTTACTTCTCAACTAATTTTGGCATTCTTATTCTAAACCTGAAGAAAAAAGAAATAACCAATACATATGTCTTAAATAAGAAAGTATATTCTTCTGTTGTTAAAGACAATATAATCTACGCTGCAACAGCAGATGGTCTATTTTCAGGTAAACTAACAGATAATTTATTAGATACTAATAATTGGGTGCTTTCTAATGCAACCGCATTTAGTCAACTAGTTATATTTGATAATAGGATTATAGGAAATCAACCATACAATGGGATATATTCTTTGGATATCAACTCACAAGAATTAACTAGTATAATTAGTGGAAACTTCTTGTATATGGAAGTCTTCGATAATAAACTTATTGCCGGTAATGATAATTCAATAGCTATATTTGATCATTATAATTCTGGAAAATACATGGATTTAGATGACAATTTCAACCATTTATCTTATTCAAAAAACAATGATCAATATTGGGGTAGTAATGGTGACAAAGGTTTGAATAGCTATAAACTAAACAATAATAAATTAGAAAAAACAGTTTCTTCAATCATACCCGACAGTCCTAAAAGAAACCTTCCATACTATATGACATTTACTAATAACAGATTATTGATATGCGGGGGAGGAATGGATTATATCAGGCTTAATAATCCTGGTACTATAATGATGATGGAAGATAATAAATGGTATAATTTCCAGGAAGAAGGAATTAAAGAAGTAACCGGATTAGATTATAAAGATATAACTTCCGTTATTCAAGATCCTAATAATCCGAAACATCACTTTGCAACTTGTGGAGGAGAAGGAGTATATGAATTTATGGATCGGAAATTCATTAAATTATATAGTATAAACAATAGTACGCTCCAAACAATCTTTCCAAACGAATCATATAAATTAAATTATGTAAGAACAAACGGACTACAATATGATAAGAATCACAACTTATGGATGCTTAATTCTTATGTGGATAGTGTTATAAACATTTTAAAAGACGATGGAAAATGGATTAGTTTTTATCATCCGGAATTAATTGGAAAGCCTACTTTCGAAAGAATTATCTTTGATAAAAGAGGCTGGGCATGGATTACTTCCATGAGATATGAACCCGGAGTATTTTGCTTTAATACAAACGGCACTTTAGAAGATACCAGCGATGATAAAACAAAGTTTATAGGTTCCTTTATTAATCAAGATGGAACTAATTTAGGAAGACTTAAAATACTATCTATTGTTGAAGATAAAGATGGGGCAATATGGATAGGAACAGAAAAAGGTCCTATCGTTATTTATAATCCTACTAATTTTTTCGATGATGATTTTTATTGTACTCAAATAAAAGTACCCAGAAACGATGGAACTAATCTGGCAGACTTTCTTTTATCAAATGAAAGGATTAATGCTATTTGTATAGATGGAGGTAATCGTAAATGGATAGGTACTGAAAGTAATGGTATATTTTTATTGAGTGAAGATGGACTTGAAACTATTCATCATTTTACAACTGAAAATAGTCCATTATTATCGAATAAGATTCAATCATTAGCATTAAATCCAAAAACAGGAGAGTTATTTATTGGAACAGACCAAGGACTTATTTCTTACATGAGTGATGCAACGGAAGGAGAAAATACCTTCTCTGCAACCGCACATGCATTTCCTAATCCGGTTAAACCAGATTATACCGGCTTAATTACTATTACAGGTCTTATACGTGATAGTAATGTAAAAATAACAGATATTAATGGAAATCTTATTTTTGCTGGAAATTCAGTAGGCGGACAGTTTACCTGGAATGGAAGAAACTCTAAAGGCAGGAAAGTAGCCTCAGGTGTATATCTTGTTTTAGCTGCAGATGCCGAAGGAAAAGAAGGTATTGCAACTAAAATTCTTATCATCAAATAATGTATCTAATATTGCTTAACCTTGTGCCTACTTTTAGTTTTAACTACTTTATTAGTTATATGAATAAAGCGGTGTTGATAACATGTTAATATCAACACCGCTTTATTTAATATATAAGTTATAGAAAAACTACAAACCTAATTTTTCTGATACCTCAAGCATTCTTTTTATTGGTTTAACTGCTTCTTTTGCTACAGCTTCATCCACTTCAATAGTTGGCCATTCGTGTTTCAAGCAATTATAAAGCTTCTCCAGCGTGTTTAAACGCATGAAGTTACATTCGTTACAACCACAGGTACTATCGATTGGAGGAGCCGGAATAAAGTTCTTTTCAGGGCATTGCTTACGCATTTCATGAATAATACCTGATTCTGTAGATACAATAAAGTTCTTCTTATCAGATTTAACAGCATATTTTAATATTGCAGCTGTAGATCCTACAAAATCTGCAAGAGCTAGAACAGCACTTTTACATTCAGGATGAGCTAAAATCAAAGCATCCGGATATTGTTTCTTCAACTCCACAATCTTTTCAACAGAGAATTGTTCGTGAACATGGCAAGCACCATCCCATAACAACATACTTCTGTTAGTAACAGAATTAATATAATTACCTAGATTCCTATCAGGACCAAAGATTAATTTCTCGTCTTTAGGGAAACTTTCAACTATTTGTTTTGCATTAGTAGAAGTTACCACAATGTCTGTTACAGCTTTTACAGCAGCTGTAGTATTAACATAAGAAATAACCGTATGATCAGGGTGTTCTTTCACAAACTGTGCAAACTTATCAGCCGGACAGCTATCAGCAAGAGAACAGCCAGCATTTAAGTCTGGTACCAATACTTTCTTATCAGGACAAAGTATCTTTGCTGTTTCGCCCATGAAATGAACTCCACAAAGAACTATTATATCTGCTTCCGTTTTTGCAGCCCATTGAGCAAGAGCCAAACTGTCTCCTACATAATCAGCTATATCTTGTATATCGCCTGTCTGGTAATAGTGAGCCAGAATTACAGCATTCTTTTCTTTTCGTAAAGAATCAATAGCAGCTTTTAAATCTATCGACTTATCGACTGATTCATCTGCAAATCCTTTTTTCAACCATTCTTCTTTATACATTATATTTATATTTTATTTTCTATTCCTTAATTTAAAAATCTAATGTTAGTAATAATAGCCTGTTAATAGTGTTGGTAAATAAATAGCTTTTTATTTGCTTTTAAAGTTGTTAGTCTAGTGAATAAAGTTATTCTGAGTTTATAAACAAGGTAAAATATATTCTTATAGTTGATTATTAGCTATATATAGGAATAATATTATTCTAATTAACTACCTGTTTATAATGTGCAAAGTTAAGAAGTTTAATAGAATTTGTTCCTAAATTCTAGGTAAAAAGATGTTTAAATATGCATATAAACTTTTAGCTAACTTATTTGGATTGTTTATTCTGAATATTACATAAATGTTTTTATCAAATATCCTAGTTTTATTTATAAAAATGTTTGCTCTTAGTTTTGACAGGTTTTAAACGGTTATAAACACCATATTGTTAATTGTGTTATCTTTGCATCTGAATAAATAATTAATAGTATGCGCAAACTAAAGATTACGGAACTTAACCGAATTAATGCAGAAGAATTTAAAGAAGCTAAGAAGTTACCTTTAATAGTGGTTTTAGATGAAATAAGAAGTCTACACAATATAGGTTCTGTATTTCGTACTTCGGATGCATTTAGAATTGAATCAATTTATTTATGTGGAATTACTGCTACTCCTCCACATCCGGAATTACATAAAACAGCTCTTGGAGCGGAATTTACTGTTGATTGGGAATACTTTAAAAATACACTGGATGCTGTTGATAAGTTAAAAGCAGATGGATATATTGTTTATTCAATTGAACAAGCGGAAGGAAGTATTTTATTAAATGATCTTCAACTAGATACAACGAAGAAATATGCTATAATAATGGGGAATGAAGTGAAGGGTGTACAACAAGAAGTTATTAACAATAGCGATGGTTGTATTGAAATTCCGCAATATGGAACTAAACATTCATTAAATGTATCAGTTACAACAGGTATTGTTATATGGGATTTCTTTAATAAACTTAAATTTGACCGTTAGCAGCTAATGTGATAACTCTTTCGGTTAACGAATCATCTTTAATTGAATCATATTCTTTCTTTAGACTAGCTCCGAATAAACTGGCAAAAGTCTGATAGAATCCTGCTTTGAAACTACCCATAAAAGCTTTAATAATTTCATAAGAAGACTGATTGCATTCCCTGTCAATAAGTTTAATGAGCAGTTTACCCTGAGAATATGATAATTTCTTGAATTGAGCAGTATATTGATCTTTTAAACCTTTTTCTACTCTTTTCATGTGTGCTTTCCTAACCTTTTCCGTTGGTAAAGTTTGTAAGTATTCGTATGTTTCAATAATAGTATTATGAATCATTATTGAAAGTGGGAGTACTTTTTTTACGTTATAAACCAACCGGTAATAATCACGCCATTCTTTTTGAGATTTGAATTTTAGCGGAGGATACACATAAATATTACGAAGTTGTACAAAAGGAATAGTATCTCCTTGATATACGCAGGCTTCCACCCACTGTACAGCAGGTTTAGTTTCTAATTTCTGAGCTTTTGCATGAGAAAAGTTCAGTAGTGCGAAACATATAATTATTCCTATTTTACACTTTCTTTTCACAGCTACAAAATTAGTGCATTAAATTTAAAACCAAATCATTTTAAGATAAATATTTTTGTCTCTGTTTGCACGTATATATAATTTAACTTATCTTCGCGCCCTGTTATATATTTTTTATTAAAAATTATAAATCTAATCTATGAAATACATCTCATTAAGCGTTCTTATATTATTTACAATATTTACTCCGTTTAATACTTGCAAAGCTCTGGATTCTGATCGTTTTATAAATACTCGTGCATACTCTATGGGTAATACTTCATCGGTATTACCTGGCTTTTCAAATCCTGCTTCATATGGTTTTCTTTCTTCCCGTTCTTTATCCTTAGAATATATAAACAGGTATGGTATTAAAGAATTATCATCTTTTGCCGGTATAGTTAATTACCCCAATCATTATCTGAATACAGGTTTATATATTTCTAAATATGGATTCGATGCTTATAATGAAACTATGGTTGGCCTCAATTTCTATAAACAGTTATCGCAACTGATTAGTTTAGGAGTCAGAATGAATTATTCAGGCATTCATTATTCTGATAATGAACCGGATGTTGCAGCATTTACAGGTGATATAGGAATTTTAGTTCGTCCTGCAGATATTCTGAACATCTCTTTATTAATAGTAAATCCGTTAAGAACTGAATTAAAAATGGGAGAGGAGATTGCTCAGCTTCCTAACATTCTCACTATGGGAGTAAGTTTTCAACCGGAAGATATGTTTTTATTAACAGCTGAAATTGAAAAGGACTTCGCTCTTCCTGCTATTTATAAGTTTGGAATAGAATATGAACCCATAAAAGAGTTGAGTGTCAGAGCCGGGATGTGGACAAAACCTTTCACTCCCAGTTTTGGAGTAGGATTAAATCTGCAACCTTTTATTGTTAATATGGCTTTTAGCAAGCATCCTATCCTTGGTTTTAATTCATGTTGCGGATTACAATTTAATTTTTAGAGGATGGGATTAAATAATAGAAGAGTATATCTTGTATCTCTGTTAATATCTCTGTTTTATTTGCCTCTTTGTGCTCAGACCGAAACAACGTCGGAGTGGGAGGATGTTACTGAACAATTAGCAATGGATAATGATGATGAAGAGAAAGACTGGACAAACAATCTGGAAGATTTGGCTTATTTAAAAGATAATCCTTTAAATATAAATAAAATAACTAAAGAGCAACTGGAACTATTTCCCTTCTTAACCGATCAACAAATAGAACATTTACTTTATTATCTATATGTTTCGGGTCCGATGAAGACTATTTATGAACTGCAGATGGTGAAGGATTTCGATAGACAGACTATCCAGTATCTACTTCCTTTTGTTTATGTTGGAGGGGTTGAAGAGAAAAGTTATTTGTTACGTTGGAAAGATATTCTGAAATATGGAAAACATGAGTTATTAACTCGTTTAGATATTCCTTTATATCGTAAGGAAGGATATCGTAATCACTCTGATAGTTTATTAACAGAGAATGTTAATAAGCAGTTCATAGGTAATTCTTACTACAATAACCTTCGATATGGATTTCATTATAAAGACCTGTTATTCTTAGGGGTTACAGCTGAGAAGGATGCAGGAGAACCTTTTTTACGATCGGTTAATAACTTGGGATATGATTATTGTTCATTTTACTTTTTGGCACATAATATTGGTAAATTCAGAACAGTTGCTTTAGGTAATTATCGGTTGAGTTTTGGACAAGGGTTAGTTATTAACAGTGATTGTTCATTAGGTAAAAGTTCTGCTATTGCCACTATGGGATATAAATCTACAGGAATAAAAAAACACTCTTCAACCGATGAGTATAATTACTTTCGGGGAGTGGCTGCTACCTATCAGGAAAATAATTTTTCATTCACCGGTTTTTATTCATATAGGAATTTGGATGGAATAGTAACCGATGGAATTCTTAACTCTATTAAAAGAGATGGGTTACATCGTATTCCGCGTGAGATTGAACGGAAGAATGTGGCCAACATTCAACTGATGGGTGGAAATGTTGGTTATTCACATAAAAATCTGAAGATGGGTTTCACCGGAGTTTATTACTTCTATGATAAAAACTATATTCCGGATCCTAAACCTTATAATTACTATTATTTAAAAGGAAAGGAATTCTTTAATCTAGGTATGGATTATAAATACAGATGGAACAAAGTTTATTTCTATGGTGAAACAGCAATTGGAAAGGGTGGAGGGATAGCTTCTCTTAACACAGTTAGTTTTTCTCCGTTGGCAGGTTACCAGCTTCTTTTAATGCAAAGATATTATGCAAAAGATTACCGTGCCTTGTATGCCCGTTCTGTTTCTGAAGGAAGTAGTGTGCAAAACGAAAACGGATATTATTTAGGAATTGAAGCCAAACCTGTAAAATATTGGAAATTTTTTGCTTATGCTGATATCTTTCATTTTCCTTGGTTAAAGTATGGAGTAGATAAACCATCGTCCGGTTTTGATGGTTTAATGCAGGCAACTTATATGCCTAAAACAAATTTGACAATGCTATTTCGCTATCGTTACAAAGTAAAAGATAAGAATTATACTCCAGAGGGAATGGATACAAAAGAGGTGCGTCCGTATATTCAGCAGAAGGCTCGTTATCAGGTGGGCTATTTATTGCAAGATAATTTATCAGTTAAACTAACCGCCGACTGGGTTTGGGTTAATCCTAAAGGAGTAAAACCAAACCATGGATTTATGCTTCTTCAAAACTTCTCTTACAAGCTTAAAGAGCTTCCTCTTCGGTTTGATGTTTATTACGGTATGTTTGATACAAATGATTATGCTGCACGAATAACTTCCTACGAGCGCGGTATGCTTTATGCTTTTTCCATGCCATCTTTCTATGGAAAAGGAGTTCGTTTCGCAGTTAATGCCAGATATGATTTCAATAGAAATCTAATGATTATGGCCAAGTTTGGACAAACAAGATATACCGATAGGGATGAGATTGGTTCGGGGCTGGAAACAATATACAGTAATACAAAATCAGATATCAATCTTCAGTTGCGTTGGAAGTTTTAAATGTAAATAGATTCGTTTCCCATCTTTAACCCTTATATTTGCAGCAACTTTTTAAAAACATATATCATGCCGACTGTTATTTTTCCTTCACCAATTTTCGGCCCTGTTCATTCTCGTCGTCTTGGTGTTTCTTTAGGAATAAATCTTTTGCCTTCCGATGGGAAGGTTTGCTCTTTCGATTGTATTTATTGTGAATGCGGAGTTAACGCTGAGCGACGTCCTAATCAGCCTCTGCCTACCCGGGAAGAGGTGCGTACGGAATTGGAAAAAAAGCTAAAAGATATGCAAGCAAACGGCCCATCACCCGATGTGCTTACCTTTGCAGGAAACGGAGAACCTACTGCTCATCCTCATTTTCCGGAAATTATTGATGATACAATCGAATTGCGTAACCGTTATTTCCCCAAAGCTAAAGTGAGCGTACTTAGTAATTCTACATTTATCAATCGTCCGAAGGTTTTTGAAGCACTGATGAAGGTTGACAATAATATATTGAAACTCGATACAGTGAGTGTGGATTATATTAAAATGGTTGATCGTCCGAATGGGAATTATGATCTGGATGCAATCATTGACCGCTTAAAGGCATTTAAAGGGCATGTAATCATTCAAACTATGTTTATGAAAGGAACATGTTATGGCGAGGATGTTAATAACACAGGAGACGAATTTGTGCTTCCCTGGCTTGAAGTGGTGAAATCAATAGCTCCTTCTCAAGTGATGATCTATACAATTGACAGAGCTACGCCGGATAAATATCTGGTAAAAGCAACTCGTCAGGAACTTAATCGCATTCTTGATTTGCTTAAAAGCAATGGTATTGCTGCCACTGCCTCATATTAATCTAATTTTTCCATCAATACTAAGCTGATTTTTGATCGGGTTTTTAGATAAAAGTGTAGAATAAAAATGGAAAAGGTGGACAGTAAAATTATATATACTGTCCACCTTTTCTATATCGTAATAGCTTTAATTTGCTTAGCTATGCTTATTTATTTGTTTAATATCTCTTTAGCTCTGTCTAAAGCAATATTAATGTGGCTACAAATATTCTCTTTTCCTAATAAATCATTGAAGCCCGATTTTTCAAGAACCGCATGTACCTTTTCGTTTACACCCGAAAGGATGATCTGACTACCTTCTTTCTTTGACATGCGACAAAGGCTTGTGAGGTTATGTATGCCGGTAGAATCAATAAATGGAACTTTACGCATACGGATAATACGAATCTTTGCCCGGTCGTCCATCTGAACCATTTGTTCCTCGAACTTATTTGCAATACCAAAGAAGTAAGGACCGTTAATTTCATACACCTCAACTCCGTCAGGAATGGTTAAAGGTTCTTCGTGTACTGCAATATCCAGTCCGGCATTTGGATCAATTTCGTCAGTGATAACCGAAATGTTTGTAGTCTCAGCTACACGTCTCATAAACAATAAGCATGCAATAACGATTCCTACCTCAATAGCCACTGTCAAATCGAAGATAACAGTCAGAAAGAATGTTATAAGCAATACAGCAACATCCGATTTAGGGTTTTTCAACAGCTGACGGAATGTTCTCCATTCACTCATGTTATAAGCCACTATTACCAATACTCCGGCAAGACAAGCCATAGGAATATGTTTGGTAAGTGGGCCAAGACAAACTAAAATGAGTAAAAGTACCACAGCATGAATCAATCCGGCTACAGGTGACTTGCCACCATTGTTAATATTGGTCATTGTACGTGCTATAGCTCCTGTTGCAGGGATACCTCCAAATAATGGAGTTATCAGGTTGGCAGCACCCTGAGCTATTAATTCCTGATTGGAATTATGTTTATCTCCGGTAACACCATCGGCAACGGTTGCTGAAAGTAATGATTCAATAGCACCCAATACAGCAATTGTTATTGCAGTTGGGAAAAGTGCTTTAATTACTTCCCAAGACATATCAGGAACTTGCGCCTGAGGCAGTGATGAATTGATAGTAAAACGGTCGCCAATAGTCTCTATTGAAGTTATGCCTGCGTATGTTTTCAGGATATATGCTAAAACAGTTAGTAGAACAATTGCAACAAGCGATCCTGGAATTTTCTTTGAAAACTTAGGAGTATAAATAATAAGAAGAATACTAAGCAATCCTACAACTGTTGGCCATAAACTTATTGATATGAAATTCTGGAAATATGCTATCCATTTAGAAATAAAGTCGGCAGGAACAATGTGCATTGATAATCCAAATAAATCCTTTATCTGAGTAGTAAAAATAGTCAGTGCAATACCACTGGTAAATCCTACTACAATAGGATAAGGAATGAATTTAATAATTGTACCTAATTTAAATACTCCCAGCAGTATTAATAAAACTCCGGCCATAATAGTTGCAACAAGCAACCCTTTTTCTCCATATTGTTGGATAATGCCGTAAATAATAACAATAAAAGCTCCTGTAGGTCCACCAATCTGAACTTTACTTCCGCCTATAAAAGAAATGATAAAACCAGCGATAATTGCTGTGATGATACCTTTTTCAGGTGAAACGCCAGAGGCAATACCAAATGCGATAGCCAGAGGAAGAGCAACGATACCAACAATAATTCCTGCCATTAAATCTGAAAGGAACGTCTCCTTTGAGTAATTTTTCAAAGCATCGAAAAGCTTTGGTCTGAATTCAAACGTTTTCATTGAATGTATAATGTGTATAGTTAATTTCGCTAAATCGTTAACTAATTAAGTAAGAGAGCACAAAAGTACATAAAAAATGTGAATGAGGATGTTTTTAAACATATAATTTCTTTGTATCAACTTACGATTATTTTTTCTAGAGATAATTAAATAATCTATTTGAATACTTTTTTATGAACAAAAAAAGTATATTTGTGTTTGAACAAAATTATATAATGTAATTTACCAATTAAATAAATTGAATTATGGCTAAAAGTATTAAAGGCACACAAACAGAGAAGAATTTAATGCAATCATTTGCTGGTGAATCTCAGGCAAGAATGCGTTACACTTATTTTGCAAGCGCTGCAAAAAAAGAAGGATTTGAGCAAATAGCTGCTATTTTTACTGAAACTGCTGACCAGGAAAAAGAACATGCTAAACGTATGTTTAAGTATCTGGAAGGAGGTATGGTAGAAATTAATGCAAGTTTCCCTGCAGGAGTAATTGGTCGTACTATCGATAATTTGCAAGCTGCAGCTGCCGGAGAACATGAAGAATGGTCTTTAGATTATCCAGCTTTTGCTGATGTTGCTGAAAAAGAAGGCTTTTATGAAATAGCAGCAATGTATCGTAATATCTCTGTTGCAGAAAAAGCTCACGAAGAGAGATATCGTGCTTTCGTGAAAAATATCGAAACAGCGTCAGTTTTTGCTAAAGAAGGAGAAGTAGTATGGCAATGTCGCAACTGTGGTTATATTCATGTAGGTAAAGAAGCTCCTGAAGTTTGCCCCGCTTGTTTACATCCGCAAGCTCATTTTGAGGTTAAGAAAGAAAATTATTAGTCTTTATTCTAGAGTTTAAAAGAGTTGGATGCACTTTGTATCTAGCTCTTTTTTGTTTATGATATGTTATTTTTTGAAACTTTAAATTCTATTTTTATAGAATAAATTGTAGCTTGAAATCATTTATTTAAAATAAGTTGGCAAACTTAATGAAATATGTAAAAAGGTATATTTTGAAATACTATTTTTGGTGATAACTATAAGTCTATAATATTCTTTTAATGATCTCATTATTAGCCTTTTTAGCGTTGTGTTATATTTAATAACAAATCATCCCCTTCTAAGCAACATTTAAATACCTTGGCTTAACTAATATACCATTCAGCCTTAACAAAAATTCAATAGTTATAGATCAATATGGCTTAGCTTTGTTTCGAAATCAACAAATTACACTTTTTAAATTAGCTAACCTTAAAACTCAGAATATGGATTACTTAAAAAAGTATTTTTCCCTTTGGTTAATTCTTCTTTTAACAGCTTTGTTTTCATGCTCTAGCAGTGATCCAGAGGTTCAACCGGAATTAATAGTCGCAAAAGAAGAACTTACACTTGCCAAAGGAAGCGGCACGACTATGCTCGACATTAAATCGAATGTAGATTGGATAGCTACAAGTTCGCAATCGTGGTGCACATTGTCTACTTCTTCGGGTGAAGCCGGTACTAAACAAATTACAGTTGCTGTTACAGAGAATACCACTAATGATAATCGGGAAGCTGTAATTACTGTTACTGCAGGCTCTCTTTCAAAGCAGATAAAAGTAACTCAGGAATTAACTAATTTATTGGTGGTAAAGAAAAGTACGTATGATGTTACTGTCGATGGCGGACAGATAACAGTAGAATTGCAAACTACGGCAGCTCATACAGTAACAATCAATCAGGATTGGATATCTCAGACAGTTACCCGTACTGTAACCAATAAAACAGAAGTATTTACTATTGCAGCCAATACTTTTTCTTTTTCACGGGTAGGTACTATAACTTTCACAATGGCTGGTTTAACTGAAACTGTTACCGTAAATCAGGCTGCGAAAGATCTCTTTATCGCTGCCGATAAAACAGGAATGGAGAGTGATGCTCTTGTACTTGCAAAGAAAATGTATTTAGGCTGGAATTTAGGTAATGCACTTGAATGTTCAGGAACTACTATAACCGGATCTGTGGCAAGCGGTGAAACAGAATGGGGGAACGCTGCAGTTACCAAGGCTATGATAGATGCTATAAAAGCTACAGGTATAAATGCTGTGAGAATTCCTTGTGCATGGAACAGATATCTTGAAAGTTCAACAAATTATAAGATAAAGGACTTTTGGCTGGCAAGGGTAAAGCAAGTTGTTGATTACTGTGTTAATAATGGTATGTACGCTATTCTTAATATTCACTGGGATGGCGGATGGCTGGAAAACAATCCTACTCTGGCTAAACAGGCCGAGGTAAATAAAAAGCAGAAGGCTATCTGGGAACAAATTGCTATATACTTCAGAAATTATGATGAGCATCTTCTTTTTGCCGGTGCAAACGAGGTGAATATGGGTAGTACGGGTGGTAATCCAACTCAGGATAATTTTAATGTTCAGATGTCTTACAACCAAACTTTTGTGGATGCAGTTCGCTCTACAGGAGGAAAGAATACTTATCGTAATCTGATTATTCAGGCATTTAATACCAATATTGACCAGGCTGTATCTAATTTAAAAGTTTCCACTGATAATACTGCCAAAAGAATGATGGTTGAAGTTCACTATTATGATCCATGGCAATTCTGTGGATTGGAGAGTGATGCAAACTTGGGCAAGTATTTTGCTCTTTGGGGAGCCGATTTCCATCAGTATGCAACCGGAGAATTAACCGGAAGAGCTGCCACTTTTGGTGAAGAAGACTATGTGAAAGCGCAGTTTGCCAAGATGAAAACAAACTTTGTAGATAAAGGTTATCCGGTTATTCTTGGTGAGTTTTCTCCAACACGCCGTATGTCATTAACGGGAGATGCCTTGACTCATCATCTCGACTCTCGTGCTTATTACGTTAAATACGTTACAAAACAGGCTAAAAACTATGGGGTAGTTCCGTTTTACTGGGATAATGGTGGAACAGGCGATAAGGGATGCGGTATATTTAACCGTTCAACAACAGTGGCCGAAGATACAAAAGCACTTAATGGTCTTGTGCAAGGAGCTGCTGCCGGGAAATATCCATTTTAGTTCTTAAAAAAGATTTTGTGTTTAATAAATAGAGGAAAGTGTTCCTTAATAGATTAGTTATTATTAGTTGATTAGTAGTGCGAAAGCTGACTTGGTTTTTTTCTGGACAGAACGAAACTAGGCAGCTTTCCCTTTTTTTATTTTGCGTTTCTTACTATTTCCAGCATTACTTGTGCTTCGTTTTCCCAGCAATATTCTTTGGAAAGTTCTTTTAACCGGAATTTATCTTCCGGTTTATTTTCCCATTCTTTCAGCATTTCAAGAATAACTTTAGCCAGATATTCCGGTTCGTAATGTGAAATAAGCCTGCCTGTTTGGTGTGTTTCAACAATACGCGCAATTTCGGGGAAGTTAGATGCAAGAACAGGTACGCCATATTTCATATAATCGAATATGCGATTGGGAAGTGAATAGTAATAACTCAATCCCATATTCTCTAAAAGAACAAAACCTAAGTCGGCTATTTCGGTGTATTGATTAAGTTCTTCAAAAGGAAGCCGGCCGGTGAAAATAAC
The DNA here is from genome assembly GCF_963675905.1 of uncultured Bacteroides sp. Lineage (NCBI taxonomy): Bacteria > Pseudomonadati > Bacteroidota > Bacteroidia > Bacteroidales > Bacteroidaceae > Bacteroides > uncultured Bacteroides sp. The sequence continues at coordinate 3,194,217 of NZ_OY780936.1, read as the reverse complement.
TCTTTCTTCCAATTGTTTTTCCTTGGTAAGAGTTTTCATTTCCTGCAGTAAGTCTCCGTCACCACAGATGCAAAGTATGCAATTATCAAGGTAAGGCATGGCATTGATAAGCCAGTCCACTCCTCGCCCCATGTTTATAGCACCCTGATAGAGCAGCAGTTTTTTCCCTTCGAGCGAAGGTAAAAGACTTATTCTTTTTTTTTCGGCACTATTTATGGATGAAGTTGCAGTATCTTTATTGGGAATGTTACGAACAACCCCCATTGTGATGCCGTATTTCTGCTTATAATGTTCCGCAATAGATTGACATACGGTATAGGAATTCTTCAGGTGAGGGAAGAAGATATCTTCAATCTTTTCCCAGACTCTTTTTACTCCCGGGCGGTCTGCCAGTTCAGGAACTTCGGGAAACAGCTCGTGTGCATCGAAAATCAACGGAACTCTGCATAACTTAGCGGCAATATAATTGGCGGGTAGGGCATCAGTATCGTTACACAACAGAATATCTTTGCGCTTAAAGAGCAATACAAACAGCAGACGCAGGTTATATTCCAGATAAAAGATGAATTTTTTCCTGAAAAACAGGTTGAAGCGATAGGTCTGATAGGGGCGATCTAATGGTTTACGCTCTTTTTTTATACAGCCAATCAACAGTACATCATATCCGTTTCGTTGCAACGAAGCCGAAACCTTACCGACTCTTTGGTCGGTAACCAGGTCGTTCGACACAGATATAAGGACTCTTTTGGCAATGTTCCTAGGCATGTTATTAGATTCTTGTACAAAAGATTGTTTTCTTTTGTACAGAACAATTCATTCTTCTGTACAAAAGAATGAATTGTTCTGTACAAGGATTTATTCTTTATTCGCCGGGTTTATAAAAAACTATTCCGTTTGTTATAAAAACCAGGGCGAAGTTTGTGCCAATCTACTTTTTTGCGTGCGGATAGTCAATTGTATAGTGCAATCCGCGACTTTCTTTGCGTTCTATTGCCTGACGCATGATGAGATAACCAGTATTCACCATGTTTCTAAGCTCACATATTTCTTTAGATGCTTTTGAACGTTTAAACAGACTTTCTGTTTCTTCGTAAATAATATCCAGGCGGTCCCAAGCACGTTTCAAACGGAGATCCGAACGAACAATGCCCACGTAAGTACTCATAATCTGTCCCACTTCTTTGGCGCTTTGAGTAATAAGTACCATTTCTTCGGGAGAGCGTGTTCCTTCATCGTTCCATTCTGGAATATCCTCGTTATAAGTATATTGATCGATGGTGCTTAAACAGTGTTTTGCTGCTGCGTCAGCATAAACCACTGCTTCAATAAGTGAGTTTGATGCAAGGCGGTTACCACCATGCAAGCCGGTGCGGGAACATTCTCCAACGGCATAAAGTCTTTCAATTGAAGAGCAGGCATCGAGATCTACCTCTATACCACCGCAAAGATAGTGGGCTGCCGGAGCAACAGGTATATAATCTTTAGTAATATCTATGCCCAGACTGAGACATTTCTCGTATATATTCGGGAAGTGCTTTTTAGTTTCTTCCGGATCTTTATGAGTTACATCCAGATAAACATGCTCGTCACCACGGTTTTTCATTTCGTTGTCTATAGCTCTTGCCACGATATCACGTGGAGCAAGCGAAAGACGTTCGTCATACTTCTGCATGAATTCTTTTCCATCCATGGTTCGAAGTACACCTCCGTAACCTCTCATCGCCTCAGTAATAAGGAATGATGGGCGGTCTCCCGGATGATAAAGCGCTGTTGGGTGAAATTGGACGAATTCCATATCCTTAACCGTTCCTTTTGCACGGTAAACCATAGCAATACCGTCTCCGGTTGCCACCAATGGATTAGTAGTAGTCTGGTAAACAGCCCCTACACCTCCGGTTGCCATCAAAGTAACTTTTGCCAGATAAGTATCAACCTTTCCGGTTTTCGGATCTAAAATATAAGCTCCGTAGCATTTAATGTCAGGAGTCTGGCGGGTAACCGTAACTCCGAGGTGATGCTGCGTAAGAATTTCAATGGCGAAATGATTTTCAAAGATTGTGATGTTAGGATGTTGCTTTACAGCCTGGATAAGACTATCCTGAATTTCGGCTCCTGTATTGTCTTTGTGATGCAGAATACGGAATTCAGAGTGACCGCCTTCTTTGTGCAAGTCAAAATCTCCCTTTTCAGTTTTATCGAAATCTACTCCCCAGCTAATAAGTTCATTTATTTGAGCGGGAGCCTCTCTAACTACTTTTTCAACTGCGGCCCGGTCACTAATCCAATCGCCGGCAATCATCGTATCTTCAATATGTTTCTCGAAATTGTCTACTAGTGTGTTTGTAACGGAAGCAACTCCTCCCTGAGCAAAATAGGTGTTTGCGTCTTCCAAAGTGGTCTTGCAAATAAGTGCGACCTTTCCTTTATGTGCCACTTTCAGGGCAAAACTCATACCGGCAATACCTGAACCGATTACTAAGAAATCAAACTTCTTAATCATAATTGTATATGTTTAGAGAACACAAAGCTACAAAATAACTTTTTTAATTGTACTTTTCCCGCTCAATAATTAATAAAATTAGTAAATTGCGGCTCGGATAATTGACAATTATAAATGATAAACATCATAATGAATAAAGTATTTCGGGCACGGATAGTTTGGTATCATTACATCTATTTTGTTCTGTTATTAGGATTAGTGATTACCTTTTTTGTGGATAAAAGTTTTATTGCCGGAGCTTTGTTCACATTGTGGGTGATTTATATGGTTGAAAAAGTACTTCATACAACATATACAATAACTCCCGAGCGTGTCCTTATAATTTCGCAGGGCAGATTTTTTAAAAAGAGAATTATTCCGATTGATGAAATTGAATCTATTGATGAACTTTATTCATTAAAGCTTGCGGGAATTGCCGTCACAAAATTTATATTGATAAAACACAAAAAAGAATATTATTCTCTGCTTCCTGCAAAGGAAAAGAAAGCAGAGTTGTTTCAATTACTGACAAATAAAGAATAAATTAACCATTACCGATCAACTACTATGAAATACGATGTTGCTATTATTGGAGGAGGTCCGGCAGGATATACAGCTGCCGAACTTGCCGGAAAGGAAGGATTGAACGTAGTCCTTTTTGAGAAACAAAATCTAGGCGGCGTATGCCTGAACGAAGGTTGTATTCCTACCAAGACATTACTGTATTCGGCTAAAGTTTATGATTATGCGCGTCATGCCTCAAAGTATGGCGTAACTGTTCCTGAATCTTCTTTCGATTTAAGTAAGATTATTGCCCGGAAGTCTAAGGTGGTTCGTAAACTGGTGCTTGGAGTAAAATCAAAACTCACAACCAACAATGTTACAATTATAAACGGTGAAGCAAAAGTAATTAATAAAAGCACGGTTCAATGCAATGACGAGACTTACGAATGCAATAATCTGATTCTTTGCACTGGCTCCGAAACATTTATTCCTCCTATTTCGGGAGTAGATCAGATAAACTTCTGGACTCACCGGGATGCCCTCGAAAATAAAGAACTTCCTTCTTCTTTGGCTATCGTGGGCGGTGGTGTAATAGGAATGGAATTTGCCTCTTTTTTCAATAGTCTGGGAGTAGAAGTCACCGTTATTGAGATGCTTGATGAGATTCTGGGTGGAATGGATAAAGAACTTTCTGCTTTACTACGGGCTGATTATGCAAAGAAAGGGATTAAGTTCCTTATTAGTACAAAAGTGCTGGCGTTTGAGAATGCCGAAAATGGGGCAACTGTTATATTCGAGAATCAGGAAGGCAAAGGAAGTATTACAGCCGAAAAAATTTTAATGAGTGTGGGTCGCCGACCTGTTACTGAAGGCTTCGGTTTGGAGAATCTTTCCCTCGAAAGAACTGAACGCAGATGCATTAAAGTTGACGAATACATGCAATCTTCTGTAGAAAGTGTTTATGTTTGCGGTGATTTAACAGGATTCTCTCTTCTTGCTCACACAGCAGTTCGGGAAGCAGAGGTTGCTGTTCATCATATTCTTGGAAAACAAGATAAAATGAGTTATCGTGCAATTCCCGGTGTGGTTTATACCAATCCGGAAATAGCCGGAGTGGGACAAACAGAAGAGAGTCTGCAATCGGCAGGTATTGCATATAAATCTATTAAACTCCCAATGGCATTCTCCGGCAGATTCGTTGCCGAAAATGAAGGAGTAAACGGAATGTGCAAAATGCTGATTGGCGAAGATGATACCGTTCTTGGTGTTCATGTTTATGGTAATCCTGCATCTGAGATTATAACTCTTGCAGTGATGGCAGTTGAATTGGGATTAAAAACGGAGGAATGGAAACGTTTTGTTTTTCCACATCCTACTGTTGGCGAAATATTTAAGGAGGCTTTATAATGAAACGTACTTTTTCCATATTGTTTTTTGTGTTCTTTTGTCAAATACTAGTCTTTGCACAGCCTGAACTGAAGGCAAAACTCGATAAACTTTTGGAAGAAGATTTCTTAAAAACGTCTGAAGTCGGTATTGCTGTTTACGATCTTACAGATGGCAAGTCCCTTTATACTTATCAGGAAAATAAACTTTATCGTCCGGCTTCCATTCAAAAACTGATTACGGCAATAACCGGACTTTCAGTTCTTGGACCGGACCATTTCTTTTCTACAACATTTTACCATACCGGCGAAATAAGAAATGGCATTCTGCATGGAGACCTTTATCTGGTAGGAGGACTCGATTCAGAGTTTATTGATCCCAGCATGAACGGGTTGATAAGAATGCTTAGTCAGTCGGGCATAAAAGCAGTATCCGGTAAGTTTATTGCAGATGTTTCTATGACCGACTCTCTATATTGGGGTGCAGGCTGGTCGTGGGATGATGCACCCTATTCTTTTCAACCGGAAATATCCCCCTTAATGCTTCAGAAAGGATATGTTGAGATCTATGCTAAACCAAGGAAAAAGGGAGAACCTGCAGAGTTAGTTTGCACTCCGGCTTCCTCATATTATACAATTAAAAATCAAACGGTAAGTAATAATCCGGAGAAAGAAGCTCTGGATGCTTCCCGCAATTGGATGGAAAAGGAGAATAATATTCTGGTTACGGGAAATGTGCAGTCGGCAAAACGTTTGCGAATAACTGTATCTAACTCTGCCAATTTTTTTATGCATACCTTCATGGAAAGAGCAAAAGAGGAAGGAATTCAACTTCCCGGCTATGTATATGGCGAACTTCCTAAGGATTCATCAGCTATATTCTTTGCCCGACTTTCTCATCCCTTTAGTATGGTTCTTCAGCGTGCCATGAAGAATAGTGATAACCTTTCTGCCGAAGCAATACTTTATAACACAGCAGCGAAGGAATCTGGCAAAAAGCATCTGAGTCGCGAAGATGGAGTGAAAGTAATTCAAAGAGTTATTTCTGAACTAGGACTCAATCCCAAGGATTATAATCTGGTTGATGGCTGTGGAGTTTCATTATATAATTATGTTTCTCCTGAATTGCTGGTTGCTTATCTGAAATATGCCTATTCACAGAAGTCAATTTTTGATGAATTATATCCTGCTTTACCAATTGCCGGAGTGGACGGAACGCTCGGCGGACGAATGAAAGAAGGCAAAGCATATAAAAATGTGCATGCTAAAACCGGATCGGTAACAGGTGTAAGTTCATTGGCCGGTTATGCCACAGCATCCAACGGCCATATAATTGCTTTCTCTATTATTAATCAGAATGTTATGGTAACCGCTAAAGCAAGAGCATTTCAGGATAAAGTCTGTGAATTGCTTTGTGAATAGAAACAATTGCCTGAAATGAAAGAAGCATTTTTATTTTGTTGAAAACCTAAGGGATAAAATGGGGCTGTCCAAAAAATAAGATATCATTTTTTATAAGTATGAAAAGCTACTAAAATAGAGAGATTTATTGTAGTATTACTTGGTCTTTTTGTATGTAATCTATTCTTGATTTGGTTTTTAATGTTTTACATAATTAATTTATTATCCTAAATTATTGTATATTAAGTGGGTACTTATAATAGATTAACTGTATAAATAGCTTTTTCCACTTTTCAAGAGCTTTTTATTGGTCTAATTTGTAATATTATATAAAAATGCCAGAAATTTAGTTCTTTTTTATCCCCTTGTATAGTGCTTAAAATCAATCATGAAACACTTTTTAACTCGTACTTTCTATTTTTCAGAGAAACTATAAAGGAAGTTTTCTGACAATCCGTTTTACTTTTTGAGCTAATTGGTTGATTATAAGCCGCGGGCTTTTTTATTTCACCCCCTATATATACAGAAAAAAGAAGAATAATTCCGCGCAAATAAAAGAGGGCACCCTTTTTGGGCGCCCTCATAAATATAAATCGTTTAAATACTATTCGTAATCAGCCCAGTTTACAGCTTTCATATCTCCCTTCTTTGCCAATGCAACATGGAATGCAAGAGCTGCATCAATACGGTGAGGAGTATGTCCCTTATGTCCTTCTCCGGCAAATTTAAGATAATCCCAAAGAAGTTGTTTGTAATCAGGATGAACGCAGTTTTCAATGATTGCCTCTGCTTTTTGCATCGGACTCTTACCTCTCAGGTCGGCTACTCCTAACTCAGTGATAATAATGTTAACAGAGTGTTCGCTGTGATCACAATGAGATACCATTGGAACAATAGCACTGATGTTTCCTCCTTTGGCAACAGATGGACAAGTAAAGATAGACATATAAGCATTACGGGTAAAGTCTCCAGAACCACCAATACCATTCATCATCTTTGTTCCGCCAATATGGGTAGAGTTCACGTTTCCATAAATATCTACTTCAATAGCAGTGTTTATACTGATAACTCCCAGACGACGTATAATTTCAGGGTTATTTGAAATTTCAGCAGGGCGCATAACTATTTTATCCTTGAAGAAATCGATATTATTATAAATGGTTTGCAAGCATTCATCTGTTAATGTTAACGAGCAGCAACTTCCGAATTTAATTCTTCCTTGCAACATTAAGTCGATAACAGAATCCTGAATAACTTCAGTGTACATCTCGAATGCAGGTACATCCATATCTTTTCCCAATGCTCCTAAAACTGCATTAGCTACATTACCTACACCCGATTGAAGTGGAAGGAAAGTAGAAGGAATACGTCCGGCTTTTAATTCTTTTGCCAGAAAAGCTGCTACGTTATTTCCAATTTGAGTAGTTATTTCATCGGCAGGATCAAAGCCACGTGCTTCATCAGGAGTATTAGTTTCAACAACACCAACGATTTTTGCAGGATCAACTTGTACGTATGGAAGACCGATGCGGGTTGATGGAGTATATACAGCCAGTTCTTTTCTGTAAGGAGGATCCAAAGGCTCATACATATCGTGCATACCTATCAGTCCTTTACTATGATGACTGTTTAGTTCAATAAGAATTTTATCGGCTAAGCGGCAATATGTAGGAACATTTCCACCGGCAGTAGTCAGATATATTTTTCCATCTTCGGTTACTTCACAAGCTTCAATGATAGCTACATTTACTTTTCCCATGAAACCGTAACGAACCTGTTGTGCCATTTCAGAAAGATGAAGATCCTGATAATCTATCTCTCCTATATTAATGGCGTTTCTCATAGATTTGTTTGTTTGGTATGGAGCACGGAACTTAATTGCTTTGGCTCTGGTAAGTGCACCATCAAGAGAATCTCCTGAAGATGCTCCTGTAAGTACTCCAATACTGAAAGGATTTCCTTTTTCATGCTCGGCTATCGCTCTTTCTGCAATAGCAGCTGGTATAGCTTTTGGTGCACCTGCAGGTGTAAATCCACTGAATCCAACGTTATCTCCATCTTTAACGAAGCTGGCAGCTTCTTCTGCGGTAATAAACTTTAATGACATAATTTCAATAGTATAATTTCAAGTTAGATAAATTCTTTTGCTAGTATTTTCTTTTAATTATTTCTGAATAAATAATAGCCCGGCGCACATCCTCTACTGTATTAAGCTGGATGTCGGGAGCATTTTCTAGTATTTCATTCTTTAGAGAAATATCTTCTTTTTCTTTATAGTCAGCAGTTGCGGTTTGTTTGTTTGCAGTTGAAAGATCTGGCTTTTTCGGAGACGGATGAATGGCTACATTTACAGGTTCCTGTTTTAACGGAGTAACCTTAGTCTCATCAGCTTCGAACCATTTTTCCCAGTTATCTAAAACTGTATTTCCTTTTTTATTCTCCGGTTCTGATGGAACTACTGTAGGCTTCTTATTATTTTTATCATTATCTGCCTTCTCCTGTGTACGGATTTTGCTTACTATTGCTGCAATAACTGCAACAACAACAATTATGTATTGAAGAAAATCATCCATGATTATATTTAAATTTAGTTTTCAAAGATATGAATTTAAATTGATAGTATTACAGAAATCGTTCTAAAAAAGAGTCTTTTTAAGTGTTTCGTTTCTTTGTGTTTGTTACAATATTAACTAACTAATACTATGGTAGTTAATTGTTCTGTTAACTTGTTTTTTCCACTAATATACAGAATATGAAGATGAGGATTTTTTATAATTCTTTTTAAGAATTCCTTATAAATGCAAGTTTATGCATTTTTTTTAAGTGCCGCACTACGTAATTGGTTAAGAAGACGTATCTTTGCGTCCAAATTTTAAATTGTAAGATTATGAATGAAGTAACAGGAGCAGACTTTAAATCTGCAACTGATTTTGAGAACAAAAAATTGTTTATCGAAACGTATGGCTGTCAGATGAATGTGGCAGATAGCGAGGTAATTGCGTCAGTTATGAAGATGGCAGGGTACAATGTGTGTGAAACCCTGGAAGAAGCGGATGCTGTTTTTATGAATACTTGTTCAATTCGTGATAACGCTGAACAAAAGATTCTTAATCGTCTGGAATTCTTTTATTCTTTAAAGAAGAAAAAGAAACATCTTATTGTTGGTGTATTAGGCTGTATGGCGGAAAGAGTAAAAGATGATTTGATAGAAAATCATCACGTTGATCTTGTCGTTGGTCCGGATGCCTATTTAACTTTACCCGAACTAATCGCTTCTGTTGAAACAGGTGAAAAGGCCATGAATGTAGAACTTTCTACTACTGAAACTTACCGCGATGTAATACCTTCTCGTATTTGTGGTAATCATATTTCAGGATTTGTTTCGATTATGCGTGGCTGCAATAATTTCTGCACTTATTGTATTGTTCCTTATACCCGTGGACGTGAGCGTAGCAGGGATGTGGAAAGTATTCTTAATGAAGTGCGTGATTTAGCTGCAAAAGGTTATAAAGAAGTTACATTACTGGGACAGAATGTGAATTCATATTGTTTTGAAAAGGCTGGCGAAACTATTACTTTTCCTATGCTACTTCGTACCGTGGCTGAAGCTGTTCCAAATATACGTGTACGTTTCACAACTTCTCATCCAAAGGATATGAGCGATGAAACATTGGAAGTTATTGCTCAGGTACCAAATGTATGTAAACATATTCATTTGCCTGTTCAAAGTGGAAGCTCAAGAATATTGAAGCTCATGAACCGGAAATATAACCGTGAGTGGTATCTGGAAAGAGTAGCTGCAATAAAGAGAATTATTCCCGATTGTGGATTGTCTACCGATATTTTCTCTGGTTTCCATTCTGAAACAGAAGAAGATCATCAGGAGTCTCTTTCTTTAATGAGAGAATGTGCTTATGATTCTGCTTTCATGTTTAAATATTCTGAACGACCAGGAACTTACGCTTCTAAAAATTTGGAAGACAATGTGCCTGAAGAGGTGAAGGTGGCCCGATTAAATGAGATTATAGAATTACAGAATCAACTATCGGCTGAAAGCAATAAACGCTGTATTGGCAATACTTATGAAGTCTTGGTAGAAGGTGTTTCTAAACGTTCTCGCGAACAGCTTGTTGGTAGAACAGAACAGAACCGTGTGGTTGTATTTGACAGAGGAAATCATAGAATTGGTGATTTTGTTAAGGTCACAATCAATGAAGCAAGCTCTGCTACCCTTAAAGGTGTGCTGGCTGAATAATTCATATTTACTAGAATAATAGCATAATATAAACCGGCAATCAATTGCTTATAAAAAAGCATTGATTGCCGGTTCTTTTTGTTTACCCTAAAAATACTTTATGGATATTTGTTCTGCCCTTACTTTCTTACAGAAGAAAATTAAGAAATAGGGTAATGCTGTTCAATTATTAATAAACGTGAGATTTCAAAGCTAATTCATTGTATTATTGGCAATAATTCCTAACTTTGCGCAGTTATAAATAGTAGGGATTACTTATGAGTCCAATGAATTTTACTCACATTCTGACACAAGCTGTTGATGAGCTTTCGGAAAGCGAATCATATAAAGGATTGATGCATCAGCATAAAGATGGAGAACCGCTTCCTTCTGCTAAGATTCTTCAAGATATTATAGAGCTTTCGCGTGCGATTCTTTTTCCAGGTTATTTTGGAAACTCAACGGTGAATAGCCGCACTATCAATTATCACATCGGAGTAAATATTGAAAAGCTTTTTGGTTTGCTTACAAAGCAAATAATGGCTGGTTTATGTTTTGGTGCTTCAGAAGAATGTACAGAGGATACTGAATCTAAACAGGCAAAAGCTGCAGATTTAGCTGCTAAGCTTATTGGACTATTACCTCAGTTACGCCGTACTTTGGCTACTGATGTTGAAGCTGCGTATAATGGTGACCCTGCTGCGCAAAGCTTTGGAGAAGTAATTTGCTGCTATCCTGCTATTAAAGCCATTACAAATTACAGAATCGCTCATGAATTGTTGAAACTTGGAGTTCCTTTAATTCCTCGTATCATTACAGAAATGGCTCATTCTGAAACAGGTATTGATATACATCCCGGAGCGCAGATTGGATCTTATTTTACTATAGACCACGGAACGGGTGTAGTAATTGGTGCAACCAGTATCATTGGCAATAACGTGAAACTCTATCAAGGTGTAACTCTTGGTGCTAAAAGCTTCCCACTTGATAAAGATGGTAATCCTATCAAAGGAATTCCACGTCATCCTATTCTTGAAGATGATGTTATTGTATACTCTAACGCTACTATTCTGGGACGTATAATTGTTGGAAAAGGGGCTACTGTTGGAGGTAATATATGGGTAACTGAAGATGTTCCGCCGGGAGCAAGACTGGTACAAACAAAAGCAAAAAAATAAATTTTAAAAATAATATATGCAATTTGAACTTATAGCAAAAACTTTCCAGGGGTTGGAAGAAGTCTTAGCTGAAGAATTAACTAATTTAGGAGCAAATGATGTACAGATTGGCAGACGTATGGTCTCCTTCTCTGGTGATAAAGAAATGATGTATCGTGCAAATTTTTGTTTGCGTACTGCGATTCGTATTTTAAAACCTATCAAACACTTTAACGCTAAGGATGCTGATGAGGTATACAATCAGATTAAAAAAATTAATTGGGAAGAGTACCTTGATGCAGATAAAACTTTTGCTGTTGATGCAGTTGTTTTTAGCGAAGAGTTTCGTCATTCAAAGTTTGTAGCGTACAAAGTAAAAGATGCTATTGTAGACTATTTCAAAGATTTAAATGGCAAACGTCCTTCTGTACGTATCAATAAGCCTGATGTTCTTTTGAATATTCATATTGCACAAAATAAATGTACCCTTTCGTTAGACTCTTCTGGTGAATCTCTTCATCGTAGAGGTTATCGTCAGGAAGCTGTTGAAGCTCCTTTAAACGAAGTGCTTGCAGCGGGAATGATTTTGATGACAGGCTGGCATGGACAATGTGATTTAATTGACCCAATGTGTGGATCAGGAACTATTCCTATTGAAGCTGCACTTATTGCCCGCAACATTGCACCGGGTGTTTTCCGTAAAGAGTTTGCATTCGAAAGATGGAAAGACTTTGATCAGGAAATGTTTGATAATATCTACAATGATGATTCTCAGGAACGTGAGTTTGACCATAAAGTATTCGGTTATGACAATAATCCTCAGGCTCACGAGATTGCAATCAATAATGTAAAGGCTGCAGGTTTATCTAAGGAAATTATCTTAAAATTACAACCTTTCCAACAGTTTGAACAACCAAAGGAAAAATCGGTTATAGTTATGAATCCTCCTTATGGTGAACGTATCTCTACTCGTGATTTATTGGGATTGTATCAAATGATTGGTGAGCGCTTGAAACATGCCTTTACTGATCAGGATGCATGGATTTTAAGTTATCGTGAAGAGTGTTTTGATCAGATTGGATTGAAGCCTTCTCGCAAGATTCCACTTTTCAATGGATCTTTAGAATGTGAATTCCGTAAATACCAGATATTTGGAGGAAAATATAAAGATTTCAAGAAAGAAAAAGCATATTAAAGATGAAAAAATTAATGATGGCCTTGGGTGCAACATTGTTTTTATCTGCTGGAACTATGGCTCAGAATTTGAAAGAATTCACTATAGATGATTTAATTCCGGGAGGTGCTGTTTATGCTCAGCATCTTCCTGAGAATATTTATGGCTTGCAATGGTGGGGTGATATTTGTATAAAGCCGGATATAGATAAACTTGTATCTATTGATCCTGCTAACAAAATGAAAGAAACCGCAATCGTAACTCTTGAACAGGTTAATAAGTCTTTGGGAGATCAGAAACTTGGAAAGATCAGCCATTTTTATTCAGTTTCTTTTCCTTTTACTGAAAAGAAAATCATGAAAATAGATCTGCCTCAAAAGAGTGTTTTTTATGATTTTGGGATACAGAAAATAACCAATGTTATTAATGTAAAAGAGAAAGCTGCGAATAACGATTATTGCAAAGAAAATAATACTGTAGCTTATACCATTGATAATAACCTCTATATTGCTGATGCAAAAGGAGAGAATATCCAGATTACTCATGAACCAAAGGGCGTTGTTTGCGGACAAAGCGTTCACCGTAATGAGTTTGGAATTTCAAAAGGAACTTTCTGGTCACCAAAAGGGAATTTCTTAGCTTTTTACAGAATGGATGAACGGATGGTTGCTGATTATCCTTTTGTAGATATAGATTCACGCATTGCTTCAGAGAAACCTGGAAAATATCCAATGGCAGGAATGACTAGTCATGAAGTTACAGTCGGTATATATAATGTAGCTACAGGAAAGACTGTTTATCTGAATACTGGTAATCCAAAAGATCGTTATTTTACCAATATAGCTTGGAGTCCGGATGAAAAAACTATTTATTTTATTGAATTAAACCGCGATCAGAATCACTCTCAACTTTTCTCTTATAATGTAGAAAGTGGAAATAAGGAGAAGATGTTGATTGAAGAGAGTAGTCCGAAATATGTAGAACCACAGCATCCTATATTATTTCTAAAAGGGGATAATACTAAGTTTATTTATCAAAGCCAGAGAGATGGTTTTAATCATCTATACATATATAATACTGATGGTAAGCTTATAAAACAGTTGACTAAAGGCAGTTGGTTAGTAAAAGATATTCTTGGATTTGATGCAAAAGGAGACAATATTTATATTTCATCAACCGAAGCAAGTCCACTGGAAGCTCAAACATATAAAGTTAATCTGAAAACAGGTAAACGCACGAGAGTTACTCCGGCTGCCGGAACTCATACAACACTGCTTTCGGCTTCGGGGAAATATGTAATCGATAGATATGTATCTACCACAACTCCTCGTTGTATTGATCTTATTGATGTAACTAAAGGAAAGGTGAATAATTTGCTTACAGCAAGTAATCCTTATGATGGATACAAAACCCCAACTATTGAGATGGGAACAATCAAGGCTGAAGATGGGGTAACCGACCTTTATTATCGTTTGATAAAGCCTGTTGATTTTGATCCGTCAAAGAAATATCCTACTGTTATTTATGTATATGGTGGTCCTCATGCACAGGTGGTTAATAATACTTGGTTGGGTGGAGCACGTGGCTGGGAAATCTATATGGCAAGTAAAGGCTATGTGATGTTCAGCATAGATAATCGCGGAAGTGAAAATCGTGGTCAGGCCTTTGAACAGGCAACTTTCCGTCACTTGGGTGTAGTTGAAGCTAAAGATCAGATGAAAGGTGTTGAATTCCTGAAGACTCTTCCATTTGTTGACGCAAATAGAATTGGAGTTCACGGATGGAGCTTTGGTGGATTTATGACAACAAATCTTATGTTGCGTTATCCGGATACATTCAAGGTTGGAGTAGCAGGTGGACCTGTTATTGACTGGAACTATTATGAAGTAATGTATGGTGAACGTTACATGGATACACCGGAAACAAATCCGGAAGGTTACAAAGATTCTAATATGAAACTCAAGGCAGGTAACCTGAAAGGACATCTTTTGGTAATTCATGGAGGAGTAGATCCTACTTGTGTTCCTCAGCATACTTATTCTTTTATGAAAGCTTGCATTGAAGCTGGTACTTATCCGGATTTATTTATCTATCCGGGACATGAACATGGTGTTGTAGGTAAAGACCGTGTACATTTAAATAATAAAATGACTCAGTATTTTGATGAGTTTCTTAAATAAATAATACAATACAACTATGAAATTATTATTATTAGGTTCGGGTGGAAGAGAACATGCATTAGCATGGAAAATAGCGCAGAGCCCAAAGATAGAAAAATTGTATATCGCTCCGGGAAATGCAGGAACGAGCAATGTAGGAGAAAATGTTAATATTAAGGCGGATGATTTTTCTTCTATCAAAGCTTTTGTTCTTGACAATAATATAAATATGGTCGTAGTTGGACCTGAAGATCCTCTTGTAAAGGGAATCTATGATTATTTTCAGAAAGATTCTGAATTAAATAATATTCCGGTAATAGGGCCTTCACAAAAAGGTGCTACATTGGAAGGTAGCAAAGAATTTGCGAAAGCATTTATGATGCGTCATAATATTCCAACTGCAGGCTATAAGAGTATTACATCTGCTAATTTGCAGGAAGGTCTTGATTTCCTTGAAACATTGGAAGCTCCTTATGTATTGAAAGCTGACGGACTTTGTGCTGGTAAAGGTGTACTTATTTTGCCTACTTTGGAAGAAGCAAAAAAAGAATTGCAAGAGATGCTTAGTGGAATGTTTGGCGATGCCAGTGCTACTGTTGTTATTGAAGAATTCCTTAGCGGTATAGAATGTTCTGTTTTTGTTCTGTCCGACGGTAAAAACTATAAAGTCCTTCCGGTTGCTAAAGATTATAAGCGTATTGGCGAAGGTGATAAAGGATTAAATACCGGTGGTATGGGTTCTGTTTCTCCAGTTCCATTTGCTGATGCAGATTGGATGAAGAAAGTAGACGAGCGAATTATTCGTCCTACAGTAGAAGGTTTAGCTCAAGAAGGAATCGAGTATAAAGGTTTTATATTCTTAGGACTGATAAATGTAAAAGGTGAACCAATGGTCATTGAATATAATGTTCGTATGGGAGATCCTGAAACTGAATCTGTGATGCTTCGTGTGAAGAGTGACCTAGTGGAACTTTTTGAAGGAGTAGCTGCAGGTAATCTTGATGAAAAAGTATTGGAAGAAGATCCTCGTTCTGCTGTTAGTGTAATGTTGGTTTCTGGTGGTTATCCTGAACACTATGATAAAGGATTCCCGATTAGTGGACTAGACCAGGTTAAAGACAGCATTGTATTCCATGCTGGAACTACTTTGAAAGATGGTCAGGTTGTTACCAATGGCGGTCGTGTATTGGCAATCAGCTCTTATGGCAATAATAAAGATGAAGCCTTGGCGCAATCATTCTCTGCTGCTAAATTAATCGATTTTGAAAAGAAGTATTTCCGTTCAGATATTGGATTTGATTTATAACTATAGATGATAAGAAAAAGTATACAACATAGAATAACGACAGGTAAAATTACTTTGCCTGTCGTTATGTTATTGTCTGTTATTATCTGGCTTGGGGTTTATTTTATTAAACCTGTAGCTGTGTTTTCTCATTCTTCGTCACCGGTCTGGCAGATGCTGGAGCCTTTTTTTCTTGGCAAGTCAATAAGCTTATTAATAAACTTCATTTTTTATGCTTTTATTAGTTATCTATTAATTGAGCTTAATAATACTTTTGGAATTATACGTCTTAGAGCTTCTATTCAGACCTCTTTTTATTTGATAGTTATTGCTGCTTGTCCCGAGTTATATCCGTTGCATGTTGGAACGGCATCTACGCTTTTCATGGTTATATCTATCTATTTTCTTTTTAGGTCCTATCAGCAAGCAAATCCTTCAGGAAATGTTTTTTACTCCTGGATGTTTTTAGGATTTAGTGGATTAATACTTCCTCAGTTATTATATCTGGCTCCTTTTTATCTTATTGCTGCTTACAACTTCCAATCATTAAATCCAAGAAGTTTCTTTGCCGGATTATTAGGTATTATGTTTCCTTTTTGGTTCCTGGCAGGGTATGCGTTTACTTTTAATCATCTGGAGATATTTTATCATCCTTTCCAGACGCTTATTACTTTTGAACCTATTAATCTTTTAGTTTTGAAGGGTTGGCAGATTGCAACTATAAGTTATATTATTTTGCTATTTGTTGTTGGTGTTGCTAATAGCTTAATAAACGGATGGCAAGATAAAATACGTACAAGAGCATATTTAAATTTTTTCTCTTTAATAGGAACCTGCCTGCTTATACTATTAATACTTCAGCCACAACATTTCGTGACAGTATTTCCTTTATTATTGGTTTGTTTCAGCTTCCTGGCCGGCCACTTTTTTGCTTTGACAAAGAGCCGCAGCTCAAACATATTCTTTATTGTTTCTTTAATAGGATTAGCAACTCTCCTTATATATAATTTATGGATGCTATAATAGCTACAGTTCAGCAGTTTCTTATAGATATGGGATATCCGGGACTATTTGTCTCTGCTATGCTTGCGGGAAGTATTGTGCCTTTTAGTTCAGAGGTAGTGCTTGTTGTCCTTATAAAATTGGGCTTTGATCCTTTATATTCTGTAGTCTGGGCTTCATTGGGAAATACAGCCGGCGGAATGTCTTGCTACTTTATTGGTTATTTGGGTAAAATAGAATGGGCCGAAAAGTATTTCAAAGTAAAGCATGAGAAGATTTTAAAGATGCAAAAGTTTCTTCAGGGCAAAGGCGCCATGATGGCATTTTTTGCTTTCTTACCAACTATAGGCGAAGTTATTTCTATGGCGCTGGGCTTTATGCGCAGTAATGTTCTTCTTACTACTTCTTCTATGTTTGTAGGTAAATTGGTTCGTTATATATTTGTAGTATATTGTATGTTATATGCAGTTGACGGCTTTCTGTCACTGATACAAAATTTATAATTGATTATTTTCTTGTTTTGTGGCTCTTAATATTTCTCTTTTCCCCGGAGGGCCAGGTAATCTTTCCACTTTAAATCCAGAAGTTTGAAGCATTCTTCTTACTACTCCTTTTGCACAATATGTCATAAGTATACCGTTATTGCTCATAGAAGCATATATAGAATCAAATAAATCTTGATTCCACATTTCAGGTTGCTTTTCTGGTGCAAATGCATCAAAATAGACAACATCATAAGAGATAGATTGATTGTCTATAGCTCCTAATTTCCACTTTGAAGATTCATTGGCGTGAGATATCTGAGTAAAATCTATATTGATTTTCAATAAAGAGAAATCAGGTGAGATTTTGCACAACTTATTCCATTCAGCGCTGTGTAAGTCAAAATAGAGATTTGAGAATTCCGGATATATGATACTGGGATAATTCAGTTGTTCGATTACTTCCTGAGATAAAGGATATAGTTCAAGACTTGTATAGACAGTTTGTCTTTGCAGTTCCTGAGTTTCAACCAATGTAAGAAAAGCATTCAATCCTGTTCCAAAGCCAATTTCCAGTACGTTGACAGGAGAGGCACAACTTTCTTTGAAACCATAGTTTATATAGATATGTTCTGCTTCAGTTTTTGCTCCGTTTACAGAGTGATAATGTTCATTCATCGACGGAACAAAAAGTGTATGGCTTCCATCTGCCGTAAGTTCTATCTCGGAAAAAAGTGATTGTTGTTTTGTTTCCATTATTTATTTGGACCCCTTGTTTTGCCAACAAAGGTAAGGAATTTCATCTTACTATCAATATTTATAATTACTTTTGCAAAGTACGGATTAAAACGAAATTATGAATAAAGTACTTATTGCACTATCTTTATTAATCAGTATAAGCTTTATCGGATGTACAAATAAAAAAGAGTCTGGTAAAAGAATATTAACTGTTACTATTGAGCCGCAGCGTTATTTTACAGAGCAAATAGCCGGAGATAAATATTCTGTTATAAGCATGGTACCTAAAGGAACCAGCCCCGAGAGTTACGACCCAACTCCTGCCCAATTAGTTTCTCTTGGTAAAAGTGAAGCCTATCTTCGTATTGGCTACATTGGTTTTGAGCAGGTTTGGTTTAGTCGTTTGATGGAGAATGCCCCTCAAATGCGTCCTTTTGATACATCAGCAGGGATAAAATTAGTATTTGGAACCCATCACCATGATAGTGAAGATGAACATCATCACTCTTCTAACGAGGCCGATCCTCACATTTGGAATTCTACAATTAATGCACAAATTATAGCAGATAATACTTGTAAAGCTCTATGCTCTTTGGATAAAGAAAACAAATCTTATTATATCCAGAGATGTAATAAGCTGAAACAGGAGATAAAAGCTGTTGATGATACTCTTAGAGCTATTTTAAAAGGAGCTGATAAGTCGTTTATGATTTACCATCCTGCTCTGTCTTACTTTGCTCGTGATTATGGATTACACCAGATATCTATTGAAGCCGGAGGGAAAGAGCCTTCACCTTCACAGTTGAAGGAATTGATGCAAACATGCAAAAAAGAGGGAGTGCGGGTTATCTTTGTGCAGGAAGAGTTCGATAAGAGTAATGCAGAATTAATAGCCAAAGAAACCGGAACAAAGATTGTGCGCATTAATCCTCTTTCTTATGATTGGAAAGGAGAAATGATTCGAATAGCCCAAGCATTGAAACGATGAATAAGATTATTGAAATAGAACATCTGTTTGCTGGTTATGATAATAAAACAGTATTGCGTGATGTAAACCTGAATGTTTATGAACGTGATTTCTTAGGCATTATAGGACCAAACGGAGGAGGAAAAACCACATTAATTAAACTTATTCTGGGCTTGCTGAAACCGGAAAGTGGAGAAATCCGTTTTCTACGTGACGGGAAACCGGTAAATAGCTTGTCAATGGGATATTTACCTCAATATAACGCTATTGATAAAAAGTTCCCGATATCTGTATATGATGTAATTCTTTCGGGTTTAAGCCGTAAAAAGTCTCTGATAAAGAAATTCTCTGATAAGCATCATGCACAGGTTGCGGAAATTATTACTCACATGGGATTGCAAGGGCTTGAGAAAAAGACTATCGGTCAGTTATCTGGCGGACAGCTTCAACGTGTTTTGCTGGCGAGAGCTATTGTTTCTAATCCGGAGGTTGTTATTCTTGACGAACCAAATACTTATATTGATAAGCGTTTTGAAAGCCGTCTTTATGAGACTCTCTCTGAAATTAATAAAGAGCGGGCAATCATCTTGGTTTCTCATGATATTGGTACAGTTGTCAGTAACGTAAAAACAATAGCTTGTGTAAATGAAACTCTCGATTATCATCCCGATTCCGAGGTCTCTGCAGAATGGCTGGAAGAGAAGTTTGAATGCCCTATTGAGTTGTTGGGACATGGTGAACTTCCTCACCGCATCATAAAGAATCACCATCACGAAGAACAGAAGTAAAAATTTTAATGTTTATAATCATTAAAATGATGGAAATAGCTAAACTTTAAACTTCCTAAAAGACTGAAAACAAGCGTTACTTGCATGTTTTTAATTAAAGTTTTCTATCTTTGCCGCGCGTATGTAACAATATAAACATATTTTTAATGAAACAGTACAAGTTAGTGAACAACCTGACGGGTTGGTTCGCATTTGCTATTGCAGCCGTTGTCTATTGCCTGACAATAGAACCCACAGCCAGTTTTTGGGATTGTGGTGAGTTTATTACTTCAAGTTATAAACTGGAAGTAGGGCATCCTCCCGGTGCACCTTTCTTTATGCTGACAGCTAATTTCTTTACTCAATTCGTAAGTGATCCGGCAATGGTAGCCAAGATGGTTAATACGATGTCGGCATTAATGAGTGCTGCCTGTATTTTGTTTCTTTTCTGGACAATTACCCATTTAACCAGAAAGCTTGTTTTAAAGGATGGTGAGTCACCTAAGCTTAGCCAGATTATTACCATTATGGGTAGTGGTCTTGTTGGAGCTTTAGTATATACGTTTTCAGATACTTTCTGGTTCAGTGCTGTAGAAGGTGAAGTTTATGCTTATTCTTCTTTGTTCACTGCCGTAGTATTTTGGTTAATATTGAAGTGGGAAGATGTGGCCGATGAGCCTCATTCTGATCGCTGGATTGTTCTTATTGCATATCTTACCGGATTGTCTATCGGTGTGCACTTGCTTAACTTACTCTGCATCCCGGCAATCGTACTGGTTTACTATTTCAAGAAACATCCTAACGCTAATGCAAAAGGTTCTTTGCTTGCATTGGTAGGCTCAATGGTCTTGATTGGTATAGTGCTTTATGGTATCGTTCCTGGTTTTGTAAAAGTGGGCGGATGGTTTGAGCTCTTGTTTGTAAACGACTTCGGATTACCATTTAACACAGGACTTATTATTTATATTATTATTCTTTTAGCTGCTATTTTCTGGGGGATATATGAATCTTATGTAGAAAAGAGTGATAAAAAGATGAAGTTGTCATTCCTGCTTACTGTTGCGCTTCTAGGAATTCCTTTCTATGGTCACGGAACAAGTAGTGTTGTGATTGGCGCTATTGTGTTAGCTGTTTTGGCAATTTATTTATTTGCTGAATTCATCAATAAGAAATATCAGATTAGTGCACGCACATTGAATACTTCTTTGCTTTGCATTATGATGATTATGGTTGGATATTCATCTTATGCATTGATTGTTATTCGTTCAACTGCCAATACACCAATGGATCAGAACTCTCCTGAAGATATCTTCACGTTGGGAAGTTATCTGGGACGTGAACAATATGGTAGCCGTCCTCTGTTCTATGGTCCGGCTTATTCATCCAAAGTTAAATTGGAAGAGAAAGATGGATATTGTTCTCCTGTAGTTGAAGAAGGTGCTCCAATCTATGGCAGAAAAGAAAAAGCTTCGGCAAACGAAAAAGACCAATATGTTACAGCAGGTAACCAGCAAGACTATGTTTATGCTCAGAACATGCTGTTCCCTCGTATGTATAGTTCTGCACACGAAGCTCAATATAAGAACTGGATGAATATTGAAGGATATGATGTTCCTTATGATCAGTGTGGTGAAATGGTTACTGTTAACATGCCTACACAGCTGGAGAACATAAAATTCTTCTTCTCATATCAGATGAACTTTATGTATTGGCGTTACTTTATGTGGAACTTTGCCGGAAGACAGAATGATATTCAAGGTTCAGGGGAAATTGAACATGGTAACTGGATAACCGGAATTCCTTTTATTGATAATGCTTTGGTTGGAGATCAGTCTTTGTTGCCTGATGAACTTGCTAACAATAAAGGACATAATGTATTTTTCTGCCTTCCTTTATTGCTGGGTATTATCGGAATTCTGTTCCAGGCTTATCGTGGACAAAAAGGTATTCAGGGATTCTGGGCTGTATTCTTCTTATTCTTTATGACTGGTATAGCAATTGTTGTGTATTTGAATCAAACTCCTAGTCAGCCACGTGAACGAGATTACGCTTATGCCGGCTCATTCTATGCGTACGCAATATGGATTGGTATGGGTGTTGCCGGATTAATCAGGATGTTGAATAAGAAGCTTGGTGAAACACCATCTGCTGTTATTGCGTCTGTAGCTTGTTTGATTGTGCCAATTCAGATGGCTGGTCAGACATGGGATGATCATGACCGCTCTGATCGTTATGCTTGTCGTGACATTGGTCAGAACTATTTGAATTCTTGTCAAGCTAAAGGTAATCCGATAATCTTTACCAATGGTGATAACGATACTTTCCCATTGTGGTATAATCAGGAAACAGAAGGATTCCGTACCGATATACGTGTTTGTAATTTAAGCTATTTGCAAACAGACTGGTATATTGACCAAATGAAACGTCCGGCTTATGACTCTCCGTCAGTTCCTATTACATGGAGCCGTTTGGAATATGTAACCGGAGCAAACGAATATGTTCAGGTACGTCCGGAAGTGAAAGAAACAATTCTTGCTCTTTATAAGAGTAACCCAGCTGAAGCTAAAAAGAATTTTGGTGAAAATCCATTCGAACTAAAGAACATTCTTAAACATTGGGTACGTTCTGATAAGGAAGAATTTAAGATTATTCCTACAGATAGTATCGTTATCAAGCTTGATAAGGAAGCTATCAAACGTTCGGGAATGATGATTCCGGATTCATTGAAGGGAGTTATTCCGGATTATATGACTCTTTCATTAAAGGGTAAACGTGGAATCAGCAAGTCGGAATTGATGATGCTTGAGATGATTGCTGAATGTAACTGGGAACGTCCTGTTTATATGGCAATATCTGTTGGATCGGAAAATCACCTTTGTTTCGCAGAAAATTTCTGTCAGGAAGGTCTTGCTTACCGCATTACTCCATTTAATACTGCTAAACTTGGTGCTCGCATGGATAGCGAGAAGATGTATAATAACATCATGAACAAGTTTAAATGGGGCGGAATGGATAATCCTAAAGTTTATCTTGACGAAAATGTAATGAGAATGTGTTACTCACACCGTCGTTTGTTTGCTCAGTTGGCTCTTCAACTTGTTAATGAAGGCAAGAAAGATAAAGCTTTGAAGTTGCTCGAATACGGAATAAAGGTTATTCCTACAACTTCTGTTCCTCATGATTTCCAAAGTGGATCAATGGAAATGGCTAAAGCCTACTATGCAATTGGACAAAAACAGAAGGCAGAGCAAATTCTTACCGATTTGTTTACCAAGTCTTGCCAATATGCAAGATGGTACTTGAGTATGAATAACTCACAACTTGCGACAAGCAATCAGGAGTGCGTTTATAATTTATATATTCTGGACGAAACAAATAAATTGCTTAAAGCAAATAAATCGTCTTTATTGCCAGATTACTCAAAGAAATTTGAAGCACTTTATGCTTCTTATTCAATGAGAACCGGTGCAAAATAGTTGAATAAAAAAAGATGTTTATTGAACAACCCCCAAAGTTAATAAGGGCTCTTTATCCGGGGGCTATTTGGAGAATGGATCCGAAAGAGAAAGCTGTTTATCTCACTTTCGATGATGGACCCATTCCCGAAATAACTCCCTGGGTATTAGACTTATTAGATAAATACGGAATTAAAGCTACCTTCTTTCTGGTAGGAGATAATGTGCGCAAACACCCTGAAGAATTTAAAATGATTATTGAACGCGGTCATCGTGTGGGTAATCATACATTTAATCATATCAGAGGATTTGAGTATCTCACGAAGAATTATCTGGCCAATACCGATAAGGCAAATGAGATGATTAAATCAGATCTTTTTCGCCCGCCGCATGGTCACATGAGAGCTCACCAGTATTATGTTCTCAGGAAGAAGTATAAGATAATAATGTGGGATTTGGTAACTCGTGATTATAGTAATAAACTAAATGGCGAGCAGGTTTTTGAAAAGGTGAAGCATTATGTTCGTAATGGTTCCATTATAACCTTTCACGATTCACTGAAGTCCGAAGAAAACATGAAATATGCTTTACCTCGTTCTATAGAATGGTTACTTGAGCTAGGTTATCAGTTTAAGTTATTATAATGAATGAAGAACTACTTTCTCAACAAATAAAAGCCGAAGCTTTACGCCTCGGCTTTTCTGCTTGTGGTATTGCTCGTGCAGATGCTGTAGGAGAGAGTATGGAGTATCTCGAACAATGGCTTGCAGATGGCAATCAGGCAGGAATGGATTACATGAATAATCACTTTGATAAACGATGTGACCCGCGCTTGCTGGTGGAAGGAACTAAAAGTATTGTCTCTGTTGCGCTGAACTATTACCCTTCGCACAAACTGAGAGAAGAACAGCTACAGTTTGCTTATTATGCCTATGGAAAAGATTACCATGAGGTAATGAAAGCCAAGCTTACAGAACTGTTTAACTTCATTAATGAACACCTGGCACCCGTAAACGGGAGAGTTTTTTGCGATACAGCACCCGTTCTTGATCGTTACTGGGCACAAAAAGCCGGTCTTGGATGGATTGGAAAGAACACTCAGCTGATTATTCCTAATGCGGGTTCCTATTTCTTTCTGGGTGAAATTTTTCTGGATATTGAGCTTGATTATGATTCCCCAATACAGAGCAAATGCGGTAATTGTACTCGCTGTTTGGATGCATGTCCTGTGAAGGCTTTAGAAAAGCCATTTCTCCTTAACTCTAATCGCTGCATATCTTACCTGACTATTGAACATAAAGGCGATATAGAGCCTGCAATAACCCCGAAAATGGGTAATCATCTGTATGGTTGTGATGATTGCCAGAAATGCTGTCCCTGGAATAGGTTTGCTTCTCCTCATCAGATTGCAGATTTTGAACCTTCTGAGGCGCTTCTTTCTATGGAGGAGGAAGACTGGAAGGCTTTGACTGTAGAGCAATATCGTGTTTTATTCAAAGGCTCTGCCGTAAAACGTGCAAAGTATGACGGCCTTATGCGCAATCTGAAGGCTATCTTGCCGGATGAATGATTGTTTTACTTTTCTGGTTTCACCTAAATTCTCCGTTTATATCTGATCGTTTTTCAATCGCTCTCTTACTAAATAATTATTCTCACTAGTCTATTTATAAAACAATAACGGGATCTTTATAAATTGCCTGTGTAATCTTTTTAGCGACCTGCACAACTCGTGAAAGTGAGCTGCGCAACTCGATTTAACAGCCTGCGCAACTCGCAGAATCGACCTGCGCAGGTCGCTAAAAAGTATTCAGGAGATATTTGAAATAATCCGGCCGGAAAATAAAAAAACTGCCCTGAGTATTCAGAACAGTTTTCCTGTATTATAAATCAGTATGCTTTATTTAACTGTTACAGTTAGCGGAGTGCGTACTTTTTGTGCAAATTCATCTACGTACTTAAACCAGTCGGCCGATGAGTTGAAACCCCATTTGCTCCATCCTGCACCGAAGTAATAGAGGAATTCAGAGCCCGGTTCATAGTCGCTGATTGCAGTTACATGTCCTTCTGCTCCATCTTTAATTTTAGAAGCTTCAGCTCCTTTAAAAGGAATAAACTTAGCTTCCTTTACATTAGCAGGGAAAACAGCTCCCACATAAATTTGTCCGTTAACCGGATCTTTAGGGTCTGCGTAAGCAATATAACCTTTTTGAGCAGACATTTTATAATCATTGCTTCCGGTGTGAACTACAATACCGCTAGCCAAAGGCATAACTGCATTAACTTTACTGAAAGAAAGAGTTACCTTGTTTAGTTGTGAGCCTGCATCAAGAGAGATTATACGTGTTTCGATAACAGAATTTCCTTTGATGTTAAGTGGATTATAAACCAGCTTTACAGTAAAACGTAGTGGGCCGTTATCCAGAACTTCCTGTGTTTTGTAGCAATATGGATAAACCATTTCACCATCTACCAGGAAGGCAGAATTTCCCGCTCCGAGCGTAGGACCAACTTTATAATAATCCAGTCCGTTTCCGTGATCAAAGTGATATGAAGTTCTTTCTCTTAAAGCTTTCGAAGCTGCTGGGTCTGTTACTGCCAACCTTTTTATTTCGGCATTAGTGCTATCGTCAAGTTCCATAGCATATCTGTTTTCAACAACAAGGTCGTTTGTTCTTTTTACCCAAATGTCATATCCAAATGCTTTCTCGCCGTTTGCCTGTAGAGCCGGACCATAAGTACGGAATGCAATACGGTCGTTTTCCCACGCTACATCATCTACACGTTCCGGAAATTGTTTTCCGAAAGTAAGCGTGTTGAATGTTTCGGGAACTCCGGTCTTTATCGTATATACTTCAGAAGATTTAGCCTTAACGGTTGAAGGAAAAATCAGCTTTGCGTCATAAGTAATCTGATAAGGAACCTGCTGATCATTCTTATCCAGAACTATAACCTGAGCTGTATCTGCAAGATGTAACTTAGTGCTGATTTCGGCCATTGAAACCTCTACCATTTCTTTATTTCTATCAAGCGAAGAAACATTAGTTACCTTTACATTAATATTCTTGCTGCTTGAGCAAGAAGCAGCCGCAAATGCTGCAAATAATAAAAAGATTGTCTTTTTCATTATAGTTGCTTATACTATAAAACGAACGTGCCGATGAATCTCTTTTCAGAGGTACACCGGCACATTGGTATTATATTGTTAATTATTGAGGTTGTTTACCAATATAAGCCAGAATACCACCATCTACATAAAGAACATGTCCGTTTACGAAGTCAGAAGCATCAGAAGCCAAGAATACAGCTGGACCTTCCAAATCTTCAGGAGTTCCCCAACGAGCAGCAGGAGTTTTAGCAATAATGAAAGAGTCGAAAGGATGACGAGAACCGTCAGCTTGTTTTTCTCTCAATGGTGCAGTTTGTGGAGTTGCGATATAACCTGGGCCGATACCATTACATTGAATATTGAATTCACCATATTCAGAAGCAATGTTACGAGTTAACATCTTCAAACCACCCTTAGCAGCTGCATAAGCAGATACTGTTTCGCGGCCAAGTTCACTCATCATAGAGCAGATGTTGATAATTTTACCGTGACCTTTTTTGATCATTGAAGGAATAACTGCCTTTGATACGATGAAAGGGCCATTCAAGTCGATATCGATAACCTGACGGAAATCTTTAGCACTCATTTCAATCATTGGAATACGTTTGATGATACCTGCGTTGTTAACAAGGATATCAATAACACCAACTTCTTTTTCAACCTGAGCTACCATAGCGTTTACGCCATCTTCGTCAGTAACATCACATACATAACCGTGAGCTTTGATACCTTCTGCAGCGTAAGCAGCAATACCTTTATCAACCAAATCTTGTTTGATATCGTTGAATACAACTGTTGCTCCTGCCTTTGCGTAAGCTGTAGCAATAGCGAAACCAATTCCGTAAGAAGCACCTGTTACAAGTGCAATTTTACCTTCTAATGAAAAATTTGCCATTGATTTATATGATTTTATGTTTTTAGAGTAATTATTTCAAATCTGTGATTGCTGAGAAATCCTGATCACTATAATCTAAATTCTCACCACCCATACCCCAGATAAATGTGTAGTTGTGTGTTGCAGCGGCAGAGTGAATTGACCATTCTGGAGAAAGAACAGCTTGATCGCCCTTCATCCAGATGTGACGAGTTTCGTCAACTTCACCCATAAAGTGACATACAGCCTGATCTTCTGGTACTTCAAAATAGAAGTAAGCTTCCATACGACGAGAGTGAACGTGCGCTGGCATTGTGTTCCATACACTTCCCGGAGCAAGCTCAGTCATACCCATCTGAATCTGGCAAGTAGGTAATACCTGGTTTACAATCATTTTATTGATATTACGGTGATTTGATCCTTCAAGAGATCCCATTTCTGCAACTACCGCGTCAGCCTTAGTAACTTTCTTATCAGGGTAGTTTCTGTGAGCTGTCAATGAGTTGAAGTAGAATTTAGCAGGATTCTTTTCGTCTTTACTTTCGAAAGTAACTTCACGGTCGCCCGATCCTAAATAAAGAGCTTCTTTGAAATCTAATTCAAATTGAGCATCACCTACTTTTACAATACCAGGGCCTCCTACATTGTACATACCAATTTCGCGGTTACGAAGGAAAATTGGTTGCTTCAATGGATCAATAGCTTCTAGTTTTAAAACTTCACCAACAGGCATTGCACCACCAACAACCATGCGGTCGTACATTGAATATACCATATTTACTTCATTTGCAGTAAATACTTTTTCGATCAGAAAATCTCTGCGAATTCTTTTTGTGTCATAGCTCTTTGCATCTTCTGGATGCGCAGCATAACGAATCTCATAATTTGTCTTCATCTTTTATATGGATTTTAGTAGTTTATATAAATGGCTACATTGCAAAGTTACTAAAATGATTATTCTTTATGTGGTAAAATTGATCCAATTATATGTCATTTTTGTTCCATTTCATGTAAATATTGCTTTTGACTGATAATTAGATACGTTTGAATAGATTATTCTACCTAATGAAGGGGAATAAAAAAAAGTCTCAATTATCATTTGATAATTAAGACTTTTTTCTGTTGTCTCACCAAGATTCGAACTTGGACTGACAGAACCAAAAACTGTAGTGCTACCATTACACCATGAGACAAACTTAATAGCTTTCCTTAAAAAGCGATGCAAAGATAGCTGAAAAGGCTGTATCTTCCAAACTTTTTAAGATATTTTTTATTTTGCGATAATCAGATAATAGTTCTTTTTTCCTTTTTGAACTAGTAAGTACTTGTTATCCAATAGATTCTCTGTATTGATTACTTCATCAAAGGCTGCAAGCTTTTCTTTGTTCAATGAAACTCCACCGCCTTGAACCAGTTTACGCATCTCGCCTTTTGATGCAAATACTGCAGCGTTCTCAGTAAACAAGTCTACGGCTTTTATTCCTTCAGAAAGCGCTTCTTTGGAAATTTCGTATTGAGGAACACCTTCAAATACTGCAAGAAGAGTATCTTCATCCAGTTTCTTTAAAGCGTCAGATGTTGCATTACCAAAAAGAATGTTTGAAGCATCAACAGCTGCATTGTAATCTTCTTCGGAGTGAACCATGATAGTTACCTCTTTTGCTAAACGCTTTTGAAGTGTACGCAAATGAGGAGCTTCTGAGTGCTCTGCAATTAATGAATCAATCTCTTCTTTTTCCAAAGATGTGAATATCCTGATGTATTTAGCAGCGTCGTCATCAC
This sequence comes from uncultured Bacteroides sp., assembly GCF_963675905.1. Taxonomy (NCBI): domain Bacteria; kingdom Pseudomonadati; phylum Bacteroidota; class Bacteroidia; order Bacteroidales; family Bacteroidaceae; genus Bacteroides; species uncultured Bacteroides sp. Next base: position 3,165,266 of record NZ_OY780936.1, on the reverse strand, counting down.
TTACATTCAACCAGAATTGATAGAATTTGTAAGGTGAAGTATATTTAGAATCCAACCAAACGTTACCCGATTCGGTTTTTCCAAACTTACCGCCATCTGCTTTAGTGATTAAAGGACAAGTCAAAGCGTAAGCTTCTCCTCCTGCCTTACGGCGAATTAATTCTGTTCCCGTAGTAATATTACCCCATTGATCAGAACCTCCCATTTGTAGTCTGCATCCTTTGGCTTCGTAAAGGTGAAGGAAGTCATATCCTTGCAATAGCTGATAAGTGAATTCTGTGAAAGACATTCCGGCGCTTGATTCACTGCTAAGTCTCTTTTTTACAGAATCCTTAGACATCATATAGTTTACTGTGATGTGCTTTCCAATTTCTCTTGCAAAATCAAGGAAAGAAAAGTTCTTCATCCAGTCGTAATTGTTCACTAGTTCGGCAGCATTAGATGCAGCTGAATCGAAATCAAGGAATTTAGCCAATTGTTTTTTGATACATTCCTGATTATGGCGCAAAGTTTCTTCGTTAAGTAGATTTCTTTCGGCAGATTTTCCGGAAGGGTCACCGATCATACCTGTAGCACCACCAATCAAAGCTAATGGTTTGTGTCCGCAACGTTGGAAGTGACGCAGCATCATTATACCACACAGGTGGCCGATGTGTAATGAATCAGCAGTTGGATCAATACCTAAATAAGCAGTAACTTGTTCCTTTGCTAATAACTCTTCTGTGCCGGGCATCATATCGTGCACCATTCCACGCCATTTTAATTCTTCTACAAAATTCATCGAATGATTCTTTTATTTATTGTTTATGATTACAAAAGTACGACTCTTTATTTGAACAAGCAAAACTTATTGATTAAAAAAGAGTCGGGTGATGTTTTGCTGAACCTGGGTAATTAATTGTTCAACAGGAACTGAGAGGCTTTTGGCTGCTGCTTCAAAGATTTCAGTAATTGTCTTGTTGCTTTCGTCTGTCTCTAAAAGGAGATGGTCTAAAGGAATACTGGTCATTGCACTTTCCTGATATTTTTCTCCAAACGAAAGATAGATGTCATGTGCAATTAATTGTTCTGCCAGCTCTTTTTTGCCTCTGAATCCGTGAAATATCCAGGGAGATTTGGGGTTGTATATCTTTTTTAGCTGTATAATCTCATTTGATGTCTTTACCGAATGAATAATAAGTGGCTTCCCAAGTTCCTCTGACAGTTTGATTTGCCACCCGAATACCTCTTCCTGAAAAGATAATTCTACAGGAATCATTTTGTCGAGTCCGGCTTCGCCTATTGCTATAATTTGTGGATGAGAGCTAATCTCTTTCAGATATTCAAATTCGCTTTTAACCCCGGCGTTGATATTCCAGGGATGAATACCTACAGAGTAATACCCTCCTTCGAGCGGTGAAAAAGCTGAAGGCATGCAATTGTATATATGCTGTGAAGGATTGCTTTTACTAGAATGAGTATGTATATCTAAAATGTCCATAGATAAGATTACGGAACCGGGTCGAAGCCGGAACCACCCCATGGATGGCAGCGCAAAATTCTTCTGATAGCCAGATATAATCCTTTAAAAGGTCCATGTTTCTTTATGGCTTCTATGGCATATTGCGAACATGTAGGCATAAATCGGCAAGAGGCAGGAGTCATTGGAGAAATGCATGCCCTGTAGAAGTAGATAGGTAGTAAAAGAATATACGAAAGTATTTTTTTCATTGTATCTTTTCTATAATCCTGTTCAGAATCTTTTTTATTGTTTCCTCAATTGCTTCTGTTGGTTGTATTTCATTGCTCAAGTAGATAAAAGCGATGGCTAATCCATACTCTTTCTCTTGTAAAACATTCAATAGCTCGTGTTTGTTTTTTCTGTACCCTTCTCTTATCTGGCGTTTCACTTTGTTTCTTTTTACAGCACGCTTGAATCTTTTCTTTGGAACGCTTATAAGTATGGAAGCTAAAGCGTACTCTTTCTTTTCCACAGGCATATATACAACTCGTAAGGGATATGCAGAGAATGATTTATTATTCCCCGAAAACAATTCATCAATTGTATTTTTGCTGTTTAATCGTTCAGCTTTATTTAGTCCGTTACTTTGTATGTCCATGTTGCTATAAAAAACACCGAGAGTTTTGATTCGCAAAGTTACAACTTTGTGAATACAAAACTCTCGGAATTGAATTATTTATTAATTGAATTTACTTCTTTTCTCCCTTGCTAATTTCTTTGAAATAAAGATCAAGAGCTGCTGGCATAGACGGCGTTTTCACACTTGGTGCTTCTAAATCAAGACGTAACCCTGCGTCACGAATAGCTTTTGCAGTTGTAGGACCAAAGCATCCAATCTTAATATCTTTTTGTTCAAAGTTAGGAAAGTTCTTTTTTAAAGATAATACTCCAGATGGGCTGAAGAATACCAACATGTCATAATCAAATTTTTCATCTTCGGTGAAATCATTGCTTACTGTGCGATACATTACAACTTCCGTGTGAGTAATCTTGTTTTTATCAAGAAGGTTTCTTAGTTCATCATTATGAACATCAGACATCGGAACAAGGAACTTCTCTGTGTTATGCTTAACGATTGTAGGAACCAGATCGTCAATTTTTCCTGTTGCACCGAAAAATATTTTCCGCTTACGGTATTGCACATATTTCTGTATATAAAGAGCTACAGCTTCTGTTATACAGAAATACTTCATTGTTTCAGGAATCGTTATACGAAGCTCTGAACAAAGATTAAAAAAGTGGTCTATAGCATGACGTGATGTAAAAATCACAGCTGTGTATTCTAATATAGACACTTTTTGTTGCCTAAACTCTTTAGAAGATATGCCTTCAACCTTAAAAAAAGGTCGAAAATCAATCTTAACACCATATTTCTCAGCTATGTCATAGTAAGGTGACTTTTCTGAGGATGGTTTAGGTTGCGATACGAGTATTTTCTTTATTTTCAAAATCCTAAAGTTTTAGTTGCAATATGATATTTGTTTCTATTAGTCCCTGAGCCAAAAGGATGCAAGGCAAAATTTCAAGCGCACAAAAGTACACAATTAAATACAAAAGACCATACAAATTGCTAAAAAAAAGCTTTAACCATTTGCAGAACATGAGTATTTTAGCAATTATTATCAGAATAAAACCAATAATTAGAATTGTTGATGCTGATAATTCAGAATAGACCATCAATAAAATTAATGGGAAAGTGCAAATACCAAGGTAATTTATAATGGTTGAATAAGACTCTAACCAGGATGATGTTATGTTTTTATCAAAGAATATCCATCCCAGGAACTTATAAATAATCCACTTTACAGCATAATATGTAACACATATCGCAATATATGTACCTAATACTATATAAATGGAACTTCTTTCGAATAGAGAAGGATTATAATCATGAAAATAGTTAAAGATAAAGATACCCAATAAAATGCAGGTTTGTATTCGAAGCATTATCCTGTGACGGAGCTCAGATGCTGTTCCTCTTCCAAAAGGGTCTGATTGATCTTTTCTGTTGAAAAGACTCTTTGCTTGTTCGATAAGGCTCTTTTTACCAAATGCAAAAACATATGCTGTTATGATAAAACAAAGTAACAGAAGACCTGTAATAACATCATCTGTTCGTAGGCGATATGGTATTGGTATACCACTAAATCCGGATGGTTGATGCCCTAATGATGTCCATTTTATTGAGTCTCCCGGAATAAAATGGTTCTTATAAAATAAAGGCATTGATGCTACAGAATCTTCCTTTGCTTTACTAATTGTATCGTTTTTCTCAGTAAGCGATTTCTTAATTGAATCGTTTTGAATAATAGGGAACAAAATCTGACTGTTGGCTGGAGCCTGAGTATTTGTTGAAGTCTGACTTCCATCAACTGATTTGTTCTGGACCTGATTGTTTACTGCAGTAGCAGTTGAAACTTGAGACTTATTCGGAACCTGAGATGATAATTTGGTTTGAGCTTTAGTTATATTTCCTGTATTAACCTTGCTCTGAGGTTTAGTCGCAGCTGTATTCAGAGGCTTTGCCGAAGTCTGTGTTTGTGTCTGGACTTTAACAGGGGCCTGAGTCTGAGTTACAACCTGAGGTTTTTGAATGCTATCGTTTAACTCAATTATCATATTGCTGCAAACTTGCGTATTTCTTTATCCCATTTCGGGGTGGTGAAAAGTAAATTTACAGCTTCTTCAGGAGTTTTGGCAACGCTCCATATTGCGGCATGCTGCGGACGCATAAAGTTTTGCTCAACGGCTTCGTTGAGTTGTGCCAATAGCGGATCAAAGAAATTGTTTATGTTTAGAATAACAATCGGATTAAAGTATAACCCCAACTGCTTCCAGGTGATAATTTCCAGAAGTTCTTCCAATGTACCACATCCTCCGGGCAAGGCAATTATACCGTCAGAAAGATCTGCCATTAATTGTTTTCGTTCATGCATTGAGTCTACTTCCACTAATTTTGTCAGTCCTTTGTGGTGCCAGTTCTGTTCTACCATGAAGCGAGGGATAACTCCGGTAACCTTTCCGCCGGCCTGCAATGAAGCATCAGCAACAGCTCTCATTAATCCAATACTTCCTGCACCATTTATCAGACGGATCTCTTTTTTTGCCAGAATTTTGCCTAATGTGGTTGCAGCATTGAAATATGTCTGATCAATTTTAGTACTCGAAGCACTATATACACATACTGAATTAATGTTATTCATCCTTGTAGTCAGTTTTACAATTCGCCGCAAAATTAATCATTTCTTTTTGTATTATGGCTCTTATAACAGGGAATTATGTTATTTAAGGAATCGTTTAGATTTTACAAATAGAGTATGTCTGTTTGTTGTGCCCATTGGTTCATTTCGTTTAATGATATTGATGTTGCGGAAAAACTACCCTTGTTTTTTGTTATTATAGGGGGTGAAACTAATTTTTCCGCAGCTTATAATCAGTTAGTTAACTCAAAAAGTAAAACGTATTGTCAGAAAACAACCTTATGTTTTCTCTGCTTTTGCTGTATATGCGAGTTAAAAAGTGTTTAATGGTTGAACTATAACTGTTTAACGTGTAATAAAGTCTGATTTCTAATTAAAAATAGCTTGTACTGATGCCTGATTTTCATTTTTAATCCAGGCTGTTGAGCTGATGTTTTCTGTCTCTTATTAAGCCAAAGTAAACAAGTTCTGATTATATGCTGTATGCTTAAAATTTATTCAGGTTATCTTGCCTGATTTATCAGGTTTAATTTTTATTTATTGGCGGAAGATTTTTGAAGGATAACTTTCGTTCCGCCCGAGCCTGCTTTATAATTTTAGCAAACTAATTAGCTTTAGCCAAGAGTGATATTACAGGTTATCACATTAAAGCTGTTATTTCTTAAAGTTGATTTGAAAACTTCCTCAGGAAATGGAGATATTATTATAATTAATCTATTTGATCACAAAGAGAATGGTTTATTTTCAAAATGAAAACTAATTTGCTATATTTACGATCATAATAATTCTTATTGAATTAAAATATAATCATTAATCCAGAATAAATATGGATAAGCTATCTTTGTGTAAGTTCGGAGAAGGGGAGTGCTATGGTGTAAAAGAGCTTAATCTTTTGCTCAAACTTAGTAATATGCTTAGCAATAAAGAGGTTAATTTGGATGATGTGATTAAGCTCCTTTGTGAGCATTTGCATGCCGAAAGAATTATCCTGACTGTATTAAACCGAGAAAGCTCGAATATTTTTATTGAAGGCTCATATGGTATTACAGAAGACGATAAAAAGAATGCAATTTACCAGGTAGGAGAAGGCATTATTGGTAAAGTGATTAAAAGTGGGGAAACAATTCTGGTTCCAAGAATTGAAGATTCAAAGGATTTCCTGAATCTTACACATGCCCCAACATCAATAAACAGTATTGAGGTATCGTTTATTTGTACTCCTATTCGTTATAAGGCCGAAATTATAGGAACTCTTAGTTTTCATAAAGCCTATCTGAGGAATATTTCATTTAATGAAGATGCTCGTTTATTGAAGATTGTTGCTTCCATGATTGGCAGAACTATTCGTCGCAGACAGGAGTATGCTGAAGAGATGGAACAGCTGCTGAATGAAAACAGGCAGTTGAAAGGTGAACTGCGAAATCGTATAATGCCTGATTATATTAAAGGTAATTCCGGAAAAATGAATGAAGTTTTTAATCTAATTGATAGTGTGGCAGCAACCGAAGCAACGGTATTGATAAGAGGAGAAAGCGGAGTAGGGAAAGAGCTTATTGCAGATGCCATACATTATAATAGTCCCCGAAAAAATAAGGCGTTTATTAAAGTGAATTGTGCCGCCTTGCCCGAAAGTCTGATAGAAAGTGAACTCTTCGGGCATGAGAAAGGAGCTTTTACCGGTGCTAGTGCTCAAAGAATAGGACGCTTTGAGGCAGCTGACGGAGGGACTATTTTTCTTGATGAGTTTGGGGAAATTCCGGCAGCCACTCAGGTGAAGTTATTGCGGGTATTGCAAGAAAGAGAAGTTGAACGTTTAGGCAGTACAAAACCTATTAAAGTGGATGTCCGCATTATTTGTGCAACAAACCGTAATCTTGAAGATCTTATTTCAAAAGGAGAGTTTCGTGAGGATCTTTACTACAGAATAAATGTTTTTCCTATCTATATTCCTGCTTTGAGAGAAAGGATTAATGATATACCTGTTTTGGTCGATTTCTTTATAGACAAGTTTAACAAGCGTCTCGGAAAAAACATCAAGCGGATTACTGCTATGGCTATTGATACGTTGATGGTTTATCACTGGCCGGGAAATATACGCGAACTTGAGAATTGTATGGAGAGAGCTTGTATCCTTAGTAATGATAATGTGATCAGAACAACTAATCTGCCACCAACTTTGCAAACGGCTGTAACAAGCGAGACCGAACAAAATGGTACTTTGGAAATAATTCTGGGTAAACTGGAAAAGCAGATTATTATGGATACGCTGATTACCTGCAAGGGAAACATGACAAAAGCTGCCGACCAGTTGGGAATTACCGAGCGTATGATGGGTATTCGAATAAAAAAATACGAAATTGATCCTAAACGATTTAAAACCAAAACTATTAATGAAAATGATAGAATTTGAATACTGTGATTATGAGAATCCCATGCATCTTGCTGCATTGGTTGATTTACTTAATCATTATATGCAAGATCCAATGGGAGAATGTGAACCACTCAACAAGAGGAGTCAATTGCGCTTGGTTGACGGGTTGGCCAATCATCCTTCCTCTTTTGTGTTATTCATTATTTACGATCAAAAGATTGCAGGATTGGCTACTTGCTTCGTTAATTTCTCAACGTTTAATGTAAAGCCATATATAAATCTGCACGATTTAATTATATATGATAAATATAGAGGCAAAGGGCTGGGGCGATTACTTCTGGAAGAGCTTATTCATATTTCTGAATTGAGGAAATATTGTAAAATATCACTTGAAGTGCGTGAAGATAACAGGGTAGCACAAAACCTTTACAGAAGTATGGGATTCAAAGAGTGTATCCCTAATATGTATTTTTGGACAAAAACAATTGATGAATGAAAATAGCAATTCCTGTAATAGATAATAGTGAACATAAGTACGATATAGCCAACGGCTTTAATTCTACAGGATCACTTTGCCTTTATAATAAAGATTCAGACCAATATTCATGGATAAGAATAGCCGATCTTGCCAGTAATATGGGCGAACTGCTGCCTGCTTTAATTTCTAAAGATGTAGATAATGTTATTACCAAACACATACATCCTATGGCATTGCAGGTATTTATTCTTAAAGGAGTAAAAGTTTATTTATCAGAAGGTTTTAATTTAAAAGAAAATATTGATTTGTTTAATCAAAGTAAGTTGCAGATGTGTGATGCTATTTCTTCTTATGCTGATATTCAGATTTGTGGTGGTGAATGTTCAGTATGCTCTACTGAATGCAATGAAAAGTAATTTTAAAGATTATATGTTATGTCTATAAAGAATGCAATGACTTTTATATCTAAAGTTGACAGCGATAAATTGTTGAGGACTGAATGTTACAAGTGCAAAACAAAACAAGAATTATTGGCTTTTCTCCAGACTCAGTTCATGCTTTTCACTGAAGAAGAGTTTGAAGAAGCTATAAATGTAATGCTTTTCAAATGCCAATCCTATGAAGATGCTGATAAAATTAAGCAAGTAGAAGCATGGTTCACTTTGTTCCATTGACTTCTGATAATCGTTTTTCTACAAGCATTTTTATCTCTCTCATTCCTTTGACCATCTCTGTTAGTTCTTCTGCTTCGGGAGTTCGGTAGCCAAAATCTTCCAGAGAACAGATTCCCTCGAATTTTCCCACTAAAATTGATGTCATTTTCATTGACTCAGTTAATTCATTCTCAAATTGTTTTGCTTCTTTATAGAGTGCAACAGGCATATGATGAGTTGCACTCCAATTATATCGTGCTAATAAACTCACAAAGTACTTTTCAAATGCCATAACAGCAATATTATAAAGAAGGTCATTTTTGAAATGTGTTTTCTTATTCAAACTGTTTTCAAGAGTCTTTAAATAACTATTCGCGTATTTCAGAGAGCTGTTAGCTAATAATAACATATCATCATCTGGAACGATAAATTCCTGCATATTCTTTTTCTCCATAATATTTCTCTTTTTTTCTTATATCCCAATAAATCCGATATAAATCTTTCTCGTCTAAACACATTTTCTTTTTAATAGCCTCTTCTTTTATTTTAAATAAAAGCATTTCACAAATAGTATCATCAGCAGGCAAGTTTGCTTTCAGGAGGTAATATCTTATTGTTGATTTTCCACTGTGTTTTCCTATAATGAAATCCTGCTCTGATTTTCCAATTTGGGAAGCTTCAATTAATTGATAGGTTTTTCTGTCTTTTTGTAAACATTGAGTATGTATACCAGATTCATGTGCTAAAACAAGGCTCCCGGTTATAGGTTTGCTTTCTGGTAATACTCTGTTTGAAATCTCAGAAACGTAATTCGCAATCTCAGAATAGAGAGTAGTATTTAATTCGCAATCAATTTCGTCACTTATTTTTAATGCCATTGAAACCTCTTCAAGAGCAGCATTCCCAGCGCGTTCACCAAGTCCGTTTACGGTTACACTCAGGCATTCTGCTCCAGCTAAGTATGCTGCAACAGTATTAGCGGTTGCCATCCCTAAATCATTATGTGCATGTATTTCTAACGGTAAATCCCTGTAAGTAGCACGAATGGATTTAATAAGTTTAAAGCACGAAATTGGATTCAATATGCCTACGGTATCAGCTATCCTAACCCGGGAAGCTCCTAAAAATATACTAAGCCCAATAAATTCTTTCAGGAAAGATAAATTAGCTCTTGTTGCATCCTGAGCACCAATAGTTACATACTCAAATTGGGAAGATGCAAAATCAAACATTTCCTGTAAATTCTGCAAAACCCACTCTTCATCTTTGCCCATTGCTTTTTGAAGAATTTTAGAAACCGGGAATGATAAATGAACTCCATTTGATCCGCTTCTTGCAGCTAAAAGAATATCTTTCTTATTAGCTCTGCACCATGCAAGGGTTTTGAATTTAAAACCTTGTCTGCAAATAATATTTATCTCCTGAGTCTCTTTTATTCCCAAAGCGGGAGTTCCTATTTCAAGTTCGGGAATACCAACTTCATCTAATAGTGAACAGACCTTTATCTTTTCATCTAAAGAGAAGATAACACCAGGAGCCTGTTCACCGTCACGTAAAGTTGTATCAATATAATATGGTTTTTTAATTTTCTTCATTATTTAGTCAGATATAAGGTATTTGGCACATGGCTCATTATTTTCAAGAGCATCAAGTATCTCGTCTATTACATCTTCACTATCAACCCCTCCATACCAATAATTATTGGGATGAATAACCATTACTGGTCCTTGGGAACATACATTCAGACAAGCTGTTGTAGATACAGCTACATCTAATCCCCTGTCTGATGCTTCTTCACTTAGATATTGTAACAGTCCGGCTGCACCTTTTTTGTTGCATGCACCTTGTGCTTCTCCTGCTACCCGATAAGAATTACACACTAAAATGTGATAAGCTGGCTTTTTCATTTCTTTCCTGATTTATTGTTATTGAATATAATTATGCGCATCCTTGAGCATTTCCTTTGCATCCGCTACCACATTTAAAGGCATCCGGTTTAGCAATGCTTCTGATAGGTTTATTGTTATATACACCATCCAGTCCGTCGTCTATTAATCCGGTCATTTCTATTACATGTACATTGCAGGAATTGAGTATTGTTTTAGGATTTTCTCCAACTCCCGATACAAGTATTGCTCTGCAATCATTTAGTGAACGAGCCATGTCTACCCATCTTTGGTCTCCTGCACCGGGTATTGGTGTTTTTCTTTCTTCAACCAATTGGAAACCTTTCGGAGACTGCTTGAAGATATACAGAGAAGTAGCCTCTCCTAAATGTAAGTTAACCAGTAACCCTTCGTGAGTTGCCACTGCTACGTAAGGGCGAGTTGCCAGATCGAAAGCCGGACGCGAAGCATATTCTTTCAATAATGCATGAGTTCCTTCAAGATCTTGCCCAAGTAAACCGGCGGCGTCGGCTCTGCAACGTGCACAGTGGCTCATTAATTTCAGATGCTCCGATGCCAAAGTCCGGGTCTTGAAGATCATCTTTGAATCGGGTTTAGGTGTATCTGCAAATCCTGTTTCAGCAGTGGGAATTAGTGGAATGCAGTTAATTACATCTGCTCCCAGCTCAGCGCATTTACGAGCCACTTCCGGAATATGATCTTCATTAATACCTGGGATAATAATACTGTTTATCTTGACTGTAATTCCTTTTGCTTTTAATAATGGAATACAAGTTAATTGTCTTTCAAGTAAAATTCTTGCTCCTTCAAGACCTCTGTATACATGCTTGTTATAGCGTATCCATTTATAAATCTTAGCACTGATAGTAGGGTCAATGGCATTTATTGTAATAGTAACATGACTAACACCAAGTTCTGCTATCTCATCAATGTAAGGTTCTAAATCAAGGCCATTTGTTGAAAGGCAGAAAATCTTATCAGGAAAAATACTCTTAACGCTCCACATAGTTTCCAATGTTTCTTCAGGATTGGCAAAAGGATCTCCAGGGCCAGCAATACCTACAACAGATAAGTTGTCGAGTTTTGCATCCAGGGCCTTTAGATAATCAGCAGCCTGGAAAGGAGCAAGTACAGACGATGTAACTCCTGGGCGAGTTTCGTTAACACAATCATATTTCCTGTTGCAGTAGTTGCACTGTATGTTACATTTGGGTGCTACAGGTAAGTGAACTCTTGCGTGAGAATGTTTTGCACTTTCGTCAAAGCAGGGATGGACATGTTTTTTTTCTGTTGTTTCCATATCTAAATATATTTATACCCTACAGGAGAGTTTTCTTGTTTATATTCTATTAATGCATTTACAATGCGGTCAAATAATTCCTGAGTTCCCCTATATCCTATGTGATGTAGGCGAGCTGCTCCAAAGCGGTCGTGAATGGGAAATCCTAATCTGACTAATGGAATTTTACGTTCACGGGCAATGTAATACCCTTTACTATTTCCAATTAATATATCTGGATTTAATTCTTCAGCCTGTTCGCGCATTGTTTCAAAATCAGAACCACTCAGTACACTTATAGGAACTTCTGCCTGATCAAATAATTTTTCTACTTCTGATTTCAGCAAGCCACTGTTTCCTCCTGATCCTATAAGAGCTGGCTCTATGCCTATTTCTTTTAAGAAAACGGCAAGACTTAAAACCAAATCTTCCTCACCAAAAATCATGGCACGTTTGCCAAATACATATTTGTGGGCATCTACATAAGCATCGATCAAGCGGCCTCTTTCTTTTCTGTGTTTCTCAGGAATACTCTTTTGGCTGATTTCGGACAATATATTGAAGAAACTGTCGGAAGATTTAATTCCAATAGGCATGCCTATCTGATAGTTCTTTACTCCAAATTCATTTTCCAACCATTCTCCGGCAGTCTGTATTCTGCCTGCATTACTCCTGACGGCTCCTTTATTGAACACATTTCCGAATTCAATTGTCGCGCAAGCTCCTCCGGTACGCATTATATCACTTATAGGAGTTCCTCCCTGGGGGATCAACTGATAATCTTTCCAATGCTCATTGTCAAGAGTCTCGGAATAGTCTGGGAAAAGAATGTATTTAATGCCAAAATCATCAAGGACCTCTTTCAGGTAACGAATATCTGCCGGAGAAACAAATCCCGGGAATATGTTTATATAATCTCCTTTGAGTTTGTCAGTGGCTAAAGATTTTATTGCTGCCAGCAAAGTATTATGAAATCCATCAATATGACTGCCGCAATAACTTGCTGTAGATACATTGATAAACGTAGGCAACTCCTTGTCTTTATTTGCCTCTTTATAATCCCTGATCAATCCGGGTAAGTCTTCACCTATAGTCTCACTCAGGCATGTGGATGCAATTCCAATAACTTTAGGATTGTATTGACTTATAATATTATTGATTCCTGTGATAAAGTTCCGGCTTCCCCCATAAACAGTAGCAGCTTCACTAAAGTTTGATGAAGCAATATCTACCGGTTCTTTATAATGGCTGATCATATACCGACGAATATATGTTGCACATCCTTGTGAGCCGTGGATAAGCGGAACACATCCTTCTATTCCTTTTAATGCTACAGATGCACCTAGTGGGGCACATAGTTTGCATGCATTACGGGTTGATATATATTGCTTCTCCATATTATACTTGTTTATTTAGTAAATTGCCATACAGGACTCATTGCCGTAGCATAAATCTCACGTGCAAAATTCATCATTCCTTCATAACCGGCCAGAGCCTCTTTTCTTTCGTGATTATGATCACAGAATCCTAATCCTATCTTATGTGCAATGGGACGCTCCTTTACTCCTCCAATAAAAATATCCGCCTGCTTTTCTTTTACGAAATGAGATAGCTCAACAGGATTAGAGTCATCTACTATGATTGTGCCCTCGTCGCAAAGTTTTTTAATGAGTTCATAATCTTCAGTGGTTCCGGTTTGTGATCCAACAATAACAGTCTGAACACCTATCAGGCGAAGAGCTTTTATTAATGAAATGGCTTTAAATGCACCACCCACATAGATTGCTGCTTTTTTTCCTTGCAGTCTTTCCTTATACCACTTGAGCTGTGGCATAAGTCGGGTAAATTCTTCGCGGACTAACTCTTTGGCTTTAGCCATCATTTCTTCACTTTTGAAGAAAGAGGCAACATCGTAAAGAGCATCACTCATATCCTCAATGCCAAAATAGGAAACTCTCATGCTTGGAATACCATATTCCTTTTTCATCATTTGGGCCAGATAATTCATGGAACCCGAACACTGAACAACATTTAAGGAAGCTTTGTGGGCATTACAGATATCTTCAACTCTTCCATCTCCGGTAATTGTTGCATTTACGTGAATACCCATCTTTTTGTAGTACTCCAACAAAATCCAGAGTTCACCGGCAAGATTAAAGTCACCGAGTATATTTATGCTATACTTAGGTGTTGGTTTATTTATAGTGCCTACAAGTTGAAAGAGTGCTTCGCAAGCAACCTTGTACCCGTCTTTTTTAGATCCTTGAAAGCCAGGTGCCTGAACAGGGATAACGGGAATACCTTTACGGATAGCCATCTGTTTGCAGGCTGATTCCACATCATCTCCAATAACTCCTACAATACAAGTAGTATAAATAAAAGCCGCTTTTGGATGATGAAGATCAATCAATTCTTCCATAGCCGCATTCAATTTATCGATACCCCCAAAGATGACGTCCCTTTCTTGTAAATCTGTAGAGAAACTAAGTCTGTGTAACTCTGGTCCTGAAGAAAGAGAACCTCTTATATCCCATGTATATGCGGCGCATCCAATAGGACCGTGGATAAGATGCAATGCATCTGCAATAGGATAGAGCACAACTCTGGAACCACAAAAAACACATGCCCTTTGACTAACCGAACCAGCCAGGCTCTCTTTGTTGCACTCTATCGTTGCTGCATTAATTCCTGCGAATGCTACTTGCTTTTCTCTTTCTTTTAAAATATAGTCCATATTGATCTTACATTTAATTATTATAATACCAAAACCATGCCAAAGAGTTGAGTTTGCTAATCAGGATTACTCTATGCATTCAGGTTCAGATATTTAAAGATAAACATTATAAAAGAGAGAGAATATTGGGGTTACCCCGAAGTAGGGAGATAAGAATAATCTTACATTAATGTAGGATTCTACCCTTTCTTAATTCTTTAGAAAAAAGCTCCGGCATTCTGAGAAATATATATATTCTCAAAGATGCAGAAGCGTTTCTACTAACAACACTCAATAGATTACATTTGGAACTCAACCTTTTCTTCAGGACATGTACGATCCTGATGATCCATAAAAGCATTTAAAATCTGAATAACCAGGTTTGTTGCACCAACATATCCGGTTTTCGGGAAGTAGTTGTGTCCTGAACGGTCGGCAATAGGGAAACCAAAACGAATAAACGGAGTGTCTTCATCTCTGGCAATGTATTTACCATAAGTGTTACCTATAAGCAAATCAACTCCTTCTTGTTTAATCCACTGATGAAGACGGAACATATCAGCACGTTCGCCGCTCATGAACTTCGCTTCAGGAATATCTTTTAATATCTCAGACATACGTTCATCGAAAGGTTTTCCCGGTGTTCCACTTACAATATAAACAGGTCTCATATCCAGACTCACCAGTAATTCAGTAAGAGGAATCAATGTATCCGGATCTCCCCATAATGCTACGCGTTTGCCATAAAGATATTTGGCATTGTCGGCAATAAGGTCGATTAATTGTCCGCGTTCTTCCGTGATACTATCAGGAATAGGAAGATTAGCATGACGGCTAAGTGACATAAGGAAGCGGTCTGTTGCTTTTAAGCCAATAGGAATATCTACCACTTCAAACTTAACTTTACATTTGTTTTCAAGTTTAATGCAAGCATCTTCTGTGCAATACTGTCCAAGGCCGATTGTAAATTTGCTATCACCGGTAGCTCTCAGTTCCGGAATTGTTGTTCCTCCGTCGGGATACATGTGATATTTACCGTTGAGAGGAGTATCAAGTACGCCGGTCATATCGGGGAACATAATTGTTCTTGCTTCCATAACCTGAGCAAGTCTTTTTATTTCTCTCATATCCGAAGGTTCCATCCATCCGGCAACCATGTTCACCACGTTTTTTTTCTTAGGTGTAGCAGTAGAGAAGAACTTTACCATTGCTGCAACCTGATTAGAATATCCGGTGATATGTGTTCCAACGTATGATGGTGTATTGCAATAAATCACAAATTTGCCTTCGGGAATAAGTCCATCTTCACCAGCCTTGGAAACAATCTGAGTAAGGTCGTCACCAATTGTTTCGGAAAGACAAGTTGTGTGAACCGCAATAACTTCGGGCTTATAAACGGTAAACATCGTTTCAATAGCTTGTATCAGGTTGGCCGAACCACCGAATACTGAAGAACCTTCCGAGAAAGAACTGGTTGCAGCTACAACCGGCTCTTTAAAATGGCGGGTTAATGTACTTCTATGATAAGAACAACAGCCTTGCGAGCCGTGACTGTGAGGCAAGCATCCATGAATACCTAACGCAGCATACATTGCTCCAATAGGTTGACAGGTTTTGGCGGGGTTAATGGTCAAGGCCTTTCTGTCTATTTCTTTATCTGTAGTGTGCTTTAATAACATAATTCTTTTTGTTTTTACAGGTTAATAAACATATTCTGCTTCGACGATATCCTCTTTCTCCCAAGGAGCTTTCATTTCTTTCCAAATGCTGCAACAAGCTATTTGCTCAATATCCTTGTAGAAGTTGATAGCTCCTTCAAAAGCTGCGTACGGACCACCGTAATCGTAGTTATGCAACTGTTTCAATGGTATACCCATTTTTTGCACGCAGAACTTTTCTTTGATACCGGCGCAGAAGATATCTGGATGATACATCTCGATAAGTTTCTCCATCTCATAATGACTTAAATCGTCAATAACGAGAGTTCCTTTCTTCATTTCTGCCATCATACCTTCGTAACCGTTGAATTCAAGCCCTTCTTTTTCCAAAGCTTTTAATTCCTCTTCGGTTTTACGTGGTTTAAAGCGGGTGGCATCCTCTTTAACCGTAATTTGTTCAATGTTACGACTATCTGCATCAATCTGAATGGAAGGAATTACACTGCGACCTTCGTAGTCGTCTCGGTGACCGAATTCATATCCGGCAGAAATTGTTGTCATTCCCAATTCATTGAATAGTTCCTGATAATGGTGAGCACGAGAACCTCCCACGAAGAGCATAGCCAGTTTGCCTTTGGTTTTTTCCAATGCTTTTTCCTGAGCCTCTTTTACTGGGATCATCTCTTCAGCAATCACCTTCTCTATACGGTCAATTAATTCCTGATCACCAAAATATTTTCCAACCTTACGAAGTGTTTTTGCAGTAGCTTCTGCACCAATAAAGTTTGCTTTCATCCATGGAATACCAAAAGATGTTTCAAGCATCTCTGCTACATAGTTTATTGATCTGTGGCACATAACCAGACTTAAATCGGCTGTATGTGCAGTTTCAAATTGTTTCTTTGTGGAGTTACCGGACATTGTTGCTACAAGCTCAATACCACACTTATCCATTAATGTTTCAATAGCAAAGGCATCACCGCCGATGTTATATTCACCTAAAACATTTATTCTGAATTTGTATTTACCATCCACAGAATCGTCATTACCAATAAGGTTTTTGTATAAACCATTGTTTGCAATGTGGTGACCGGCCGACTGTGATACTCCACGATATCCTTCGCATGAGAATCCGAAGATATTTACTTTACCTTCCAGTTCTTCAGTCATGTGACGAGCCACGCGGTGCACATCGTCTCCAATCAATCCAACCGGACAGGTAGAGAAAATAGCAATAGCTTTCGGGTGAAATAGTTCGTATGCTTCACGGATGGCCTGCTTTAGCTTTTCTTCCCCTCCAAATACGATGTTGGAATCCTGCATATCTGTTGAGAAAGCATAAGGAATAAAGTTCTCAGGAGCCTGTTCGTCAGGGCGAGTCTGGTTACGGCGGGTTAGCCATGAATAAAATCCACAACCGATTGGTCCGTGAGTGATATTTACAATATCTCTTGTTGGGCCCAGAACCACACCTTTACATCCGGCATAAGTACATCCCCTCTGAGTAATAATTCCGGGAATGGTACGTACGTTGGCCTGAATCTGAGGAATTTCATCAGGATTATTATATACAATTCCTTTTGCTCTTTTCTTTGCAACCTTTTTAGGATAGGCCGCTAGTACCTCTTCTTTAAATTCAGCGAGGTTAATATCCTTTTCTGTATCTTTTGTCATAGCAGTAACCTCCTTTAATCTAATGTTTCATCACCTGATTCTCCTGTGCGTACACGAATAGAACCAACAGTATCAATTACAAAAATTTTCCCATCACCACTTTTTCCGGTTTGATTCGCCTTGATGATTGTTTCTACAGCCAGATCTTTCTTCTCGTCGGTAACCACAAGTGTAATCATTCTTTTGGATTTCAGACGAAGCATCTCCGAGATCAGTTCATGATGTTCAGGATCTACGTAAGCCGCCTTTTCCAGATCGCCGTGTCCTTTTCCGCGGCCAAGAACAGGCATGGCGGTGAACGACGGCAATCCTGCTTCCGAAAGAGCGATCTTTGTGTCACTCATCTTGGCAATGCGAATCATTGCTAATATTAGTTTCATAATTCCTAGTCTCGTTTGATTTATACTTCTTTTCTACCGCTGGAGATGGTGTAGGTTTCTTCTACCGGAGTAACGAATATCTTTCCGTCGCC
Source organism: uncultured Bacteroides sp. (assembly GCF_963675905.1). Classification (NCBI taxonomy): domain Bacteria; kingdom Pseudomonadati; phylum Bacteroidota; class Bacteroidia; order Bacteroidales; family Bacteroidaceae; genus Bacteroides; species uncultured Bacteroides sp. The sequence continues at coordinate 3,147,360 of NZ_OY780936.1, read as the reverse complement.
AAACTGTCCTTTTTCTCCTGAACGGGCAGCATCCATGATTGTTTCAATAACAAAATCCTTATCTTTTTCAGGAATTACAATCATTAAAAGGTCTTTGGGCAATTCGTCATAAGTAACATTTCCTACTTTAAGACCGCGCTGTTTACCGCGACCGAACACTGATAGTTTTGTTACTGCGGGGAAACCTGCATCGAATAATGCTTTCATTACTACGGATGACTTCTCTGGGCGAACAATAGCTCTTAATAAATACATATAAATATCCTCCTTTATTTATTAGTTCATAATACCGAAGCCAACCAATAACTCTTCCAGTTCAGGCATAGAAAGTGGGGTAGGGATAACAAACATTTGGTTATCGTTTATTTTCTTTGCCAAAGAACGATATTCGTTGGCCTGAGTGTGTTCCGGTGCGTGGTCAATAACAGTCTTACGGTTAATTTCAGCATGTTGAACCATGTTGTCGCGGGGAACGAAGTGAATCATTTGAGTTCCAAGTTTTGAAGCAAATTCTTCAATCATGTTTGCTTCATTGTCTACCTTACGAGAGTTGCAAATAATACCACCCAAACGAACTGTCCCTACTTTACCAAACTTGGCAATAGACTTACAGATATTGTTGGCAGCGTACATAGCCATCATCTCTCCTGAGCAAACAATGTAAACCTCTTCTGCTTTGCCATCACGTATTGGCATGGCGAAACCACCGCATACTACGTCACCAAGTACATCATAGAACACATAATCAAGATGTTTGTCGTCATCGTAAGCACCAAGCTGTTCAAGCAAGTTGATAGAAGTAATGATACCACGACCGGCACAACCTACTCCCGGTTCCGGGCCACCTGATTCTACACAACTGGTTTCGTGAAATCCTGGTTTCATAACATCATCCAGATCAATATCTTCACCTTCGTCACGAAGTGTGTCAAGAACTGTTTTCTGTGCAAGACCATGAAGCAATAAACGTGTGGAGTCTGCTTTAGGATCACAACCTACAACCATTACTTTTTTACCCATTTCAGCCAAACCGGCTACTGTGTTTTGCGTTGTGGTACTTTTACCAATACCGCCTTTTCCGTAAATAGCAATCTTTCTCATAACCTTATTTACCTTAGTTAATATTAAAACTTATAAGATTATAAACAGAAAGCGTGCCAAAGCTGAACAGAGCTCTCAATGATGAGTCTTTGTATTGTTGTTAATGCGTTGATTAATAATTGAATATGTAGGGTAAAATAAATGATAACCCGTTGGCGGAATTAAATTAGTGCATATTTAATTTGTCCAATGGGTTTGTTATTAATCTTGTTTATATATTGAAGGATTGTAAGTGCACTAATTTTCCCCGTAATTCTGGTAAACAATCCTTCTGTTTGTTTTGCGTAATTTCTGATTATCATAAATTGATCGCATAATTGTGCAAAAAGCGTTTCAACCCTTTTCCTTGCTTTAGCAAATGGACTAAATACAGGTTTCCAATCTTTTTGATTCGACCGATATGGAACTTCCAACTTGATATTAGCTTTTTCAAATAAATCAAGTTGTATGGCTGCTCCAATATATCCACGATCACCGATGATGGTGCAATTCTGAAAGTTACACTTTACGTCTTTCAAATAATGAATGTCGTGAACACTCGCCTTTGTCAGGTCAAAAGAGTGTATGACACCGCTCAACCCACAGAGAGAATGTAATTTATATCCGTAATAATGTTTACCCTGTGAAGCACAATAGCCATAATTGGGAGCTTTATCATAATTATTCTTTCCCATTTTACAACGTTTTGACCTTATGGGACGACAGACTTCAATTGGCATAGAATCAATACAGAAAATAGCTTCTCCACCATCAACTTTTGATGCAATTCTTTCACGCACCTGATTACATAAGCCGATAGTGAGCTTCCTGCGATCATTATATTGACGACGGGATATGAGAGAAGAAAAATCATCTTTGTATTCATTTAATTTAGAAAACAAAAAGCTTTCACTATCTATACCTATTGATTCGGCAGCAAGGCTTAAACTGATCACTTCTAAGTCAGAGAACTTCGGGACGACTCCTCTGCGAGGTATATTCCCTTTTTCGTTTACTAAATCAGCAGAAAACATCTTGCATATATCAAGAAATTTAGCGAATATTGCATATAAGTTGTGCATAATTGAGCTGTATATTAATAGTTTGATCACCATTAAAATACTAATAATCAATGATATGCACAACTTATTTCCTGACATTTTTTAGTGAATTAATTCCGCCAACGGGTAAATGATAATAATATGAGAGATAAGAAAACGCCTTTTTAAGATGAGAGATTTTTCTTACATAAATGTAGGGAAATACACCAAAATGTAGGATTATTGCCCCAGAAAAAGTTCACTGAGAGCAGAAATCTCACCAAGAAATTGAGCATAATTTTGAAAGGATCCGGCACTGAATATTTCTTTTGGGTGACCTTGTGATAATACTCTACCGTTCTTTATGGTCATTACCGACGAAGCCAGGGTGCAGACCTCGTTCACATCGTGACTTACGAGTATAGTAATTGTGTTTAGCAACAAGTGTGCTTTGCGGATTTCGTGTTGCAGAGCAGTGCGCATTTCAAAATCAAGTGCAGACAATGGCTCGTCAAGCAGCAAAAGGTTTGGCTTGGCCGCTAATGCTCTGGCCAGTGCCACTCTCTGCCTTTGCCCGCCGGATAGCTGTGTAGGCTTTTGCTTCCTCAATGCAATGAGGTCGAATAACTCCATAAGCTCTTCTATAGCCTCAGTGTCTTTTTCTTTTTGTGCAAACCTGATATTACCTTCTACACTCATATTAGGAAAGAGAGCGTAGTCCTGGAACATATATCCTACGTTACGGAGCTGAGGAGAGAGATTTATTTTCTTGTCGGAATCGAACCAAACAGTATCATTATATACAATCCGGCCTTTAGAAGGAGTGGTAAGTCCGGCCAGAATTCTCAGCAGGGTTGTTTTTCCCGAACCCGAATGACCGAAGAGACAAAGCAATTCCCTGTCTGCTATCTCAGAACAGATTTTCAGTGTCTTTTTTCCTTCGGAAGTGAGCATCGGACGTTCTATATCTATTTTCAGCATAATTCCTTTAAAGTGTTTTCTTGTTGCCGTTTATACTGTATATAATAGTTAGTATAACCATTGAAACAATGAATAATACAAATGAATATTTGTTTGCCGTGTCGTAATTAAGTGATTGTACCTCATCATAAATGGCAATGGAAGCTACTCTTGTTTCTCCGGGCATGTTTCCTCCTACCATAATTACTACTCCAAACTCACCGATGCAGTGAGCAAAAGTCATTGCAACTGCCGTTATAATGGAAGGTTTCATGTTGGGAATAAGAACTCTTATAAAGGTGGTGAAGAATGATTTTCCCAAGGTATATGATGCTTCCCTGTAACTTCGGGGGATGCTTGCAAAGCCGTTTTGTAAGGGCTGAACCATAAACGGCAGACTAAAAAGCACACTAGCCACTAATATTCCCTCAAAACTAAATGCCAGACGTAGGTTTAGTGTATGCTCCAGAAAATGCCCAATTACATTTTGCGGACTGTAAGCAACCAGCATGTAAAAGCCCAGCACGGTAGGGGGCAACACAAGTGGCATGCTGATAAGTGCTTCTATTAATGGCTTAAACCGAAACCGCTTGTATGCCAACCAGTAACCTAAGGGCAAGCCTATGATAAGAAGTATTACAGTGGTAATTGTAGCCAGCTTACCTGTAAGAAGAAGGGTTTGTAGAAAATCATCGTTCATATTATGTATATTCAATTAAATAAGTTAGTCAAAGTTTGGGGTTAGCTAAGCATAAATAACCTGAAAGAATGTTTTATTAATGTACAGCAAATTTGTAAATAGTGTACACTTATTATAATTTAGGTGTACACTAAATTAAACTCCAGTGTACACCAGTCTGAAAATATATACCGAGACATCACTCTAATGTTTCTTTAACGAGGAACTGAGTATCCGTACTTTTCCCAATAAACTTTGGTTCTTGGCGATAGAACATAAGCCATGAATTTGCTTGTTTCGGTGTTTCTTACTGCCGTCTTAATAAGAATGCAGGCCTGCTCTACCGGAGTATAAAGTTTAGGATCTACAATATAATATGTCCCTTTTCCTTTCATCTCGGGAGCCAGGGCAAGTGAGAGGGCTACAAAACCAATCTCTGCGTTACCGGTAAAGGCAAACTGAGCTGCCTGAGAGATATTATCGCCAATCACAATCTTTGATTTCAGTGATTCATAAAGTCCCATCTTTTTAAGCAGTTCGAATGAGCGTTCACCATAAGGAGCTGTTTCTGGTTTAGCAATGGCAATTTTCTTAATAGCAGGGTCTTTTAAAACCGATAGTCCTTTAGTTACATCCAATGAAGTGCTGTATATGGCTAGTTTTCCGTAGGCGTAAGTCTTCATGGCTCCCCAGGCAACCCCTTTTGCTTTTAGTTTCAATGGGAACTCATTGTCGGCAGCCATAAAGAAGTCAAAGGAAGCACCATTGAGAATCTGCTGAACCAATGTTCCCGAACTGCCGAATGTGATGTTGATCTTAGCTTTTGGATGCTCTTTTTCGTACTGTGTTTTTATATCCTCCAGCACATAACGGAGGTTTGCAGCAGCGGCAACATTTACTTTCTGAGCTTGTGCAAGGATACATACCAGTATCAGTGTCACGGTTATAATCGTTCTTTTCATGAGATTGAGTTTTATATTTTATTTATCGGTAAAAATAGATTTCAGATAAGAAGGAGAGACTGTGAGCATTACATATCCCCATTGTGGAAAGCGGGTTTTGGCATCGGCGGTCATGCCTTTTGCTATGCGAGTATTGTCGTTTGCAAAGTAGGTGCTCCAGCCAACTTGTAGTTTACTCCATTCATTGAGTTTGTAGTTAAGGCAAAGGTCTAACTCCGAACCAAGTGATTTGCCAATGTTTTGACTATTGCTTGTCATGTCTTTACTGGAACTGAATACATGAAATGCACCTTCAATGCTGGTTGTTTTACTTACTTTAGCATTTACACTGCCGTAGTAATCAAGCAGACCTGCGCTAAGAGGTGTTGACCAATATTCCATGGAGCCGTTAAAACTGTGATTTGAACCATAAAGCTTTCTAAAGTTTTTCTGTTTTCCGTCAGTTTTGTTATCATCTCCCGACAGGTAATCTGTACCTAAACTGGTTGTAACTGCAGAAGATATTTTGTAGTTTAACTTCACTGCCGCCATGCTACCTCTCAAATCATCACCGGTTTGATTCTTTCCTGCCTGAAAGTAGGCTGTGGCAAGTGCAGAAAATGGTTTTGTTTCATTGCCATATTTCAGGTTACCGCCAAAAGTGTATCCGTGATTCATATTAACCTTTGTACCGTATTTCGTAGCATCGGTGGTAGGCTGCATGCCTTCGTCTACAGCAATGGCGGAAAGAGTCAGATCTTTCGCAATTCCTTTAGACAACCAAAGTAAGCCCATGTACCTGTATTTGGCCCCATTAGTATAAACAGTCTCCGAAGAAATGGCAGAAGTATTGTTATAAGCAAAACCCAAATGAGCCTGAAAGTCATTTACATTGTACTTGAACAGAGCCAGATCGTGTGAATTCCCCGTATTACTCCAGTTAGAAGCCGAGAACAAACGACCATCATCATAAGTCAAAGCCTGGCGCCCTACTTTAGCAGAGCCTCCCGGCATTAATAAAAACTCAGCCCATGCTTCAAACACTCCCAGTGTGGCAGTCTCCGAACTGGGTGCTGTTTTACCGTAAGTGCGCGAATCCTGAATAGTAAACTGTGTCTTCAGAACTGCGGAAGTAAAGGTTGCTCCCAAACGTGTACGCTGAATTGCAAAAATACCCGGATCATTACTCTCTGTCAAAGGGGCCCCGAAACCATCTCTATACTCTGCTCTGGGTCTTAATTCTCCATCAATAGCTACTGTCTGTGCATTCATCTTACACGCACAGACAGTTGCAGCAATTGTTATCCAAAAACATTTTTTACCTAATACTTTCATAATACTAACTTTTAAATTAAATATCCGTTATCAAAAACAGAGAATAACGCTTTCTTAAAGGAAAGCGATATACACCCTAAAGCATATCGCTTCCTAAAAAAAACAGCTTTCTAATTCGCTGTTCGTCTGCTCTAATAGCTTAATGATTTCAATTTCATGCATGGCATAGCTTTCAATGACCTTCATTCCGTAAGGGCTTATGCTGCAACCGCCTCCGTCTTTTCCTCCCTTTTGCCTTATCACCACAGGAATGGGCGAGAGTCTATTCATCTTATCAATCAAATGCCAGGCGTGTTGGTAAGACATCTTCAGGCTCTTTGCTGCTGCATTAATAGATCCATCTGTCAAAATCTGCTTTAATAACCGGTACTGGCTTTGGCCAATAAAGACTTCGTTATCCCGATAAATGGTAAGAAGAGCATCCATTGAGAATGTTGAGCGATCCATGCGATATGGTGAATTAAATTCCAATCATCACTTCGGTAGATTTGAATATTGCGTATGCTTCATCTCCTACCTTTATATTGAGCTCGCCAATACTATCTACTGTGATTACTGAGACAATTGTGTTTCCTCCACCAATGTCGAGTTTAACCTTTGCGGTAACAATACCCGGAACAATCTCTATTACCTTACCTTTAATAGTGTTTCTTGCGCTTAATAACATAATCTTCTTTGTTTAAATGAGTATTAATCATCGTCTTTTTCATGAAGAAGAATACAAAGGCCGTGCCAGAAATTATAACTTTTTAATTATGAATGCTTTAACTAGGAATGTAGCTTTTGAGGTTTTATTATTTGCTACATTTATGTGTTGTTTTTAGACTGCAGATTACTTTATAGTCGGATTTGAAAGGTGCTTTAGAAAAGAAAAAAGCCTGTACAATTCCTTTTTTAAGGAACTGCACAGGCTTAGTATTTATTAATCTTTCGACTAGTATATGCCGAATTCTTCTTTTACTTTGTCGATATAATCGAGTTTTTCCCAGGTAAACAATTCTACTTCTACAGTCTTATCTTCCAGATAACGAGAGTGGAAACTCTTGGTTACAACCTTTGGAGTACGGCCCATGTGTCCGTAAGCAGCAGTTTCTGAATAGATAGGATTACGAAGCTTCAAACGGTCTTCGATAGCTTTTGGACGAAGATCGAATATCTTATCAATTTTCTTTGCAATCTCCCCGTCAGTAATGTTCACATTGCTGCGGTTATAAGTGTCAACATAAATATTGATAGGACGAGCCACACCAATAGCATAAGATATCTGAACCAGAATCTCATCAGCTACACCTGCAGCAACAAGGTTCTTTGCAATATGACGTGCTGCATAAGCTGCACTACGGTCTACCTTGCTAGGGTCTTTTCCTGAGAAAGCACCACCACCATGAGCACCTTTACCACCGTAAGTATCAACAATAATCTTACGTCCGGTTAATCCTGTATCTCCGTGAGGTCCCCCAATAACGAACTTTCCTGTTGGATTAACGTGGTAAGTAATAGCACCGTTGAACAAGTCCAATACCTTTTTGTTATGAATAGAAGCAAAAACTCTAGGCATCAACACCTTTAATACGTCTTCGCGGATAACAGAAAGCATCTCTTCGTCAGCTTTCAACTGAGCTTCAGGAGAATCGTTTTCAGGTTTAACGAAATCATCGTGCTGAGTAGATACAACAATAGTATCAATACGCACAGGTTTTCCGTTATCATCATATTCTATTGTAACCTGGCTTTTTGCATCTGGACGGAGGTAAGTCATTTGCTTGCCTTCTTTTCTGATTTTAGCCAGAATATATAGTATTTTATGCGCAAGATCAAGAGATAAAGGCATGTAGTTTTCTGTTTCGTTGGTTGCATAACCAAACATCATTCCCTGGTCGCCAGCACCCTGTTCCATTGGGTCTGAACGTTCCACTCCACGATTGATATCAGGAGATTGTTCGTGAATGGCAGAAAATACGCCGCATGAGTTTCCTTCGAACATATACTCGCCTTTTGTATAACCAATTTTATTGATTACGTTACGAGCAACTTCTTGCAGATCAACATAAGCTTCAGATTTCACTTCACCCGCAAGTACTACTTGTCCTGTAGTAACGAGAGTTTCGCAAGCTACTTTAGAACTAGGATCGTAAGCCAACAGTTCGTCAAGTACAGCATCCGATATTTGATCGGCTACTTTGTCGGGGTGTCCTTCAGACACCGATTCGGATGTGAATAAATATCCCATGGATAAATAAAGTTTTAGATTGACGGATTTTTAGTTCGTCTGTTTATACTAAATTAATATTTTGAAAAGGGATTGATTCGGAAGGAAGAAACGCGTTAAATAAGCTATTATTTAGCATTTTTTACTGTGGTTGCAAGCTGCCCAAATCTTTCCACATTTTAATATGGTGCAAATGTATAGCTAATTTCCTGAGTTTTGTTCTTTTAGCTGTATAAATTTTAAGACTTTAACACTCATAAAGACAATTCATCATAGAAAGATTGAACAGTTTTCTCTGTACCGGGGATCACAAGTTCCGGAGCAATTTCCCAAAGCGGCTTCATCACAAAGAGCCTTTCGGTCATAAGTGGATGAGGAATAGTTAAGTTTTCAGTACTCAGAATGAGGTCATCATAGAGAAGAATATCAATATCGATAACTCTGTCACTATAAAGACCATCAACTGATTTTTTATTTCTGCCAATCTCTTTTTCAATCTTCTGAGTCTCTTCCATTAGTCGAAGGGGAGAAATTGATGTTTCTGCACAAACAACTGCATTGAGGAAAGAGTTTGTAGATTCAAATCTCCAGGGTTCGGAAGCATAAAAAGCGGATTGGGAAATAACTCTCCCAATCCGCTCTCTTATTTTATCAATAGCAAGGCACAGGTTTCTCTCTTTATCGCCCAGATTTGTACCTAAACCGAAATAAACCAATGCCATTGTTTTCTTCTATTAGTCAATAATCAACATTGCATCTCCGTAAGTACCGAAGCGGTATCCTTCTTTTATTGCCACCTGATAAGCATCCATAACAAGATCGTATCCACCAAATGCTGCAACAATCATTAGTAATGTAGACAGAGGCATGTGGAAATTAGAGATCATTGAATTAGCAACAGTAAACTCATAAGGAGGGAAAATGAATTTATTAGTCCATCCTTCGAAAGTTTTAAGGTGTCCGTCTGTGCTTACTGTACTTTCAATTGCTCTCATTACTGTAGTTCCAACAGCACAAATGTTTCTGTTAGCATCTTTTGCTTTGTTTACTATATCAACAGCTTTTTCAGAAACAAACATTTGCTCTGAATCCATTTTGTGCTTAGTAAGATCTTCTACATCAATATCGCGGAAGTTACCTAGTCCTGCATGCATGGTGATAAATGCAAAGTCGATTCCTTTAATCTCCATACGTTTCATCAACTCACGGCTGAAGTGCAAACTTGCGGTAGGTGCAGTTACAGCTCCTTCGTTTTTTGCAAAGATAGACTGGAATCTTTCTTCGTCATCTGCCTCTACGGGGCGGTTGATAATGGTATGTGGAAGTGGAGTCTCGCCAAGAGCATAAAGTGCTTTCTTAAATTCTTCATGAGGTCCGTCATAAAGGAAGCGAAGCGTACGTCCGCGAGAAGTAGTGTTATCAATAACTTCAGCAACCATTGAATCGTCTTCACCGAAATATAGTTTGTTACCAATTCTAATTTTACGAGCAGGATCCACCAATACATCCCATAAACGAAGTTCTTCATTTAACTCACGTAATAAGAATACTTCAATACGTGCTCCTGTTTTTTCCTTGTTTCCATAAAGACGGGCAGGGAACACTTTTGTATCGTTGAATACAAAAACATCTTTATCATCAAAATAATCTAAGATATCCTTAAATACTTTGTGCTCTATTTCACCAGTCTTCTTATGAAGAACCATCAAACGGGATTCATCTCTGTACCTTGTAGGGTGCAAAGCAATTTGATCCTCTGGAAGCTTAAATTTAAATTGTGATAGTTTCATATTTTCTTTCTTTACGTTAGTTACTTCTCTATTTCTTGTTTATCCAACCATTCCACGAAATCTTCAATTTCCATGCAATGTTCTAATTTTACATCTCCCACACGAGTGCGGATTAGTCCGGTGAGATGGGCACCGCTATTCAATGCTTCTCCAATATCTCTTGCTAAAGCACGGATATAAGTACCTTTGCTGCACACAACCCGAATCTTTATTTCGGGTAAATTACACTCTAGTAATTCAATTTCATCAATAACCAAAGTTTTAGGTTTCAGCTCTACCTCTTTTCCTGCTCTGGCTAGTTCGTAAGCTCTTTCGCCATCGATCTTGCAAGCAGAAAAGGCCGGCGGTATCTGTTCAATACTTCCAATAAACTTTTTCAGAGCTTCTTCTACCACTTCACGGGTAATATGTTCCGTGGGGTAAGTAGCATCAATCTCTTTTTCCAGATCAAAGGAAGGAGTAGTTGCTCCCAACTTTATCGTGGCAATATATTCTTTAGTCTGATACTGAAATTCTTCAATTCGCTTGGTTGCTTTACCAATGCATATAATCATTACACCTGTAGCAAGCGGATCAAGAGTTCCGGCATGGCCTACTTTTAGCTTTTTTACTCTAAGTTTTCTCAGCAACGGATATTTCACCTTTGCTACGAGATTAAAAGAAGTCCACGTCAGTGGCTTGTTGAAGTATAATACTTCTCCTTCAATAAAGTTCATTAAACGACTTCTAAATTATGTCCTAAATACATCATCACTAAGATGATTCCTCCCACGATAATACGATAATATCCAAAAGCTTTAAATCCGTATTTGCTCACAAAACTGATAAAAAACTTAATAGCAAGCAATGCTACGATAAATGCTACTATATTTCCTATAACCAATGCTCCTATGTTCTGAGTCAGAATATCTGTTCCGTTTGGTTCCAGAAGAAGCTTCAACAGTTTATAAGCTGTAGCAGCAAACATAGTAGGAACAGCAAGGAAAAAAGAAAATTCAGCAGCTGTTTTGCGAGACATCTTTTGTGCCATACCTCCCACAATGGTAGCCATTGAACGAGATACACCAGGTATCATTGCAATACATTGAAAAAGGCCTATATTAAAAGCTTTTTGCTCTGTCATACCTTTACTTTCATCTACCTTTTTAAAGATGTTATCAACGAAAAGCATGAATACTCCTCCGATAACCAGCATTACTGCAACAACAGTTACACTCTCCAACATCTCATCAATCTTGTCGCTGAATACAAGGCCGAAAAAGGCTGCAGGTATAAATGCTATTATCAGTTTCCAGTAAAAATCAAATTTATACAGTAATCTTTTGAAGTAAACAACAAGTTTACCCAATAAAGGTTTGTCTGCTGCTGCTTGTTTATCGAAGATTTTACATTTATTCAACTTAAAGAAACGCTTCCAGTAAAGTACTACTACCGATAGAATAGCTCCAAACTGAATAATTACTGTGAATGCTTTTACGAACTCAGTACTTTGTACCCCCAACATGCTCTGTGCAATGATCATATGGCCGGTAGAAGATACCGGAATAAATTCTGTTAGACCTTCAACAATAGCAATGATAATGGTTTGTAAGTATGATAAATCTCCCATTTCTATTCTTTAGATTTTGGTTTACGAACTACTCCATAGATCATAAAAACAAATCCTAAGAAGCAAACTACCGGGGCTACCTTAATTCTACGTGCACTGAAAATATCTGGTTGAAAAGTTGTTTCTGTTGTTGCAGGACCAGCCATTAATATAAAGCCCAGAATAACAACGAGCATTCCTATTGCCAGTAAGATAAAGTTTGTCTTATCAAAGGCTAATTTCTTTTTGTCCATATTCTTATTTATTATGTTTCTTGTTGTTAGATGTAGTAAAGAGTGCTTGCTTTCATTCTCAGATATCTATTAATAGAAAGATAAGCACATAAGAATGTTATTATAATTCCGAAAAGGAATACCGATGCAGAAACAATAAGCATTACCTCAGGAGTAACAATAGAGATTAGTTCAGGTTCATAGTTTACTAACGTGTTAGCCCCTCCCAATAATATTGCATCTGCTGCAAAAGCAGAGATTACCCCAATCCAGATGTTACGGATGAGGAATGGTTTCCGTATAAATCCCCAATTGGCACCAACAAGTTTCATGGTGTGAATCAGGAATCTCTTGGAATATATTGTCAGCCGTATTGTATTGTTGATCAATGCAAAAGAAATAAGAGTGAGCAAGCCGGCAAGGCAAAGTAACACAATACTTATGTTGCGGATATTATTGTTCACAGAATCAATCAAGTCTTTCTGATACAGAATCTCCTGAATATTGGTATTCTTTTTAATCTTTCTTTCAATCTTGGTAATACTGTCGGAATTTGCATAAGCAGAATTCAGCTTCACCTCAATTGACGCGGTAAATGGGTTATATCCTAAAAAGTCTTCAGGGTCGGTTCCCATAGCTATGCTTTGCTCGCGAAGAGCCTGTTGTTTTGATATATAGCTGGATTCTTTTACGAAAGGTTCTTTATTTAGTTCCTTTTGCAAGGTAAGAATCTCCGATTCGGGCATATCATCACTGATAAGAATCGAGAAGTTTATATTCTCCCGCACGTATACAGACAGGTTATTTGCCGAGAGTACAAAAAATACTACTAATCCCAGCAAAAGCAAAACCAGCATAGTACTGATACTTGAAGTTACACTTTGAATATCGAAGTATGGAACAGTATTTGTTTTATGTTTATTTCTCATGACTTTTTTTTCTGAATACATAAATGATAGAGCTGCTCTTTTCTTTATTGTTTAAAGAGCTGAACCAGGCTAGAGTACCTGCAAACATTCCTTTTGGAAGAGTTAATGCACTCTTTTTATATTTCTCACTTAAGATAGATACATAAAATGCATCGAATGGCATTGGAAGATAATTAATCAGCGTAAAGTTGTGCTTTTCGCCAAACTTTTGCATCGTTTCCGGAGTAAAATGCCATAAATGACGGGGTACGTCATAAGCAGCCCAAAACTCTTTGTATTTTTGTGCATCAAAGGAAGAACAGTTTGGAACTGCAACGATTAAAGTTCCATCATCTGCCAGTAACTCATAAAGTCTTTCCCATGTTTCATTCAGGTGCTCTAAGTGTTCCATTACGTGCCATAGAGTAATTGCGTCAAATGAACCCGCAGAAAAATCCTTCAGTCCCGAATCATCTTTTACATCAAGATTGAAATTCTTTTTTGCAAACGAACGTGCTTGCGCGCTTTTCTCAATAGCTTCAACGTTCCAGCCTTTTTGTTGCATGGTATGAGAGAAATATCCAGTTCCGGTTCCGATATCCAGAATCCTTCCCGATGTTTTTCCGGTAACGTTATTAATTAATTGAGCCTTTTTCTGAAGCATGCGTGAACGCACCAAATGATAAATCTCGTTCATCATCCCTTTCTTTGTATCGCTGTGGGATATATAATCCGGTGTTTCGTAGTATTTCCCAATTTCTTTTTCCACGGGAAATCCCTGTGTAAACTGGAAATTACAATTCTCACATTGAAATAGGTCGAATTGTTCTCCGGAAGCGTAAAAATCAGTACATGTCATCTTCTTATTAAGGTGTGTTCCACCACAAAGAGGACAAGTGTTTATCGTGAGTTTATTCATTTGTTTATTACCATCTTGTATAGCCGCGATTATATATGGCCACACTTCACCCTAATTTGGTGCAAATAAACAAATAAAAAGTGAGGTATAAGCTATTCTTTAAGGATTTTTAATTAACATAGTTTCGTCTTATTCTACAAGTCAGATTGCTGTTTCTTGAAAACGTTTGCACTAATGGGTAATTCTGTTTTTTGTTATAAACTGCCTGATTCTTATTATAATTTATTTGCTTTGTACTTGTAATGTGTTGTTTTGCTAATGCGATTGAGAAACTGCTCATAAAAATCCTTATTATAATTATAATAAAATCAATAAATTATTAATATCATGAGAAATGCATTCTTATTTCTATTCTTAACCTGCTCGGTTTTGATGGCGAAAGCCGAATCTATTAAATCTCCCGATGGCAATCTGGAACTTAATTTTGAAGTTAAAGGAGGAATTCCTGTTTACCAGCTAACCTATAAAAATAAACCGGTAGTTAAGGAAAGTAAGCTGGGACTCGATTTAAAAGAAGGAGAAGACCTGCTGGATGGCTTTACTAAAACAAATATTGAAACAAGCGCTTTCGACCAAAACTGGAATCCGGTTTGGGGAGAGGTGAAGACTATTCGCAATCATTACAATGAACTTGCTGCTACATTAACTCAACAAACTGCCGATCGCTATATTGTTATCCGTTTCCGCTTGTACAACGACGGACTAGGCTTCCGCTATGAGTTTCCTCAACAGAAGAATTTTAATTATTTTGTTATCAAGGAAGAGAAATCACAGTTTGCAATGGCGGGCGATCACAAAGCATTCTGGCTTCCGGGAGATTACGATACTCAGGAATACAGCACTGTGACTTCTGATCTTTCTGAGATTCGTGGAAAGATGAAAGCGGCCACTACTCCCAACTCTTCGCAAACTCCGTTCTCACCAACAGGAGTTCAGACTCCATTGATGATGAAGAGTAAAGACGGACTATATATCAACATCCACGAGGCTGCACTGGTAGATTACTCTTGTATGCACCTTAATCTGGATGATAAAACCATGACTTTCGAGTCTTGGCTTACTCCCGATGCAATAGGCGATAAAGGATATTTGCAAACTCCTTGTCAATCTCCCTGGCGTACTGTTATTGTTAGCGATGATGCACGAGATATTCTGGCTTCAAAAACAATTTTAAATCTGAATGATCCTTGTAAATATACAGATACTTCATGGATTAAGCCGGTTAAGTACGTTGGTGTGTGGTGGGAAATGATTACAGGAAAAAGTACCTGGTCGTACACCGACCTTCCTGCCGTAAAACTTGGTGTAACCGACTATTCAAAGACTGTTCCTAACGGCAAACATGCAGCTAATACTGCACACGTAAAAGAGTATATAGATTTTGCTGCAAAACATGGCTTTGATGCTGTGTTGGTAGAGGGCTGGAATGAAGGCTGGGAAGACTGGTTTGGCAAGACCAAAGATTATGTATTCGACTTTGTAACTCCTTATCCTGATTTTGATGTAAAAGAACTCCATCGTTATGCTGCCAGTAAAGGAGTAAAAATGATGATGCATCACGAAACATCTGCTTCTGTCCGTAACTACGAGCGTCACATGGATAAGGCTTATCAGTTTATGGTTGATAATGGTTATAATGCCGTGAAGAGTGGTTATGTAGGAAATATGATTCCTCGCGGAGAATACCATTATGGTCAGTGGATGGTAAATCATTATCTTTATGCTGTAACAAAGGCTGCGGAATATAAAATTATGGTAAATGCGCACGAAGCAGTTCGCCCTACCGGACTTTGCCGCACTTATCCTAACCTGATTGGTAATGAATCTGCTCGCGGAACAGAGTACGAAGCATTTGGCGGAAGCAATCCCGATCATACTACAATTCTTCCGTTTACCCGTCTGATGGGTGGCCCGATGGACTACACTCCAGGAATATTAGATACAAGAATCAGTTTCCTTTCGGGAGAACACTCTTTTGTTCACAGCACGCTTGTTCGTCAGATGGCATTATATGTAACCATGTATAGTCCGCTACAAATGGCAGCCGACCTTCCCGAAAGCTATAATAAGTATATGGATGCATTCCAGTTTATTAAAGATGTAGCTGTAGACTGGGATGACAGCAAGTATCTGGAAGCAGAACCGGGCGATTATATTACTGTAGCTCGTAAAGCTAAAGGTACAAACAATTGGTTTGTTGGAAACACAAGTGATGAGAACGGACATGTTTCTAACCTTTCATTTAGTTTCCTTGATCCGGGTAAGAAATATATCGCAACGATATATTGTGATGCTGCAAATGCACATTACGAAAAGAACCCTTCAGCATATACCATTAAGAAAGTGGTAGTGACTAGCAAATCTAAAACAACATTGAAAGCTGCTCCTGGCGGAGGTTTTGCTATAAGCATTATTGAAGCTAAAGATGCAAAAGAGCTGAAAGGATTGAAAAAGTTGTAGTATTGTGCCATTATAGGCGATTGAAATAAGTTGCGGAAAAATACCCTCTGTTTTTTGTTATTATACGGGGTGGATATAATTTTTCCGCAGCTTATAATCAACTAATTAGCTCAGAAAGTAAAATGTATTGTCGGAAAACAACCTTATGTTTTTCTGTTTTTGGTAGCCAATCTGAGTTAAAAAGTGTTTCATTGCTGATTTTCAGATGACTAATTCTGTTAAAACCATGCCCACAAGTATTTATTCTATCAAAAAAAGGCTTTATATCTTTGGCTAAAAACATTTGTTAACAACTATTCCTTATTCCCTTTGTAAATTGTCCGCCAATAAAATAAATTCATTCACCAATAAATAAAATCCATTGGTGAATAATTGTAGAACCATTGAGCAATGGATTTATTTATAATGCATTTTATATTTAGGGTCTTTAATTTTATACCTATAGTAATAGTGAATTTAATCCGCCTACATCCTCAACAATAAAATTGGCACCGGCATGTTCAAGTTCGGTTCTGCTTCCATACCCATAAAGAACACCTACGGAAGAAATTCCGTTATTCTTTGCGCCCTCAATATCGTGTTTCCGATCGCCAATCATTATTACACGAGATACATCTGTAATCTTATTCGTGCTCAACACATATTTAATCACATCAGTTTTTGTAGAGCGACTTCCGTCCAGTGTACTTCCACCAATGAAGGTGAAATAATGTGATAGTTTGAAGTGATCTAGAATCCGTTTTGCAAAAGGCTCAGGTTTCGAGGTGGCAAGCATCAATATTCTTCCCTGATCTACTTGCGACTGAAGAAAATCCTTTATTCCTTCATATTCAATATTCTCAAATATCCCTTTGGTGGCAAAATATTCACGGTATTTTCCTAGAGCAATCTGAGCTTGTTCGTCTGTAAAATGATAGAATTCTTTGAAAGAATCTATAAGAGGAGGACCAATAAATGGGCAAAGCTCTTCAAGATTGTGTACTTTAATTCCGAAGAAAGCTAATGCGTGTTGTACGGAACGTGTAATGCCAATCATGGGGTCGGTTAATGTCCCGTCTAAATCAAGAAGAATGTACTGGATATTTTTCATGATGCAAATACAGAATTTATTATTTGCTGGGCAAATGTACGTATTTTCTTTGCTTGTTCTTGCATTTGTCCAATTTTAAATGTTTGTTTCTGTACTAAAAGCAGGTTCATTTACTTGTAAATCAGTTTAGTAATGCAATAGTGATTTGTCCAATGCCTGTCCGGCAAAATCTGGTTTATTATGCTTTACTTTGTATCAGGATAAGAAGTCGCATAATTAAAACATGTATTCATATAATAGACTTACGCTTAACTATTCTCTCTGTTTCTTTAAAATCTCTAATGGCATTCCTTGGAAATGAATTTAGTCGTTTTCATTCAATTTCTATAATGGAATGCTACTAGATCTGGTGTCGGGTTAAGAATTTTTGTCTTAACCTGACTGCCAGATACAGTTGGTTTTTCTTCTCTCTTTATAAGTTTTGATGTTTTTTTCTCTCTTTTTAATCAAAAACTCTTGCATATTTCACTAAAACATTATACTTTTGTACCCGCAACCAATAAATGGAAGCACGGGCTTTTAGCTCAGTTGGTTAGAGCAACAGACTCATAATCTGGAGGTCCTTGGTTCAAGCCCAAGATGGCCCACCTCAAAGAAATCAAGCCGTTACGAATAGTTTTCGTAACGGCTTTTTTTATGGTGTTGCACACAAATTGCACACATTCTCCAGAAATAGCAAAAATACTGAAAACTTAAATCGGCCAACAAAATCTGCTATTTTAAACTCATTTACTTCAAATCATTTGCATATATCACAAAAATTAGAGAACATTGTACTTGCTTGTGTTAAATGAATATTATAGGATAGAATAGTTATCTCAGTATACCTTAATTGCTAAATTAAAAACATGTCAAACTTCCAGATTCCATTGAAACGAGTGTTAGCCATCTGTGCCATTATATTGGGGACTAGTAATTTGCTTGCTCAGATAAAAGATCAAAGTCAGGAGTATTCTTCCATTAGTTTGAAGCCATTTTCTGACAGTTCCCGACACTGGTATGGAATACATGATGACCACAATATTATAAATCCAAAGCTTGACCAGCCAAAATACAAAGAATCGGAAATAATAAAGATAGCAGATAATATTCTGCTTTATCAGCGCAATAACGGCGGGTGGCCTAAGAACTATGATGTGCAGGCAATACTTACTCCACAACAAACCGATAGTTTGGTAAAGACAAAGGATATGGTTCATACCACCTTTGATAATTCTACAACATATACTCATGTTGATTATTTAGCTAAGGTTTATACGCATACACATATTCAGAAATATAAAACAGCTTGTGAGAAAGGGCTCAAATTTATTCTTTCAGCTCAATATCCTAATGGTGGATGGCCGCAATACTATCCTTTGGAAAAAGGATATAGCCGACATATTACTTTTAATGACGGTGCATACATTGGAGTGATGGAAGTCTTAAAAAAGATAATAACCAATGATACCAATTACTCATTTTTAAATAGAAACCTGAGGGGGAAAGTTGCTTTGGCTTATCAGAAAGGAATTGACTGTATTCTGAAATCGCAGATTGTTTGTAAAGGCCGACTTACTGCTTGGTGCCAGCAGCATGATGAGGTATCTCTGAAGCCTGCATGGGCCAGAGCATTTGAACCGCCTTGCATTTGTAACGGCGAGAGTGCTGGGATTGTGCTATTTTTGATGGGTATAGATCATCCCGACCAGAAAATAATCACTTCTGTGCAAGCTGCAGTGAAATGGTTTCAGGATTCTAAAATTCTAAATACAAAGGTAGAAACCGTACAGGCAGCGCCCGAAAAATCTATTTATAAAACAAGTACCACCGACAGAATTGTTGTTATCGATTCTCTTGCTTCTCCTATATGGACTCGTTATTATGAACTTGAAACTGAACGTCCTATGTTCAGTGACAGAAACGGTAAGATACTTTATTCATTATCGGAAGTCAGCCGTGAAAGGAGAAGTGGATATGGCTGGTATACCTATGCTCCGCACGATGTACTGAATAAGTACCCGAAATGGGAGAAAAAGTGGTTGTCTGGTGAAAAGAAGTAGTGTCAGATTTTTTAATACACAAAACATTCGAAGTTCAGTACAGACATATATCTGCTAGTTTGAACTGAACCTTGAATGTTTAATAGTCTATGATTGTTTATTTGAATAGTATCTATATTCATTCAGAAGAAAAATATCTGAATGTTTTCTTTTAATAATTGATGGTAAAGTTATCTTTTGGATTTCTTACTTTCTTCATGTTTACCAACCAATCGTTCTCCGTATCACGATAACCGATGGGCAATAATAAAACACTTTTCAATCCTTTTAATTTAAGCCTGAGTAATTCATCCAGCTCTTCACCAATAAAACCTTCCATTGGCGTGCTATCTACTTTCAGTTCTGCAGCCTGTGCTATGGCTAGCCCCAAGCCAATATAAGCCTGTCTTGCTGTGTGGATAAAATTTTCTTCAGCTGTTTGTGTTAAATAAAGAGCTCTCAGCTTATCTGTATATGATTTAAATCGACCTCTAGGCAAGCCTCTTTCGTCTGTTGTGTAATTGTATATTTTATCAATCCGCTCTTCTGTATAACGATCCCATGCTGCAAATACTAACAAATGAGAGCAATCGGCCACAATTTGCTGTTCCATTGCAATTGGTACTATCTTATTTTTAAGTTCCTGATCAGTAATCACAATTACTCTGAATTGCTGCATCCCTGATGATGTTGGTGCCAACCGTGCTGCTTCTAAAATTTTATCTACATCTTCCTGGACTACTTTTTTAGTAGGATCATATTTTTTTGTGGCGTAACGCCATTGCAAATTTTCTAATAATGCCATATCTTTAATTTTATATATTTATGAATAAATTCGTTTTATGTTTTTACTTAATTGTAGATTTATTATATGATTATCCAATATCTATAATGAGTTTTAATATTGCAAATGTAGTTGCAAATTAAATAGTGAACAATATAATAGTAATATATTTATGCTAAAATATTATTTTTTAATTATTAAAAATATTAGTTCAGAAGACAAAGCCTTTTTAAATTCTAAAAAACTTATGAGAACAGTTGTTAATAGAAAAGTGCTTTTTTCTTTTTATATTTGTTCCCTATAAACATAAAAAGAGGAAATCATACGCCCAAAATTGCCCTGCTTTTTATTTATTTAAATCGGAGCTTGCACTTCCATTATTATAATTTATAGATGAAATATACAAAAGCAACAATTGATTTTGTTAAAGAGCATATTGCTGACGATCCTTCCAAACTGGCTCTTCAGGCAAAAAAGTATCCTGATGTAGATATGCCTGTTGCTGTTACTCAGATTGTTGGCCGGAAAATAGCAATGGAGAAAGTCCCTTCCTGGGGTAATACCGATGGTATACTTTATCCTAAGCATCTTTCAATGGAACAATGCTCGTCTGAGGTTACGGCTCGTTATAAATCATCTCTTGTAAAAGGAAATACTTTGGTGGATATCACTGGAGGGCTTGGCATTGATTGCGCTTTTCTTTCTGTAAACTTTCAAAAAGCTATTTATGTGGAGCGCCAAGAGGAACTGTGCGAAATAGCATCCTCTAACTTTCCTTTATTAGGTTTGCCTCATATCGATGTGGTAAATGGTGATGGGGTAGAATATCTTTCCCAAACAGAAAAAGTTGACTGGATTTTTATTGACCCTGCAAGAAGAAATGAGCATGGAGGAAAAGTGGTTGCAATAGCCGATTGTGAACCAAATGTTGCTGAAATCTCAGATTTACTGCTAAGTAAGGCTGACAAAGTAATGATTAAGTTATCTCCAATGCTCGATCTTTCTCTGGCTTTGCATCATTTATCTTTTGTAAAGGAGGTGCATGTTGTGTCGGTGGCTAACGAATGCAAGGAGTTGCTTGTTATTCTTGCAAACGATGCAGTGAATTCAAAAATCAGTATTCATTGTGTGAATCTACTTAAGAATGGAGAAGCTCAGGTTTTTTCTTTCGATAAGGAAGAAGAACTGCAAGGGTGCGGATATGCACAAAAAGTAGGTCGTTATCTTTATGAACCTAATACTTCCATACTTAAGGCCGGTGCTTATAAAAGTATCTCAAACAGATATAATCTGAAGAAATTACATCAGAATAGTCATCTATATACTTCGGATGAATTAATAACTGATTTCCCCGGACGTAAATTTGAATGTGATGCTGTTTTTAGTCTGAATAAAAAAGAACTGAAAACGAATTTGGGAGATATAAAGCAGGCAAATATAACTATTCGTAACTTCCCTTCTTCTGTTTCAGAACTTCGTAAAAGGTTAAAACTTTTGGAAGGTGGTGATATCTATCTGTTTGCAACTACTTTGGTTGATGAACAGAAAGTACTTGTAAAATGTCATAAGTGTTGACGCGTTTAAAGCATTTTGCAGTATAAATAGTGCCTTTAAATTACATTAATGCAGTGGTTTTAATGTTATTTATTGAAAAAGAGTATCTTTGCATCCTTAATATTTTATACAATTTATGGCAATAATAATAAAACAAGTATCTAATAAAAAAGAACTTAAAGATTTTATACGATTTAATTACAAATTATACAAAGGCAATGCATACTCGGTTCCCGATCTTTATGACGATATGCTCAATACGTTTACTAAAGAAAAAAATCCCGCCTTTGAGTTTTGTGAAGCTGAGTATTTCCTTGCATATAAAGAAGGCGAATTGGTTGGAAGAGTTGCCGCAATTATAAATCATCGTGCCAATAAAACCTGGGATAAAAAAGATGTTCGTTTCGGTTGGATTGACTTTATTGATGATCCCGAAGTTTCAGAAGCTTTGCTTAAAGCTGTTGAAAAGTATGGCAAAGAGCATGGACTTGAAAACATTCAAGGTCCTTTAGGATTCACTGATTTTGATGCGGAAGGTATGCTGATTGAAGGGTTCGATAAGTTAAGCACAATGGCTACAATCTATAATTATCCTTACTACCCAGAACATATACAGAAATTAGGTTATGAGAAGGATGCCGATTGGGTAGAGTTCCAAATTTATATCCCAGAGACTGGGGTTCCAGAAAAGCATCAACGTATTTCTGATATTATTAAAAAGAAATATAATCTTAGAGTTCTGAAATATACTTCCAGAAAAAAGCTTGCAAAAGATTACGGACAGGAAATTTTTGATTTAATGAATGAAGCCTATAGTCCGCTATACGGATATTCAGCTCTTTCTCAGAAGCAGATTGAGCATTATGTCAAAATGTATCTTCCGGTAGTCGACTTAAAAATGGTTCCTCTTATTGTTGACCAGGATGACAAGTTAGTAGCAGTTGGTATAACAATGCCATCCCTCTCTGTTGCATTACAAAAAGCTCACGGAAGATTGCTTCCTTTTGGTTGGTTCCATTTACTTAAAGCTTTATTTTTTGGAAAAAGAAAAGTGATTGATCTTCTTTTGATTGCTGTGAAACCAGAGTATCAGAACAAAGGTGTAAATGCATTATTATTTTCTGATTTAATTCCAGTTTACCAAAAAGAAGGTTGTATATTTGCGGAAAGCAATCCCGAATTAGAGATGAATGGTAAGGTTCAGGCTCAGTGGGAATACTTTAAAACAATTCAGCATAAACGTCGTCGTGCATTTATAAAGAAAATAGATTTATAGTATATAAGTTTTGGCAAGTTTATAATTATGGAAGAAAATATTGAAGAAAAGATCCTGGTTACAGAATATACCGAGGAAAATATTAGGACCCTAGATTGGAAAGAACATATTCGCCGTCGCCCTGGTATGTATATCGGAAAATTAGGTGATGGTTCTCATTCAGATGATGGTATTTATGTACTTCTGAAAGAGGCGTTGGATAATTCTATCGATGAGTACATGATGGGATATGGCAAGACTATTGAGGTTACGGTTGTTGATGGAAAAGTTACAGTCCGTGACCATGGTCGTGGTATTCCGTTAGGAAAAGTGATAGATGTTTCTTCAAAAATGAATACTGGTGGTAAATACGACTCTAAAGCCTTCAAGAAATCTGTCGGCTTGAATGGAGTTGGTATTAAGGCTGTAAATGCACTATCTTCTTTCTTCCGTATTTCCAGTTTCAGAGAAGGCGAGGAAAAAACCGCTGAGTTTGAAAGGGGTAATATTATTAATGACTTCCCAATTTCAGAAACAGAACATGATAATGGTACCTTAACCGAATTTATCCCGGATGATACAATATTCAAAGATTATCATTATCTGAATGAACATATTGAGCCCTTATTGAAGAATTATGTATTCCTCAATACTGGTTTGAGCATCATCTTTAATGGAAAGAAATTCCATTCCAAAAATGGATTGGTTGATCTGTTAAATGAAAACATGACTACTGACCCGCTTTATCCTATTATTCACCTCTACGGAGATGATATTGAGATGGTTCTTACTCATAGCGATCAGTACGGCGAAGAATACTATTCGTTTGTTAACGGACAGCATACAACTCAGGGTGGTACTCACTTGGCTGCTTTCCGTGAGGCGGTTGCCAAAACTATTAAGGAATATTACTCCAAAAACTTTGATTATGCTGATATTCGTTCCGGTATGGTGGGAGCTATCAGTATTAAAGTGGAGGAACCGGTGTTTGAATCTCAGACAAAAACAAAGCTTGGTTCTAAAGATATTGGCCCTGATGGTCCTTCTGTTGGTAAGTTTATCGGTGACTTTGTAAAGCGTGAACTCGATAACTTTTTGCATATCAACCATGATACTTCTGAGATTCTGCTTCAAAAAATACAAGATTCAGAGAAAGAGCGTAAGGCTATTGCCGGTGTAACTAAACTAGCTCGCGAACGTGCTAAGAAAGCGAACCTGCACAACCGTAAACTGCGTGATTGTCGTATTCACTTAAATGACACTAAAGGTAAGGATCAGGAAGAATCAAGTCTCTTCATTACTGAGGGTGATTCAGCTAGTGGTTCTATTACGAAAAGCCGTGATGTTACTACGCAGGCTGTATTTAGTTTGCGTGGTAAGCCGCTGAATTCCTTTGGATTAACAAAAAAAGTTGTTTACGAAAATGAAGAGTTCAATTTACTTCAGGCAGCATTGAATATTGAAGATGGTATTGAAGGATTGCGCTATAATAAAGTGATTGTAGCAACAGATGCCGATGTGGATGGTATGCACATTCGTCTGTTGTTGATTACTTTCTTCCTGCAGTTTTTCCCTGATCTGATAAAGAAGGGGCATGTGTATATTCTACAAACTCCTCTTTTCCGTGTACGAAATAAAAAAGAGACTATTTACTGTTATTCGGAAGAAGAGCGCATCAGTGCTATTAATAAACTTTCTCCTAATCCCGAAATTACCCGATTTAAAGGGTTAGGTGAAATCTCTCCTGATGAGTTCAGACATTTCATTGGTAAAGATATTCGTTTAGAACAGGTTACTCTCCGAAAAAACGATTTGGTGAAAGGACTTTTAGAGTTCTATATGGGAAAAAATACCATGGAGCGTCAGAATTTCATTATAGACAACCTGGTTATTGAAGAAGATGTAGCTTAAAATTATGAAACGAGCCATATTTCCGGGAACATTCGACCCTTTTACAGTTGGTCATTTTTCAGTAGTAAAGCGTGCCTTGACCTTTATGGATGAAATAGTAATAGGTATTGGTATTAATGAAAACAAGAAAACTTATTTCCCGATAGAAAAACGTGTAGAGATGATCAGTAATCTCTATAAAGATGAACCGCGAATAAAGGTGGTGCCTTATAATTCCCTGACTATTGATTTTGCAAATTCTGTCGATGCAAAGTTTATAGTTCGTGGAATTCGTACGGTGAAAGATTTTGAATATGAAGAGACCATTGCTGATATAAACAGACAATTGGCCGGAATTGAGACTATTTTACTCTTTACAGAACCGGAACTGACTTGCGTGAGCTCCACTATTGTTAGAGAGCTTTTGCATTATAATAAAGATATCAGCTGCTTTATCCCCAAAGGACTAGAGATTTGATATAAAACAGTTTTTGAATGAAAAAAGTAATTATTTCCTTGATATGTTTGTTCGCGGTTAGTGCACAAGCTCAGAATTATGGAACCGTGGCTTCCCGCAAACTGCATATGGCGGAGTTTGCAATTAATAATCTTTATGTTGATAAGGTTAATGAAGATAAGCTGGTAGAAGATGCTATTGTTAAAATGCTTTCAACGCTGGATCCTCATTCAACGTATGCTACTCCTGACGAGGTTAAAAAACTAAATGAACCATTGCAGGGTAATTTCGAAGGAATTGGTGTACAGTTTAATATGGCTGAGGATACATTACTGGTTATTCAGCCAGTATCCGGAGGACCTTCTGAGAAGATTGGTATTTTAGCAGGTGACCGAATTGTAGCTGTTAATGATACTGCTATTGCCGGTGTAAAAATGAGTACCGACGAAGTTATGCGTCGCTTGAAAGGTCCGAAAGGCTCATTGGTTTATTTAACTGTATTGAGAAGAGGCGTGAATGAACTACTAAAATTTAAAGTGAAACGTGACCGTATTCCTCTTTATAGTCTGGATGCATCTTATATTTTACAGGACAAAATAGGTTATATTCGTGTCAATCGTTTCGCTTCTACTACAGCTGAGGAATTTGCTAAAGCTCTCAAGGAGTTAAAGTCGAAAGGCATGAAAGATTTAATTCTTGATCTGCAGGATAATGGCGGTGGCTATTTGAATGCTGCTATTGATTTGGCTAATGAGTTTCTGGAAGAAAAAGAATTAATTGTTTATACAGAGGGACAGAAAACACCACGAAGTGATTTTTTTGCCAAAGGTACAGGAAGTTTTCAAAAAGGACGGTTAGTAGTATTGGTTAATGAGTTTTCTGCATCTGCAAGTGAAATTTTGTCTGGTGCAATTCAGGACTGGGATAGAGGGCTTATTGTTGGACGCCGCTCGTTTGGTAAGGGGCTGGTGCAACGTCCTATTGATTTGCCGGATGGTTCAATGATTCGTTTAACGGTTGCACGTTATTACACTCCAGCCGGAAGATGTATTCAAAAGCCTTATGAAAGTATTGAAAAGTACAATATGGATTTAATTAACCGATACAATAAAGGTGAGATGATGAATTCAGATAGCATTCACTTCCCTGATTCTTTGAAATGTAAAACGAAGAAATTTGAAAGAATTGTTTATGGTGGCGGTGGAATTATGCCCGACTATTTTGTACCTGTTGATACAACTCTTTATACAGATTATCATCGTAATCTTGTGGCAAAAGGTGTTGTCCTGAAAATGACACTGAAATACATTGAAAATCATCGTAAAGAATTGCTTGGCAAATACAAATCGTTCGCTGACTTCAATAATAATTTTGAGATAAACAGCTCTATGATGGACAACCTGATAGCAATGGGTACAGAAGCCAAAGTGGAACTGAATAAAGAACAGCTTAAGGTTTCCGAGCCGTTGATAAAGACTCAGCTAAAAGCTCTTATTGCTCGTGATCTTTGGGATATGAACGAGTACTATCACGTAATGAACTCTACAAACGAGAGTATAAAAAAGGCTGTTGAAATATTACAGACCGGCGATTATGAAAAAAAATTAACTAGATTAAATTGATATGGCTGCATCGAAGAATGATTATTATCACATTGGGTTAAATGACCAGCAGGTTATTGAAAGTCGTGAGAAAAATGGTGTTAACTTATTAACTCCGCCTAAAAGGCCTTCTCTCTGGAAACTTTATCTGGAGAAATTTGAAGATCCTATTGTTCGCGTACTACTTGTTGCTGCAGTGTTTTCATTGCTGATTTCAATTATTGAAAACGAATATGCAGAAACAATTGGTATATTCTTTGCTATTTTTCTGGCAACCGGCATCGGCTTTTATTTTGAGTATGATGCAGGCAAGAAGTTTGATTTGCTGAATGCAGTCAACGAAGAAACTGCGGTTAAAGTTCTTCGTAATGGCAAGGTGCATGAAATACCTCGTAAGGATGTAGTAGTTGGTGATATAATAATACTTGAGACCGGTGAAGAGATTCCTGCTGATGGTGAATTGATTGAAGCCATATCTATGCAGGTTAATGAGTCTAACCTTACTGGTGAGCCTATTGTTGAAAAGACAACTGATGAATCTCGCTTTGATGAAGAAGCAACCTATGCTTCAAATATAGTAATGCGTGGTACAACTGTTGTTGACGGTCATGGAATAATGAAAGTTCTTCATGTTGGTGATGCCACCGAGATTGGTAAAGTTGCAAAACAATCTACTGAGAAGAGTGAAGAACCTACTCCGTTGAATATTCAGTTGACTAAACTTGCGCAATTTATCGGAACAATTGGTTTCTCTGTAGCTATTGCTACCTTCCTTGTATTCTTTATCAAAGATGCATTGTTTATTACCTCTGTTGAGTATCAAGGCTCTCTCTATAATAATCTTATAGGACCAAAGATAATTTCTATTGCTGCAATCGTGGGATTGATGATTGCTGCTATTAAAATGTGGATGCCGCATAAGTTCTCCTATTCAATAAATAAAAAACCTTCGTGGTTTTGGTCATTGACAGGTATTGTGTCTGCTGTATTAATTGCTGTTATTGCTTTTATGACTTATGGGCTGAATTCAACAGAGACAGATAACTGGCAGGCTTATATTGCCGTTTTCCAGATTGTGCTTAAATACTTTATGATGGCTGTTACATTAATAGTAGTGGCTGTTCCTGAAGGTTTGCCAATGAGTGTATCACTTAGCCTGGCATTAAATATGCGCCGTATGCTTTCTACAAATAACCTTGTTCGTAAAATGCATGCTTGCGAAACAATGGGAGCAGTAACTGTAATCTGTACAGATAAAACAGGAACTCTTACTCAGAACTTGATGCAGGTGCACGAAACCCAATTCTATGGATTGAAAGAAAGCGGAAAATTGGCTGATGATGAAATTAGTAATCTGATTAAGGAAGGTATTAGTGCAAACTCTACAGCATTTCTAGAAAATGGAGACGATGGTTCTAAACCAAAAGGTGTTGGTAACCCAACTGAGGTAGCATTATTGTTATGGCTGAATTCACAAGATGTGAACTATCTTGAATTAAGAGAAGATGCAAAGGTATATGACCAGTTAACCTTCTCAACCGAAAGAAAGTTTATGGCCACTTTAGTGCAATCTTCACTTCTTGATAAGAAAATATTATTTGTGAAAGGTGCCCCTGAAATTGTATTGGGAAAATGTAAGCAAGTTATTTTAGGAGATAAAACAGTTAGTGCTTCAGAATATCGTCCAACAGTAGAAGCTCAATTGCTAGCATATCAAAATATGGCAATGCGTACGTTAGGCTTTGCCTATAAGATTGTTGATGCCGATTCTTCAAATGACTGTGTTGACCTGGCAGCAGGTAACGATCTTAATTTCCTTGGAGTAGTTGCAATATCCGATCCTATTCGTTTGGATGTTCCCGCAGCTGTGGAAAAATGTAAGTCGGCAGGAATTGATGTGAAGATTGTAACTGGTGATACTCCGGGAACTGCTAAAGAGATCGCTCGTCAGATAGGTTTATGGACAGAAGCCGACACTGATTGGAATCACATTACAGGCGCCGGATTTGCAGAACTAAGTGATGAAGAATTACTGGACCGTGTGCTCGACTTGAAGATAATGTCTCGTGCCCGTCCTACTGATAAGCAACGCCTGGTACAACTATTACAGCAAAAAGGTGCAGTTGTTGCGGTTACCGGTGATGGTACAAATGATGCTCCTGCCTTGAACCATGCGCAAGTAGGACTTTCTATGGGAACAGGTACTTCGGTTGCTAAAGAAGCGAGCGATATTACATTGCTTGACGATTCATTTAACAGTATAAGTACAGCGGTGATGTGGGGACGTTCACTGTATAAGAATATACAGCGATTCATTGTATTCCAGTTGACTATCAATTTTATAGCCTTGCTTATTGTATTGCTAGGTGCATTTGTTGGAACCGAGCTTCCTTTGACTGTTACTCAGATGCTTTGGGTAAATCTTATAATGGATACCTTTGCGGCATTGGCTTTGGCTTCAATTCCGCCTAGCATTGATGTAATGAAAGAAAAGCCACGCAAGAGTTCTGATTTTATAATTACTAAGAAGATGCGTTATAACATTCTGGGTCTTGGCACAACTTTGCTAGTTCTTTTGCTGGGAATGATTGTATATAATACCGGTGATGACGGAGTAATGACTGTGCAGAACCTGACTATCTTCTTTACAACATTTGTATTGCTTCAATTCTGGAATCTGTTTAATGCAAGAGTATTTGGAACGAATGATAGTTCATTTAAAGGTCTTTCAAAATCATACGGAACAATACTTGTATTATTGATTATTCTTATCGGACAGATTCTGATTGTTCAATTTGGTGGAGACGTTTTCCGTACAGAACCTCTTGATCTGCAAACATGGATTAAAATAATAGGTTTAACATCTATTGTTTTGTGGGCAGGCGAACTGGTCCGTTTTGTAAGACGTTTGAATAACAAGTAGAAGATGAATGGTAATATAAAAAATCTGATTATAGACTTTGGTGGGGTATTGGTTGATTTAGATCGTTCACGATGCATAGATTCATTTAAAAGGATTGGTGCAGACTGTATCGAGGAAATGTTGAACCCTTATTATCAGCTTGGACTTCTTAAAGATCTTGAGAATGGTGATATAACAGCAGATATATTTCATGAAGAGTTGAGAAAAGCTGTCGGTAAAGATATTACCGACAGCCAGATTGACGATGCCTGGAATAGTTTTCTGGTAAGCGTTCCTTCTTATAAGCTAGATTTGTTGCTAAGTCTTCGTGAACGTTACTCTGTTTACTTGTTGAGCAATACCAATCAGATACATTGGGAAATGTCTTGTGAACGTTTCTTCTCATATAAAAACCTCACTGCAGAAGATTTTTTCGAGAAGATATTCCTCTCATATCAGTTACATCAGCTAAAACCTTCCAAAGAAATATTTCAGACGGTTTTGCTTGAAACTGGTATAAGGCCGGAAGAAACATTTTTTATAGACGATTCCGCTGCTAATTGTAAGACGGCAGAATCGCTTGGTATTCATACTTATACTCCCAAAGACCAGGAAGATTGGGGGCATATCTTTAAATAATCAGAATATGAAGATCATTTGCAATCCAAAAGATTATGCAATTGAACCATGTGTTGCAACGATAGGATTTTTTGATGGGGTGCATAAAGGGCATTGCTATCTAATAGAACAGGTTAAAGCCGTTGCTGCAAGTAAGGGACTTCGTACTGCGATAATAACCTTTCCTGTGCATCCTCGTAAAGTGATTGATGAAAGCTATCAGTTAGACTTACTTTCTACATTTAAAGAAAAAGTAGAACTGTTAAGTAATACAGGAGTCGACTATTGTTTCCTTTTAGAATTTACTCCTGAGATTTCTGCTTTAACAGCCCGCGACTTTATGGCCGATATTTTGAATAAGAAATTTAAAGTTGAATCGCTTATTATTGGTTATGATCATCGTTTTGGGCATAATCGTAGTGAGGGCTTTAATGAATATTGCCAGTATGGTAAAGAGATTGGCATGGATGTATTGCATGCGAATGGACTTTCCATTGAGAATAGAAAAATAGGATCTTCAGTAATACGCGCTGCTCTCATATCCGGGAATCTTGATCAAGCCAACTTTTATCTAGGATATCATTACTATTTAGACGGTGTTGTTGAACAAGGATTTCAGCTTGGCCGTACTATTGGCTTTCCTACCGCTAATATAGCCATTACATCCGGTAAGATTATTCCTGCCGACGGAGTTTATGCAGTACGTGTCTCTGTAGAAGGCAAAGAGTATATAGGAATGCTTAATATTGGTGTTCGTCCTACCGTAAATAATGGAACCAATCGCACTCTTGAAGTAAACATCCTCCATTTCTCGGATGATATTTATGACAAAAACATCCACCTGACTTTTATTAAGCGTATGCGCCCGGAAATTAAGTTTAGCGGGATCGAAGCGTTGAAGGCTCAACTTCATCAGGATAAGAAAGATGTTGAGAAGATTTTTGAGTCTCAAATGCCTATTGATTAAAAGATTGGGTTTAATTTTGTATAGATTTTATTGTTATATATCCAGTCTTATAATATCTCTCTATTGAACTTTATAGCTCATTTCTTTGTTGACCTATATATGGCCAATATTCCTGATACTTCAATTTTTTTATAAAAAATAATTCTTATCTCGGAATTCTGAAAATTATTATTACCTTTAGAATATTAAACAGAATTTGAGAGCTTTTAATATTGTTTCTATAATAATTATTTAGAGATATGGATACGATAACAAGAAGTGTATTTCTTATTGAGAATATAAGACATAAAGAAAAAGCCCAATGGCTAAAGCGTATTATAAGATCTCAGATTGGAGTCTTAAGAGTATCTGTGAATCCGTCGAATATGCTGATGAAAGTGGAATATGATGCAAATGCTATAACACCATCAATGATGCAGATGCTTATTCGCTCTGTAGGGTGTGAGCTACTTATAGACGAAGAACAGATTCATAACAGATTAAGGCAAAAAGGTAGATTAAAAAGAGATATAATATCATTAATAGTTTCTACTTTTCTTTTTGCGCTTTCATTTCTTACCTGGAGTTTCTCCTGGGGATATATTGTAGTAGCAACTACAGGCCTTATTTTTCTGACATTTCTGATAATATTGATAAAAGAACAAAGGAGGAAAACTTAGTTTCCTCCTTTTGTTTTGAATGCTAACGCATACATTCTCATCTGTTTCACCATGGAAAGCAATCCGTTGCTTCTTGTTGGTGATAAGTGTTCTTTTAATCCTATCTTGTCTATAAAATAGAGTTCGTTGTCTAATATCTCGTCTGGTGTATGGTCTGATACTACCTTTATAAGCAAAGCAATAATTCCTTTTACTATCAGCGCATCGCTTTCGGCTCTAAACATCAGTTTGCCGTCTTCCATATCAGCCTGGAGCCAAACGCGACTTTGGCAGCCTTCAATAAGGTTTTGTTCTGTTTTATATTGTTCTTCGAGTGGTTCCTGCTCATTTCCCAGGTCTATCAATAATTGATATTTGTCCATCCAGTCGTCGAAGTCACTAAATTCTTCAATGACTTGTTCTTGTAATTCATTAATGGTCATATTTATCTGTTTTTTCTAAATTTATTTTTCATTATATACAACCTCAAGCACTGTTTGTCCCACAGCTTTGAGTGTTGATCGGTCAATATTACTCATGTTATCATCTGTTGTATGCCAGAAATAACCAAAGCCACCTTCCTGGTTGCTCATGTCTGTTGGGATAATATCTATACTTGGTATCTTTGCAATCCTATTTACAAACAAGTGATCGTCTGTTACATATCCGCCATCCTGATTGATGAAATAACTTGCGTATCCCATAGAGTTGGCTTTGTCCCATACTTTCTTTACTGTAGATTTTGCAAACTCGCTAGAGTAAGCTTCCTTATAGAATGTAGCGCCTTTGCCTCCCACCATATCGAGAAGAATTCCAAAACGAGCATTATATCCTTCTACATGAGGATTGTTTGCCCAGTATTGTGTTCCCAGACACCAGCTTTCCTCTTTATGTTCCCCTTTGTAGAATTCGGGTGTTCCGTAATCTTCGGCATCAAAGAAAATGATGTCTACACCAATTGAAGGAGCTTTTTTACCTATTTGACGTGCAATTTCAAGCAATACACCAACACCGCTGGCGCCATCGTTGGCTCCAAGAATAGGAGTGTGATGTTTTGATTCGTCCTTGTCATGGTCGGCCCATGGGCGAGTATCCCAGTGAGCAAAAAGAAGAACACGCTTCTTATTCTCAGGATTAAAGGATCCTATGATGTTTCGGCTTTTTAGTATTGTTCCGTCGTAAGCAGTCAGGTCGGCATATTGGTCTGTGACTTTTGCACCCGTTGACGCAAGTTTCTTTGCAAGATATTCTCCACAAGCCACATGTTGTTTGGTATTTGGTACTCGTGGACCAAAATCAACCTGTGCCTGTACATAATTGTAGGCGCTGTCTGCATCAAAATCCGGTGCTTTTACAACAGCTGTTTCCTCTGTTTGATTCATGGCAGATTTATTACTGTTACCGCATGACGCGCAGCCGAACAGCAGAGCTGCAGTGACAAGCATGAAATAATTTCTTTTCATTCTTCTTGTGTTACTTTATTTTTTCGGATCCAAAAGTACAAATCTTTCGGGAGATTAATTTCATTTCCTTCGTAGATTTCACAAAATTCAACGGATTGGCTATAACTATTTGAATATTAATTCAGCGCCGCTATTTCCAACCGTTAGTTCTGTTTCGCAACCACAGATTAACGGTACATTGTTAACCACATGGCCAACTGGGAAATTAAAGCATACTGGATATCCGTATGGTTTCACCATGTCGGCAATCATTTCGTATACCTCTTTGCCTATAGATAGGTCTTCCTCGTATTCAGTAAACTGACCTACTATCAAGCCCGAAAGTTTTTCCAGAATGCCTCCAAGTTTCAGGTTATTCATCATCCGGTCTATATGGTAAGGTCTTTCTCCGATATCTTCTATAAAAAGAATTGTTCCTTCTGCCGGAAAATCGTAAGGAGTTCCTCTAAGTCCGTACAGCACAGAGAGATTACCACCCCGAAGAGTTCCTTTTGCAGTTCCCTTAATATTTAGTTTATGTTTGGGGGACTGATATACGGGTAATTCTCCGAACAGCAAATTCCTGAGGTGCAGAGAGCAGATATCGTCTTTGGGTTCTACAGAAAGGTGCCTTGCCATGGGCGAATGTACCGAAGCAAAACCATTGTATTGGAGTAATTCATGAAGTAGAGTTATGTCACTGTACCCCAGTAACCACTTCGGATTTTTCCGGAACTTTGTAAAATCTATCTGATCGATAAGATGAATAGCTCCGTAGCCACCACGGCTGCAAAGAATTGCTTTTGTACTTTCATCATCCATTGCCCACTGAAGGTCGGCAGTACGTTGCTTTACAGATCCCGAAAACCTTCCGGCTTCTCCTGCGGCATGTTTTCCTATTACGACTTCCAATCCCCAGGACTCAAGAGTCTTTTTGGCATCCTTTAGAAAGTTCTTGTCTATTTTGCCGGCCGGCGATATTATTGTAACCCTATCTCCTTCCTGTAGATAAGGTGGAAATTGAATCGTTCTCATATATTTCTTTTTGTACAAATGTACACTAAAATTTTATTATAGATTATTCTATGCCGTAAATAGTGAATGCTAAGTAGTTTATTCCTCAATACTTTTTAAATTGTTGTAGACCAAAATATAAAAAGCTGTAGGCTTTAATATTATATACTCTACAGTATTTTGTATTTTGGTTTAGGGCGATTTAAAAAGATGTACTTTTTAATGATTTAAGCATTCTAAAAGTATCATATTGTTATTAAAGAGGGCTTTTTATAGATTAATACTCAGATTGAACTTTCTTTTTGATTGATATTTCGGGATAAATAGTGCAAATATCAATCTTTTTTTGCATATTTGCTAAAAATCACAGGACTATGGAACCAATTAAAAGTTTTGATCAATTGACAGCTCATTTAATGACGCTGAAGAAGCGTAAACGAATTGCTGTGGTTTGTGCTAACGATCCTAATACGGAATATGCAATTACGCGAGCACTTGAAGAGGGAATAGCCGAACTTCTTATGATCGGAGATTCTTCTTTCCTTGATAAGTACCAGGCTTTGAAGAAGTATCCTGAGTTTGTGAAGATTATTCACATAGAAGATTCTGATGAAGCGGCACGTGAAGCCGTACAGATTGTACGCGAAGGTGGTGCAGATATTCTGATGAAAGGAATTATCAATACAGATAATCTTTTGCGTGCCATATTAGACAAAGAAAAGGGTTTGTTGCCTCAGGGTAAAGTGCTTACTCATCTGTCTCTTATGCAGATACCTACATACAATAAACTGCTGTTTTTCTCGGATGCGGCTGTTATTCCCCGCCCCACTTTACAACAACGTATCGAAATGATTTGGTACGCTATCCATACATGTCACAGCTTTGGTATTAAACAACCCAGAATCTCTTTGATTCATTGCACCGAAAAGGTAAGTGCCAAGTTTCCTCATTCGCTCGATTATGTGAACATAGTGGAGCTGGCAGATGCCGGAGAGTTTGGAGATGTTATTATTGACGGACCACTTGATGTAAGAACCTCTTGCGAAAAGGCGAGTGGCGATATAAAAGGTATTGCTTCTCCTATAGATGGAGAAGCCGATGTGCTGATCTTTCCTAATATTGAATCTGGAAATGCTTTTTATAAGGGTGTTTCTCTTTTTGCAAATGCTACTATGGCCGGATTGTTACAAGGCCCTTCTTGTCCTGTAGTATTGCCTTCCAGAAGCGATTGTGGACTCTCAAAGTATTATAGTATTGCTATGGCTTGTCTTACGAGTAACAAAGAGTAATTTATGAGAATTCTTGCGATTAACCCCGGTTCCACTTCTACAAAGATAGCAGTGTATGAGAACGAAAACCGTCTTTTTGTAACAACATTCAATCATTCACCCGAGGCTCTGTCTCCCTTTCCAACAATCCTTTCTCAGTACGATTATCGAAAGGAATTGATTATTGATGAGCTTAAAAAAGAAAATCTGTTTTCAGATTTTGCCGCAATTGTTGGCCGTGGCGGATTAATTAAGCCAATTCCCAGCGGTGTATATGAGGTGAATGAAGTTATGAAGAACGATCTTCGGAATGCTACTATGCAGCATGCATGTAATCTTGGAGGACTTCTGGCCGAAGATATTGCTCTTCTTATCCCTGGTTGCAAAGCATACATTGCCGATCCGGTAGTTGTAGACGAACTGGAAGACGTGGCTCGCCTGTCGGGCTCCCCGTTAATGATGCGTAAGTCTGTTTTTCATGCTCTTAATCATAAGGCTATAGCCCGTAAATATGCTCGTTCCGTTAATAAGAAGTATGAAGAACTTGATTTGGTTGTAGCTCATTTGGGTGGAGGTATTTCTGTGGCTGCCCACAGACAGGGAAGGGTTATTGATGTGAATAATGCCCTTGAAGGCAGTGGTCCGTTTTCGCCAGAAAGAGCTGGAACGCTTCCTGCCCGACAATTGGTTGATCTTTGCTTTAGTGGCGATTATACCCAAGAAGAGATTAAAAAGATGATTACCGGTAGGGGCGGATTGATGGCTCATCTGGGGATAACCGATGCACGGGATGTGGTTAAAAGAATCAGTGAAGGAGATGTAAGGGCAGAGCTTGTGCTGAAATCCATGATTTATAATATTGCCAAAGAGATTGGTTCTATGAGCGTGGTACTTCATGGGAAAGTAGATGCTATTCTTCTTACCGGAGGTATTTCATACAATGATTATTGCATTAATAAACTTAAGGAATATATTGCTTTTATTGCTCCAGTTTGTGTGTTTCCCGGTGAAGATGAGATGGAAGCACTAGCCTTTAATGCTTTAGGAGTTTTAAGAGGGAAACTAAATTGCAAGGAGTATTATTAGCGAAAGCAATATAATTAAATAAAATTTGATATTTTTGTGGCTTAATTTTAACAAGCATAAGAATGTCTCAATTAATATGTAAAAACTGCGGCAACGAGTTCGAAGGTAAATTCTGCAATAATTGTGGTCAGAAAGCCAGCGCAGACAGATTAACTTATAAGTCATTGGTAGAATCATTGATGCATGGATTTCTCCATGTAGATAAAGGTTTCTTTTATACCATTAAAATGCTGTTTATTAATCCGGGGAGGCTGGTTCTGGACTATATCAGCTGTAAGAGGGTTAATTATTTCCAGCCGTTTCCTTTACTTATTATTCTTTCTGCAATATATGGGCTTCTTCATCATTGGCTGAATCCTGCGGTTGTTGAAACAGTGAAAGCCGGGGCTGAGCATTCCAATGGAATTTTTAGAATCGTGCAAAATAATGGAGCGGCTATTCAGCTGAACAAGACCTTTATTAATATACTGGAGTTTATAATAAACCACTTGTCGGAGAATTATGCTTTCATGAATATCTTCATTATTCCTCCGTTTATCCTGGCTACAAAGATTGCTTTTCGGAAAGCGGGATCATACAATTATAATTTCGTGGAATATCTTTTTGGCGGTGCTTATCTTTCCAGTCTGTATATTGTTATTTCAATCCTTTTTATGCCGGTTGAACTATTGTTGAAGGGTTCTTCTTCTTTATCAGGTTGGGAAAATATTACCTGGATAGTTTACTTTTTGGTAACATTATACTTCTTTTATCATTTGTTTGAGGGAGGCATTAGAAAAACAATCAAAAGAACAGTTTATACCTATGTGCTCTATTTTCCTTTTCTTTTGATTTATGTAATTCTGGGAGTTCTGATTGCAGCACTTATAGCTTTTGCGGGACAAGGATTAGGCCATCTTACAGGCCTTTGCTGATTATAAAAAGAAAGGATGCCAAGGCATCCTTTTTAGAATTTGTATGTTCGTTTTGGGTTTTTCGGAAACCATCCTTTTTTTACCCTTTCTTCTTGTTCAAAGACCTCTTTTATAGTCCAGAAAGAAGAGAATGCAAATACGCCTGATAGCGAAGAAAGAAATATATCTTCAGTAGAGAAAGAGGCAATAACGCCAATAATCCCTAATAACAGGAATATCCACCAGCATTTTGTTCCCCAGTAATACTCAGCTTTAACCACAACGGGATGAAAAAGTCCAATTATGAGGAAAGTACAAATGCCAATTACAAGTCCTGTAAGATGGTATGAATTAAGCAATTCAATCATCCGCTAAGTTCTTTTGTATTTTGATTGGAATCTCTTTTTTAATACTTTGTTCCAGAGAAATCAAAGTTTCAGTAGCAGTAACACCTGGAATTTCCTGCATTTTAGAATTCAGCAGTTCCATTAAGTGCTCATTGTCGCATGCATATACTTTGGTAAGCATAGTGTAAGGACCGGTTGTGAAATGACATTCTACAATTTCTGGAATCTTTTCTAGCTGAGCTACTACATTTTTATACATAGAACCCTTTTCGAGCTTTATTCCTACATAAGTACAAGTTCTGTAGCCTAAGCTTTTAGGGTTTACGTGATATCCAGATCCGACAATAACACCCAGATCGATCAATCGTTGCACACGCTGATGAATGGCCGCGCGTGAAACGCCACATTCTGCAGCGACATCTTTAAAAGGAATACGAGCATTCTGTGAGATTATCTCCAGAATCTGTCTGTCAAGCTTGTCTATCTTTTCCATATGAATTGATTAATAAGTTCTTTATTTGTATCAAATAGTAAGCAAATATAGATAAATATTTTAATTTACCTATCAATTGTCTAAGAAAAAACTAAACTAACTTTCTAATTATTCGTTTTTCACGATATGAAAAAGAAAAAGGGATGTTCTGAAAGAACATCCCTCGCTAATATATTTGCGTGTTAATTACTTAACAATTTCTAGCAATTCAACTTCAAAAACAAGAGTTGAGAATGGTTTGATTTGACCTGCGTCTCTTGAACCATAAGCAAGATTCTGAGGAACATAGATAATCCATTTTGAACCAACAGGCATTAATTTCAATGCTTCTGTCCATCCTTTGATTACTTGGTTAGCAACAAATGTAGCAGGTTCATTACGTTTGTAAGAACTGTCAAATTCTGTTCCGTCAATTAAAGTACCTTTATAGTTAACTTTTACTTTAGAAGTATCTGAAGGAGTTGCTCCAGTACCAGCCTTTACAATTTTGTATTGAAGTCCGCTAGCTGTTGTTACAATACCTGGTTTTGCTTTGTTGGCAGCAAGGAAGTCTTCTCCGGCTTTTTTGTTTGCACCGTAATTCTTTTCCATTGATTTAGCCTTGATAGCTTCCATGTTCTTCTGAGTGTATTCCTGAGCCTGTTGCATTGTCATCTTCTGATTTTTGCCTAATGTTCCTGCAACGAAACCAGCCATGAAGTTATCAACACTGATTGTTTTAGTCGAATCTGCTCCGAACAATTCTTTGTTGACCCCTTTGATCATTTGATTCTTGATTTGTTGACCAATCTGAAGACCAGCATAGTAAGCGTCTTTCTTCTTATCAGTTTCTTTAACACCTTCATTTAATCCTTTGATGAATTCATCCATATAGGCAGTATCCATCTCTACTCTTTGTACTAAGTAATCTTTTAAACCTTGAGTCTGGCTCATACCAATAGAATAAGACAAAGAGTCGATGTCTGTCTTAAGATCTGCTTTTGGGCCTTTACCTGTACAAGAAGCAAGAGTTGCTGCTGCAGCAATAGCCATAAAAATACTAACTTTTTTCATTTTTCTTTTAAAGTGTTTATTATAAAACTTGAATTAATTCAACATCAAAAATTAATGTGCTGTGAGGAGGAATCATTTCTCCGGCTCCACGAGCTCCATAAGCTAAATCAGAAGGAATATAAAGTCTCCATTTAGAACCTTCCGGCATTAATTGTAGTGCTTCTACCCATCCTGGGATAACCTGGTTAACGCCAAATACAGCAGGTTCGCCTCTCTTTATTGAGCTATCAAATAGTGTTCCATCAATCAGTGTTCCTTCGTAATGGCATTTTACCTGATCTGTTGCTTGTGCTTTTTTTCCTGTGCCTTCGGTAAGAACCTCGTATTGCAATCCGCTAGGCAATGTTATTACATTGTCTTTTTTCTTGTTTTCTTCAAGGAATGAAGCTCCTTTTTCAATATTGGTAGCATTCATCTTGTTCTCAAGCTCAGCAAAATATGTGTTAACAATTTCTCGGGCTTCTGTGTGGGACATTGTTGGTTCTTCGTTATTCAGAACTGCTTTTATAGCACTAGCAAAGTCATCAACATTGATATTTTGAGCGCCCATGCTCAGAAGGTTTTGGCCTATACCTAAGCCGATAGCATAACTAAATTTATCCATTCTTAAATTATAAGTGTTATCAATAGGCTCTTTGCTAAACCTGACTAAGAGTCAAAAGCTTACAAAGTAGCACACAAAAATAAGAGTTTTATTTGAATGAATCTTCTTTTATGCTTTAATTTTTATTATTTTTGTAAAAACGTTTAAATAGGAGAGTACTTTTATGAAAAAACTAGTTGTTTTATCGGGTGCTGGGATAAGTGTTGAAAGCGGTGGCAGCACATTTAGAGGCGCTAACGGACTGTGGGGCAAATATCCGATTGAACAGGTTGCAACTCCTGAAGGATATGCTTCGGATCCGGAATTAGTACTGAATTTTTATAATGATATGCGCCGGCAATTGCTCACTTCATTACCTAATAAAGGGCATAAACTGATTGCTGAACTGGAAAAAGAATATAATGTAACTGTCGTTACTCAGAATATAGACGATCTTCATGAACGTGCAGGAAGTTCAAAGGTGATTCATCTTCATGGAGAGCTAACTAAAGTGTGCTCTTCTTACTCTCCTTATGACCAAAGATACGTAAAGGAATTATCTCCTGAAGAATATAATATAAAAGTTGGAGACTTAGCTCCCGATGGATCGCAATACCGGCCTTATATTGTGTGGTACGGTGAAGCTGTTCCAAAAATTGATGAAGCTATTCAGTATGTTCAGGAAGCTGATATCTTTCTGATAATAGGCACTTCTTTGAATGTATATCCGGCTGCAGGTTTACTTAACTATGTTCCTTTTAAAACTCCGGTATACCTTGTCGATCCTAATGAAGTAACAGTAAATACCAATCATCATCAGATTCATGTAATTCGTAAGGTTGCTTCCGAGGGGATGTGTGAGTTGGTAAAGCTTTTGACAGGACAAACTAATGCATAGTTTGTTTTTCTCTTTTCTTTTGAAATTGAAAAGAGAATTTATTTACGAGCTTTAAAAAATAATAAAAAGGAGGCCTTAACATTTAATTCTTTAGCTTGTTAATTGCCTCCTTTGTTATTATGTAATATATTTAGCCATCTAAAAAATGAATCGTATGATAGAAACAGTCAGAATATATTGCCAGAATAATAATACTTATAAAGATTTTCCGATAGGAAGTTCCTTGATGCAGATTTTTAAAGGTTTTAATCTGGACTTCCCTTATCCGGTGCTCAGCGCCAAGGTTAATAACCGTGCCGAAGGTATGAATTTCCGTGTTTATAATAATAAAGATATCGAGTTTCTCGATTTCAGAGATTTATCGGGTATGCGAACTTATGTTCGTTCATTGTGCTTTGTTCTTTGTAAGGCGGTGGCCGATGTTTTTCCGAATGGAAAGATCCTTCTGGAACATCCTGTTTCAAAAGGATATTTTTGCAACCTTCTTCTTGGTCGTGCCGTAACATCCGAAGATGTGGAACGCATTAAAACCCGGATGCAAGAGATCATAGATGAAAACCTCTCTTTTCGTCGCACTGAGTGTCATATTACAGAAGCCGTAAAACTGTTTACTGAGCGTAATATGATGGATAAAGTCAAGTTGCTCGAAACATCCGGATCAATCTATACATACTATTATACACTTGGCGATTATATAGATTACTATTACGGAAGTCTTCTACAACGTACCGGAGATATCAACTTGTTTGATGTTGTGAAGTACTATGATGGCTTGCTTCTTCGTATTCCGAGCAGGGAAAACCCTAATGTTCTTGAAGAAGTTGTGAAGCAGGAAAAGATGCTTGATGTTTTCAAAGAGTACCTTAAATGGAGCGACATTATGGATATGAATAATGTTGGCGATTTTAATGTGGCTTGCAATGAAGGAAATGCAACAGACATTATTAATGTGGCCGAGGCGCTGCAAGAAAAAAAGATAGCTCAGATTGCCGACACTATTTATCAGAGAAGAGAAAACGGAGGGAAAGTGAGATTGGTTCTTATTTCCGGTCCTTCTTCTTCTGGTAAAACAACATTCTGTAAACGCTTGTCGGTGCAGCTTATGACAAACGGTCTCAGACCATATTCAATTTCGCTGGATGATTATTTTGTGGATAGAGAAGAAACTCCTTTGGACGAGAAGGGTAACTATGACTATGAATCGCTCTATGCTCTCGACCTGAAACTTTTCAATGCCCATCTCGAGGCATTGTTAAGAGGAGAAGAGGTTGAAATACCTACCTTCAACTTTGCTTTGGGTAGAAAGGAATATAAAGGAAATAAGCTTAGAATAGAGTCCAATACAATTCTTATACTGGAGGGAATACATGCTTTAAATCCAGAGCTGACCCCTCTTATTCCTGCAAAGAATAAGTTTAAGATTTATGTCTCGGCATTGACAACCATATCATTGGACGATCATAACTGGATTCCTACCACCGATAATCGTTTGATTCGTAGAATAATCAGGGATAGTAATTACCGTGGATATTCTGCCAGAGAAACGATTTCCCGCTGGCCGAGTGTAAGAGCCGGAGAGGATAAATGGATTTTTCCTTATCAGGAAAATGCAGATGTGATGTTTAATTCTGCATTATTATTTGAAATAGCAGTGTTGCGGCGCTTTGTAGAACCGGTTTTAACAGGAGTGCCCCGTAATTGTCCGGAATATGCAGAGGCTTATCGGTTATTGAAGTTTATCAAGTATTTTGTGCCGATACAGGAAAAAGAGATTCCGCCAACTTCCCTTTTAAGAGAGTTCTTAGGAGGCAGTAGCTTTAAGTATTAGACCTTTGTAATATTTTGTGGCAACAAATAAATCCGGAATGGTATACTATATCGAACTATTCATTAAATTTGTATCGTATTTAAAAATTCAAAGGTTTAAATAATTAAGAATGGCCCAAGGTACTCATCAGATACAGTCTCAGCAGCAGGTGCAGACCCTCTCACCGCAGCAAATTCTGGTTGTTAAACTGCTGGAATTGCCGGCAGTGGAACTGGAAGATCGCATTCGTGCCGAGATTCTGGAAAATCCGGCTCTCGAAGAAGGAGAATCGGATAGTTCTGCTGAAGATAATTTAGATAAAAACGGTCTGGATGATGATTCTTTTTCAGATTCAAACGAGGATTATTCATTGGGTGATTATCTAACAGATGATGATATTCCCGATTATAAGCTCCAGGAAAGTAGCCGCTCAAAAGAGGAACGTGCAGAAGATATTCCATTTTCTGAGGTTACCTCATTCTATGAAATACTAAAAGAACAGTTAGGAGAACGTAACCTGACTGAGCACCAGCTTGAATTAGCCGAATATCTCATAGGTTCTCTTGATGATGACGGACTTCTGAGAAAAAGCTTATATAATATTTCTGACGAGTTGGCAATTTATGGTGGAATTGATGCCAGCGAGAAAGAGTTAGAGAATGTGCTTAATATTATCCAGGATTTTGATCCTGCCGGTATTGGTGCCCGAAATCTACAGGAATGCCTGCTTATTCAGATAAAACGGAAAGAAGATTCATACACAAAACAAAATGAGATTAATATCATTGAAAAGTGTTATGAAGAATTTACCCGTAAGCATTGGGATAAAATTATGCAGAGGCTTAACCTTTCTGAAGAAGATTTTCAGGAAGCACTTCAGGAAATAACCAAACTAAATCCTCGTCCGGGCAGCTCTATGGGTGAAGCTATAGGAAGAAACCTGCAGCAAATTGTACCCGATTTTATTGTAGATACGTTTGATGATGGAATTATTATATTAAATCTCAACAACAAAAATGTTCCTGAATTGCGTATGAATCGTAATTTTATGGATATGTTGGATGAGCACACCCGAAATAAACAGAATCAGTCAAAAGACTCTAAAAATGCAATGCTTTTTCTGAAACAGAAAATTGATGCAGCTCAGGGTTTTATTGAAGCGGTCAAACAAAGACAAAATACACTCATCACAACG
This sequence comes from uncultured Bacteroides sp., assembly GCF_963675905.1. Lineage (NCBI taxonomy): Bacteria > Pseudomonadati > Bacteroidota > Bacteroidia > Bacteroidales > Bacteroidaceae > Bacteroides > uncultured Bacteroides sp. The sequence continues at coordinate 3,103,362 of NZ_OY780936.1, read as the reverse complement.
ATGCAAGCTATTATTGATGTGCAACGACCGTTTTTCCTTGAAGGAGACGAATCTTTACTGAAACCAATGATTCTCAAAGATATTGCAGATCGTACTGGTTTGGATATATCAACAATATCTCGTGTAAGTAACAGTAAATACGTACAGACAAACTTTGGAATCTTTTCTCTTAAATTCTTTTTCGGAGAAGGATTTACTACGGAAGATGGTGGAGAAATGTCATCCAGAGAGATTAGAAGAATTTTGAAAGAACATATTGATAACGAAGATAAGAAGAAACCTTTAACTGATGATGAATTGACTGAGATTCTGAAAAAAGAAGGTTTCCCCATTGCCCGCCGTACTGTTGCCAAATACAGACAGCAGATGAATATACCTGTGGCAAGGCTTAGAAAATAAATATTAAACAGATTGATGTAATGAGAGATAATGATAAAGTTATAAAAGTAGCAAAAATTATATCTGCTATATTTAATCCTTTTGTTGTACCATTTTTAGCGTTCCTTGTTTTATTTTTCTGCTCTTATCTGAGCATGCTCCCTTTAACCTATAGGTTTATTGTGCTGGGAATTGTATACGCTTTTACTATTCTGTTGCCAATGATAGCCATTTTCTTTTTCAGGAAAATCAACGGGTGGGGATTTGGTGCATTCAGAGACAGGAAAAAGCGTTTTGTTCCTTATCTGTTAACCATTATCTGTTATGTCTCTTGTCTGGTAATGATGATAAGAATAGGCCTTCCCAGATATATGACAGGAATTATACTTGCAACACTTATGGCTATGGTTATTTGTATTGTTGTGAATATAAAATGGAAGATCAGTGAACACATGACTGCTATAGGAGGCGTTATTGGAGGATTAATAGCATTTAGCTTTCTGTTTAATTATAATCCTACCATTTGGTTAAGCCTGTTTATCTTATTGGCAGGAGTATTAGGGTCGGCTCGCATTATATTGAGGCATCACACTTTACCTGAGGTCTTGACCGGTTTTATGGTAGGAGCTGTCTGTGCTATATTAGGAATCTTATATCTTTAATTATATAACTATAAAAAACATTGCTTATGAACTTTCCAGAACAATTGAAGTACACAAACGAACACGAATGGATTCGTTTAGATGGAGAATTTGCTTACGTAGGTATAACAGACTATGCACAAGAACAATTGGGTGACATTGTTTTTGTTGATATACCAAGTGTAGGCGATACCCTAGCTCAAGGAGAAGTATTTGGAACAATTGAAGTAGTGAAAACTATTTCAGATTTATTCCTTCCAGTTTCCGGTGAAATTGTTGAAATGAACGAATCTTTGGAAGATAATCCTGAATTAGTAAACTCTGAACCGTATGATAAAGGATGGATTATTAAGATAAAGCCATCAGATCTGTCTGAGTTCGACTCATTACTTGATGCGTCAGCATATCGTAACTTAATTAATGAATAAATAAAATTATGACTCCAGTAGTAAGTATTATTATGGGCAGTACCTCAGATCTGCCGGTTATGGATAAAGCAGCAGCTTTCCTGAATGATATGGAAGTGCCTTTTGAAATAAACGCATTATCTGCACACCGTACTCCCGAAGCCGTAGAAGAATTTTCAAAGAACGCAAAAGAGCGTGGAATTCAGGTTATTATTGCAGCCGCAGGTATGGCAGCCCATCTTCCGGGTGTTATTGCAGCGTCTACAACTATACCTGTGATTGGTGTTCCCATAAAGTCTACATTGGAGGGAATGGATGCCTTGTTGGCTATTGTTCAGATGCCTCCGGGAATTCCAGTTGCAACTGTGGGTATTAACGGTGCTCTTAACGCAGCAATTCTAGCCGTTCAGATGATCGCTCTTTCTGATAAGGATCTTGAATTGAAACTTGCAGCTTATAAAGAAGGCTTAAAGAAGAAAATTGTAAAAGCCAATGAAGAGCTGAAGGAAGTTAAGTATCAGTTTAAAACTAATTAATTGAATTTGTAAACCGGCATGCCAACAGAAACCATTTTAGTGGTTTCTGTTGGCATGTTGGCTATTAACCCCTAACCAGACTAAAGATGGACTATTTTAATTATTCCCGTCGTGAATCATCAGTTGTTAATATAGGAGGAACTTCTCTTGGAGATAAAAATCCTATCCGCATACAGTCAATGACAAATACTTCCACACAAGACACGGAAGCATGTGTGGCTCAGGCAAAGAGAATTGTCGATGCCGGAGGTGAGTATGTCCGCCTTACCACTCAAGGTATAAAGGAGGCTGAGAATCTGATGAATATAAATATCGCTTTAAGACAAGCAGGATATATGGTTCCTTTGGTAGCCGATGTTCATTTCAATCCTAAAGTGGCCGACGTGGCAGCACAATATGCCGAGAAGGTAAGGATCAATCCAGGTAATTATGTGGATGCTGCACGTACTTTTAAGAAACTAGAGTACACTGATGAGGAATATGCTTTGGAATTACAAAAAATACGCGATCGTTTTGTTCCTTTCCTGAATATCTGCAAGGAAAATTATACTGCAATCCGCATAGGCGTTAATCACGGATCTTTATCAGACCGTATTATGAGCCGCTACGGTGATACTCCCGAAGGTATAGTTGAATCGTGTATGGAATTTCTACGTATTTGTGTAGAAGAGAACTTTACTGCTGTTGTTATCTCCATAAAAGCATCCAATACGGTTGTAATGGTAAGAACCGTTCGTCTTTTAGTTGCTACCATGGAGAAAGAAGGAATGAACTTCCCACTACACCTTGGAGTAACTGAAGCTGGAGATGGTGAAGACGGAAGAATAAAATCTGCTTTGGGAATTGGTGCACTATTGTCAGATGGTATTGGTGATACTATCCGTGTATCTCTTAGTGAAGATCCCGAATACGAAATACCGGTAGCCCGCAAACTTGTTGATTATGTTGCAGCAAGAGCCGACCATCAGTATATACCGGGCATTGCAGCTTCGGAATTTGATTACCTTTCTCCTTCAAGACGAAAAACCTTTGCTGTAAAGAACATTGGTGGAGATAACCTTCCTGTGGTAATTGCCGAGCATTTTGATGGCAAAACAGACTATAATCCTTTGTTTACCCCCGATTATATTTATGCAGGCCGTGAACTTCCGGCTAAATCTATCTCGGAAGTTGGTTATATATTGGATGGCGATGTGTGGAAAGGAGAAGAAAATACCTATCCAGCATTTAATTTTAATAGCATTGACGCACTCCGAAAATCGGAAGCAGAGCTTAACTTCCTTTTCCTTCCATTTATGGCATTAACGGAAGAACTAGCAGAAGAACTGAAAGAAATGAAAAACGTTGTTATCATTTCTCAGAGCAACCATCAGAACAAGTTAGGCGAGCATCGTGCATTGGTACATCAGTTAATGTCGGCAGGCTGCGAACATCCGGTTGTATTCTTCCAATACTATACCGAAAACGATTCAGAAGACTTGCAGATAAAGTCTGCTGCCGACATGGGAGCACTTGTATTTGATGGCTTTTGCGATGGTATCTTTATATTTAATCAAGGAGAGTTAAGTCATTCAGTAGTCGATGCCATTGCATTCGGAATTTTGCAGGCCGGACGTATTCGCACAAGTAAAACCGAATATATATCATGCCCAGGATGCGGACGAACACTTTTTGATCTGCAATCTACCATAGCCCGTGTAAAAGCAGCAACCAGTCACCTTACCGGTTTAAAAATTGGTATTATGGGCTGCATCGTTAACGGTCCGGGAGAAATGGCCGATGCCGATTATGGTTATGTTGGTGCCGGTCGTGGCAGAATAAGCCTATACAAAAAGAAAGAATGTATTGAAAAAAATATCCCTGAAGAAGAAGCTGTAGAAAAGCTTATTGAACTTATAAAGGCTAATGGGGATTATGTTGAGAAGGTGTAATCCTTTAAATATAATGTCATTGCAGAAGTGGTACAACTTGTAAAAGTGTATCACTTCTGTTTTTTAGTGGGTATTCAAATCATTCAATAGATAAGATTATTTACTTTGGGTCATTCTTCCATTCTAAAGCCTTCTTCGTCAAACGATATTGCTGATGAGGGTGATTGGGTTGAGCAGGATATTTGCGCTCTATAGCCCCATCGTCCAATGCTGGAGTTACATAGTTTTCACGAAACCTCTTTCGGCTATTCAAGTTACATGCTTTCATCATGTCTGTGATTGTCATAAAATCATCATTCATGGCTATAATTAACAAGGTAACTTGGGCCGTACTTGGGTCGTACTTGGGTCGTACTTGGGTTGTACTTGAATCCTTTGACAGTTCAACGATTTGTTTTTCAATACTCCCAATTGCTCTTTTAAACGTCACAACTACGAATCCTCCTTGCGTTCTCCACTCAGGTTCTGGTACATTCTGTTGCTTACACGCATCAATAATTCGTTGTGCACCTGAGCCCCAGTTTTCCAGGAATGTAGTTTTAAAAAGCACATCAGCCATAATAGGATTGTAGGGATAAGAGATATGCGGCTGTTTTATTGTCTCTGGGGTTAGTTGAGGTGGCAATATGCCAGGGTTCTCTATTTCAATTCGGTCATCATAGATGGCAATACCAATCGTAAGATTGGATTTCTCATATTGACGATGGCAAAGCGCATTGATAAGAGCCTCACGCAATGCTTCGGCAGGAACTTCCAAATACTCCTCGCGCACAAAACCTACAATCTTGCCGCTGAGAGAAAGATGTTTGAAGAAGAATGACATACCAGCATCAAGCAAGTCGAAGAAATTACCCTCAGCTCGCTGATTGTCGATAAACTCATTCTTATCTGTTCCACGGAAGCGTGCCATACGCAACCGGAACTGTGGATATTCATAGATGTTTGTACAGAAAAGAGCTGCGGCTGCGTTATTGGGAGTATCTCCACTTAGTAGTTGAAGCTTATCAAGCACCTTTGTAAGGGGTTCTGTCATAACAGATTCCATCATTCGACCTCGTTCCACCCCCAAGCGGATTGCTCCACGGATGCGTTCTTCGTTCAAATTACTAATGCCAACTCTGTCTGCCTTCTGTCGTTCCCACGCATAATATTGAGGTTTGTTGGCCTTTAATCGCTCTTCGAACATATCACGAGGCATTACTTTGGTTGTACTTTCAACCTTATAATAGGGGCAACCATGAAAAGTGTAAGGCTGGCGTCCCCACACAAAAGCTTCAAAGTATATAGCCACAACTTGACATCCGGGACGATCAGGCACATCAACATATTCCACTCGTACATTGACAGCAGGCTCCAATCCGCTTAAGGCTTGAGCGATTTCTCTTTGCGTATTGTCCGTTACCTCTTGTCCCAAAATTTTTAGAGAACTTGGAGTAATACCGAATATCAGCCAACCACCATCTGTATTCAGAAAAGCACATGCGGTATGCATTCCGTCTTTCAACTCGCCAGTACTCTTCTTTAGCTCCAACATACGATGCTCATCGTTGGCTATGAGCTGTTTTAAATATTCTATTGTCATAATACTATTCCTTGGTTGATTTAAGTAGAGCCCTAACGTCTATTTTCTATTCAATTATATCTCAAATAACAGTTGAATAAAAGGCTGTATTTTATTTGAATACTATCGAGAAACTGTATTTTCACTTTTACTAATCTGTTCTGACAACCATCGACAAGTACGTTTCTGTTCTGCAAGTACTATTTTTAATCAGTTTTCCGCTGTTGTCTATTGTGTATTTATTATATTGTGTTGATTATTTGCTTACAAATGTAGCAAAAAGAATAACTTTTGAATACTATTAAAGTGATTATTTTCAAACAAATTCAAATTAAGATATAACTAATAAACTACTTTCTGAAGGAATGCTGTGAATGGAATGTTGCTTCTAGTTTATGCTAAGCAGCAGAATAGATACTAGAAAAGATAAATGATTCAGACTATGGGATAATAACTACGACTGTCGCAAAATAACCACTATACTTATGACAATAATTGGGAATATATTCTTCAAAAAGACAATTATGAATTTTCAGATGTTGAACCCGTATTAGAACTTGTTTTTGATTAGGGGGCTTACTTTAAAAAAAACTTTCCGAACCACTTTTTTTTATATGCGATTTAACGGATTTTTTATGTGTTTTAAAGTTTTACTGGACAGCCCGAGTAAAAGCAGCAACCAGTCATCTTACCGGTTTGAAAATAGGTATTATGGGCTGCATCGTTAACGGTCCGGGAGAAATGGCCGATGCCGATTATGGTTATGTTGGTGCCGGCCGTGGCAGAATAAGTCTGTACAAAAAGAAAGAATGTATTGAAAAGAATATCCCTGAAGAAGAAGCAGTTGAAAAGCTTATTGTGCTTATAAAGGCTAATGGAGATTATGTTGAGAAGGTGTAATACTAGTTTGTATTTGATTGGTAATGCATAAAAATTAGGAGATAGCCCTACTTAGCTATCTTCTAATTTTTATAACTAAACTAATTTTAATATCACATAACCCTACTTTTATTACTTTTTTGAATTATTTAGTATGACAGTGGCTACATAATACTGTTCGTCTTCATCTATGTGGGGAATTATCTTATTGCCTCCATACTCGATGAGGGTACATTTGGCATAATAGTCCAATCCTTTTTTATCTTTCGGTATATCCCAGTAGGTATCAATATAATGCACATCATTATCTCCAAACAAATGAGGGCATTGCAGCCTGTAAGTGAGCTTTCTCTCTTCGGGGCGATCTTCTCCTATAAATACACTAAGATTATTCTTCAAATAACAATAGCCATCATTGTATTTCTTTATTCCTAACATGTCATCATATCGACTTTCACGTGGTTCAGAAGCAATGATGTCCAAGTTATATGCATTAAGGTTTACAGTTGCGTAATCCTTCAGTTCAATCCCATTTACCAAATCTTTGCCGGAGACATCCTGAAAACTCAAGGCTAGATTATAAACATCACTTTCTTCCAGATCAGATTGGGTATGGAAAAGGTTGAAAAGAAAATCACAGGAAGTAACGGTTACTGACAGCAAAATCAATAAGCCAGATATTATTATCTTTCTCATAAAATTTATGGTTTAGTAATATAAAAGTCCAGTCTTGAATGTTCGAAATCACCATTACCTGAGTTTGCACTCTCGAAAGCAAACCATCCATCGTGATTTCCATTCCATCCCCAGTTCATATGGAAATACAAATAAACTAGTCCGCCCAATACGCCCGGAGAATCCATCGAATGCCAGCCCGTAGTGAAAGTCCCGTTTCCGTTGGGTTGCCATATTGTAAAATAGTACATCTGGTTTGTAGTTATCCTGTGTGCACCATCGCAAACCCAATAGTGGCTACTACCAATATAATCTAAAGGTTCGGGGAGAGGAACATTATCATCATTGCCTCCCATTATAACGGGTCTGTTTCTGAAGAGTTCAGTCTCTACTTTCTCGAAGTTATGGCTGGCTTTTGTAACATTGTAGCCCAAACTTCTGATACCGTCTTTCATATCATCGGGAGTAGTCCAAGAACCGAAAGAATCATAGTGTGTATTTGTAAAACTGGCGACAAGCTTTACCAGAGCATCTTGGTCTGAGTTTGATTGTGAATCTTCGGGGATAGTGTTCCAGTTGAAAGCATAACCATTCAATACGAACGAGTGAGGATACTGATAATACTTCATGACTTGGGCCACTGCTATAGGCCCACAACCGGCGGGTTTGCCGCCGCACAAGTTGTTGAAAGGCGCATTCTGATGCCATTGCGTGGATAGTAAAGGCCCAACTTGTTCGTGCTTATAGATGTCTTTATAAGCAACAATTGAACAATTGATTGGTGAACTGTTGAAATTTGCGCCATAGCATATATCATCTACACCCCATTGAATCCGGCGTTGTCAAAGACCTGTTGGGAGTCAGACAAGGGTATAAAGTTTCAACCTTCGCTCCCATATTGCATCTGGAGTTCGTCACACTTGTTCCAACAAGCTATTTGTCCGCTGCTGTATGAACTTCTGGTTCGCGCTTTCCGGATTGCACGTGACGAAAGAGTGTCTGCCGTTTCGTAACTGTGCCAGAGATTTTGCATTGTAGACCTTATTGTATCATTCAGAGTATCACTTTTTTTGACTGCCTTTTTCGTTTCTTCCAACCAGTCAGACACACCTTTTATTTCATCTGTTACCTCAAAAGAGCCCTTGTCTGAATAGGCCAGAACCGGATAATAATTTTTTGTAGCCCCCATGATAACAAATCCCCCACCCGGATAATTTGTGACATACATCAAAGGATTACCGCTTTCGCTTAATGTTTCAACGGAAAGACTTCCACTTCTTGTTATAACATCACTTCTGGTTAGCTTGCTGAAAAACAAGCTGGCAACTTTCGTAGCCTTCTCTAAGGGAACAAATGTTTCTTCTTCAACTTGGCATGAAACCTCTCGCTCTTTTGCAAATTCATTATTCAAATTCAAGTCATCTACTTCGCTACATGCAAATAACAAAGTTGTACATAATAAAGTTACGGCTTTTGAAAATGATGTCATTTTCATAATAATTTGATTTTTGGATTATTTTTTCTGAGTTATTATCAGAATTCCCTTAATTTGTTTCCATTATATTAAATTGTATTTAGATTTCTTTTGTTCTTATTCTTGAGAATGTGTTAAACAATTCGTAAATATATATATATATTGTAATACATCATTATATTGTTTTTTTTAATAAAATTTATTGCAATTTATTCTGGTTTGTTCTGACTTTTTAAAGAGTATAGTACTTCTATTCAATGTTTTAGGCTGTTTAATGCACTATATTAATGCTTGTTAATTAATAGAATTATAGTAATTAAACTTAGAATGTTATTTTTTAGTTTATGGTAGTGCTTAAGAAATATGTTGTATTTGAATTTACATATTGAGATCAATCTTAAGTCATTAAAATGTATGAGATAATGATACAAATATGCCGTCAGGTGGCAGAGGTGGCAGTAAAAAAGACCTTATTGGCTTTTCAGAAATAAAAATTTGAAAATGCTGCAATTTGTGTAATTTTCAAATTTTATTTTTCAGAATCGGGAAAAGTATTATTTTGCTGCCACCTCTGCCACCTACTGAAAAATACATTGCTAGTAATCAGTTGATTACAAAAACGGCTAGCAGAATAAGCTGCAAAAGGGGTGGAGAGGGTGGAGTAAAAAAGAGTTTTTTTGGTTTCCAGAAAATGAATTTCTAAAATTCCGCAATTTGCAGAATTTTCAAATCTTTATTTCCCAGAATGAAAAATGAACAATTTATCTCCACCCTCTCCACCCTGGAAAATATATCTTATTGATAATCAGATGTATTTGTTTGGCTGTAAAATGATTCGTTGACGATAATGAAATAAATGCAATATGAATTGCTGTATATTACTCAGGGAACTATTAATGCCAAAAGGGAGATTAGTAATTTCTAAAGGAGGGTATAAAACAAACATGTACAAGATTGGGGGTAATCTTGTACATGTTTGATTCCAATCTTGTACATGTTTGGATTGACTTAACCTTATAAAATGATTAGTTTCTGGTTAATGCAATCTTAATATATCTAGAGCTTTATTTTACTTCGGCCGTAGTTTTTTGTTCTTGTTTTCCTTTTGAAGGACTCAATAAACCGTTATATTTTTCTGGATTATTAAGTAAATCAATAGCTTTTACCAGCTCATCGTCATTCTTTAGTTGCTGAGTAATAGCGCCTTTCTGATAATAGTAGCGCTTAACAATCTCTGCTGAAATAAGCGATTTGATGTTTTTTGAAAAATGATCCAGGTCGCGGTCAAGATTATGACTTAACTTCTTTTCCAAGGCTTTGAACTCTTCCGATGCATCGTCCATGTATCCTTCGAATTCGGCAACCTCTTTCAGGTTTTTAAGAACCTTGTCGCTTTGACGATCGTATTTAAAATCTGATTTGCTTACCATTTCCTTGAAAGCTTTATAATCATCGTCTGTTAATGCAAACTCTTGTGCTGAAGGAATGGTTGGGTGCTTTACGCAATAGTCGTTGGCATATTCAAAAATCTTTTTGTCTATTATTAGATAATAAAGAATATTTGGAGTTTTTTCAGCTTTAATTTCCATATCAGGAGTAATACCTCCGCCGTCACGAACTTCTCTGCCTGCAGCTGTATGGAAAACAGTGGTAAGGCTGTCGGGAACGCGACCTACGCTACCGTCTTCATTGCGATGCTTGTAATCGATTGCCTGAACGCAACGTCCGCTAGGAATATAATATTTTGCTGTAGTAAGTTTAAGGTTGCCGCCGTAAGGCAGATTTCTTGTGGTTTGTACCAGTCCCTTTCCAAATGTTCTTGTTCCGATTATTACAGCACGGTCCAGATCCTGGAATGCGCCGGCCAGAATTTCGGATGCCGAAGCCGATCCGTTATTTACTAAAACAGTAATAGGGATGTTTGGATCAATAGGATCGTGGGAAGTTTTATAACTTCTATCCCATTGCTTCATTTTTCCACGGGTATATACAATCTCTTTCCCTTTAGGAAGGAACATATTAGCTATTTCAACAGCTTCATCCAATAATCCACCGCCATTGTTACGAAGGTCGATAATCAGTGAAGTAATACCTCTCTTTTTCAAAGCAAGAAAAGCATCTTTAAATTCTTTTGCAGGCTTTCCGGTGAAAGAGCTTAACTGAATATATCCTGTATTATTTGCTTCAACGTTATAATATGGCACTGCAGGAATCTGGATTGACTCACGAGTCAGCTTAAATTCCAATGGTTTCTTTACCCCTTGGCGCTCTACTTTAAGAATAAAAGTAGTACCAATCTGTCCTTTTAATAACTCACTGACCTGAGCTACAGATTTACCTTTCAAATCTTTTCCGTCAATCTCAAGAAGAACATCTCCTGGTTTCAGTCCCAATTTAGCAGCAGGCATGTTTTCATAAGGCTCATCAATAACTACTCTTCCTTTATAGTAAGAGATAACTGAACCTATACCGCCGTAACTTCCTTTAATCATCAGATTAAGATCACCCATATCCTCTTCTGCGTAATATTCCGTGTAGGGGTCTAATGCTTCAAGCATGGCATCAATTCCGGTACGAATACTTTTGCCCGGTTTGATAGTATCTACATAAAACATGTCCAACTCCTTAAAAATAGAATTGAATACATCCAGGTTTTTAGTTACCTGAAAATTCTTATCATCATCTTTAAAGCTTGAAAATGTAAGTCCCAGCACAACGATTCCGGCCAGGATGGCGATCTTTTTAAGAAGGAAATTTTTCATACTGCTGTTTTTGAATTCTGGATAAAAGTAAATGATTAACTCATTACTGCGAAATAATTGTGTTAATATTTAACTTTATTTCATCCCATTGTTGTTTTGGAAGATTTGTTCCTACTACCTGAATAACGTTTCCAGATAAAACAGAGCCAATGTTGGCGCACTTTTCAAGTCCATATCCGCAGGTAAGTCCGTAAAGGAATCCGGCAGCAAAGAAATCTCCTGCACCTGTTGTGTCTACTACATTATTTACCTGGATAGCTTTTGCGTGAACTTCCTCGGTTCCTTTCTTTATATACGATCCTTTTGCCCCGATTTTTACAATTGCGATGCTACATTTTTTAGCAATGATATCTAAAGCTTCTTCAGGTTCTTTACCGGTGAAAGATTTGGCTTCTTCTTCGTTGGCAAATACGATATCTACATATTTATCGATTAATAAAGTGAAGAACTCAAGATCGTTCTCTACCACATTGTAGCTGGCAAGGTCCAGACAGATTTGTAATCCGGCCTCTTTAGCCAGTTTAATAGCATGAAGAATCATTTCATGATCCTGTACCAGATATCCTTCAATAAACAGGTAAGAATATCCTTTGAAAAGATCAATAGTTAGATCTTCTGCTTTCAATGATGCGGCAGCTCCCAGGTAAGTACCAAAAGTTCTTTCTCCATCAGGCGAAATAAAAGTTGAAGCTACTCCTGAAGGCATATCTCCGGTCAGTAATTTCTCTTCAATATTATTTTTTAGAAGATTTTCGCGATAAAAATCGCCAAATTTATCATTTCCTACTTTTCCAATAAAACCTGTTCCGGCACCAAGACTTGCCAATCCTAAGATTGCATTTCCGGCCGATCCACCAGTTGCCAGGTGGGTCTTCATCTGAGAAAATCTATCGTTAATTTGCTGAAGCTTAGTCTCATCAATCAATTGCATGCTTCCTTTGGGTAATCCCATTTCGTGAAGTATACTGTCGTCTTTTAATGTCGCAAGAACGTCTACAAGGGCATTGCCTAAACCAATTATTTTATCCATTTGAAATTTTTTTCTGCAAAGATATTGCATATTTCAATAATTCCTATTACTTTTGCATCGCATTTTAGAAAAAGAAACATTCTTCGATAGCTCAGTTGGTTAGAGCATCTGACTGTTAATCAGAGGGTCGTAGGTTCAAGTCCTACTCGAAGAGCCACTTAATTTCGGAATGCAAATTCTTCGATAGCTCAGTTGGTTAGAGCATCTGACTGTTAATCAGAGGGTCGTAGGTTCAAGTCCTACTCGAAGAGCACAAAGCCTGCATTTTTAATGTGGGCTTTTTTGTTTTTATAACTAAATCTATCCCTATGCATCCATTATCTCAGTTTGGCTTTTGTCCTAAATGCGGTTCTTCCCACTTTGAAGAGAACAATGAGAAGTCCAAGGTTTGCCGTCAGTGTGGTTTTGTCTACTATTTCAATCCATCTTCTGCCACTGTTGCTTTTATCCTGAATGAAAAGAATGAGTTGTTGGTATGTCGCCGGGCAAAGGAACCAAAGAAAGGTACACTTGATTTACCCGGAGGGTTTATTGATATGCACGAAACTGCTGAAGAGGGTGTAACAAGGGAAGTACTGGAAGAGACTAATCTGAAGGTAGATAAAGCAACTTACTTGTTTACTCTTCCCAATATTTATATTTATTCCGGTTTCCCGGTACATACACTGGATATGTTTTTTCTTTGTGAGGTAAAGGATAGCTCTTCCTTTGATGCAAAGGATGACGTAGCCGATTCTTTTTTTCTTCCTTTAGATAAAATCAATTCAGAAGAGTTTGGCCTGGATTCCGTAAGGAAAGGGTTTGTGAGGTTCAGATCATCCTATACTGATATAAAGTAGCCGAGAAATAATTCCACCGAATCTGACTTCTTATTGTAAAAGGTTTCTAAAACTTACCGGAGGTTTATTTGTTAATGTATATAGGTAAATGTCTTTTAATTTGAGCATTTAATTCTATAGATTATGAGTGACAAGCATCCAACTTCCGATCGGCATCCAGCAGTAGCCGGACAATTCTATCCGGCAAATCCTGATTCATTGCAGAAAGAACTTTCTAAGCATTTTGCAGCGGCTGCTCCTAAAGTGTATGAGCATGTTCGTGCTATTATTACTCCTCATGCCGGATATGTTTTTTCCGGAACAATTGCTGCCTCTGCCTTTAATCAGATTGATAAGGACGTTGATTATAAACGTGTTTTCCTTATCGCTTCGTCGCATCAGGTTCACTTTGAAGGTGCGTCAATCTTTTGCGATGGTGACTTTCTGATGCCTTATGGGAAAGAAGATGTAGATACTGTATTTGGAAAGATGCTTGTAAAGTGTAATCCCGAACTTTTTACTGACGATCCGTTGCCTCATTTAAATGAACATAGCATTGAGGTACAACTTCCTTTTCTTCACTATGTATTGAATGGAAAGTATAAAATTGTGCCTATTGTTTTGGGAACGGCAGATCATAAGACTTGCAGGCATATTGCATCGGTCTTGAAACCTTATCTTACTAAAGATAATTTATTTGTAATCAGCTCTGATTTTTCTCATTATCCGGATTATGATAATGCAAAGTCTGTAGACCTCGATACCGAAAAGGCAATTCTGTGTAATGACCCGAAACATTTGATGACTGTATTGTCTGAGAATGCGGGTAAGCATATACCTCGTTTGGCAACCAGTCTTTGTGGCTGGACCTCTGTGCTGACATTGCTTTATATGACGGAAGGTAACGAATCGTTTCATTATAAAGGGGTGAAATATAGTAACTCGGGTGATGCCGAACTTTATGGTGAACACGATAGGGTGGTTGGTTACTGGGCTATTGCCCTGACTGAAAAAGAGGAGTCAAAAAAGGAAGAGTTTTTTCTTTCTGGCGATGAAAAGCAACAGTTGCTGAAAGAGGCGAGGCGGGCTATAGAAAATTTATTCTGGGATTCAGAGAAACCTGCTTTGGATATTAATAACTGTTCTCCTGCTCTCAAAACTAAGTGCGGAGCTTTTGTTTCTCTTCATAAAAAGGATGGTTCTTTGCGTGGATGTATCGGACAAATGGTAGGCGATAAACCATTGCTGAAAGTTGTGCATGATAAGGCAATATGGGCAGCAATAAATGATTCCCGTTTTTCTCCGCTTACTGAAGATGAGTTGGATGATGTTGAGATCGAAATTTCTGTATTGTCGCCTATGAAGAAGATTCAGGATATATCTGAAATACAAATGGGTGTACATGGCATTTATATATCACAAGGATATTGCAGTGGGGTTTTTCTTCCACAGGTAGCTACTGAAACAGGTTGGGATAAAGAGACTTTCCTGGGTCATTGTGCCCGTGATAAAGCCGGTATTGGTTGGAACGGATGGAAGGATGCAGATATTTATATTTTCACTGCAACAATATTTAGTGAAAAGGATAATTCTAATTAAACAAGAAAGAGACTGCCAAAAAGTTATATCAGGTTTCTGAGAATTGATTATTGAGAACTATTTAAGGTGTAGACTAGAAGAATACAGATAAAATGGGGTTATTCCTGCTATTGGATAACCCCATTTTTCTTTTTATTTCCACATTCCGGCAATGGGTGTTTTGCAGAACTCGCATTTCCCATTATCAATATTGTTTTTTATTATTGTATAACTGATTCGTTCCAGTATCATACGCTTGCATTGCGGACAATAGGTGTTTTCTTCGTGAACACTTGGGATATTTCCGATATATACATACTGTATTCCTGCTTTTTCTGCAATTTCTTTAGCCTGGATAAGTGACTTTTCTGGTGTTGGCGGTAAGTCCATTAATTTGTAATTGGGAAAGAATCGGCTGAAATGAAGTGGTGTGTCAGAAAAACCATTATCGACCAACCATTTACACATTTCTTCAATCATCTTGTTGTTGTCTGTGAAAGTAGGCACAAGAAGATTGGTAATTTCCAGCCAGACTTTTTTTTCTTTCAGTGTTTTTAGGGTGTCTAGTACCGGTTGGAGCCTTCCTCCATCCAGTTTCCGATAAATATCATCATCGAAACATTTCAGGTCAATATTTGCTGCATCAAGAAATGGACAAAGATCAATTAGTGGTTGCTGATTGATGAAGCCGTTAGAGATAAAAACTGTTTTTAATCCCTCTTCATGTGCTATTTGAGCAGTATCGTATACATATTCGTAAAAGACTGTTGGTTCTGTATAAGTAAAGGCAATTAAATTTGTGCCGTGAGCTATGGCACGTTTTACTACATCCTCCGGCATCAAGTCATAATGGTTTAAATCGAGCGGAGAAGATTGTGAGATTTCCCAGTTTTGGCAATTGAGACAGCGGAAGTTGCATCCGGCTGTTGCAAGTGAGAAGATTCTTTTTCCCGGGTGAAAGTGAAACAAGGGTTTCTTTTCAATAGGGTCAATACCTATAGAGCAGGGATTACCGTAGGCAATGGAGTATAAAATACCTTCCTTGTTCACTCTTGTTTTGCAAATTCCCACTTTCCCTTCACTAATTATGCAGTTATGGGGACAGATATGGCAGCGAACGCTATTCCCATCAACTTTTTCCTGATAAGCCGAAAGTTTATGCCATTTGCCTAAATCAGTTGTTTCCATGTTAAAAGGTTATTTCGTATGTTAATGTGTATTGGAGAAAGAATTTTCAGCTAAGTTTCCTGGTATAATATATATAACATTCAGAAAGACAAAGAGTTGATAATATTGTTTATCTTTCCGGATTTAATAGAAGTTAAAAGCGATAGGATATAAATCTACCTGTTTTTGTTAAGCGTCTGTATACCTTTTTTTTAGCTTTTTTACCATCATTCCTATTGCTTACTTAATGGAAGGTTGTATTTTTGTAAAAACTATTGTTATGAGAATAAGAAGAACCCTGCTTGTATTTCAATTTGTTTGCGGCTTTCCGATAGTTGTTGCAGCTCAGCAATCCTCACCAGTTTACTCGTATGTTCGTTCATTCGAAAATGGGAAAGAGCTTTTCCAACAGAAGAATTATTCATCGGCCCGCCAGGTATTGAAAACATTTGTTCAGCAAAAGGAAAGCGCTGATTTAATTCAGGAGGCAGAATATATGATTGTATGCACCTCCTATGAGTTGAATGAGACAGACCGGATAGCCCAGTTGCGTAACTATTTGAATAGATATCCTGATTCGCATTATGCTAACCGGATTAACTCTTTAATAGCTTCTGCTTATTATTTTGATAGAGATTATGAAGCTGCAGTTGAGCTTTTTAATAAATGTAATCCTGAAGAGTTAAGCAAAGAAGAGTGCCAGGATGTTACTTTCCGCATGGCTATGGCTAATATGCAGAAAGGAGATCTGGTTCAGGCAGCCACCTGGTTCAGAACTTTGCAATATACGGGAACTAAATATTCTTTCGATTGTGCTTATTATCTGGCTTATATAGATTATACCAAGAAAGAATATGATACTGCACTAAAAGGTTTTCTTTCATTGAAGGGAGATCTGGTTTATGGTGAATTGGTACCTGCTTTTATTGGCGAAATTTATCTGAAGCTAGGTAAATATGAAGATGCAGCAAAAGAAGTGCAACAATGTATAGACAGATATCCGCAAGGTAAACAAGTTACTCAGCTTCAACGAATCCTGGGAGAGGCTTGCTATTATTCTGCACAATATTCCAAAGCTATAGATGCTTTTAATAAATATCTTGCTTCAACGGATACTCCTTCAAGAGAAGCTCTTTATTTATTAGGTCTCTCTTATTATGAAACGAATGTTTATTCTCAGGCAGCCGAGACTTTGGGCAAGGTTGTATCAGATAAAGACGCTCTTACTCAGAATGCATATCTTCATTTAGGTTTCTCTTATCTGCAGTTATCAGAAAAGAGTAAAGCAAGAATGGCTTTTGAACAAGCCTCTGCATCCGATTTTGATTTGAAAGTTAAAGAGCTTGCCTTTTATAACTATGCTTTGTCTATTCACGAAACTTCTTACTCTGCTTTTGGCGAATCGGTGAAGGTATTTGAACGATTCTTGAACGAATTTCCTTCTTCTGTTTACGCAGAAAAAGTGAGTGATTATCTGGTAGAAGTCTACATGGGTAGTAAGAGTTATGCTGCAGCATTGAAGTCCATAGAAAAGATATCTCGACCAAGTGTTCGCATTATGGAGGCTAAACAGAATATCTTATTCCAGTTGGGAACTGAAAGTTTTGCAAATGCCGACTTCTCTAAAGCTATCACTTATTTTGATCGCTCACTCGAGATTGGTCAGTACAACTCACAGACAAAGGCGAATGCTTATTATTGGAGAGGTGAAGCTTATTATCGTCAGGAGAATTTCTCTCAGGCCGGAAAAGATTTCCAGAATTATCTTCAGTTGACTCAAGCAAAGGGAACGGAAATGTATCCCTTGGCTCACTATAATATGGGATATGTTTATTTCAAGCAAAAGAATTATTCTTCTGCATTGAACTGGTTTCAAAAATACGTAGCTCAGAACAATAGTGCCGATCAAAAAACAGTATCTGCCGATGCTTATAATCGTATTGGTGATTGTTACTTCTATAATAGAGAGTTTACTACTGCCCGAAAGAATTATGCGAAAGCTGTTTTAACTGATCAGTCGGCTGGTGATTATGCTCTTTATCAGGATGCTTTTGTTGCCGGATTGCAGAAAAATTATGCTGAGAAAGTTTTGTTGCTCGATCAGTTAATGCAGAAATATCCTTCTTCACAATATCTTGATAATGCGCTTTATGAAAGAGGTCGTGCTTATGTTATGCAAGGAAATAACCAACAGGCCATTGCTTCTTTCAAGGAATTGCTCGATCGTTTCCCATCCAGTGAAATGAGTAAAGTAGGCGCAAGCGAAATAGGACTTTTATATTACCAGAATGATAATTACGATCAGGCTATTCAGGCGTATAAGAAGGTGATTACAGATTATCCCGGAAGTGATGAAGCGCGTATGGCAATGCGTGATCTGAAATCTATTTATGTTGATTTGAATAAAGTTGGTGAGTTTGCTACCTTTACTCAGTCTGTATCAGGAATGGGTACTTTCGATGTAACAGAGCAGGATTCTCTCACTTATCAGGCTGCAGAGAAAGTCTACATGAAAGGGAATGTAGAGAATGCCAAAAACAGTTTTATTTCTTATCTGCAAAGTTTCCCAGCCGGTGCTTTCAGTCCGAATGCTCATTATTACTTATCTGCAATCTATGCAGATCAGAAGAATGCAGCTTTGGCATTGGAACATTCAGGAAAGGTTTTGGAATATCCTGATAATGAGTTCACTGAGGAAGCTATGGTTATAAATACTTCTTTGCTGATGAATGAGAAGAAATACCAGGAAGCTTTACCTGTTTATAAGAGATTGAAAGAAAAAGCTTCAACTGTAGAAAATCTCTCTCTTGCTCAGACTGGAATTCTTCGTAGTTCTTATTTTGCAGGAGAAAGCAAAGATGCCATTAATGCTGCAACGGAATTGTTATCTAATAAGAAGCTTACACCGGAACTTGTGAACGAGGCTACTTATTACAGAGCAAAAGCTTACTCATCACTGAACGAAGACAAAGCTGCGATTAAGGATTTGCAGACTTTGGCGAAAGATACCCGTACCCTTTATGGTGCTGAAGCTAAATATTTGCTAGCTCAGCTATATTTTAATATGGGGCAGACTGCTCTGGCTGAAAAAGAAGCATTGAACTATGTTGATCAAAGTACTCCTCACATCTATTGGCTGGCTCGCAGTTTTGTATTGCTCTCTGATGTTTATGATTCAATGGGCAAAAAGCTTGATGCAAAACAATATTTGCTAAGCTTGCAACAAAATTATACAGAGAAAGATGATATTCAGGAGATGATTAATAGTAGGTTGGCAAAACTAAAATAAGGATTGAACATGAAACAAAGAAATAATATGCTGTTTGCTGCAGCTCTTTTATCCTTTTCGCTTACTGCGGCTGGTCAGACCGCCAAGAAAGATTCTACGCTTAACCGTGTAGTTGTTGTAGAAAAAGAGTATAATCCTGATATTATGGATGCTTCTAAAGTGAATGTGCTTCCCAAAGTGCAGGAACCTTCAGTCAGCAAAAAGGAGATTGAATATAATACATCGGTAATGCCTTTCAAATCGCTGGATTATGTAATGAAACCAATTACCTCTAATTTGGATCAGGCTAAGGCAAATCGTGGATATGCTCGTTTGGGATATGGTAATAATGGGAATGTGGATGCCAAGGTTAATTATTTGTTTAATATCTCCAAACGAGACAATCTGGGTGTATCTGCTAGTCTGGACGGCATGAATGCAACTTTGAAATTGCCGGAAATATTCGAAACCACTTATGCAAATAGGGATTGGAAGTCGCGTTATTACCGTACAAACCTGGATGTTGATTATCAGCACTTATTTAATAAGCTGACTTTTGATGCTACTCTTAACCTGGGATCTGATAATTTCAATTATCATCCGTTCTTAGATGCTACTAAGGCTTTTTTTCATCAGTCTACAGATAAACAGCATTTCTCAAAATGGGGTATGCATGTAGGTATTAAATCTGTAGATAAAGACCTGCCTTTACAGTTTCAGGCTGAGGCTAATTTAATATCTTCCAAACTAGCTTATCCGGATTCAGCGTCTTTGAGTGAGACTATATTAAGAACAAAGGGTGGTGTTTATGGAATAATTGATGAGAATCAAAGTGTAGGTATTAATGCTGAAATGAATAATGTATTTAATAAGTCTTTAGGTTACAAAAGCTACACCTCTTTGGAATTAAATCCATATTATGGGTTCTCTAATGATTCCTGGAAACTACGATTGGGCGCACACGTTGATTACTCTTCTGGTAAAGGAAAAACAATTCAGTTTTCTCCAGATCTGGATGCTCAGTACCTTTTCTCAAATAGTTATGTTGCTTATCTGAAAGTAGGTGGGGGTAGAGAACTTAATGATCTTCGCAGAATAATGAATATGAATCCTTATGCTTATTTCAGTCAGGTGAATGATTCATATAATCAGCTAGACGCAACTTTAGGATTAAAAGCCAATGTTGGTTCTGGTTTTTGGTTTAATGCTTTTGCAGGGTATAAGATTGTTACGGATGATTTGAACTTTAATAATATGATGATTAATTACTTTGATGTAGCCAAGTCTTATATTTCTGTTGATGATACCAAACATTTTTATATCGGCTCTAATTTGAAATACGATTATAAAGGAATTGTCGATTTATCATTAAAAGGAGTTTATTATTCATGGAGAAATAGTGATGCTTCTTATTTATTGATGAAGCCAAAGTTTGATTTACAATTTAATGCGGATATAAAAGTACTTCCGGAACTTATGATTAATGTAGGATATACATATGTTGGACGTAATGATGTAATATCTGACTTTTTTATTTTCCCTAAACTTTCAGCAAGTGATTTTGCTGTGATTGGAAGTTCAGTACCTACAACCGTTATGTCTGTAAAGCGTAAACTCGATCCCGTGAATAATCTAAGTTTAGGAGCTACATACAATCTGTTTAAAGGTGTATCTATCTTCGCACGTATCAATAATGTGCTGAATCAGGATTATCAATATAGCTATTCATATCCTGTTCAGGGAATAAATTTTCTGGGTGGTTTATCTTTCCAATTTTAGTTATATTCCTTACCTTATAATATAAAAAGAGTGTTTTTTCGTAAAAAAATAATAGATTCTTCTCTTATTATAAGGTAGGGAAATAAGTTTTTTCTACTTTTGCGAGCAAAATCAAATGGAAGTAATCTGTTTATCAGAAGTAAAAGATTAGTTTCCTCTAATTGCAAAAGAGTATATTATGCAAAAAAACCTTGTAATAGTCGAGTCTCCTGCTAAAGCTAAAACAATTGAGAAATTCTTGGGAAAAGAATATAAGGTTCTTTCAAGCTATGGTCATATAAGGGACTTAAAAAAGAAAGAATTTAGTATTGATGTTGATAACAACTTCGAGCCGAAGTATGAGATACCTACTGATAAGAAGAAGCTAGTTAGTGAATTGAAGGCCGAAGCGAAAGATGCAGAGACTGTATGGCTTGCGTCCGATGAGGACCGCGAGGGAGAGGCTATTTCATGGCACTTGTATGAAGTCCTGGGATTGAAGCCGGAAAATACTAAACGAATAGTTTTTCATGAAATTACTAAGTCTGCAATTTTAAAGGCTATTGAACAGCCTAGAGAAATAGACCTTAATTTGGTTAACGCCCAGCAAGCTCGTCGAATTCTTGACCGTATCGTGGGTTTTGAATTATCCCCTATTCTTTGGAAAAAAGTTAAACCGGCATTGTCTGCGGGACGTGTACAGTCTGTAACTGTACGTCTTGTTGTGGAACGTGAACGCGAAATTCAGGCTTTCAAAGTTGAAGCTGCTTATCGTGTTACTGCAATCTTTATGGTTCCTGATCAGGATGGTAAGTTTGTAGAGATGAAAGCGGAGTTGAGCCGAAGACTGAAAACAAAAGAAGAAGCTAAGGCTTTCCTTGAAACTTGTAAGAATGCAACCTTTACAATAGAAGATATAAGCATGCGTCCGCTCAAAAAGAGTCCGGCTGCACCTTTTACAACTTCAACATTGCAACAGGAGGCAGCTCGCAAACTCGGATTCACTGTGGCTCAGACTATGTCTGTTGCGCAAAAACTTTACGAGGCTGGAAAGATTACCTATATGCGTACCGACTCTGTGAATCTTTCTGATTTTGCAGTTTCTGGCAGCAAAGATGCTATTACAAATATAATGGGCGAAGAGTATGTGAAGCTTCGTCGTTTCGAAACAAAGAGTAAAGGTGCTCAGGAAGCTCACGAGGCTATTCGTCCTACTTATATGGATAAACAAGCTGTTGACGGAACTGCTCAGGAGAAGAAACTTTATGATTTGATATGGAAGCGTACCATCGCTTCACAAATGGCTGATGCCGAACTGGAAAAAACTACAGCTACAATTGTTCTGAATAATGCATCAGAAAAATTTGTTGCAGTGGGCGAAGTTGTAAAATTCGATGGTTTCCTTCGTGTCTATAAAGAGTCTTATGATGAAGACAATGAACAGGAAGTTGAAAGCCGTTTGCTTCCTCCTATGAAAAAGGGACAGAAGCTGGAAAGAAAAGATATCGTTGCAACGGAACGCTTCACTCAGCATCCTGCTCGTTATACAGAAGCAAGTCTTGTTCGTAAACTGGAAGAACTTGGTATTGGTCGTCCATCTACATACGCTCCAACTATTTCTACTATTCAGAAGCGTGAATACGTTATAAAGGAAGATAGAGAAGGAAAAGAACGCTCCTATGAGCAACTATTGTTAAGTGATTCTTCTGTAGTGGAGGCTACTAAAACAGAAACCGTAGGTGCTGAGAAATCTAAACTTTTCCCAACTGATATCGGAACTGTTGTAAACGACTTCCTGACCGAATACTTCCCTGATATTCTTGATTATAATTTCACCGCAAGTGTGGAAAAAGAATTTGATGATGTAGCAGATGGTGAAAAGGAATGGACGGTCACAATGAAAGATTTCTATTCTAAGTTTCATCCTTCTGTAGAGAAAACGTTAGCTACAAAGACTGAACATAAAGTGGGCGAGCGTATGCTTGGTGAAGAACCTGCTACCGGCAAACCTGTTTCAGTAAAGATTGGCCGCTATGGACCGGTTGTTCAGATTGGTTCGGCTGACGATGAAGAAAAGCCTCGTTTCGCTCAGATGAAGAAAGGACAATCCATGGAAACTATTTCTTTGGAAGAAGCGCTCGAACTATTTAAGCTACCTCGCACTTTAGGCGATTTTGAAGATAAAACGGTTGTGATTGGAACAGGTCGTTTTGGACCTTATATCCGTCATAATGCTAAGTTTATTTCTCTTCCAAAGGGAGCTGATCCAATGGAGGTTACTTTAGAGGAAGCTATAGAGCTGATTGAAGCAAAACGTATTGCTGAAGCACAAAAGATTATTAAGACTTTTGATGAAGAACCGGAACTTCAGATTCTGAATGGACGATTTGGTCCTTACATTGCTTTTAAGGGTACAAATTATAAGATTCCTAAAGATGTTGTACCACAAGATCTGAATCTTGCTACATGCTTTGAAATCGTTAGAATACAAGATGAAAAGCCTGCTACTCCGAAGCGTGGACGTTATGCAAAAAAGAAATAATCAATAACTTCTTTTAAATTTATATATACTGAGAAGTCTGTTGGGCATTTAGCCTGGCAGACTTTTTTTTTAAGGTGGGCTAAGGCAGTTGTTGGTGTTATCTAAAGTTTAAAAGCGGATAAGAGTTGCTGTTTTTCTTCTTGTTTAGGCTGTTATTGCTGTTACCTAAAGGATATAAAACGAATACTTATTTGTTTGTCCTAGACTAAAATCTGGAAAGACATACATTAAAAGAAGAAAACCTGCAGAACTAAGCAATTTTAGTTCTGCAGGTTTTTATAAATTACTGAGGAATAAATTCCTTAGGTTCGGTATAATCTTACATTCTTTCCGGAACGTCTATTCCAAGTAATTCCATTCCCAGTTTAATTACCTTACTGATATTGGCAGAAAGAACAAGGCGGAATACTTTTAAATCTTCATTCTCTTCACGAAGAATGCTGAAATCGTGATAGAACTGATTGTACTCTTTAACAAGATCGTAAGTGTAATTTGCAATTACAGACGGACTGTAGTCTGTCCCTGCTTGTTTTACCACCCCTGCAAATTCAGATAACATCTGGATTAATCCTTCTTCTTTCTCGCTTAATGTAACGTTCAAAGGCAGAGTTTCAGGAATTATGATATTTGCTTCAGTAGCTTTACGCAAAACTGATTGAATACGTGCATAGGTATATTGGATAAACGGACCAGTATTACCATTAAAATCGATAGATTCTTTTGGATTGAAGGTCATATTCTTGCGGGCATCAACCTTTAAGATAAAGTATTTAAGCGCACCCATTCCTACAATGCGGGCAATGTTGTTAGCCTCTTCTTCAGAACAACCATCCAGTTTTCCAAGTTCATTGGATGTTTCTTTAGCTGTGCTAACCATCTCTTCAACTAAGTCGTCGGCGTCTACCACTGTTCCTTCACGAGATTTCATTTTACCTTCAGGCAACTCAACCATTCCGTAAGAGAAGTGTACCAATCCTTTTCCCCACTCAAAACCTAGTTTGTCGAGTAAGATAGAAAGAACCTGGAAGTGATAGTTTTGTTCGTTACCAACAACATAAATCATCTTGTTGATTGGATAATCAGCAAAACGTAATTTTGCAGTACCAATATCCTGAGTCATGTAAACAGAAGTACCGTCCGAACGAAGTAAAAGCTTATGATCAAGTCCTTCTCCGGTTAGATCGGCCCATACGGAACCATCTTCTTTCTGATAGAAGAAACCTTTTTCAAGACCTTCCATTACCTTATCTTTTCCTTCCAGATAAGTGTTTGATTCGTAGTATATCTTATCAAAGCTTACACCTAGCTTCTTGTATGTTTCATTGAATCCGGCATAAACCCATTCATTCATCATTTCCCAAAGCGCTCTAACCTCAGGATCGCCAGCTTCCCACTTAATGAGCATCTCACGAGCTTCATTCATTAATGGAGACTGTGCTTCGGCTTCCTCTTTGCTAAGGCCTTGAGCTTGCAGTTCTGCTAATTCAGCTTTATAATGTTTGTCGAAAGAAACATAGTAATCTCCTACAAGGTGATCGCCTTTTTTGCCAGATGATTCAGGAGTTTCTCCGTTTCCGTATTTTTGCCATGCCAGCATGGATTTGCAGATATGGATACCGCGGTCGTTAACAATGTTTGTTTTAACCACCTTATTACCATTAGCCATCATGATGTTTGCAAGAGCGTGACCTAACAAGTTGTTACGTACGTGGCCCAGGTGAAGAGGTTTGTTGGTGTTTGGAGAAGAATATTCAATCATTACTAATGGAGAATTCTCATTAGCAGGAATAATTCCGTATTGTTTTTCTGCATGAATAGAGTTTAATAGCTCAACCCAGCATGAAGAAGCGATTGTGAGATTAAGAAATCCCTTGATTACATTGAAAGCTGAAATAGAAGAATCATTAGCTAATAAGTATTCGCCGATTTCCTGTGCAGTTTCTTCCGGCTTTTTCTTTGATAATTTCAGGAAAGGAAACACAACCAATGTAAGGTGTCCTTCAAACTCTTTTTTGGTTTTCTGCAGTTGTACCTGTGCAGCTGATACTTCCTGTCCGTATAGCGCTTTCAGTCCGTTGATGACCGATTCTGCTATTTTGTTTTCTATATTCATATCTGTATGTGTTTCTAAATGAGATGTTATGAGTGTGCAAAGATAATACTTTCGCTTCAGATATAAAAAAAAGGAGATGCAAACTCTTGCATCTCCTTTTTTATTTCCTAAGGATGGCTTATTTAATAGCGTCAGCTAATTCTGCACCAGCTTTAAATTTAGCAACTTTCTTAGCAGGAATAGTAATAGGAGCTTTAGTAGAAGGGTTGATACCTGTTCTTTCACCTCTTTCACTAACAGAGAATGTTCCGAAACCAACTAAAGAAACTTTTTCACCTGACTTAAGAGTATCTGATACACTTGTGATGAAAGCGTCAAGAGCTTTCTTTGAATCTGCCTTACTCAAGCCTGATCCTGCTGCGATAGCATTAATAAGTTCTGCTTTATTCATAATTCGTAAATGATTAATTAATATATGTAACTTAAAAGATAAATCGAAAATCCTCACAAATATAGGCTATCAAAACAATATATCAAATATTAAACTTAAAAAAAACAGACGGAAATTGAAAAAAATCTAATAGAATTGGCTATTTATGCTCTAAAACAGAATTATTTACTACTTTTGTAGTAATAATACGTCTGTAACGGACTAATAACTTAATGAATTTATATGCCACCGGTAACAAAAAATCTGATAATAATAAACGTTTTATTCTTCCTGGGGGGAGTAGTAGCAACGAGGTATGGTATTGATTTATCTACATATCTTGGTTTGCACTTTTTTATGGCAGATGATTTTAATCCTGCTCAGCTCATCTCTTATATGTTTATGCATGGAGGTTTTACACATCTCTTCTTTAATATGTTTGCAGTTTGGATGTTTGGACGCATATTGGAACAGATCTGGGGCCCTAAAAAATTTCTTTTTTATTATATTGCCTGCGGTATTGGTGCCGGTCTTATTCAGGAACTGGTGCAGTACATTCAATATGCAGTGCAACTGTCGGCTTATGATAAAGTTGATTTGGGCGAAGGCATGATTGTACCGATGGCTCAGTATTTGAATTTAATGAATACTGTAGGAGCTTCGGGAGCTGTTTATGCTATTTTGCTTGCATTTGGAATGTTATTTCCTAATGAGAGAATGTTCATCATTCCAATTCCTTTCCCTATAAAGGCAAAATACTTCGTTGCAGGATATGCAATCATCGAACTAATGGAAGGAATTGCTAATAATCCTGCAGATAATGTTGCTCATTTTGCTCATCTGGGAGGTATGATTTTTGGCTTTATTCTGATTATGTATTGGAAAAAGAAGAAAAACAAAGGTAACGATGGGACATATTATTACTGATTTAAAAGAAAATTTTAAAAGAGGGAATATTTATATTCAGCTTATTTATATAAATGCAGGAGTTTTTATCCTAACCTCTCTGATTACTATATTTCTGACGCTTTTTAACCGAAGTGCCGGAGACTTTCTTTTATTTGGAGAAATGCCGGCTTCTCTGCATAACTTCTTGCTTCAGCCCTGGAGTATATTTACTTATATGTTTTTGCATTCCGGATTGATGCATATTCTATTTAATATGCTATGGCTGTATTGGTTTGGACAACTCTTCCTTTACTTCTTCTCGGCCAAACATCTTCGTGGATTGTATGTATTAGGAGGCATTTGCGGAGCTATTATGTATATGATTGCTTTTAATGTGTTTCCTTATTTCAGCGGAGCTATTGAACAATCGTACATGTTGGGTGCTTCGGCTTCTGTTATTGCTATTGTTGTAGCAACGGCTTATAAGCAACCGGAATATCAGGTCAGTTTATTGTTTTTTGGTGCAGTAAGACTGAAATTTATAGCTTTGTTCATGATTCTTTCCGATCTCCTTTTTATAACTTCGGATAATGCTGGCGGACATATAGCTCACTTAGGTGGTGCACTTGCCGGTTTATGGTTTGCCGCAAGTTTAAGCAAAGGTCATGACATTACGGCGTGGATAAATAAAATACTCGATTGGTTTATTTCTTTGTTTTCCGGAAATGCTTTTAAGAGAACAAGAAAGCCAAAAATGTCTGTGCATTATAACAATAGTCCCCAAAATAAGGATTATGAATATAATGCAAAAAAGAAAGCTCAGAGTGATGAAGTAGACAGAATCCTTGATAAATTGAAAAAATCCGGTTATGAAAGTCTGACTACTGAAGAGAAAAAGAGCTTGTTCGATGCAAGTAAAAGATAGCTATGAAGCATTTAGGTAAAGCTTTAATTTACGCGATTGTAGCAGTAAATATGCTCTTTGTAGGGCTACTTTTATTTTCTGCGTATAGTCCATGGCTTATTAATCCTACTGTGCACCCTGTATTATCGTGTTTCGGACTTATACTTCCTGTTTTCTTATTAATAAACTTTTGTTTTCTAATTTTCTGGATTTTTACTTATCCTAAATTAGCATTGATATCTGCTTTGGGCTTTATTTTATGCTTTGGGCAGATTCGCACATATATACCAATAAATTCTCGTACAGATAAGATACCCGGGTATTGCATAAAAGTGCTTTCTTATAATGTAATGGGGTTTAATAAGTTGAAAAAGCATACTCAAACAGATCCTAATCTTATTCTCGAATATATTCTGAAAAAGAATCCCGATATAATTTGCTTGCAGGAATTTCAGTTTTCATCAGATAAATCGCATCTTACAGAAAAAGGTATTAATAGTGCTTTAAGTGATTATCCGTACCATAAAAAAACGAATGTGAGTGCTGTGGGAAACGGTAACTGGGTGGCTTGTTATTCAAAATTTCCTATACTCTCATCACGTCTTATTAAATATAAAAGTACCTATAATGGTTCTGTTATCTACGAACTTCTTATTAAAGAAGATACTGTGACGGTTATTAATAATCATCTTGAATCAAATAAGCTGACTAAAGAGGATAAGGATGTTTATGTAGATATGATAAAGGAACCAGAAGCCGGAAAAGTTAAAAGAGGAGTGCGGCATTTAGTGAAGAAACTTGCAGAAGCGTCTGCTATTCGTTCTTTACAGGCAAAGGCCGTTTCAAAGGAAATTGCAGCTTCCAAGCATCGGTCAATGATTGTTTGCGGTGATTTTAATGATACTCCAATTTCTTATGCTCACCGGGTAATTGCTCAGGATTTAGATGACGCGTTTACCCAGTCGGGCAGAGGATTGGGAATTTCCTACAATCAACATATGTTCTATTTTAGAATAGACAATATCCTTATAAGCAAAAATTTAACAGCATATAACTGTACGGTGGATAATAGTATTAAAGAATCTGATCATTATCCAATCTGGTGTTATATTGCTATAAAAAAGTGATTTTTCAATTATTCCCTTTAATACATTTATAATATGGACTTGAAGAAAATAGTATTTATTTTATCTATTTGTAGTATGACTTACTCGTATGCAGGTAATGTTAAGACAGACCCAAATCCTTTTCTTTCGGAGTTTAAAACCTTGTACAATGCTCCTTCTTTTGATAAGATAAAGATAGAACATTATGAACCTGCTTTTTTGGAAGGTATCCGTCAGCAGAATGCTCAGATTAAGGCAATTGTTTCTAATAAGGCAAAGCCAACGTTTCAGAATACCGTAGTAGCTTATGATAACAGTGGTGAGATTCTTCGTCGTGTAGGAGGCGTATTTTTTAATTTGACTGAAGCTGAAACAAACGATGCATTAACAGCTCTTTCAGTTAAGATGGCTCCGGTTTTATCTGAACATAGTGATAATATTTCTCTGAATAAAGCTCTTTTTAAGAGAATAAAAACATTATATTCTCAAAGTAAATCATTAAAATTAACTCGTGAACAAGAACGATTATTAGAACTTATTTATAAAGATTTTGTTCGCTCGGGAGCTGCACTTGATGATAAAAAACAAGCTCGTTTGCGTGAAATTAATAAAGAATTAGCAACTCTGGGAATTGATTTTGGTAATCATGTTTTGAATGAAACCAATGCTTATCAATTAGTTATCAGTGATAAGAAAGATCTTGCAGGTTTGCCCGACTGGTTGGTAAAGAGTGCTGCAGAAGATGCTAAAGCTGCCGGTAAAGAAGGTAAATGGATTTTTACATTGCACAATGCCAGCCGATTGCCATTCTTGCAATATGCAGACAATAGAACTTTGCGCGAACAGATTTATAATGCTTATATTAATAGAGCAAACAAAGGAGATAAGAATGATAACAAAGCAATTCTTGCTAAAGTTATAACTCTTCGTCTTGAAAAAGCAAATCTACTTGGATTTGATACTTATTCAAATTTTGTTTTGGATAAGAATATGGCAAAGAACTCAGCTAAAGTTATGGATTTTCTTAATAATTTGTGGAAGTACTCAAATGAAAATGCAAGAAAAGAAGCTGCTGAGTTGCAAAAACTGATGGATAAAGAAGGAAAAGGTGAAAAACTGGCTCGATGGGACTGGTGGTACTATTCTGAAAAACTTCGTCAGGAAAAATATAATCTGAATGAAGATGAGCTTAAACCTTATTTCAAGTTGGACAATGTTCGTGAAGGTGCTTTTGCTGTTGCAAATAAGCTTTATGGAATAACATTGACTGAAGTGAAGAATGTACCGGTTTATCACCCAGACGTTAAAGCCTTTGATGTAAAAGACAGCAAAGGTAAACATCTTGGCTTGTTTTATGTAGATTATTTCCCACGTGCGGGAAAACGAGGTGGTGCATGGATGAATAATTACAAAGACCAACAAGGTGAATCTCGTCCTATCATCTGTAATGTTGCCAGCTTTACAAAACCTACAGGAGACGTTCCTTCTTTATTAACATTGGATGAAGTACAGACTCTTTTCCATGAATTTGGTCATGCACTTCACGGACTTTTAACTAAATGTAATTACGTAGGAGTATCTGGTACAAATGTTACACGTGACTTTGTTGAACTTCCATCTCAGATAATGGAACATTGGGCTACAGAACCCGAAGTATTGAAAATGTATGCAAAACATTATAAAACAGGAGAAGTGATGTCGGATACTCTGATTCAGAAATTAAACAAACAAATGTTGTTTAATCAAGGGTTTATGACAACAGAACTTTTGGCTGCTGCTATTCTTGACATGGAATTCCATAATTTGAAAGATGCAAAGAATCTGGATGTTGTTGGCTTTGAGAAAAAAGTAATGGATAAATATGGCTTGATTCCTGAGATTGCTCCAAGATACCGTGCTACTTACTTTAATCATATTATTGGTGGATATGCTGCAGGATATTATAGTTACCTATGGGCAAATGTACTGGATTCTGATGCCTTTGAAGCATTTAAAGAGAATGGTATCTTCGATAAGAAAACAGCAGATGCTTTTCGTACAAATGTGCTTGAAAAGGGAGGAAGTGAGGATCCAATGGTGTTATACAAAAGATTCCGCGGAGCTGAACCAAAACTTGAACCAATGTTAAAAAACAGAGGACTTCAATAGTAATGTTTGACCTTTAATTTATTGTTTACTGTCAAAGAACTGTTGTATAACATATTTTGTCAGTTCAAAATGCACTTTGTAACTTAAATATTTGCTACACTTTATATATAAAAGTGAAAAAAAAGCTATATTTGCGCATTGTATGCAGTATAAATTAATTAAAGTAAGTAATATAAATTTAAAAGAAAAATGCAAAACAAAGGACTTGTAAAAGTTTTTGCGGTATTGCTCACACTTGTATGTGTGTTCTACCTGTCTTTCTCTTTTGTTACTCGCCATTACATGAAAATGGCAGCAGAGTATGCTAAAGGAGATCCGAAGTTAGAACAAGAGTACATTGACTCACTGTCAACTGAGAAAGTGTGGTTGGGCAATTATACGCTTAAACAGTGTCGTGAAATGGAGATTAGTTTAGGTCTTGACCTAAAGGGGGGTATGAATGTTGTGCTTGAAGTTTCAGTAGGCGATGTATTAAAAGCATTAGCTGACCATAAAGAAGATGCTGCATTCAATAAAGCTGTAGCTTCTGCCCAGAAACTCTCTGAAAAAAGTCAGTCAGACTTTATCACACTTTTCGTTAAAGAGTATCATAAATTAGCGCCGGGTGCCAGATTATCTGAATTATTCGCTACTCAGCAGTTAAAAGATAAGGTTACTCAGAAATCTTCTGATTCAGACGTTGAGAAAGTAATTAGAGAAGAAGTTAAAGCAGCTATTGATAACTCTTATAACGTTCTTCGTACTCGTATCGACCGTTTTGGTGTTGTTCAGCCTAATATTCAGAGCTTACCAGATCAGATGGGCCGTATCATGGTTGAACTTCCAGGTATCAAAGAACCTGAACGTGTAAGAAAATTGCTTCAGGGTTCTGCTAACCTCGAATTCTGGGAAACTTATGATTCTAAAGACATCGTTCCTTATTTCAGTGCAGTTGATAATACTATCCGTTTGGTTGCAGAAGGTAAAGGTACTACTGTAGCTGCTGCCGACACTACTGCAAAAGATACTACAGCTGTAGCAGTTGCACAAGTTAGTGCAAAAGATAGTCTTGAAGCTGTATTGAAAGGTGGAAAAGCTCAGAAAGAAGAAAAAGGTAAAGCAAGTAGCGCTCAATTGGCAAGTGCTAAGAAAGAGCATCCTTTGTTGTCAATCTTCCAACCTAACACCAATGGTTACGGATGTATAGTAGGATATGCTAATCATAGAGATACAGCTGCTATCAACAAATACTTTGCTATGAAGCAAGTACAGGATCAGCTTCCTAAAGACTTGAGATTGAAATGGGGTGTTAAAGCTGCTGATGGCGATAAGAAGGCTCAGACTTTTGAACTTTATGCAATCAAATCTACAGAACGTAACGGACGTGCTCCATTAGAAGGTGATGTAGTAACAGATGCAAAAGATTCTTATGATCAATTTGGAAAGCCAGCTGTAAGCATGTCTATGAACTCTGAAGGTTCAAGAAGATGGGCATTGATGACAAAACAGAATATTGGTAAAGCAATTGCCATTGTTTTGGATGGTTATGTATATTCAGCTCCAAATGTAAATAGTGAAATTACTGGTGGTAACTCTGAAATCTCAGGTCACTTCACTCCAGAAGAATCAAAGGACTTAGCAAACGTGTTGAAGTCTGGTAAAATGCCAGCTCCTGCACACATTGTTCAGGAAGACATCATTGGTCCATCTTTGGGTCAGGAATCTATCAATGCTGGTCTTATATCTTTCTTAGTTGCAATTGTTGCTTTGATGTGCTTCATGTGCTTCATGTATGGATTCATTCCAGGTATGATTGCCAATTCAGCTTTGCTATTTAACTTGTTCTTCACGTTAGGTATCCTCTCTTCTTTCCAGGCCGCGTTAACTCTGTCAGGTATTGCCGGTATGGTATTGACACTTGGTATTGCTGTCGATGCGAACGTACTTATCTACGAACGTACAAAAGAAGAATTAAGAGCTGGTAAGAATGTTAAAACAGCTTTGTCTGAAGGTTATTCAAATGCATTCTCTGCAATCTTCGACTCAAACATTACTTCAATTATTACAGGTATTATCCTGTTCTATTTTGGTACAGGTCCTATCAAAGGTTTCGCAACTACATTAATCATTGGTATCATCTGCTCATTCTTTACAGCAGTATTTATGACACGTGTGGTTTACGAACACTTCATGAACAAAGATAAGTTGCTGAATCTTACATTCTCTTCCAATCTTTCTAAGAAGATATTCGTTCATACAAATTATAACTTTGTAGGTTCTAATAAGAAATCATTCTTTGTATTTGGTACTGCTTTGGTAATCTGCTGTGTTTCTTTTGCACTTCGTGGATTGAGTCCAAGTATTGATTTTACTGGTGGACATAATTATGTACTTCAGTTCGAAAAATCAGTTGAACCAGAACAAGTGAGAACATTAATGGCTAGTGAGTTTGGCGATGCTTCTGTTACTGTTATTGCTCTTGGTACTGATGGAAAGAAAGTTCGTGTAAGTACTAACTACCGTATTGAAGAAAGTGGAAGCAATGTAGACTCAGAAATTGAAACTAAGCTTTATAATGCTGTGAAAGATAAGTTGCTGGCTCCAGGAACTTCTCTTGAAACATTTAAGAATCCTGATATCCGTACTGGTGGTAGTATTATTAGCTCTCAGAAAGTAGGACCAAGTGTAGCGAAGGATATTACTATCGGAGCTATAATTGCTGTTGCTCTTTCTTTGTTAGCTATCGGACTTTATATCTTACTACGATTTAGAGATATATCTTTCAGTGTTGGTTCTGTTGTGGGATTGGTTGTAGACTCAGTAATAATTGCCGGTGTATACTCGTTGTTCTATGGAAGATTGCCATTCTCTATGGAGGTTGACCAAAACTTCATTGCTGCCATCTTAACAATCATTGGTTATTCTATTAATGATAAGGTGGTAATCTTTGACCGTGTTCGTGAGTTCTTCCACTTGTATCCTAAGCATGACCGTACAGAGTTGTTCAATGACTCATTGAATACTACTCTTGCTCGTACTGTAAATACTTCAATTTGTACATTGTTAGTAATGTTATGTATCTTCATCTTAGGTGCTGAATCTATTCGTAGTTTCGCATTCGCATTGATGGTTGGTATCGTTGTTGGTACTCTTACATCACTCTTTGTTTCGGCTCCTATTGCATACGTTATGCAACAGAAAGAAGCTAAGAAGCATGCAAAAGCTCTAGGTAAATAAGAACTTTTATATAGTTTATAGTAAAGGCTGCTCTGCAAAGGGCAGCCTTTCTTTTTGGGGATAATTAGCCTTATGGCTTATATAAATTGTATCTAGGTTATTATATAAAAGAGACTCCAATCTTTTTTATTCTCTTGTACAAAAGAATACTTT
The DNA here is from genome assembly GCF_963675905.1 of uncultured Bacteroides sp. Taxonomy (NCBI): domain Bacteria; kingdom Pseudomonadati; phylum Bacteroidota; class Bacteroidia; order Bacteroidales; family Bacteroidaceae; genus Bacteroides; species uncultured Bacteroides sp. Next base: position 3,069,059 of record NZ_OY780936.1, on the reverse strand, counting down.
GTTTTGTACAAAAGATATATTTCTTCTGTACAGAAGAATGTATTCTTTTGTACAAGGATCAATTAACTATTCATTATGAATTGTGAAAAGAATAAGTATGAACCTGAAAATGGAATTATTAAAAGTTCAATAATGAATGGAGTACATAGTTATTAATAACCAATACCTGGTTATTAATAAACACGGTCAGCCAAAATCAGGACGAAACAAGTGCTAGATCGCTAGATCAGTGCTAGATCAATTTAATTTGATCTAGCACCTGCATTGTGTTAATATACAGTTGTTTAAATGATCTCTGCTAGATTGCTAGATCAATTTTGCATTTTTAATTTTATGGAGAGAGTAAATTCAATTAATTCTCATTGTGAACAGGGCAAATAGTGCTTCTACAGCTCTGGTAATTTTATATAAATATCAGTTGCACAATAATATAGATAGGCAACAAAACTATCAGTGAGAATTTAAACATATAAGCAAAGAAACTTGGCATCTTGATACCTCTTTCTTCTGCAATAGACTTTACCATGAAGTTTGGCCCATTTCCAATGTAAGTCATTGATCCGAAAAATACAGAGCCTACACAGATTGCTTTCAACAGAATCTCAGGTACTCCAGCAACTCTTATTGATTCTGATAAGAATGGAGGTAGTCCACCTGCAACCAAACCACGTGCTAAGTCATAAAATGCAACCGCTGTAGGTGTATTGTCTAAGAATGAACTCAGAACCCCTGATGCGTATAAAAATTGACGGGGTTCTGTTAGTCCAAAACTGACTGCATTATTTGCAAGCCAGATTAGTGCTGGCGACATGGTTACAAATATGCCCAGAAAAAGACAGGCTACCTCAGTAATAGGAGTCCACGAGAAACTATTGTCTTTGCGCACTTCAGACTTTGTGTAAAATAAAGACAGAGCAGCAAGTGTTACTAATATAATCTCACGAATATATTCCAGCCATATCGGAGTATTCTCTTGCTCCATAGCAGGTATATTTCCTTTATTGATAAATGCAACAGCAAGAATTACCCCTAGCAGAAATAAGAAATTAATGTTGCCTGTAACACGTATAGGCTGTTGTTGAATAGAATCTTCAGCAAGATCTATCCATTCTTCTTTTTTATAATAATATCTGTCTACAAAGTAGTAAATAGATAGTAATAATACACCGGTGAATGCCCATTCAGGAAATAAAGTAAAGAACCAGGAAAACTCAGCCCCACGCAGGTAAAGCATAAATAACGGAGGGTCTCCTAGTGCTGTTAAAAGTCCCCCACAATTGGCTACTGCGGCTATGAAGAATAACATGGTATGAGTGGTGTACTTGCGTTCCTGATTGGTGTTAATCATTGGGCGAATAAGAAGCATGGCTGCCCCTGTAGTGCCCATAAAAGCTGCCAGTACATAACCGATTCCCATAAATAAGAGGTTATTTCGTGGAGTGGCTTTAATATCTCCGGAAACATGAATACCTCCGGTAATAATAAATAGCGAACCTAATAAAATAATAAATGGAACATAATCGTGAACAACGGTGTTTATAAGATTTGTTGAAAGTCCGTTTTCCAACATGTAAATTACTACAGGAATACTAAGAATAATAGATACCAAAAGTTTATTCTTATTTTTATCCCACCATTTCCCTAAAATAACCGGACCTACAGCAATGGCTAAAAGCATTATCAGAAAAGGAATTGAAACCCACAAAGGCATATTGAAAGTACTTTCCATTTTTTATTTAATTTCAACGAGGTGCTTGGTCTCAACTAACCTTCTGCTTTTTCAGGAAGTATGTGATTGTTTAAGTATTTGATAACTAAGCACTCTATTATTAATTCAATGATTGGTTTTGGACTGCAAATGTACTGCTTTTTTTAATATGATGTGCAAATATGATGCTATTCCCCAATGATCTTTGATTATTTAAAATTGAATTTGATGAGAAGAGCAAAGACTGAAATATAGAAAGAACGATTATATCTTTTTTGCTACAAGGTAGCATCTATATGATATAATCGTTCTTTCTATATAACAGGTTGATAACAATAAATAGAAATGAATTTCCCGTTGTTTTAAACGGCTGTATTAGAATCCAAAACTATCAACCTTTACATCTTTGTTTTTTTCGTCTTTAAAAGGTTTAGCCTTTAGCTGAACCACATTGCCTTCTACATTTATAGCTTTGAAAGGAGTAGCCGGACAAACATATTCACATCCTCCGCAACCTACGCAAATATCCGGATTTACACTTGGAATGGTTAATCCATCTTTGTAGTCTACCATTTTAACGGCTTGTGTAGGACAATGCTCAGAACAAGCACCGCAATCTGTTTCATCGTTATAAACAATACAGTTCTCCATTGTAAAGACAACGCGCCCCATCTGTGTTAGATGCTTTTCCTCTTTGGTAAGCGGCAAAATGGCTCCGTTTGGACAAGTATTTGAGCAAACAGTACAATCGTAATTGCAGAAGCCTTTTTCGAAGCTCATCATTGGTTGCATTATTCCACCTAATCCATATTCAGTAAAAGCTGGTTTAAGTACATGAGATGGGCAACGACTTACACACAAGTGACAGGCGGTGCAGTGCTTAAGTAAATGGTCTGCACTTATAGATCCTGGAGGAGATAATGGATGTTGCTTTTTGTATGGTTTGTTTTTGCTTAATGAAGCCATTACATTCTGAGCTTTTAAAAGAGGAACGGTAATTAATCCGGCTCCGGTTATGCTCAGAAACATTCGTCGGCTGTCGTTAGGCTTATTTTCTTGTTTTGCAGATGCGGATGCAAATGCATAAGTGAACTTTATAGCTTTCTTTTTGCAGACAGGCAAACAGTTAAAACATCCCACGCACCGGCTGTGATCTATTTTATGTTCTTTGATGTCAATACATGAAGATTTGCATTTTGCAGCACAAGCGCCACAACTATTACATGCATCTTCGTTAAATTTTATTTTGAATATAGAATATTTGGATATAAGTCCTAATAAGCTTCCTACAGGGCAGATTGTATTGCAATAGAGTCTTCCATATTTATACGCAAGGAATGATACGATTAGTAGACTAATTGAGGCAATCACAAAAGAGAAAATACTTCGGATAACTATTTCTACAACGTAAAGACTGTAATTGTTGAAATGTCCTAATACGCCTGCTAACTGGTTGTTTCCATAAAGATAGACGGGACGGAATAAACTAGAAGCCATGCGTCCGAAAATGCTATATGGCTCGAGTAAGCTTAATAAAAATGTGAAGCCTGCGAAAAATGCTATAACAACTCCAATAAGTATGCTATATCTTAGATAATTCTTAGGTTTAAGATACTTGTATTTCTTTCTTTTTGTGAAGAGCCTTGAACAAGTTTCCAGTACATCCTGCCATATTCCAAGAGGACAAATTGCTGAACAATATACTCTTCCAAAAAGGAAAGTGAGGAGAAATAGAAATATTAAAACTCCAATATTTAATGCTAATAAGGCTGGAGCTAGTTGGATAGTAGTCAGCAATTGTAATTTATGTGGTGCAATGCCAGCAAAGTCTATGAAATAAAAAGTAATAAGCGATAACATGATTAATGCTATCGCTATTCTGGTTTTACGTAACATATTTATAGTTTAATTCGTTTAATATTCATCTTATCCAGATTCATGTTTCCCAGTTTTAGCTGAGAAGCATTTGCAATGTGAGTAACTTGTTCTATAGGCATCTTTGCGATCTGATTGAAGAATTTTACAGCAGCAGTGTCCACTGCAACAATATCCTGAGATATAAACAGTCCTTTTGCTAAAGCAACATCTGCAGCCGATCTACCACGCGGACCATTACTCTTCAAAACCCGGTAAGCATCAACAACGTTCAAAACCGGATGTTTAGCAAGGGAACAGATATCTGCTATGCATTGCTGCAAGTCATTTTCATGGAAGTAACCTCTGTCCCATACAATTCCCATCATATTTTTCATGGATATACTCATTTTGGCACCACCATGATTCTTTAGAATTGGGACGTTTATCCATACATCACTATCTAATAAAGCTTTATGTACCTTGGCTGTTTTTAAAACCTTCGCTTTAGGAAGAGATATTGTCCGATAGTATGATTCTTCATGTGCCGGTACAACTTTAGCTCCCGCTTCTTTTGCTGCATCTTCAATACCACTATTCTTGTAACATTTACGCCAGTCATCGCAAGTATGGTCAAAAACAACAACGTCTTTAGCTCCTGCATCAAAGCATTGTTTAACTATCTCTCCTATTAGTTTAGGGTTCGTGTTTCCGGCCAGTTCGGGAACTTTATCCCACCCAATATTGGGCTTGATACAAACTTTCTGACCCTTTTTCACAAATTTGCCCATTCCTCCCATTTCTTTAATGGCATGACGGAACATAACTTCCGGTTCGCCACCCATTACAGCTACCATATCATAAGCCTGCTTAGTTGCCTCGTTTTCGCCTGTCTGCTTCAATAAATCAAAAGCTTCACTTGGCGTTACTGTAGATGCAAGGCCTGTCAATGCTACTAATCGTAAGAAATCTCGTCTATCCATATTGCTTGTTTATAAAATCCAGGGAAATTTAAAACAACTCTCATTATAGAGGCAATAATCTGCATTGCCATTTACTGCAAATGTCTTTAATTTAGCTGCTCCGGCAAGAAGCTGCTGTGCATATTTAATGGTTGTACCGGTTTTTATACGGTCTTCAACCAATAAAATTCTTTTTCCTTCAAAACAAAAATCAATAGGTTCCAGTAACTGGGGCTGATCATACATCTGATGTTGCTCACTGTCTCTTAAATTCAGCTTAAGAAGATGTATTTCCAGATTTAAACGTTGATTGAGCAGAGCTGCCGGAATAATACCACCATTGGCTATTGCAACAATCATGTCGAAAGACTCATTTATTTCAAGATGAAGAATCCTGTCGATTACCTCTTCAAAGCTTTTAGCATTCATATTTTGCCAATGATTTCAGAATTAACCATCCAAAAACAATTTGGATAATCATTCCAGGAAAGCCTAAAGTGATATCTTGTATAGCCATTGGAAGACTACCGCTAATTACGTATTCTGCAATGCTGCCAATGAATTGATAGGCAATAACAGTTACTGCAATAAGGAGTAGCGATACTTTTTTGCTGCGTTGAGCAATCCATGCGGCTGCAATTGCCAGTAATGATGATTTTATTAGTAGTACCGGAAGTGCACCGATTGGTGGCATCCCGAAAAGTAAATGGTTACATAATGGAGATAATAAAGCAGTTATTAACCCTATTCGGATTCCAAACTTATAAGATGCAATCAATGTAAAGAAATAGATTGGAAGTAACATTTTACCACCATCAGGAACTAAGTGACAGATTTGTGGAAAAATTAAATTGCCGGCAATAAAAGCAAAACTTAATAAATAAGCGCGGTAATTTAATAAGCTTAGATTGACTGGTTGAAAGGCAAGACTTCTCATCGTTATATGTTTATATGTTAATAATCAATGTGTCTGATAGCTCAGTGCAAGAGTTGTTTAGCAATCTTATAGTTCTGTTTGTTGCTTACGAATACATCAAACGTTTAGCTACAAATATAAAACAAAGAAAAGTGCTTTCCAAATTTGAAGTCATGTTTATAATATGATTATCAGTTTTTTATAAACTTATACCTTTAATATATCTTTCGTAATTTGTATCTGGTTACTATAATAAATTTAACGATTACCTTAATAAATATTAATAGAACAAGTTCCGAATTTAATATTTTTCTTTTAATAAGTTCCGTCTATTATCAATTCGCAGAAAAGTAACTGGCGAAGATTGGTGAAATGATTTTTGATTTGTTAAAGAATTGTTTATCAGGGGAATATTGGTGGTAAGTAGCCCCGCCGAGAATCGAACTCGGATCTAAAGTTTAGGAAACTTTTGTTCTATCCATTGAACTACAAGGCCGAAATGCAGGCACAAAGGTAATCTATTTTGTTGATATGCACAAAAAAAATCTTTGTTAAAGAACATCAATGCTTTAAACCTTTGCTCTGTAAGCCGATCAAAAAAGAGTATATATTTAAGAGAAAATTAAAGATTTGGATAATGAAGAGATTTTTATTAGGTATACTTTTACTGGTAATCAGTATTTGTAGTTACGCGGCTTCAGGGGAGCTTGGGGTTATTAAAGGAAAGGTAATAGATTCAAAGACGAAAGAGGCTTTGCAGTTTGTAAATGTTAGTGTGAAGACGAAAGCGAATGCTTCGTTAGTTAAAGGTGGGGTAACCGATCAGTCTGGAGAATTTGTTTTGGGCGGGTTGAAAGATGGAACCTACATTGTTAATGTGTCATACATTGGTTATAAGGCTTATGAGAATGAATTTACAATTTCATCGAAGAAGAGCGTAAATCTGAATCAGATATCTTTGGCAGAAGACAGTCATGTACTAAAAGAGGTAGAAGTTGTGGGCCAAAAAGCTCAGATGAGATTTGAAATTGATAAGAAGGTGTTTGATGTGGACCAGAATATATCTTCTGCAGGAGGTTCAGCCAGTGATGTATTAAGCAATATACCTTCAATAGAAGTTAATAATGATGGCGATGTTTCGCTTCGTGGTAATTCAAATGTAACAGTCTGGATCAACGGAAAAGCATCTGGTCTGTCTGCTGACAACAGAGCACAGATCTTGGAACAAATGCCTGCCGAGAATATCGAAAAGATTGAAGTAATAACTAATCCTTCTGCTAAATACAGTCCTGAAGGTACAGCTGGTATTATTAATATCGTTTTAAAGCAAGATCGTAAAGCTGGATATTTTGGTAGTGTACAAGCAGGTGCCGATTCAAAAGGGGGATATAACGGTAGTTTCAATATCAATTATAGTAGCAGTAAATTTGATATTTATGGGAATGTTGGTCGTCGTCATCACGAAAGAACCGGTGGTGGAAATACCAATAGAACAAATACGCAAGGAACTGAAAGTACAAGTGATGATACTTATCTGAATACTAAATCAGATCAGGATGGTGAACACTCGGGAGTATTCCTTAGAGGTGGGGTAACCTATCATGCTACTAAAAAAGATCATTTAACAGTAGGTGGTTTCGGTATGTTTGGTGGTATGAATAGTAGTAGTAATATCAATTATTTAAGTAATGTCCCAAATTCATTTTATAAAAGTTTCCGTTCATCTAATTCGGATAATTCAATGAATGGTGGAAATCTTGAGGTTGGTTATAAGCGTGATTTTACAAAAGATAGTTATCTGGATTTTACTGCTTCATATAACAAATGGGGAATGGATAATACCAGTATATACGATCAGACCTCTTATTTTACAGACAAAACTACATCGTCTTATCAACGTCAGCTTAATAATATGAATCATCATAACTGGGAATTCCAGTTGGATTATCAGAATAAGATTAACGATAATGCGAAGTTAGAAGCTGGTTATAAAGGTACTTTAGGTAGAGAAAACAGTCCTGTTGAAACTTATTCAGGATTGTCAGAAAGCTCTGCTGTATTTGATAACAGTTTATATAACCGTTTTATTTATAATCAGGATGTTCATGCATTATATGCTACTTATTCCGGAAGAATTAAAAAGTTCGGATATCAGATTGGTATGCGTGGAGAGTACTCAAAAGTGAATACAAAGTCGGAAGATTATACTTTTGCAAGTACTCCATTTCAGAAGGACTACTTCAGTCTGTTTCCAAGTGCTTTTATATCATATTCTTTGCCTGAAAATAATGAGATTCAGTTGAATTATACAAGACGTATTTCTCGTCCATGGGGAGGTCAGCTTAACTCTTTTATGAATATTACAGACTCAACTAATATCTCTTTTGGTAATCCAAAATTGAATCCGGAATATTCAAATGCTCTTGAACTTAATTATATAAAGAATTGGGAGAATCATACGCTGTCTTTCTCTGGTTATTACCGTACAACCGATGATGTAATTCAAAGCATTAGATATTTGGATGGAAATGTGATGAAAAGTACCTATGAAAATGTGGCGCAGACAACCTCTGCCGGAATTGAACTAGTAGGAAAAAATAAGTTGTTTAAAATATTAGATCTTACTACAACAGTGAATCTGTTTTATTATAAACTGGATGGCTTTAGCTATTTACCAGCAGGAAAAACAACTCCTGTGATTGGTAATGCAGATGAGAACTTTTCATGGAATGCAAGAATGATCGCTAATATTATTCTTCCTAAATCTTTTTCTTTGCAGTTGACCGGAGGTTATAATGCGAAACAAGTGGTGGCGCAAGGAACTCAAAAGGCTAATTATATGCTGGATGCAGGTTTAAGAAAATCGTTTATGAATAAAAGGTTTAGTCTTAGTATTAATGCACGAGATATTCTGGATTCACGTAAACAACATACAATTACCTATGGTACCGGATTTATTCAGGATTCTGAAAACTGGAGAGGTGGAAGAAAGATTGGCTTTACTCTTACCTATAATTTTGGTAATATGCGTGCTAAAAACAACAAGCAGAACAAGGCTAGTGATGACAGTATGTCAATGCCGATGGGAAATGAGGAATAATTTTTGTAAAATCCATAAAGAAAGGGAGATAAGAGAATTTAAATAGTTTATGGCTGTATGCCTGATAAATTCGAAAAGATTTTGCTAAGTCGAATAACTTTCCGATATTTGTAAGCGCATAAATAAGAGGATTGTTGATGTTTAAACATCTTTCAACTCTTATTTATGCGCTTCTTGCAACATTAAATCTTAAATAAAGAAAAAGATAAGTTATGGCAGACGAAATTGTAGTTAAAGAATTAGAGAGAGTAGTAGTTCGCTTCTGTGGTGATTCCGGTGACGGAATGCAATTAGCAGGGAACATTTTCTCTAATTTATCGGCTGTATTGGGGAACGATATATCTACGTTTCCTGATTATCCGGCAGAAATTCGTGCCCCGCAAGGCACAATAAGTGGAGTTTCCGGTTTTCAGGTGCATATTGGTGCAAAGAAAGTTTTTACTTCTGGTGATAAATGTGATGTGCTTGTTGCAATGAATCCTGCGGCATTAAAAACAAATGCAAAGTTTCTTACTCCACAATCTATTATCATTATCGATATAGACTCCTTTACTAAAAAGGATTTAGAGAAAGCTCTCTATAATACTGATGATGCTTTTGCAGAACTAAACATTCACAATCAGGTTATAGATGCTCCTATTACCTCTATGTGCAAGGAGAGTCTGAAAGATAGCGGACTGGATAATAAAGCAGCTATAAGATGCAAGAATATGTTTGCGCTGGGATTGGTTTGTTGGTTGATTAACCGTCCATTGGATCATGCAATGCACATGCTTCAGGAAAAGTTCTCTAAAAAACCTTCCATTGCCGAAGCAAATATCAAAGTCTTGACTGATGGCTACAATTATGGTCATAACATACATGCTTCTATTTCTACTTATGTTGTTGAATCTAAAGGAGAAAAAGAAAAGGGCTTTTATACAGATGTAAATGGTAATCTTGCTACAGCTTACGGGCTTGTTGCTGCTGCTGAAAAGTCGGGACTTCAATTATTCTTAGGATCATATCCTATTACTCCTGCTACTGATATACTACATTATCTGTCAAAATGGAAAGAGCTGGGTGTTGTAACTGTTCAGTGTGAAGATGAGATTTCTGGTGCATGTAGTGCTATTGGTGCATCTTTTGCCGGAAATCTGGCTGTGACTTCAACTTCAGGACCTGGAGTTTGTCTTAAAAGTGAAGCTATAAATCTTGCTGTTATTGCAGAACTGCCTTTGGTTATTGTAAATGTTCAACGTGGTGGTCCTTCAACAGGTTTGCCTACTAAGAGCGAACAAACCGACTTATTACAAGCTGTATACGGACGCAATGGTGAAAGTCCATTGGTTGTAATTGCTGCAACTTCTCCTACTAATTGTTTTGATTCTGCATTTATGGCAGCTAAGATAGCATTGGAACACATGACTCCTGTTATACTTCTTACAGATGGTTATATTGCTAATGGATCGGCTGCCTGGAAAATACCTTCACTGAAGGATTATCCTGAAATTAAACCAAATTACGTAACGAAAGAGATGCAAGAGGTTTGGAAACCTTATATGCGTAATCCTGAAACTCAGGTTCGTTACTGGGCTACTCCTGGTATGGAAGGTTTTATGCACAGAGTTGGTGGACTTGAAAAAGACTTTGTTACAAGTGCTATTTCTACCGATGCTGATAATCACCACAGAATGACGCTGACTCGCCAGGCTAAAATTGATTATATAGCTAACTGTATACCCGAACTTGAAGTACAAGGTGATAAAGATGCCGATTTAATTGTTGTAGGATGGGGTGGAACTTACGGACACCTTTATTCAGCTGTTGAAAAATGCAATGAAGAGGGAAAGAAAGTTGCTTTTGCTCATTTTCAATACATCAATCCACTACCAAAGAATACAGAAGAGGTGTTGAGATCATTTAAGAAAATTGTAGTGGTAGAACAAAATCTTGGACAGTTTGCCGGCCTTCTTCGTATGAAAATTCCAGGACTGGATATTTGCCAGTTCAATAGAGTGAAAGGACAGCCTTTTAATGTAGTTAGACTTGTTGAAGAATTTACAAAATTGATGGAGGAAAAGTAAGATGAGCGAACAATTATATACAGCAAAAGATTTTAAGAGTGACCAGTATGTTCGTTGGTGTCCGGGTTGTGGTGATCATGCATTATTGAATTCATTACACAGGGCTATGGCTGAATTGGGTATTGCTCCTAATATGACAGCCGTTATTTCGGGTATTGGATGCTCTTCCCGCTTACCTTATTATATGAATACTTATGGTTTTCATACCATTCACGGACGTGCGGCAGCAATTGCTACCGGTGTAAAGGTTGCCAATCCGGATTTGACTGTTTGGCAGATCTCAGGTGATGGTGATGGATTGGCTATTGGTGGAAATCATTTTATCCATGCCATTCGCAGAAATGTGAATATCAATTTGGTTCTTCTGAATAATCGTATTTATGGTCTGACTAAAGGACAATACTCTCCAACTTCTCCTCGAGGATTTGTATCAAAATCGTCTCCTTATGGAACAGTCGAAGATCCTTTCCGCCCTGCAGAATTAATATTTGGTGCAAGAGGTAAGTTCTTTGGAAGATGTGTGGATGTAGATGGCCCGTGTTCTGTAGAAGTATTAACAGCTTCGGCTCGTCATAAAGGAGCTTCTGTTGTTGAGGTTCTGCAAAACTGTGTAATCTTCAATGATGGTTGTCATACTGCTGTTGCTACGAAAGAAGGACGTGCTAAGAATGCAATTCATCTTAAGCATGGACAACCTATGTTGTTTGGCGAAAACAATGAAAAAGGTTTGATGCAGGAAGGATTTGGTCTTAAAGTGGTGACTTTGGGCGAAAATGGTATCACAGAAAAGGATATCCTTGTACATGATGCTCATTGTGAAGATAATACTCTTCATATGAAACTTGCTTTAATGGAAGGGCCTGATTTTCCTATTGCTTTGGGAGTAATTAGAGATGTTGAGGCTCTTAGCTATGAAGAATGTGTACATGCACAAATAAAGGACGTTCAGGCAAAGAAACCTATTCGTAAACTAGAAGATTTCTTGCTTAGTGGTGAAATCTGGGAAATCAAATAATTCTCATCTATACTAAATATAATAAGAAGGGGCTGTTCAATGAACAGCCCCTTCTTTATCTCTTTTTTCGGGTTCCTATCTGAGACCGTTTTTAAATATTCAATTTTCAGAGACTTAATTTTACTTTATTTTGATAGCCTCCTTTATTGAAACATATCTATTATTCTTTTTCTCCGTAAGCTAAATCTCCAGCATCTCCTAATCCTGGAATAATATAAGAATGAGAATCAATTTCAGGATCAATTGCAGCGCACCAGATAGTTGTCTTTTCTTCAGGGAAAACATTCTGAATATATTCAAGAGCTTGCTTGCTTGCAATAATACATGCAACATGTATTTCTTCAGGACGACCTTTCGTTAGCATTGCTCCGTAACTAAGTTCCAGTGAGCTCCCGGTTGCAAGCATTGGATCTGTAATAATCAGTGTTTTACCTGCAATTCTTGGTGAAGCAATATATTCAATATTTATTTCAAACTTAAGTGCATCCTTGTACTTACGATATGCAGAAACAAAAGCATTCTCTGCTGTGTCGAAATAATTTAGAAATCCTTGGTGGAAAGGAAGTCCTGCACGAAGGATAGTACTGATAACGATTCTGTTATCCGGAGTATTTGTAGGGGCAATACCCAGCGGAGTCTGAATGTTTTTGGTTGAGTAGGTAAACTCTTTACTCATCTCGTATGCCATAATCTCGCCGATGCGTTCAATATTACGTCGGAAACGCAAACGGTCGTTTTGAACTTCTACGTTTCTTATTTCTGAAACGTACTGATTTAGGATAGAATTTGTTTCACCGAAATTGATAATTTTCATTGTTTTTTTTATTAAATAATTTATTGTTTGATTTGTTCTATCATTTTTGTATACATGTCCCTCCATCCTTTCCAAAAACTATCTTCAGCTAATGAAGAATTGTGGAAAAGAGTTATGAAATCACCATTAACAGCTTTAACTTTCTTAGCAAGCTCTTTAATCTTTTCAAGTGCTTCCTGAGGATTCATATTGAAATCTCTATTCAAGTTAACATCCATAACTGCAGTTGGGTGAATGATAAGACTTGTTTCCTGCTCTTTTTCTAAATCATAGAATGGAAATGGAATACTTGTTCCTGCTCGGAATCCATATTGATTAGAATACAGAACGGAGTAATCATCGTGAATGTCTGCACTCAGTAACTGTCTGAAAGTCTCAGGAAACCTAAAACGTAAGAAATGCTGCCTGCTAGCTTCAATTCTTCTGCTCAGGATTCTCTCTAGCTCCATTTTTTCTTCACAAAACTGTAGGTTGTTGAATGCTGCTATGTATGAAGGATGGATATTTACCTCATGTTTTCCGGCTATCCTTCTTAATACTTTTCTATAGCGTTTAGATGCGTAAATATATCTTCGGTCAAATTTACCGTAAGGTCCTACGTGTACAAAGAAAAGTCCCTTAACTCCAAGGTCTTGATAAAGCTGGAGAAGGAACTCGAAATTAAAATATATATCTTCTTTTAAATGTAGAATGGTTAAAAGACGCTCTCTGAAAATAGAAAAATCCATTTTTATTAAATCTTTCATCAGACAGAGTGCATTTAAAGCAAAACCTTTATTCCGGTAAAGATAGGGATGGTCAATATCAATCGTAGGAACAAAACGGAATGATCGTGGCAAGAACTTGCATTCGGGATAAGCTTTAAGCAATTCTGTTTTGAGTGCATAAGCCCATTGATCAACTATGGGCTCTTCAATGCAGCCCATTTTCTTTATAATACTATTAGTGTATTGATATCGCCCGTGATTATCGAGTGCTACTGAATGGTATTCCTCATACCGGGTAATTAAATAAAAAGCTGCCGCAAATAAATCAAAAGGGATATCTCCTTTCTCTTGTGAAAAGAAAGCTGGCATATTTTTCCAGAGAATAATTTTATCGATCTCTGTTTTTTCAATACCTATATCATATAATAAGGAATGGGGAACAATCCAGATGCCTTTATTAAGATCTTCGGTGGAATAATTGATAGATGGTAATTGTGAATTGATAAATTCCTGTTTATTAGTGGAAAAAAAGAACTCAACTCCCAATATATCTTTGAATATCCGGGAAAAAATATACTCCAATCTTGAGCTCTTTTTATGAGCAAATACTATTATCATTGCTTGCCTACTTACCAATTTGCAAAATAACGAAAATTCTTTTAAATGAATCGCAATGTCTACGTTAAATTGTTATGTAATTATAAAACGAATCTAATTAAAGAAAAATTTCTTTAATATGTTATTTCTTTCCAAATAAAGTATTACTTTTGTACTCGATTTACAAGGATTACTTGAAACCAAGGTAAAGTAGATTAAAATAGAGATATAGTATTACCAATTTAAATTAATTCAAAAGAAATGGCAAACTTAGATTTAAGCAAGTATGGCATTGTAGGTGCTGAAATCCTACACAATCCATCTTACGAACAATTGTTCGCAGAAGAGACAAAGGCTGGTTTGGAAGGCTACGAAAAAGGTCAGGAAACAGAACTAGGTGCAGTTAATGTAATGACTGGTATTTATACAGGTCGTTCTCCTAAGGATAAATTCTTCGTTAAAGACGAAACTAGCGAAAATACTGTATGGTGGACTTCAGAAGAATATAAGAATGATAATAAGCCTGTTACTACAGAAGCTTGGAAAAGTTTGAAAGAAATTGCAGTAGAGCAACTTTCAAATAAGAAGCTTTTTGTAATGGATACTTTCTGCGGTGCAAACGAAAATTCTCGTATCAAAGTTCGTTTCATCATGGAAGTTGCTTGGCAAGCTCATTTCGTTAAGAATATGTTCATTCGCCCAACTGAAGAAGAATTGGCTAACTATGGTGAACCTGATTTTGTATCATTCAATGCTTCTAAAGCTAAAGTTGAAAATTGGAAAGAATTAGGCTTGAATTCAGAAACAGCTACTGTTTTCAATTTAACAAGCAAAGAACAGGTTATTATTAATACTTGGTATGGTGGTGAAATGAAGAAAGGTTTGTTCTCTTATATGAACTACTTACTTCCATTACAAGGAATGGCTTCTATGCACTGCTCTGCAAACACTAACGAAAAAGGTGAAACAGCTATCTTCTTCGGTTTGTCAGGAACTGGTAAAACTACTCTTTCTACAGATCCAAAACGTCAGCTGATTGGTGATGACGAACACGGATGGGATGACGAAGGTGTATTCAACTTCGAAGGTGGTTGCTACGCTAAAGTTATCAACTTAAGCAAAGAACACGAACCAGATATCTACGCTGCTATCAAACGTGACGCTCTTCTTGAAAACGTAACTGTTGATGCTAATGGTAAGATCAACTTCGATGATAAATCAGTAACAGAAAACACTCGTGTTTCTTACCCAATTTATCATATTAATAACATCGTTAAGCCAGTTTCTAAGGCTCCTGCTGCTAAGAAAGTAATCTTCTTGTCAGCTGACGCATTCGGTGTTCTTCCTCCAGTATCTATCTTATCTCCAGAACAAACTCAATATTACTTCCTTTCTGGTTTCACTGCTAAATTAGCTGGAACAGAACGTGGTATTACTGAACCAACTCCAACATTCTCTTCTTGTTTCGGTGCTGCATTCCTTTCTTTGCACCCAACAAAATATGCTCAGGAATTGGTTAAGAAGATGGATAAATCAGGTGCAAAAGCATACTTGGTTAACACTGGTTGGAATGGTACTGGTAAGAGAATCTCTATCAAAGATACAAGAGGTATTATCGATGCTATCCTTGACGGTTCAATCGACAAGGCTGAAACTAAGACTATCCCTTACTTCTCATTTGTAACTCCAACAGCTCTTCCAGGTGTTGATCCTGCGATCTTAGATCCTCGTGATACTTATGCTGATGCAGCTCAATGGGAAGAAAAAGCAAAAGATCTTTCTGCTCGTTTCATCAAGAACTTTGCTAAGTTCACTGGTAACGACGCTGGTAAAGCATTAGTTGCTGCTGGTCCTCAACTTTAATAAAGTTACCCCCCTTTATATTTATAGAACCAAAAGAGGGCAGTCTTGTATGAGATTGCCCTCTTTTCATTTATATTGATTAGAAAAAGCTTCAATTTATTAGTACCTATCTTTAGTTGCTTTTGTGATAGATGAAAATTGTTTTATCTAAACTTATTTGATATTTCAGCAGTCTTGCTTATTGTTAGTTCTTCACTAGTCTGGTTGAAAAGAGAATACCTGCATTAACGGAAGTATTAAAATCAAGATAATTTCAGGTTTTAACTTTTTGTTTGCTGAGCGTTTTTACCAAAGAAAGGTGTTTTAATAGCCAACTCATCGGGCAGATAAGTATCAATAATCCCTATTACCCGTTCGCAGATATGATGCAGGAGATGTTTTTGAATAAAGAAAAAGCCTGAAAGAAAACTTCCAGGCTTTATTATGAGGATTGATTATTTAATCAATTATGATCTTGAACTACGTTTGCGTTCATTTTCATCTAAGATGACCTTGCGCATACGCATGTGTTTAGGAGTGATTTCTACATATTCATCTTCCTTGATATACTCCAACGCTTCTTCTAGTGAGAAAACAACAGGAGGAATAATTCTGGCTTTATCATCAGTACCGGAAGCGCGAGTATTAGTCAACTTCTTTGATTTGGTTACATTAACTACAAGGTCATTGTCTTTGCAGTGTTCACCAACAACTTGTCCGGCATATACCTCTTCCTGAGGGAAGATAAAGAACTTACCACGATCCTGAAGTTTGTCGATTGCATAAGCAAATGCTGTACCTGCTTCCATTGCAACAATAGAACCGTTGGTACGACGTTCGATTTCTCCCTTGTGTGGTTGATATTCTTTAAAACGGTGTGCCATGATAGCTTCTCCGGCAGATGCAGTAAGTACGTTGGTACGTAAACCGATGATACCGCGTGAAGGCATATCAAATGTCATATTAATGCGCTCACCGTTATTTTCCATAGAAGTCATTTCACCCTTTCTACGAGTAACCATATCAATAATCTTACTTGAATATTCTTCAGTAACATTGATTGTAAGTTCTTCAATAGGTTCACATCTTCTTCCGTCTATTTCTTTATAGATAACCTGTGGTTGTCCTACCTGAAGCTCATATCCTTCACGACGCATTGTTTCGATCAGGACAGACAAGTGAAGTACACCACGGCCAAATACTAACCATTTATCAGAAGTCTCACTTTTTTGAACGCGAAGAGCAAGGTTCTTATCCAACTCTTTTTCCAAGCGGTCGTTAATGTGACGAGATGTTACATATTTACCATCTTTCCCAAAGAAAGGAGAATCATTGATTGTGAAGAGCATACTCATAGTTGGCTCGTCGATAGCAATTGGTTTCAATGGCTCAGGATTCTCAATATCACAGATTGAATCACCGATATCAAAATTTTCTATACCTATTAATGCACAAATATCACCGGAAGAGACTTCGGATGTTTTAGCACGTCCAAGTCCTTCGAATACATGTACCTCTTTGATTTTTGATTTAACAATGGAACCGTTTCTTTTCACCAAAGATACAGCCATGTTTTCTGTTAATGTACCACGGTGAATACGACCGATGGCAATACGTCCTGTAAATGAAGAATAATCCAGTGATGTGATTAACATCTGAGGAGTTCCTTCTAAAAATTCAGGAGCTGGAATATTTTCAACGATGCAATCCAATAAAGGAAGTATGTTGTCAGTTGGCTGTTGCCAGTCTTCGCTCATCCATCCGTTCTTTGCAGAACCATAGATAACCGGGAAGTTTAACTGCTCTTCTGTTGCATCAAGGCTACACATTAAATCGAATACCATTTCGTGAACTTCTTCAGGGCGGCAGTTTGGTTTATCAACCTTGTTAATACAAACAACGGGTTTCAAGCCAATTTCAAGTGCTTTTTGAAGAACGAAACGTGTTTGAGGCATTGGACCTTCAAAAGCATCAACCAATAATACACATCCGTCTGCCATGTTAAGCACACGTTCAACCTCACCACCGAAGTCAGAGTGTCCCGGAGTATCAATAATGTTGATTTTTGTTTCTTTATAATTGATGGAAACGTTCTTTGAAAGAATTGTTATACCTCTTTCTCGTTCGAGGTCATTGTTATCCAGAATTAATTCACCACTTGTTTGATTGTCGCGGAACAAGTGTCCGGCTAAAAGCATCTTGTCGACTAAAGTCGTTTTCCCATGGTCAACATGGGCAATAATTGCAATGTTTCTAATATTTTGCATATAGGTAAGTAATTTGGCCGCAAAGGTACGACAAAATATCGGAACTTGTATATTAATTGATGTAAAAGCAACAGCTAACTACCTGAAAAATGATGTATTAATGAAAATAACCTGCGTTTTAAAGTTAAAATAGGTTAGTTTAAAGAAAGTGATTAATAAAAAAGTCACTAAACTTATTAATTATTTGATTTAAAGCTTTGTGGAATAGAAGATAATCTCTATCTTTGCACGCTCAAAGAAATATTTTATATATAAAAAATCTAAGAATTATGTATTTAGATGTAGCTAAGAAAAAAGAAATCTTTGAAAAGTACGGAACGTCTAACACTGATACTGGGTCACCTGAATCTCAGATAGCATTGTTCTCATACCGTATTTCTCACCTGACTGAGCACCTTAAGCTCAACAGAAAAGATTATACCACAGAGAGATCATTAACTATTTTGGTAGGTAAACGTCGTAAATTGCTTAACTACCTTAAAAACAATGATATCGAAAGATATCGTGCAATTATTAAGACTCTCGGATTAAGAAAGTAATTTCTTACGAACGAATTTTCAAGGTCGTTTCCTATACTAGGAAGCGACCTTGATTTTTTCATGCCCCCCTTCTCCTACATAATCTTTATATAATATTGGGAACAAAGTTCCTTTCTGTGTGTTATTCTATATGTTCTTAATAAAAGGTTATTCATTGATCATGATAATTTCTTATAAAATCCTTTTATTTGATTAAAGATTTATCTATTTTTGCCGACAATTGATAATGAATTAATATATTAAAGTATATATATGGACAATAGTAAAATTGTAGGAGAGAAGATTAAAGCACTTCGGGAATCAAAAGAAATAAGTATTGAAGACTTGGCTGAACGTTCTGGTTTGGGAGTTGAGCAAATTGAACGTATTGAAAATAATATAGATATACCTTCTTTGGCGCCACTGATCAAAATCGCACGTGTGCTGGGAGTACGTTTAGGTACCTTCCTTGATGATATGACAGATGAAGGACCGGTAATTTGTCGCATGAAGGAGGCTTCTGATACCATTAGCTTCTCTAACAATGCTGTTCGTTCCCGCAAACATATGGAATACCATTCCCTTTCAAAATCGAAAGCCGACCGCCATATGGAACCTTTCATTATCGATGTTGCCGAAAGTTCAGATAATGAATTTATTCTTTCTTCTCATGAAGGTGAAGAATTTATTATGGTTATGGAAGGAACAATGGAAATTAACTATGGAAAGAACACGTATGTACTTGAAAAAGGAGATAGTATTTATTATGATTCTATTGTTCCTCACCACGTGCATGCTTTTGAAGGACAAGCTGCTAAAATATTAGCCGTAATCTATACTCCTATTTAATACATAATACACATCTATGCAGTTATTTGACAGAACCTTGGGGCAGTGGCTGGAGCACTGGGCTGAGGTAACTCCCGATAAGGAATACATTGTTTATTCCGACAGAAACTTACGCTTTACCTGGAATCAATTTAATGATCGTGTTGATGAAATGGCAAAGGGGCTTCTTTCTATTGGCGTAACCAAAGGTTCGCATGTAGGAATCTGGGCGACTAATGTGCCCGACTGGCTTACATATCTTTATGCCTGTGCCAAGATAGGTGCTATATATGTTACGGTTAATACCAATTATAAGCTGTCTGAGTTGGAATATCTTTGCAAGAATTCAGATATGCACACATTATGTATTACCAACGGTGACAGAGATAGTGACTTTGTGGATATGGTCAATAAAATGTTGCCGGAACTAAAAACCTGTCAACGTGGACATCTGGAGAGCAAGCATTTTCCTGAAATGAAGAACGTGATTTATATCGGTCAGGAAAAGTTGCGTGGAATGTATAATTCACAGGAAATACTTCTTCTTGGACGTAATATGGACAACAGTACTCTGGATGAAGCTAAAAAGCAGGTTAATTGTCATGATGTTGTGAATATGCAGTATACCTCCGGTACTACTGGTTTCCCAAAAGGGGTTATGCTCTCTCATCATAATATTGCAAACAATGGCTATCTAACCGGTGAGCACATGAAGTTTACGGCTGATGATAAGCTTTGTTGCTGTGTACCTCTGTTTCACTGTTTTGGAGTAGTACTTGCATCTATGAATGTGTTAACACATGGATGTACACAAGTAATGGTAGAGCGTTTTGATCCGTTGGTTGTTCTTGCTTCTATTCATAAAGAAAGGTGTACTGCTGTTTACGGTGTACCAACAATGTTCATAGCCGAACTTCATCATCCAATGTTCGATATGTTCGATCTTACTTCGCTTCGTACAGGTATTATGGCCGGATCACTCTGTCCTGTGGAATTAATGAAGCAGGTGCAGGAAAAAATGTATATGAAGGTTACCAGTGTTTACGGTCTTACAGAGACGTCGCCTGGTATGACTCAAACCCGAATAGACGATTCCTTTGAAGCCAGATGCAATACTGTGGGTTATGAATTCGAATTTACCGAAGTAAAAGTTCTCGATCCGGAAACAGGTGAAGAGTGCCCAGTTGGTGTTCAGGGTGAAATGTGTAACCGTGGTTATAATACAATGAAAGGATATTATAAGAATCCTGATGCAACAGCAGAGGTTATTGATAAGAATGGATTCCTTCATTCCGGAGATCTTGGAATAAAAGACGAGGATGGTAATTACCGTATTACAGGTCGTATTAAGGATATGATTATTCGTGGAGGAGAAAATATTTATCCTCGTGAAATAGAAGAGTTTTTATATAAACTTCCAGGAGTGAAAGATGTGCAGGTTGCCGGAGTACCATCTGAAAAGTATGGTGAAGAGGTAGGTGCATTTATTATTCTTCATGAAGGTGTTGATATGCAGACATCTGATGTACGTGAATATTGCAAGGATAAAATATCAAGATATAAGATACCTAAATATGTATTCTTTATCAATGAATTCCCGATGACGGGAAGTGGTAAGATTCAGAAGTTTAAGCTGAAAGAAATGAGCTTAAAACTTTGTGAAGAACAAGGAATTCAAATTATCTAATAGTTAGAATATAGCTTTTTAGTCCCGGCCAATAACATACGTTTTTGGTCGGGACTTCTTTTTTCTTAGCCTTTGATATTCTCTTTTTTGCTAAAAGGAAATAAAAGAAAGTATAAAGAGGTGAGTATCATACTTAAAAAATCCGAATACCTTTGTTGCACTATTTAGAAAATCTTATCTTTGCCAAATTAATTTAATAAACTAATTATATTTTAGTATGTCTACAAAATTATTCTCTGAACTGCCTTATAAAGTGGCAGACATTACGCTTGCAGACTTTGGTCGCAAGGAACTCGATTTGGCAGAACAAGAAATGCCCGGGCTTATGGCTCTTCGCGAAAAGTATGGAGAATCTAAACCTCTGAAAGGTGCTCGTATTATGGGCTCACTTCACATGACTATCCAGACTGCAGTGTTAATTGAAACATTGGTTGCTTTGGGTGCTGATGTTCGCTGGTGCTCATGTAATATATATTCTACACAAGATCATGCAGCTGCTGCTATTGCTGCTGCCGGAGTTCCTGTTTTTGCATGGAAAGGTGAAACTTTGGAAGAATATTGGTGGTGTACACTTCAGGCTTTAACATTCCCAGGTCACCAAGGACCTACAGTGATTGTTGACGATGGTGGTGATGCTACCATGATGATTCATTGTGGATATGATGCTGAAAAAGATGCTTCTTTCCTTGATAACGAAGTTAGCGCGGAAGATGAAAAGCAATTATATGCTATTCTGAAGAATGTATTGAAGGAAGATAACGGTATCTGGGGACGTATGGTACCTGAAATCCGTGGCGTTTCTGAAGAAACAACAACAGGTGTTCACCGTTTGTATCAAATGAAGGAAGAAGGAAAACTTCTGTTCCCTGCATTTAACGTAAACGACTCTGTTACTAAATCTAAGTTCGATAACCTATATGGTTGCCGCGAATCTTTGGCAGATGGTATCAAACGTGCTACAGATGTAATGATTGCCGGAAAAGTAGCTGTTGTTTGCGGTTATGGTGATGTAGGTAAGGGATGTTCTCACTCTATGCGTTCTTACGGTGCAAGAGTTATCGTTACTGAAATAGATCCTATCTGTGCGCTTCAGGCTGCAATGGAAGGTTTTGAAGTAATGACAATGGAAGATGCCGCTAGTCAGGGAAATATATTTGTTACAACTACCGGTAATATTGATATTATCCGCATTGATCATATCGAAAAGATGAAAGATCAGGCTATCATCTGTAACATTGGTCACTTCGATAATGAAATACAGGTTGAGAATCTGAAGAACTACCCTGGTATCAAGTGCCGTAACATCAAACCACAGGTTGATCAATACTTCTTCCCAGACGGACACTCTGTTCTTCTTCTTGCTGATGGTCGTTTGGTTAATCTAGGTTGTGCAACAGGTCACCCATCATTCGTAATGAGTAACTCATTTACAAATCAAACATTGGCTCAGATTGAACTGTTCCAGAAGAAATATGAGATTGATGTTTATCGTTTGCCAAAAGAATTGGACGAAGAAGTAGCTCGTCTCCATCTTGAAAAGATTGGTGTGAAATTAACCAAGCTTACTCCAGAGCAGGCTGCTTATATTGGAGTATCGGTTGATGGCCCTTATAAAGCAGATCACTACAGATATTAATTCATAAAATAAATTGTGAGTAGAAAGTTCAACTATTAAAGATTATGATAAAGAAATCATTGCCGGATATTATTGCGATAATAGCATTTGTTGTTATATCGGTTGCTTATTTCTTTCCTGCTATAACAGAGGGAAGAGTTCTTGCCCAACATGATTCTGTTGCAAGTATCGGACTGGGGCAGGAGTCGAAAGAATTCACCGAGAAAACGGGAGAGAAAACCAGGTGGACAAATGCAATATTTGGTGGCATGCCTACTTATCAAATCTCGCCAACTTATGATTCTACCAATGTAGTCAGAGGTGCCGAAAATGTTTATAAACTATTTTTGCCCGATTATGTTTATCTGGTATTTATCATGTTGCTTGGCTTCTATATCCTTATGCGGGCATTTAACTTTTCAGTCTATCTGTCCGTATTGGGAGCAATAGTCTGGGCTTTCTCTTCTTACTTCTTTATTATTATAGGTGCAGGTCACATCTGGAAATTTGTTACACTGGCCTATATTCCGCCAACAATAGCAGGTATTGTGCTGGCATACCGAAAGAAATACCTTATTGGTGGTGTGCTAACCGCTTTCTTTATTGCGCTGCAGATTCTTTCTAACCACGTACAAATGACCTACTATTTTCTGTTCGTCATTCTGTTTATGGTTATTGCTTACTTTGTTGAGGCTTATAAAAATAAGGAGCTGCCACATTTCTTTAAAGCAAGTGGTGTATTGGTAATCGCTGCCTTGGTTGGTGTATCGGTAAATATCTCTAATCTGTATCATACATACAAGTATAGCAAAGATACCATGCGCGGTAAGTCCGAATTGGTGAAACAAAACTCAGCCAACCAGACTAACAGCGGATTGGAACGCGATTATATTGTTCAGTGGAGTTATGGTATAGGAGAAACATTCTCTTTACTTGTTCCTGATGTAAAAGGTGGAGCTTCTGTTCCATTGGCTAACAATGAGTCTGCAATGAAGAAAGCAGATCCTACTTATGCTCAGCTTTACGCTCAGATTGGACAATATTGGGGAGAACAACCCGGTACTTCTGGTCCTGTTTATGTAGGTGCATTCATATTGACACTCTTTATTCTGGGACTTTTCATTGTGAAGACTCCGGTTAAATGGGCTCTGCTTGCAGCAACGGTTTTATCAATTCTTCTATCCTGGGGAAGAAACTTCATGGGCTTTACCGATTTCTTCCTCGATTACATTCCAATGTATTCCAAGTTCAGGGCAGTATCTTCAATTCTTGTTATAGCAGAATTTACTATTCCATTACTGGCTATACTTGCATTAAAGGAGATTGTTGAAAAGCCGGAGATTCTGAAACAGAATCTGAAGCAATTCTATATCAGCTTAGGATTAACAGGAGGTATCGCTTTACTGTTTGCCTTAGCTCCAACACTCTTCTTCCCTTCTTATATTTCATCAGGGGAGATGCAAGCTTTGCAAAACGGTATTCCGGCAGAACAGTTATCGCCGATAATTGCAAACCTTACCCAGATTCGCCAGAGCATCTTCACTTCAGATGCATGGAGAAGCGTTATTATAATCTTGATTGGTGCTGCATTAGTTCTTGCATACAATGCAGGTAAACTAAAGGCAAACCTCATGGTGCTGGCTCTTACAGTTCTCTGCTTAGGAGATATGTGGAGTGTGAATAAGCGTTATTTGAAAGATTCTGATTTTGTTGAACCGGAACAAAGAATGGTTTCTGTTCAGAAAACTCAGGCTGATGAATATATTCTTGGTGATAAGAGTCTGGATTACCGCGTGCTTAACTTTGCTGTAAGCACTTTCAATGATAACAATACATCTTATTGGCACAAAAGCGTGGGTGGTTATCACCCGGCTAAGCTGAGACGTTATCAGGAAATGATTGACCATCATATTTCAAAAGAAATGGCATATCTGCAACATCAGATTCCTGCAGTGCAAGGAGATATGACAAAGATAAACTCTGATTCAATCAGTGTAATAAATATGCTGAATACTAAATACTTTATCTTCCCTACTGGTAACAGTCAAACAGCACCACTTCAAAATCCGTATGCTTATGGCAATGCATGGTTTGTTGAAAACGTGAAGTATGTACAGAATGCAAACGAGGAAATTGATGCTTTGAATACAACTGTGCCTACAAAAACAGCAGTTGTGTCTAATGACTTCAAACAAGTATTTAATGGTGTTCAAACAGCATTTAAAGATTCGTTATCCACTGTTAAACTAACTTCTTATGCACCGAATGCGCTGACGTATGAAACATCTTCATCTAAGGACGGAGTAGCTGTATTCTCTGAAATCTATTATCCGGGATGGCAGGCTTATCTGGACGGACAGGCTGTAGATCATGGTCGTGCCGACTATATTCTTCGTGCAATGAAGGTTCCAGCAGGTAAGCATAAAGTAGAGTTTAAGTTCGATCCTCAATCTATTCACACAACCGAGAATATTGCTTATGTTGCTTTAGGAGTATTGATACTTGGTGCAATAGGAGTAATTGTAATTGAAGTAAGAAAGCGGAAGAAGTAGAAATTCTTCAGATAAAAAATAAGAATCGCCGGTTAAGTATATTTTAGTGCTTAACCGGCGATTTTGTTATTTAGGCATTACCAAAAGATACATCTGTTTTGGATGATTAGGTACATCCGGATATTTCATTACTAGAATTCCAGCCTCCAATAATGGAATAATATAAGCTTTACGGAAATGCCTACTATTTTTCAAGTTTAGAGCACACATTATTTCTATAAAGGTATATTCTTTTTTTTCAAGATATAAATTTAAGAATTTCTGTACATACGCTTTTGTACCTAAAATATCCATAAGAGGTTGGGTGGTAGGTTGGGTGGTAGGTTGGGTGGTAGGTTGGGTGGTAGGTTTAGGGGTAACTGGTGCAGCACCTTTTCTTATAATAGTAACCATAATACCACCCATTGTTGCTTCAAATTTTGGAGCTTGCAATCCTTCTTGTGTAAATCCCGTTATAATTTTAGACACACCTCGTCCCCATGCTTCTATAAAACCAGCCTTAAAGAAAATATCTGCAATATTTTTATTGTGTGGTTTCGAAGGATGTTTACCCAGCAAAGTCTCAATAGTAAAATCCTCCGGCAAACGACCTTCATTCCACAATATCAGTCTATCATCATACACACTCAGTTGGATGGGTGCGCCTGTGAAGTCATTATGAATAATGGCATTGAAAATGGCTTCACGTAGTGCATCTTCCGGCATTTCCAAACGCTCAATGCGCTGAAGTCCTTCGTAATGAATAGGAAAAATCAGGTATTTCGATTTTAGAATATCCATCACCTTATCACCCATCTGAAGGATGTTTCCTTCCACAACGTCCTGAAAAAGTAAATCATCGTCACTCCTTCCAAATCGCCCTATTTTAAATTGAACAAGTGGAAAGAAGCGGGAGGGACGTTTGGCAAACAGCAGTAAAGCAGCATTCTTCAGTTTTCCATCTTCTGTTACCAAATCAAGATTCTGAAACACAACATGTAAATCATCGTCAGCGATATTGCCGGCCATTCGTTTGGCTGTTGCAGCTTTCTTGAAAAAATAAGCCACCGCCTCTTTATCTATGTCATCAAAAGTAGCCCACTCACAAGGCAAATCATCCCAGGTACGTCCCAGACGTTTTAAAAGAAAACGTTGGAGAGCACCTCCTTTTAACTCTTGTTTGGTACTTCCGCTACGATAGTGGTAAACCCCATGATAGGAAATAGGAACACTTGATGGATAAATAATAATCTCAATGTAGTCGTGGCCATTATCATTAAGTAGGTTAACATCGGCTACAATACCCAGAAAGTTTACAATTTTATTGGGGATATCTTCCATCAGTTTCTTAGCCTCAGGTAAACCCACTACACAACCATTGTCATCTATACCAATATAGATTTTACCACCCGAAGCATTTGCAAAACCACAAATCCATTTCAGGTATTCGTCTCTCCAGCTTTGCTTGTATTCTAAGTTCTGACTTTCTCCAGTTAGCATTATTTATTTTTTTGAGATATTTATTATTCAAACTGATTACTTACAAATATATAAAATGTTAATCGGATAAAGTGAATTAATAAAAGGAAACTGATAAAAATATTTTAATAGTGCTTGACAGGTGTTTTTGTTTATTTAGGCATTACCAAAATATACATTTCAGCTTTGTCTTGCCGATACGTCTGCGTCCGGTCAAAGCAGTCATTTGAGAATGATTGTTGAATGCAACATCTCTTGTCTGAAGCAATAACTCTAATTCTTGTTCTCGATTATAAAATTTCATAAGGCTTATTCATTTTATCGCCACTGTTATTTTCGCGGTGGCGAAATTTGATATTAATATAGATGCTTCTAAATAAACAATGAAATTTCGCAATGGTTATTTTCGCCACCGCGAATTTTCCTCTACTTAAAAGGATCTTCTTAAGAATTTATTTAACCAACTCAAGAAGTAATATGTTGCCATATTGGGAAGCCTTAATTAACCAAATCAGGAAATGAAATAATGCCAAACTCAGAAACATGTATTTTATTTATTTACAAAATTGTTTGATTCTAAGTTCTATTTCTTATAATAGTAACCATAATACCACCCATTGTTGTTTCAAATTTTGGAGCTTACAATCTCTCTTACGTAAACCCTGTTATAATTTTAGACACACGTCGTCCCCGCAGAAAGCCCCACTTTTGTATTTATTCTATAAGTAAAAATACCCTTTGTTAATCATCATTTCAACTATTTTCCTAAAGGAGTCTCCCGCCATTAAACCTCCTGAAGCAGGTAATCCCTTTTTGTTTATTACAACTATAGCTGAATATTGCGGATTATCAGCTGGAAAATAGCCACAGAAGTTAACAATATACTCAATATTTTCTTCTGTTTCGGCATTATCTTTCTTCTTACTGAGTATTTGCGCTGTCCCAGTTTTACCTGCTACCTTGACTTTATTGGAATTGGCAGGTTTGCCTAAACCTTCAGAAACAGTTCTTTCTAAAGCTTGCCGAACATTCTTAATTGTTTCTTTAGAAGCTATCTGAGGATTTATAACCACTATAGAACCTTTATAAAGTTGAGGTTTAACCATTTTTCCATTATTGGCAATGGCATTATAAAAAGTAAGTATTTGAATTGGAGCTATCTTCTGGTAATACCCAATACTAAACCATGCCAATGATGCATCGTTCCAACCCGATTTTTCAGGAGCTGTAAAAGAAGCAGGTTTCAAACCATCAATTCCCTCTATAACTTTTGGCTCACCATAAGACATTTTATTAAGCTGTGCAAAATATCCTTTCGGATTATGCCCATAAGCCTTTTGTATTTCTTTTGCTGTAGCAATATTGGAACTTACCATAATGCCTTCTAGTGCAGATAATTGACCATAACCACCGCGTTTCCAATTATGATCTTTCATCACTTCATCGTGCATCAAATAAGCCCCGTTGCCTGTATCAAAAGTATCTGTACATTTTACTTTGCCACTCTCAAGTGCTGCCATTAGTGACGGAATTTTACATAAACTCCCACTTTCCTGCGATTTGCCAAAGTTCTTGCAAGACTTATAGTGCCCACTATCTGTTCTTTCTAACCTAACCATAGCTTTAATTTCACCTGTTTTGGTATCCATTACTATAACTTGTCCTGATAAAGCATTTATCTCTATTAGTTTGTCTTTTAGAGTCTTGCTAACATTTACTTCTAAAGTAGAATCAATAGTTGGTGTTTTAGATTGAATTTGTTTGTTATTATTGCATGAGAACAAACAAAGTGCTGTTAATGTAATAATTATGTTTTTCATTTCGTAAAATTGTTTATATAGTTATAACAACTATCTGCTCTTATATTATCTCCAGCCTCTTTATAGAGTTCACCGAGTTCTTGTAAAGCAGAAATGTATGATTTACTCCTCTTACCATTTGGTGCTATAGTTGCAATGAATTCACACATTTCTTTTGCTTTCACTATTGCTTTAGGATACATTTTAGTACTTTCATATAGCACAATCAGTGAAGAGAGCAGATTGTAATGATCAGGATAGTATTCTCCATTTAATTCTTCAAGCATCTGCATATGTAGATAAGCATCTTCATACAAAATTGCCATTTTAGTACATACCTCCTTTTTTCTGAAATTACATTTGTTGTAGAGGATGAAAAATACATCTGTTAGACGCATTTGATTGTTGAGTGTATTTGAGGGATGCACATAGATATTCTTTTTTTCTTTTTCTAGCAGTATAAGCAATTCTTTGCTCTTATTCTGCTTTATCAGTACTATGGAAGCCTTGACCACGGAATCAATATGAACAATGTTTTTATCATAGTATTTTTGATTCCCTTTATTTAAGAGAGACTCTTCTTGACTTAGTTTAGCTAAAATTTCTTTTGTATCCTCAGCATAGTTACTGTCAACCTTTATATATAGCGATAAAGCGTCTATGCAATTTTTTTGCTCTTTCTCAGTAAAGGGGACCGATTTTTGAGTCTGATTATTAATTCTTTGTATAGTGCTATTACAGGCAGACAAACTCCCGATTAATAATAGACATAAATAGATAACTTTCATTTTTTAAAGTATTTGATTTAACATAGGAATCCTTTTATCCAAAAAGAAATTCAAATAACCAGATGAAGATCATAATTCCCAGACCACACATAAAGATACTGAATATTATATATCCACATCCTATTCCACCTGCTAAGGCACCTCCCAAACATCCTTTACCTTTTTCATCACTGTCGGAGCCTATATAACCCAAAAATGCACCAATCGTAATAACGATAATTAAAATCCATATCCACATAACTTTTAATTTTAAAATTGTTAATATTCTTGTTTTTATACTAGTATATAACAGTAACTGCAAAAGGTAAATGGTTATACAGATTTTTTTATAAAGTATTTCTAATAGATTTTTTATAAGAAATGCTCAAAAAAGCATTTACCTTTTGACTTTATTTCTATTAGAAAGTAGAGACAAGGAATTGTATATTAACAACTAAATATAAAATCTATGAATAGTAATTTAATTAAAATCGTAAATGCAACATTACCTGCATTGTCTGGCAGTTCAGTAACTTACAATGAGGCTAATAACATATTCCTTTCGGAAGGTTATACAAGTGCAGCTGGTAATACTTATTTCCAAGGTATCCGATTGTCGGACCGTCTAATTATTGATCTGCAACTTGGGCAGGGTAATCGTTATCTCTTTTTAAATGGTATCCGAATATATGGTTATAATGGCAGTGAAAAGCATTTAATTGCATTTCGTAATTTAAGAAACTATGCATATTCTGAAAAAAATAGCTGCAGTGAATGTGAGGATATGATTAAGGACTATTTGTATTCTCAATCAAAATTGATGGGACAGACGGTGGACGACTCCACTTTAGAGAATTTCGCTCATTCTCTGATAGCAGAAACCATGAAAAATCAGATTGATAATATTAAGAAAATCTGCTAATAATTATAAGAATAATTAATAATTTAGTTAATAACATTATGGCAAACATTTCAAATATAACAAATAGCATATTCGATAGTATTATGCCTGTTTTTGGTCAGGAGAGAGCTAATATTCCAGTTTACAATAGATCACAGCGTATATTTATCTGCGATGAATATGAAAGTGCATCTGGAAATCGTTATTATAAAGGCATTCATTTCAGCAATCGTCTCGCTATTGTTGAAAATACTGGGTTATATCATTCATTTACATTTATTGACGGAATAGAGGTTTATGTCTTTAATGGTAAGGAACGTGTACTTATAGGGAAAAAGGACTACGATAAGTCATATTATGATGCTGAAATGATTAAGTGTGATGCTGAAAATATGGTAATGGATTACATGGAGTCACAATCCAAACTGACCAATTCGATGATTTCAAAAGAGGTTATAGAAAAGACAGCTAAAGACTTTGTGAATGAAGCCTATGTGGATTTACTTGATGAAGAACGCAATATCGCAACAATACTTCCGCTACTAGAATCAACTAACAACATTAAATAAAATCCATGGAAACAATTATCGATAAAAATAATAAAGAACAGCAACTTGCCTATAAATTTATTGCCGAAACCAATAATTCTTTTTTCCTAACAGGTAAAGCGGGAACCGGTAAGACGACGTTTCTTAAAGCCATTCAAAATCAAATTGACAAGAATTTCATTGTATTGGCACCAACCGGAATAGCCGCTATTAATGCTGGAGGTGAAACGATTCATTCCTTTTTCAGATTTCCGTTTGAAGCAATGGATATTACTGTATATGGGACACTAAATTCAGAAAAGATTTCTTTATTGTTTCAGACGGATACAATTATTATCGACGAAGTGTCAATGGTTAGATGCGACATGGTGGATGCTATTGATCGCACACTCAGAAAATATCTTCATAATTCATTGCCTTTTGGAGGAAAACAGGTGGTTTTTACCGGTGATATGTTTCAATTGGAGCCAGTACTTCTTAAAGGAGCTGATATGGAATTGATAACAGATGAATATCATACTGAAAAGCCGTATTTCTTCAAAGCTCATGTGTTTGAACGTTTAAATCTTCCACGTATTGAATTTAAGCATATTTATCGTCAGGAAGATCCGGTATTCGTCAATCTGCTGGATCATGTACGTGCCGGTCACATTACTTATGATGATGTCAGATTAATCAATTCACGGGTTAAATTGCCCGAGGAAGGCACAGATCTGTTCATTACTTTAACACCTTACAATCAGAAAGCAAAGGAAATTAATGATACCGCATTGTCCAAACTTCCAGATAAACCATTCACTTATGAAGCTGTAATTAGTGGCAAATTTTCAGAAGGCAAGCAAAACTTAGAAAGAGTGCTTGAATTTAAAGTCGGTTCACAGGTTATGTTCACAAAGAATGATTCGTGCCACCGTTGGGCAAATGGAACTCTTGGTAAAATAGTTACTCTTGAAGAAAATAATATAACTGTTGAGACCTCAGAAGGAAAAAGATATGAAGTGAATCAGGCAACATGGGAGTCTGTTGAATATAAATATGACAAAGAACTTAAAAAAACAGCTAAAGAGGTTGTGGGTACATTTACTCAGTATCCATTAAAACTGGCTTGGGCCATTACCATCCATAAGAGCCAGGGATTGACATTTGACAAACTTGCTATTGACTTTAGCAGAGGCGTTTTTGCTGATGGCCAGACTTATGTAGCATTAAGCCGGGCCCGTTCTCTGGAAGGCCTTTATTTAATCAGTCCCATTAAATTTGGCTATGTGCATACAGGCTCTGAAGTACTATCCTTTACCGGTAAATGCAATGACGAAGTTGAAATAGCCTCAGAATTAGATTTTGGCACAGCTGTATTTCCATTGCTTAAAAATAATGATTACGATGGCGCAGCTAAAATTTTGTTGACTATGGGCATTGATCAGATGAATCGTAATAACGTTGAGCTGGCTTCTTATCTGTTAGATCAGTCTTTAAACTACGTTATTTGCGATGATGAACTGTTCGATAGTGGTTACAGCTGTACTCTTTTTAATGAACATACCGGCCTGTCTCATTATTCCAATGCAGTGGTTTGCCTTTATTCAAGAGAATATGAAAAAGCACTTCGTTGTATTAATACGTATCTTGAGCAGCAAAAAACAGTAAATTCACTGTATGTAAAATCTCGTGCGCTAACTTTTTTAGAACGTTATAAAGAAGCTGATAATGTTCATTCTGAAATTGTCGATTTATTAGGCAGTACCGATGTTGATTATAAATCTTATTATCGTATAGCTCTTTTGAATGTCTTGAAATGTGGAGATCCGGGATTTGGCATTATGCAGCGACTTATTATGTACCAGCCAAAATATTACAATGCTTACCAGGCTCTTAGAGAAATCGTGCATTATAAGAACCATATTTTGATTTTAAAAGATGAAGATCAAAATCCTCTAATACAGGTTTTTTGTAATATTTTTGATGATAAAGCCTTCAAAATCCTTTTTGAAAAAGAAGCCGGTTTAGGTTCTGAGGAATTCAAAAAATTCTACGAAGTGATAATGAATCAAACTCTTGAGTGATCTTAAAACTTGTTTATGGATATATCAAAAGCATCAATATTGCACAGCAGGAAAACTAATTGAAAGTTTTGTATTTCCCCGCTGTGCGCTGTTCTAAATCCCATCCAACATAATAAATGCAGCCCAATAATACGGATTTGGGTTCAATGCTCTTACTCCTTTTTGTGCTTTCTTGAACGCATCGTGTTTACTCATACCACCAAGCCAATATTTATAGAAACCTTGCATCAGTTGCGAAGTTTGCATGTCAGGTACTTTCCAAAGACTCATAATCAACGTTTGTACGCCTGCCATTTTAAAGGCACGTTGTAAACCAAAAACACCTTCACTCCCTTTTACATCGCCCAAACCTGTTTCGCAAGCCGATAGTACCACCAGGTCTGTTTTAGTTAAGTTGAGCTGCGATATTTCTTGAGAGGTTAAGATGCCATCTTCCCATGTATCTGGAATTGTGTCGCCTTTCCACACTCGGTTAGCACCCGACAAAGCTAAGCCCGAACGCAACAGCGGATTGTGATATATAACATTTCGGTGGTTGTCGTCCAGCCCCATAAAACGAAAATCTTTTTTCTTGGTATCTTCTACAGGTAAATAGAAACCGTGTGTGGCAATGTGGATAATGTCTGTATTCTTTCCGCTTAGCTTTTTAAAATTGGCTTCGCTGGCAGCCGTTCCAGTAAATAGTTGACAGGTAAATCCATTCTTAGTGAAATTCTGACTGATAGTATTTACTTCGTCAGCTGTACCTCTTAAGTAACCAAAACCGGTTGAGCGTGTAGTGGTGCTATCCGGTACAAAAACGGAACGCAAGGACATGGTAGCAGTTGTTATTGGTTGCACTTGTGACGCCACAGTTTCTGTGAGTTCATACTGAATGCCACCAAACAAAGCTGCTTGTTTGGCAGATCTCGACTGGCTGTTACGATTTATAATTTCCCGGGTATTGGTTACTTGATACAATTCGTATTTGTCGGACAACAACAAAGTACTATCAACCGGAATAGCTGCAAAAGCCACCTTGTTTAAACTGCCCGCAGGTGAATAGTAAATGCTTTTTATATTCTGCAAGCTTCCTTCTAATGGTTTCCAAACCAATCGATATAGTTTTTCACCATAATTTAATTCCTTGGTGGGCGTTTTATCAACATCATGACTCAACTGATATGTGTAAAGCTGGTTTACTTTTTTACTTACCGTAAACAAGCTATCCAACTGCCGTTGCTCAAATAGCGGAATTAGCTCCGGATAAGTTGCGTTTTTCTTTAATACCAATGCATAATATAAAGTACTGTCTGTATATATTGATTTATTACTATAATATTTAAAGCTAACAAACTCTATGGCGGCTTCGTTTTCTTTTAGCCCTTTTTGTACGTCTTGCCATTTAACCTGCAACGCTTCCTGACTTTGTTTGTAAAGTTGAGACTTCTGAGTCAATTCTTTATCCAACTTATCGGCCTGATTTTCCAACTCTGTTAATTCGGTTTGTTCTGCCAACGGTTTCTTTTGTACCATATCTATTTGCCGTTTAATGATCCGTATCTTTTCCCAAGTATTTACCAATGCGGTATCGCCACTTTGTAACACGGCATTTTGAATCTGCAACGAAGTATTTAACAACAAACCTTTTGTAAATAAGGCATTATCGTAGGCAAAGGTGGATATGGACGGTTTTTGACGATATCTATATGCAAACGATTGATATCCAAAATTAAAATCATCTTGTTTACTTTCCCAGTATAATGCTCTTTCTTTTTCTGAAAGGAATCCAAAATAGTGCCCAATCAGATCTTTAGAACCATAATATGCATTCATAAAAAGAGGCGCACCCTTAGTAAAATTTCCAGATTTTATATTGATAACCGCTAATCCATATAAAGCTTCAAAATATTTATGATGATTTTTACCATAAGTAATACTGTCTATTTTTAGAACTTGTTCAAATAATGGAATAGCTTTTATGTACTTATTCGTATTTGTATAAATGACTGCCAAGCTACTAAGTATAGTTGCATAAGATGGATTGTTTTCACCTATAACATTCCTTGTTATTTTTAAAGCTTCAATAAAGAGTGGCTCGGCTCTTACATAATCTTTCATATTCAGATAAAGCCATGCTAAATTATTGAGCGAAGTTGCATAATCCAGATTTACTTCCCCTAATGTAGTTTTTTTTATTTTTAATGCTTTTATTAAAAGCAACTCTGTTTTCTCAAATTTTTTTTGGCTAAGATAAACTCCCGACAAATTACTCAGAGTAGCTGCATAAATAGGATGATTCTCACCGAATGATTCTTTTCTAATTTTTAAAGCTTGTTCAAAAAGTTTTTCTGCTTCAGGATAATTACCCATTTTTTCATAAAAACCAGCCAAATTATTCAGTGAAGTTGCATAATCTGGATGACTTTCACCCAACCTTTCTTTTCTAATTTTAAGTGCCTGTATATAAAGTGGCTCTGCCTTTGAATATTGCCCCATATTCGCGTAATGACCAGCAAAATTATCTAAGATAATAGCATAATATGGATGATTCTTACCGACTACAGATCTCTCTATATTTAACGATTCTAAATATAACTTTTCGCACTCAGTGTAATTTCCTACTTCATCATAATATGCCGCCAAATTATTGAGTGAAATAGCATAATCAGGGTGATTTATACCTAGAATTTGTTCTCTATTTTTGACGACTTGTATTAAAATAGTTTTTGCTTCTATATAATTACCCATTTCCTCATATAATAGCCCTAAATTACTTAATCCTTTGATGTATTCAGGATGTCTTTCCCCAAGTATTTCTTTTCTAATTTTTAATGCTTCTTTATAATATTCTACAGCATTAGAATATTTACCCATAATTTTTGATATAACACCCATATTATTAAGCGATGTAGCATAATCAGGATGATTCTCTCCTAGTACTTTTTTTCGGCTATTTAAACACAATTTATACAAAGTTTCTGCTTTTGAATATGCACCCTCATTCATATAACAACCAGCTAAATTATTAAGAGTATTTAAATATTGAGGATGATTCTCTCCCAAAATATCTTTCGTGATTCTCAATGACTCATTATAAAGCGTATCAGTATGTGAGTAATTCCCCATTTCTTCATTCAAACTTGCAGCATTATTTAATGCAAGTGCATAGTCTGGATGCTTTTCCCCTAATATATTTTTTCTTATCTTTAAAACTTGCTCACATAAATTCTTAGCTTGTGAATACAGCCCCATATCTTTATTTAAAATTGCTAAATTATTCAAGAAAAGCGCATAATCTGAACTATTTTCACCAGATGTTTCTTTTAAAATATTAAGTCCTTGAGAATATAGCATATTGGCTTGTGAATAATTACCTAAATCTGCGTATAAAGTCGCCAAATTATTTATTGATGTTATGTAGTCTGGATGCTTCTCCCCTAATATTTCTTTTCTAATTCTCAGTGCTTGTTGATAGAGGGGTTCTGCTTTTGAGTAAAATCCCATATCTTGGTATAAACTTCCAAGATTATAAAGAGATAAAGCATATTCCAAACTCTTTTCGCCATACACCTCTTTTTTTATTTTCAGCGCCTTAAGTTGTATAGATTCTGCTTGATTATATCTAAGCATTTTAGAATATAAAACGCCCAAATTATCAGAAATAACAGCACAGTCAATGCTGTTATCTCCAGATTTCTCTTTTGAAATTCTTAGTGCTTCAAGATATGAGGATTCTGCTCGTTCAAATTCTTTTTTTTCTGAATATAACTCACCTAAATCACTAAGTGAGTTTGCATATTCGAGACTATTTATGCCATACATTTCTTTTCGTAAATCCTTTGCCTCTATGAATAATGGCTCAGCTTTAGTATATTCTTTTTCAGATAAATATATTTTGGCTAATCCCAATATTTTAGCAATATATTCATTACTATTTCTACCATGAATTATATTCCATTTGTCAATTACTTCAATATAATATTTCTCTGCAAGAGGCAATTTATAAGTGTCTCTATAAAAATTTGCCAATAAATACAAAACGACGTTATACTCTGAATCATTTTCACCGAACAGAGATTTTCTAATTTTCAAGTATCTCAAATAACATTGTTCCGCTTTAATATCTTCATGCATTTCAGCATATAGCATTCCTAAATTCAAAAGATTATCTGCATATTTTTCATTTTGTTCGCTCAAAGTAGTTTTGATAATATTTAAGGACTGTAAACTAAAAGACTCTGCTTTTGAGTATTCTTTGATATCAGAATAAATAGCCGCTACATCTTGTAAAACCTCTGCAAATTCTATGCTGGTTTCACTTAATATACTTCTTTTTAGTCCAATATATTCATCTAATGTGGTTTTTAATTTAGGCAATTCATTGAGCTGCTTGTATAGTGACCCTATAGATTCAAACAAAGTAAAATTGAAAGCATGTAATGGCAAAAGTTCTGTTTTGGATGCAATTATTGCTTGTTCAAGTAATTTGACTGCTTTAATTGTATCTTTTTTTTCAATGCATTGATTTGCTTCAAGATAAAACTCCTCTGAAGTAGGTATAATGCTGTACGATTTTGGATTTAGAAGGAACTTAGCCACTCTTAAATATCCGGTTCTATTAGCATAGTCTTTTGCTACTTTTCCTTTAATATTCATTTTTTGCAAATCAGCTCCTTTTGAATAAAGCAAATAACACATTCGCAAATGACCATTATTGGCTGCATACATTAAAGGTGTTGACATATTTCGATCTGTGGCATTTATATTGGCACCTTTCAATATTAACCATTCAGCTAACGCACGTTTGTCATTGCTTGCGGCATAATGTAATACACTTAAACCAGCGGTATCAGCTAGGTTAATATTAGCTCCTTTTTGAAGCCAATAATCAGCATCATTATATTTTTCTTCCAACAAAGATTTTGTAAACAAACCATCATAAATTCCTTGTGCTAGAATCCTAGTTGACAATATAACTAGTGAAATTAAAATTATGTATTTTTTCATATTAGTTTAGACGTTTTGATATCATATTATTCGTGGTTGCCAGATTTATATATGATATTATCAATATCAATATTCGAAATTCCATTCCTTTTTTGCCATTCACTATTTAACGGATAAAAACTTTGAATCTCAATTAACCCATTGGTTTTATATTCATAACCAACAGTTTTAAATCCCAAAAAATCTTTACTATGATAACTAATGCTCCTTTTAAAACATGGATTAAAGTATAACTTTAATATCTGAACTAGTGGGAATAGCTTTTTATAAAATGCTTTAGCAATTTTTTCTTTTGTCGGTAGTACTGGATTATCTGTATAATCTGATTGATTTGTAGAAAAATTAGGTAAAAAGAACAGCCCATCATCAGATATTATCTTTACACCTTCGGATGAAGCAAATGCTGTTACATGAACGCTCTGATTTAGACCATTCTTTATTTTTTGATTGCGAAACAACTCATTTGGAAGATAATTGCAATATAATTTAAATGGGACTGTGTGTCTTAGAAATATATGTAACGCAAAAAAGTTATTTATTTTGATTCCAAATTCTTCTAATAACGGCTTATATTCACGGTTAAATAATATTGCAATATCAACAGCAGGGATAAATTTGTTATATAAATCAGTATGGAAACGAAATTTTTGACTGTCTTTACATAAATAGATTCCCTGAAAATCTTCTGTTTCATAATCTACATTGCCTAGTTTATTAAAAAATATATTGAAGAACTCATGAATACCCTTATTCTTAAATGATTTGTTGATATTCAGCACATTTAATCCTTTTGTTAATCTGTCTAATATTCTTGTTTTTGATGATATTAATTCTTCACTGGTTGTAAAACCACTTTCAAAAAACTTTTTTATTGAAGTAAATGACTCTTCAAAATGTTTCTTTTTCGTATTTTCTTTTTTAGCATCATTTGCTATTAAAATGTCATAAATCGTCATTTTAATATTGGAATTGTATAATAACTGCCAATTAATGCAAAACGCAAAAATAAAAAAGGCATTGGCTTGAGTTCTTGGTAAGTTATCAACTAAGAACGTGTAATCTTCATCCTCGTAAATTGGAGAATAATTTTCTAATTTCGAGATTATCTGATCTAATTTATCTTTCATTTTATTTCGATTATTATATCTTGGTCAAATTGATACAAATCAGATTTCGTTATTCTACTTTTCGGATACGAAAATTGTGACGATAGATATTCCGTGTATGCAACTACAAATGAACTTTCTGCTCTTGGGTCAAAAGTAATTTCATCAATAAAATGTAATGCGTCAATTTTAAAACTTACTAATTGTGAGTTTGAATTAGGTTTTATTTTTGCATCATCCTTGTCTGGAAAATAAATGACTCTTACTTCTTTTTCATGCTTAAAATTATCTCTCTTTAGGAATAATGATTCTTCAATATTGGGTTGAATATTTTCTCGTTTTATTGTTTGTTCCTTAATCCAGTCTTCAAGTTCTGGTTTTGATTTATAACTTACTGCGCCAATGAGCCTATCAAAAATAAAGCCATAATTATTTCCGGCATAAGATATTTTGGTTATAGTGTTGAATAACATTCTTAATGACGTTTTAATTCTAACGCTTTGTTTGTCTGGAGAATATATTCGCCAAAGAGCATCTGAATCTTTCTCAAAACTCCAAGATTGTCCAAAGTAATGATCACTATCGCTTTCAATGTCAAATTCTTCATCTTCAAATTTGAATTTGGATTTCAAGAAAAAGTTTTCATAGACATCTTCCCACAATTTTATGTTTACTAAAATCAGTTCGTTGTCTCTAAGCATTTCCAACAGTCTGTTCATTGGAATTATTTTGTAAATGGCCTTATCTAAATCACTACCATTGATATTAACGAAATAATTAGCTATATACTCATTTTTAATTTTTTCTTCCATTGTGGTTTGTTTAAGCTTAAATTAACAGCAAAAATTTATGTCCATTTCTTCTCTATTTAAAACAAAGTATAAGTTTTGTAATTCATGGACGTAAGAAAATGGTTGATTATACCTTGCACCAATATATGAATCTTGAGCAACGTATAAATAAGTGTTTGATATTTTGCCATCCTTAAAGCAGAAATAAATTGATAAAAATGTTTTTATTTCAATTTTGTATTTAACAAATCCTTTGTCCGGAATTTTAATTGCACCTAAATTATCAAGTAAATTTTCGTCAATTAATAAACCATTTATATTTTCAGTTTTTATTTCGTCCTCAATTCCGTATAAGATTATACTTTTTGTTGAAAGAATGTCTGAAACTATGCATGATTTTCCGTTGTAAATAATTATATTTCCTACACGTAAGTCACTGTTTGCTAAGCCCATATTCTTATATTTTATTGATTCATAATTCATTTAATCAGTTCCGATCTTATTTATCTTCTTGTGCCAATAGCTGTAAGGTGAAAAAGAATACGGTCAAAAGGAATAATACACGTTTTTTCATGCTTTTCATCGTGTTAAATTAAGAGATCCTAAAAATCTCCTTCAATATAAGGTTTTTGATATTTCATTACGCTTTTATAATCAACCTTTACCGAATTGCCCCATGAGGTAAAAGATACATTTGGAGATTGTCTGATAATATTGGCAAGCAAATAAGAAAGTGATCCGAAGTGTTTGTTCGTCTTATCTTTCGTTTCAAAATTTGATTCTGAGGGTTGACAAGCACTTACTACTGTGATTGGAGCTAATTGGGCATTCTTCAATGTCGGTTTATGTCGATTGCTTCTTTGTTGACGAATGAAGCGAGGATTTGGGCTAAAAATGTAACTATCTCCACGAATTGCTAAATCTTCATCTCCATCTTCCACTTCGGCTTCACCACGAACGCCATCACCACTATGACAAGCATCCAGTGAAAGAAAGATGCTTCCTTTTGGACCTACTTTCTTTCTAAGTACTTCTATATATTTTCCTAAAAGGTCATCCCTGAAATGATTCTTTCCTTCATAAATCCCTTTTTCATACATACGCTGGGCATTATAGGGAATAATAGCTTCATCCAGGCCATCATCTGTTTCATCTCCGTTATCGTCCTCCATTTGCTGACCGTGGCAAGAGAAATGAACGAAAATTTCATCACCGGTTGAAGTGCTTTTGATGAGTTTATTTAATCCAGTCTCAATCCCCGTTTTTGTAGCTTGCGCATTAACAAGGATATTTACTTTAAATCCTTTAGCCGTCAACAAAGGTTTTAATAAATAAATATCATTTGTAGAACTAATTATTTGCCACCCACCGGATGTCGGATAGTTACCAATCCCTACAAGGAGAGCCACTTTCTTTGCATTTACATGAATTGAAAGAAATAAAACCAACGCAATGAAGAAATAAGACTTCTTTATCATTATTTTTCCTCCAACTCAATCCTTAATTTTTTTGCTTTATCAGAGATGCCTATACCCATATTTTCTACATCTTTAAGCATCCTGATCGCAGAAGCTTTGTCGTGTTTCTTAATGTATGCCAGTGCAAGATACCATCCGGCTTCTCCGTCCTGACTGTTTTTATACTCTTCCACCAGTAATTTGATGGCTTCATCTGTCCTGTTGAGTTTAAGCAGACAAGTTGCCTGCATCACGGGACGCTTATTTTTCAAACCATCAAGCTTATGTAGGGCCTTCTCGTAATCATTATCAACGTAAAACTGTTTTGCCTGTTCCAAAGTAACAGAGTCTTTCTCGTTCGGCATTTCTCCTCCACGACTTTCAGTATCAAGGTAATCGCCACTCAGCGCATTGAAATTGCTTGAATACAGATCATTGTCATTTTGCAATTTGTTATAATGTGAACTGAATCCCCAAAAACAAAGGATAAAGGTAGCAGCAATGGATAGTGTATAGGTGGAAATTGATTTTATTGAAATAGGTTTTCTTTTTGGATATTTTTCATCATTTGTGCCATCTCTATGAGGCTGGGTAATACTCTGCAATTGTTCTTTAGTGATTTTCTTAAATGCATGCCCAAATTCATTATTATCTTTGCGAGCTGCTTTTTTCAAACTGTCCACTAAGTAAATATAACGCTTGAACTCTTTATGAAGAGTCTGATCAGTTTTTAACTTCTCTTCAAATTTAGTTCTTTCATCCCGGGACATTGTGCCCTTAAGATAACTGTCAAATATTTCTTCGTTCATAAATCTGTTTCTTTTAATATTCATCTGTGTTAAATAGGCTAATGCCCTTCAACTTAAAAGTACTAATTACTCGCTGACAGAGCTTTTTGTAGCATTGTGACTTCTTTGCTTTCATTGTATCGGCATTATTATAACCGGTTTCGGCTGCGATTTGCTCCATTGAGAAATTCAGAAAATAGAAGTCTTTGAGTATTGTTTCACAGGGTTGAGGAAGAAGTGCCATTTCTTCGAGCATTGTCTCTAGGCACTCTTCCGGTATTTGAGAATCGTTTCCTAATAGTCCAATGATATCACTTTCATTATTATTGCCAACCTCATCCGGCAATTCAACCATTAGGTCACTTTTCTTTGTCACGTTCAGTGCCATATTAGAGCCGATAGCAAATATATAGCTTTTCCATTTGGTCTCTTCTTGTACTTTTCCCGATTGTAGATTGTCATAAGCTGCCAGAAAAGCATTTTGGTAGATATCTTCAATTTCATCAAGCCCTATTTGAGGAAACTTCCAATGAATCAAATTGATGAATTCATTTCTATTTTTCAGGTAAAAGTCATTGACTACCTTATCAAATGAATATATTGTTGGCATAAGTATCTTATTGTTATAATATGATACAAATCTAATATATTTAT
This sequence comes from uncultured Bacteroides sp., assembly GCF_963675905.1. Taxonomy (NCBI): domain Bacteria; kingdom Pseudomonadati; phylum Bacteroidota; class Bacteroidia; order Bacteroidales; family Bacteroidaceae; genus Bacteroides; species uncultured Bacteroides sp. Next base: position 3,026,690 of record NZ_OY780936.1, on the reverse strand, counting down.
TTGATAAATAAAATGAAGTCCATCATGTTTTTGGAATTTGAAGGAAATATGCTAATGGAATCTCAGAGGCTTGCAATTTGCCCCTGTGATTTCATTTGCCAACTACAGCAATTTATTTTCCTATATTCCAAACAAACGGATATGTAATTGCATTGATTGCTATATTTACAAAAAGTTCATCTCCTTTTTCATATTTGATATTTACGTATCCTGAAATTGTTTCACCCGAATCTATAGTCGTCGTTTTTAGATATCCTTCTTCCTTCGTATTTCTTTCTTGTAGCAGCTGATTATCGTAATTAGCTATTCTGTCGTTAGCAATTAGGTTAGCTTGATATGCTGCGGCTCCATTGTAATTAACTGTCTGTGAAGATGTGTTAGATTCATTGGCATATTGTGATGCGCCCACTGCCGCTCCATTTGTTCCAACCACACCTGCAACAGAATATCCGGCATTAGTTGAATTAGTGTTTGTTGAAGAACTGGAATAACCTGCGCTACTTGCTACTGCTGCTTCGCCTATGGCATTGAAGAACTTTGACCAGCCCTGGCTGCGTTTAACCTTTTTCATGTATTCATCTGAATTTAGTACACTCAAATTTTCATTTTCTCCTTTCTTTGTTTTATAAGCGGTTATTAATGACGGATCAAAAATTATAGGTTTCACAGAATTATTTGTGACCAGTACATATAGTGTGAAATATTTGCCATATTCTTTTCTGATTGAGGGATTAACCATCACACATAATCCATTTTTAAGATAATAATCCCAAGAAACGCCATTTTTGGTATAAATCTGTTTATCATTCAATGAGGGTATTTCCAGATATAACGATTTATCTTTGATGTTGTATTTAGTGGCAAGTCCATCTTTGGTAGAATAGATGAAGTAGGGGGTAGCTGGTTCTCCATCCTTAAATTCTAATTGTGAACAAGCATTTCTATCTTCTGTAAATTCATAATAAATTCCATCTAATTTTCCGTTTGTGAACTTTGACTTTTTCCAGATTAATCCGTTTTCATAATATAAAATATCATCTCCATTTTGCTTTCCATCTTTATATATCAGATCTTCTTTTATTTTTTTATTCATGTAGTAAGTCTTACAATTCCCATCAAAAATAGATTTGGAATCATCATATTTATCAATAGAGATAAAGCATCCTTCTGATTGCAATTCTCCGGTAGAATAATAGTCCATGTATCGGTTCACATAATGTGAATCTTTTGCATAAGATGCTACTCTAACATAGGCAGCAAAACTCTTTGATTCTACACCTTTCCAATCTTTATCGTAATAAATTGTGTCAACTTTTTGTGCGTTACAAACATTGGAAAGATTGAATATCAATCCAATAATAAATATAATTTTTTTCATATAAAATAAGAATTATTCCATTAGTTCCTCTGTCTTGGTATTGTTAATCTGATTAAAAGTGTGAGGAACAAAACCTAAGTTTACACTCTCTATGAATAAAATAATCGGTTAATATCCTCTTTTTGGGATGTAGGTTTTATTACCATTACTGTTGATATAGTATTGTCCGCCTCTTGATCCGGTATAGATTGTTTGTCCAGCTCCGTAGTTGTAAGCTTCACTGCTATAATCTCTGGCCAGAGATCCTGTTGTTCCTGTAAAAGGATTAATATTAGGTGTTGTTGAGTAGTTATCAAGATTTGTACCGTTAGATAACGTTTTGTAATGCCCACTTACGTATGTTCCGTTTGATCTGGTATAGCCGCTTTGATATCTTACATTTGGGTTAGTTGTTCCTGACAGACTGCCTGATTTGATTATTTCCGAATAAATTTTTGAAAGAACTTTTGGATTGCTTAAATCATTGCTATTACTTGAATAACAGAACTGTGCATTTACATTTAATACAGTTGTTAATGCTAATACTAGAATAAGAACTAACTTTTTCATGATCTGAGGTTTTAAATTTGTTATTTACTAATGTTATTTGTTATGTATTATACTTGTATATAACCTCAGAAGCAAAAGGTAAATGGATTTTTGAAAGATTCTTTTATTTTTTTATTGCATAAGATTTTTAGAATGCACTTGGCAAAGCCAATAACTGATATTGTATTGTCTTAGCTAAACGATTATGACCTAAATAGTTTTGATACAGACGATCGGTTTTGATGTCATGAAAATACGGAATGTTGGAATTTATAATGTATATAACCCACTTATAGAATGTAAATCAATTAACGGAACAGCCCAATATAAGCTAGCTATATTCATTTCTGGGCATGATTCATCTTTGTATATCTTCTTATGTGATGGTTATGTGATAGATTGCGATCCTTTTTGGTTTAATGCATTGAATATGAGGCGTTTTTTATGTGATAGAATATGGTTTATGACTGATAGTATATTCATATTTATTAAAAATCGTCGGTTAAGTATATTTTTGTACTTAACCGACGATTTTGTTATATTGTGTAGTAGTTACAGCCTCTACATTCGGTAAAACAAAGAATCTTACTTAGAATGTACTCGGCAAAGCCAACAACTGATATTGTATAGTCTTAGCTAAACGATAATGACCTAAAGCATTTGGATGCAGACGATCGGTTTTGCTGTCATGAAAATACGGAACGTTGGAATCGTATAATGGATACAGCCCGCTTATAGAATGCAAATCAATTAGCGGAACAGCCCAATAATTGCTAGCTTGCTTTAAAACATCTATATATGAATCAATGTATAGACCGAGATCATTTGCATAGTTCTCATCAGGCTGCACATTCTTTTGGCTGAATGTAGCGAAAGCGCGATGAATCGGTGTCATAATAACAATTTGTTTATTACCATAATGTGTTTTCAGAAATGACATTACTTTGTTAATCCTGCCACAGAAAGTTGAGTCGCAAAATATTGGTTCACGATGCTTGCGTGTTACTGTTTGTCCGTTGAAATTAGTCTTTTGAGTTGTTTCAGTAAAGAACTTGCCCAGCGGAGTATTGTGGTTATAATCATTTGTACCTGCCCAAATAAAAATGGCATCAATAGAATCTGCTTTTTCGCTGTATAACTTATCCGCCATTTTATATATACCATCCCATTGGTAGCCACTCTTTGCATATACACAATAATTAATGCCCAGAAGTTCTTTCAGATATTGCCAGTACCATACGGATGTGGCATTATTGCCGGGATCGGTCATTGAATCGCCTAGAAATGCTATCTTTTTGCCCTGCCATTGTGTGTTAAGTGTCTTTTCGTTTTCTTTAATAGTCATCTTTCCCATGGCCGATTGTCCATTCTGGGCATTAACTAAAGCTGGTGCCAAGTTTAGTACAACCAGCAATAATGTAATTACATACTTCTTCATAATATTTTGTTTATTGATAAACAGTGTTGTTTTTGTATTTTCATTCATTATCCGTTGAATGAACTCTTTCATAACGTATAAACCAGACAAACTTAGTGTATATTTTCGATTTATAGTAGCCACAGAATAAGAAATTATTCAGGCCCGATGTGGTTGATAAACAGTGAAGCCAATATTTATATAAAAATGAATATTGATAATCAATGCTTTATAAATATTAGGTGGCAGAGGTGGCAGTAAAAAAGTCTTTTTTGCCTTTCCATAAATAAAAATTTGAAAAATCTGCAAATTGCGGAATTTTTAAATTTTAGTTTTCAGAATCGAAAAAAGTATTATTTCTCTGCCACCTCTGCCACCTGCTAAAATATATCTGTTTATAAATCAGTGTATTATATTTGTAAAGTTGTTTGTTTAGGTGGAGAGGGTGGAGTAAAAAAGAGTTTTTTTGGTTTCCAGAAATAGAATTTTATAAATTCCGCAAATTGCAGAATTTTCAAAATTTTATTTCTCAGAACGGAAAAAGGATGATTTATGTACACCATCTACACCACGGAAAATATAAATTGTTGATAACCAGATGTGTTTATCTTGCATAAAACTGCTTGATCTCTTTTGGACTTTAAACCCAGAAAGTCAACCCGTATCAAAGTTCATAAATTAATCGATCAGCTGATTATAGGCTTAGGAACAGTAGTTGTCAACTGGAATCAGTTTAATACATAAGAAATGGGAGATTAGTAATTTTCAAAGGAGAGTTCAATCCAAACATGTACAAGATTGGAAGCAAACATGTACATGATTGGGGGCGAACATGTACATGTTTGGATTGACTAAACCTGAATAAATTCTTAATTCTTCTGCAGATACTCCTTAATCTGCTTAGAAATCTCTGCCATTCCTTTTATTGAAGGGTGACCGCTTTTCTTTTCTATATTGTGAAGTTCTATGCAATCTATCTTGTAATGTGCGCAGATTGCTTTGGTAGATTCGTTAATCTCGTTCGTTAATTCGCTGTTCAATATGAAATAGATCTTCACGTTTGGATAGTAATCAACCATGTTTGAAAGGAGGCATGCCAATGCAGGACGGTATGAATATAGATCTTTCTTTGCCCAATTCTCATACTGATATTCGCCTATAGGAGATTTAGCCCAGCAGTCATTGGTGGCACCAAATATAAATATGATATCCGGATTACCCAACTTTTTCATTCTGGTGATGAACGAACGGTCGCTGTAATCTTCTTTGCGATAACCGGTGTTGCAAATGGTTGAACCGGAAAAAGAGTTGTTCACACAAAGGCGATAGTTGTTTTCTTTGATAAACTTATGCCACCATGTTTCACGGACTGATGTTACGTCGGTTTGATTCTTTGGTGAGGCAAAGTACCAAACAAAGTTAGTATCTGGTTGCAGGTATCCCTCGAATGTTGAATAAGAGTCGCCTAGAATGGAGATGGACTTTGAACTTTGGGCGAAAGATAAGCTGCTAATTAACAGGCAGAATAAGAAAAGTAGTGTACGGGTTTTCATAATATTTAGTATTTTAATGTTTTTCGCATTAACTAATTTCGACCATTTTCGTAAGCTCACGAAAATGATCTTTATACATTAAATAATCTATAAGTCAGAACCTATTCTTATTTCTCCGGCTTAACAATTAACCTGATAATAAACCAGATATGATGTGCAACAGTACTTATCCATCCATAGTGTTTCGCCATAATGCGGAACCGTTCTTTTAAAGAAGCTTTGTGGTTCTGGGTTGTTAATCCTTCGTCAAGATAATCAATAACTGTGATGTGAGTATTATGCAAGGTCTTTGCTTTCTTCATAACTCTGATACACCAGTCATAATCGGCAGAGAAACGATAACTTAAATCGAATGGTTCTACGATAGTATGTCTGGCAAAGAAAGCCTGATGGCATACCAGCATTCCTTGTTTAAAGCTTTTCCATGTAAGCTTTTCGGGAGTCTGCAAACGACGCATGTGCAGGAAATGTCCTTCTTTATTTACAATGGCTGTTTCTCCGTAAAGTATGTCAGGCAATGTATTGTCATTAATAGAATGGACCATCAGTTGAAGTGTATCATCTTCGTGAAAGCTGTCTCCGGCATTCAGAAAACAAAGATAATCGCCTGTAGCAGTAGCAATTCCCTTATTCATGGCATCGTAGAGTCCTTTGTCTGGTTCACTCACCACTCTGCTTATCATATCTTTGTATTTATCTATAACTGAAAGTGTATTATCTTTCGAGGCCCCGTCAATAATAATGTATTCGTAATTTTTATACGTTTGCGTTATAACGCTCTGAATGGTCTCTTCAATTACTTTTTCCGCATTGTAAGTAACTGTAATGATTGAGAAGCGCGGATTAAGTTTGCTATGCATCTTTTCCGGTTATTTTGTTATAGATATCGATGTATTTCTTTGCAATAATCCCTTCTGAATATGAAGATACTACTTTTCGTGTAGCCTGTTCTGACAGGGTAGGGTATTCAGATTCATTCAATGCCCAGTGTATTCCATTGGCAAAATCCTGTGCCGATTTATATTCGGCAACGTAACCATTGTGCAGATGATCTATCATTTCGGGAATACCGCCAATGTTGAAACCAACACAAGGAACACCGCATGCCATCGCTTCCATAATGGTGTTCGGAAGATTCTCTTCCAACGATGGAGTAACAAATAAATCTACGGAATTATATATATCTACAATTGCTTTCTCGTCGCTCACGAAATCGAGGGCATAAACCGGGAAAGGGATTAGTTCCTTAAGCTGAGATGATTGTTTTCCGAAAACTACAACGCCTATCTTGTCTTTCATCTCGGGATATTTATCCGCCAGTAGATGGCAGGATTCTACCAGATAATCAATACCTTTCCGCTTATCGGTAATCTTCACGGAACCAAACAACAATAGTTTCTTATCCTGAGGAAGGTTGCATTTATAGCGAGCTTCTTTCTTGTCAGCAGGTCTGAATAAGTTCGTATTGATTGGATTAGGTATATTGGTTGTGCGGTGTCCGGTAAGCAATCTGCTTTTCTCGGCCAAAGAGCGAAGCCATGCACTGCAGGCTACAAACGTTATATTTGCGTTTTTATAAAGTTCCAGTTTCTTTTTGAAAGTTCTGTATGATAGATCTTTTTTACTTCCATTCTTATAAATGAAAGGACAGTTATGACATTCATCCTGATAGTTTGTACATTCACGTGCATGGTGACAGATTCCGGTGCAAGGCCACATATCGTGCATGGTCCATACAATAGGTTTTCCGGAATTGACGATATGCTTAATATCATTTAAAGAGAGCATTCCCTGATTAATCCAGTGCAAGTGAATAACATCTGCTTGCTTAAACTCCGGCAAAGAGGTAATGTTTGCTCCTGTATTTGCAATGGAAACAGCAAAAAGATTATTTTTTTTAAAGCTGTTTGCTTTCCAGATTACAACTCGTTCCCATACAAATCGTGCAACGGTTTTCCATGAACGGTCTAGTGGTACTACACTAATCTGGTCGGTTTGTTTATCGCGTACCAGCATCTTTGCTTTTACCCCGTTATTCTTCAGGGATTCCATTAATCGGCTGGCTGCAATTGCAGCTCCTCCGATACGTTCCGAAGTATTAATAATAAGTACTCTCATTTTTGTGAAATGTTTCCACAAAAGTAGTAGTTTTCTGTAATTATCCGTGCAAAGTCACGTATTATTTGTATTTTTGCGGCACTTAAATAAAAGTGATGTAGATATGAAAAAGGTTCTTTTTTTAGGCTTAGGCTACATTGGCCTTCCTACGGCAGCGGTTGCTGCCAATCATGGTTTTGAGGTGATCGGTGTGGATGTGAATCCGGTGGTAGTGGAGACGATCAATCAAGGGAAAATACATATTGTAGAGCCGGATTTGGATCAGATGGTCAAGGAAGCTGTTCAAAAAGGGAACCTCCGGGCAGTATTGAAGCCCGAACAGGCTGATGCTTTCTTTGTGGTTGTACCTACTCCTTTTAAGCAGAATCACCGGGCGGATATTACTTATGTAGAGTCGGCTACCCGTTCGGTTATCCCTTTTCTTAAAGAGGGTGATTTATTTGTGATCGAGTCAACATCACCGGTACTGACTACCGAACGAATGGCTGAGGTTATTTTTAAGGAACGTCCAGAATTGAAGGGAAAAATATATATTGCTTACTGTCCTGAGCGTGTATTGCCGGGCAATACGCTTTACGAACTAGTACACAATGATAGGGTGATTGGAGGTATTAACCCCGAATCTACTGAAAAGGCCATTGAGTTTTATTCTGCCTTTGTACAAGGAAAACTTCATCGCACCAATGCTCGTACTGCAGAGATGTGCAAGCTGACTGAGAACTCTTCACGTGACTCTCAGATTGCCTTTGCTAACGAGCTTTCAATGATTTGTGACAAGGCTGGAATCAATGTGTGGGAACTGATTTCACTAGCTAACAAGCATCCCCGCGTTAATATATTGCAACCAGGTTGTGGTGTAGGTGGACATTGTATTGCCGTTGATCCCTGGTTTATTGTTTCTGATTATCCCGAACAGGCACAAATCATTAAACGTGCTCGCGAAACAAACGACTATAAAGCTGACTGGTGCGCCAACCGCGTGGTAGAAGCTTGTCAACAGTTTGTAACCGAGAACGACCGTGAGCCAATTGTGGCTTGTATGGGGCTTGCCTTTAAACCAAATATTGATGATTTGCGTGAATCGCCTGCCAAATACATTGCTTCACGTATCATCTCTGAGTCGCGTGCTGAAGTGTTGGTTGTGGAACCCAATATCAGCAAACATCCTAGCTTCAACCTGACCGACTATCGTGAAGCATACCAAAAAGCGGATATCGTTGTATGGCTCGTTTGCCACACTCCGTTTATGGAATTGCAACGTGAGGAAGGTAAGATGGAACTTGATTTCTGTGGGGTTCGGAAAGATATTAAATGAATTAGATTATGAAGAAAATATTACTGGTATTCGGGACTCGTCCTGAGGCTATCAAAATGGCTCCTTTGGTTAAAGCCCTGCAGAAGGATACGGAACATTTCGAGACACGTGTTTGTGTAACCGCACAACATCGTCAGATGCTCGATCAGGTGCTTGAGGTATTTGGCATTGTTCCCGAATATGATTTAAATATCATGGCACCAGGGCAGGACTTGTATGATATAACTACGAAAGTATTATTAGGATTGCGCGATGTGTTAACCGAATTTGCACCCGATGTAGTTTTGGTTCATGGTGATACAACGACTTCGATGGCTGCCGGATTGGCTGCTTTCTATCAACAAATAGCCGTAGGACATGTAGAAGCTGGTCTGCGTACGTATGATTTGCTTTCGCCATGGCCCGAAGAAATGAATCGTCAGGTTACAGATCGTTTCTGCCGCTACTATTTTGCGCCTACCAAGCAATCGGAAGAAAACTTGCTTAGCGAGAACATTGACGGCAGTCGCATTTATGTGACTGGAAACACTGTGATTGATGCACTTTTGATGGCTGTTGATATCATTTCACAAACTCCCGGAAAACAAGAAGAACTTCACGCTGAATTGAATGCGAAAGGTTATACTGTAAATCCGGAACGTGATTATATTCTGGTAACCGGACATAGACGTGAGAACTTTGGCGATGGATTCCTGCATATCTGCAAGGCTATCAGCAAACTTGCCGAGGAACATCCTGAGATAGATATAGTATATCCTGTGCACCTTAACCCTAATGTGCAAAAGCCTGTTTACGAATTGCTCTCTGGATTGAGTAATGTCTATTTAATCTCTCCGCTCGATTACTTGCCTTTTATCTATGCAATGCAGCACAGTAAGCTGTTGCTGACTGATAGCGGCGGTGTGCAAGAAGAGGCTCCTTCTTTAGGTAAGCCAGTTTTGGTTATGCGTGATACAACTGAACGGCCCGAAGCTGTTGAGGCTGGCACGGTGAAACTTGTAGGTACAGATTATGCAACCATCGTGAGTGAGGTAAATGCCTTGCTTGCCGATAAAGAACTCTATCGACAAATGTCCGAAACCCATAATCCTTATGGAGACGGCAAAGCATGCGAGCGTATTATCGCTGCGCTGAGATGATTCTTGTTTTCTGTTTAATAAGTGAAAAAGGATAGATCGTTTTGAACTTTTTGTCTCAGCTCTTTGCCATTATATCGCGGAAAGCATTCAAGTAACGTTCGCTTACCGTTTCTATGTTTATTATTTCATTAATAATACGTTGCGACTCTTTTCCCATTTCCCTGCATAGGTCAGGTGATGCGAAGAGAGTCGTAATTTTTTCGCTTAGACTGCCGGCATTGCCTTCTTGGAAAAAGAAACCGTTCTTGCCCTCTGTTACGAGGTCGCGCTCTGTTCCGTCGCACACCGAGCAGATAACCGGCATGCCATACGTCATGGCATCATTGATGGAAAGACCTCCCATACCGGCAAGTACATAGACAGTAGATTCGTTCATGTAAGCTCCCAGTTCTTCGGGTTTGTATATACTTCCTGCGAAATGAATATGTTCATTCAACTGAAGGTGCTCTGCTTGTTGTTTCAGGTTTTCCAGTTCCGGACCATCGCCTACCACGACAAGTTCTGCATCGGGAAATTTAGCTATCACTCCCGGCATGGCATCAATAAGCAAATCTACCCGTTTCCATTTCACTAACCGTCCGATGTGGAGTATGCGATGTTCACAAGGAGGGAGTATCGGCTTGTTCTTCAATACTGCTGCCCGCTCTTTGAGTAATGCCTCGGTGTCGGTAGAATTGAAGGTAATATGTATATCTTCCTGATTTACGCCATAAGATGGCAGAATGTCATACGCTACGGTAGAGTAATTGAGCGTTCCTACTGCTTTGGAGTAGCAATACCGACGGATGCACATGGTTAACCATTGTTTCAGGTAGAAACTGATTCCCGTACTTTGCAACTGCATGTTTTCATCATACATGGGATGTTCCTGAAAGTAGGCTTTCATCTTTCCGTAAGGTGGAGTTTGGAAAGGAATTTCGCGAATGACAATTCGTGTTCCACAGCTCTTCAATGTCTTGCGCAGTGAAGGCTGAAAGAAGAGTTGCAGGAAATAGGGCCAGCCCATCACTAAGATGTCCGGTTTTTCTTCATATACGATTTGTGATAATGAAGGATAGGCCATTTTCCCGTAAAACATCTTTTTCTCAATGGCTGTGAGATGCTTGTAGCTGCCTCCCTCCACCATTTTTACACCTTTACCAATCGTTGCATTTCCTTTTTGCGGTGTGACAACAACTATTTCGACACCTTTGTTGTGAAGCTTATTGAGCATGGCGTCCAGATAATGTGGTATTCCGCCAAATGTATAGAGTACTTTCATTGTGTTAAAACTAGCGCTATTATCAAATATAGTTTAATGCTTTTTTTCTGTTTTTATTTGTCATCTGTAAAACTTGTTTAGTCTTACAAAGTAAACCAATACTGATATTGATAAATGTTAAGCTATTGGCTACTTTCCCCTTTTTAAGAGCTATCATGGCTTTTTTTATTCCGGCCAGAACGCCATAACCGAAAGCTTTATAAAAAGAATAATTGATATTTGCATATTCAGAAAGCAGATAAATTTTTTCCGATCGAAGAAAGGTTTCCCGAGAAATCTCTCTGTTCTCCCGATCATGATAACCAAACACATGGGGAGAGTATCCTAACATGTAGCCATGATAGTGCAATCGGTTAATATAGTCAATGTCTTCTCCATAGTGAAAGAACAAAGGACAAAAACCACCCAAATCTTTTATAGCCTTAATGGAAATCATCCAAAAAGCAGCGTTAATAAACTTCAGGCTTACTACTTCATTATCTTTTTGCAGGGAAAGGAATTCTTCTTTTTCTTTTATTCCTGAATAAGTCGAAAAACCGAAGTCCGGTTTATCACCTTTTCCATTTAAGTGGGCAGGTGAGAGTATTCCATATTCTGGATGTCTCTCAAAGAGGGCAAGTAATATTTCTATAGTATCTTCATCTATCCAGGCATCCTGATTTAGAAGGAAGAAATAATCAGCGCCTTGTTCCATTGCATATCGGATACCAATATTGTTTGCCTTACCAAATCCTAGATTTGCTCCTGTCTTTATTAAATGCACCTCTGGATAATTCTTTTCAAGAATCTGAGTTGTGTTGTCTTTGGAACCATTATCAACAACAATCACCGAAATGGGAGAGGTTGAACGGCGCAAACTACCTAAGCAACGATCTATCCATTGCTCGAAATTGTAGGACACGATGATAACCGATACTTTCATATTTTATTTATTCGCTCTGATTAATCCTTTTCTGAAAAATGGAGTTTGCAAGCTTTCCATATCATTAAGGAAAAGCATTACCCCTTTTGATGCATTCCATTTGAAACCTGCTTCTGTAAGATAGTGTGAGAATTCCACAAAATCTTTTTGCTGATGATAAGTGCAAAGCGCAATTTTCAGCTCGGGTAACTGAATGGTTTTCTGCATTCCGTTTAAGACTCTTTTCTCGGCTCCTTCCACGTCAATCTTAATAAATGTCGGTACATAAGGTTTATCTGCCAGAAAAGAATCGATGGTTATATTTTCTGTATCATCACAGTCGGATACATATTTCCTGATAATAGTAACTTTCTCTTTCCAGGGAGCAAAGGTTGCTTCCAAAGCTTCCACCCATTCAGCATTTCTTTCGAAGAGAACCACGTGTTTCAGCTTTTCTATATGTGTAAGGGCAAAGATTCCTTCAGCACTACCTACATCTAATAAAACATCGTTTTGCTGCACTGTAAAGTTATCGCTTAGATAACAGTGCGGCGAATCAGGATCTTGTTCGGTTCTCAATCCGTTATAGCTGTATTTTACAGTTCTGTCATTGAAGGAACGGACAAAATATAGTTTCTTTCCCTGGTGCATAACATAAGGTAGCCCATTCGAAGCATCAATAAGAACATTGATGTCTTTCCAGTTATAAGCCTCACGAAACGGAGCACAGAATGTATGAAGAGGAGAATCCTTTAAGTAATTCAGGGCTTCTTCTATCTCTTTATTCTGTGGGGTGTTTTTTTTGAAATAGGAAAATATATCGTTCTTTTTTCTGGAAAGAGCTTTTTTCCTTTTAATGTTATTTAATTCACAATTCAATTTATATTGAATGATGTGAATAAAACTTGCAGCTTTCATAGATCATTTGATTTTAGGCAAAGGTATTAGTTTGGAAATTTCACGTCTGATAACTTTTACCAAACGGAATATGCGTTGTGATATTATCTTCTTTAACGGTGCTTTTCTTATTTTTTCCATTTCCTTCACCTGCTCAATGGTAAATGAAGGGTTGGCTTTAAAAATAAACTGTTCTGTTTCGGCTACTTTTTCTTCATTCCCTATGGATTGGTAATATTGCACTAACCGTATGCAGCCGTTTGTATATGTTTCTGTGAGTTTATCACAGATAGCTTTATTCTTTTCTTTGTAATGATCAATAAGCAATTGTCTGTTTATAACAGAAATAAGCATCTGTTTTTCAGAGGAAGCCATGCTCCAGATGCTTTCTTTATGCTGGCGATACACTGCCATTACATTATTCATGAAATAAGCATCTCCATGTTCAGCGTTAAGTACATGAATGGCAAAATCGTATGATGTTACTTTACTGAACCATGAAGGTAATTCTCCGAACAGTCCTAAACGGAACATAACCGTTACGTTTGTGATGGGATTACAGTTTATGATATCGAAAACTGTATTTACCTTCTTTTGATAACCTCCATTGCCTATACTTTTGCTTCCATCTTCCTGATAATAATTCAGTGCACGATGAAAACAAGCTGAATATTCTTTATGGCTGTCCAGAAAATCTGCTTGTATTTGCAGTTTTTGCTTGTTAATCCAGAAGTCGTCTCCTTCGCAGATTGCCATATACTCGCCGGAACAACGGTTATAGGAACGGATAAAGTTCTCTTGCAGTCCCAGATTCTCCTCATTTGTTGTAAGCTTGATGATCTCCGGATATTTTTTCTGATACTCACGACAGATTTCGGCTGTGCTATCTGTACTGCGGTCTTCACCAATAACCAGCTCGAACGGGAAATCTGTTTGCTGCTTTATTACGCTTTCTATAGCATCTACAATGTATTTCTCATGATTGTAGGTAAGCATCAATACGCTTACTTTTACTTTTGCATTCATTCGGGCGACTGATTATTTTGTGTTGTTTTCTTTTTGAAAAGCAATGCCATGATTTCATCAAAGATTGCCGATCCTAATAACTTATTCAATACAATGTATGCAATTGCAAAAAGAATTATTTGCGCACAAAGTAACAGAACCAGGTTTGATATGATAAAACTTAATGGATACAAACAGGCGAAAAGAACCAGGGACATAATGAGGTAAGGAGTAATATCCTTAATCTGGTACCATCCCGGATAATTTCCGCATTTGTGAACCATTACTACATTCGATAAATAAATAACAATGCGGGCAACTACCTGTCCGGCCACCATAACCCATACGCTCTGATGAAGAGTGCATACCAGAGCTATTGCTGTAACTATCAGCTTGAATACTTCCAGTTTCAGCATGATATCTGAACGCCCGCTCACTTTAAGGAAGTTGCTGTTGATGGCTGTCAGTATGGTAAATATACCTCCCACACATAATAACTGAAAGAAAGGGATAGTGTTAGCCCACTTGTCGGTCAATGCTATTCGTATAAACGGGTTGCCTACCAACACCATACCGATCATAGCCGGAAAAGTGAGGAAGGAGGTAAACCTTATAGTCTTGCGATAAGCACGCAACAGGCGTTCTTTGTCATTTTGTATGGATGAAAAGATAGGGAAAGTGGCACTTTGTATACTTCCATAGATAGTGGTTACTCCCATATCGGACATCTTACCGCCCTGACTGTAGTATCCCAATTGTTGCAACGGGTAGATTTTCCCAATAAAGACGGAATAGATATTGAGGAAACCTGTATTGATGATGCTTGACAACATAAGATTGGAAGCGAAAGCAAACAGTTCTTTTATGGATTGGATACTGAATTCCTTAACAGGGCGCCAGCTGCTTGCAATCCAAAGAAGCATGGAGCGGACAATGGCCAGAGATACCGGTTGTACAACCAATGTCCATACACCATAACCGGAGTAAGCCATATACAAGGAGAGTAATCCGGAAGCTAACAAAGAGATAAAGTTTACTTTGGTGAGCTTCTTGAAATTAATCTGCTTGGTAAGTATGGTGCTCTGTATCAGACTGATTGAATTTATCGGAATAGCCAGAAAGACAATCCGGGCAATCAGTGTAAGCGATGGCTGGTTGAAGAAATCGGCTATGAAGGGTGCACAAATAAAAAGCAGCAGATAGACTACAATACTTGCTCCCATATTGAAATAGAACACAGAACTGTAGTCTGTTGATGTTGCATCGTTTTTGCGAATGAGAGCAGTTGAAAAACCGCTCTCAATTACAATATTTGCTAAAGCTGTAAAGATGGAAAGCATGCCCACCAAGGCATAATCTTCCGAAGAAAGGATTCGGGCTACCAGTATTCCTACAATGAAAAGAATAATTTGTTGTCCAACTTTATCCAGTACATTCCAAATCAGCGCCCAAATGGTTTTCTCCTTCAGCGTTTTTGCCATCCTTTTTTATCCTTGTTTATTTTACTTCGCTACCCGGTTTTACTTCTTTGCCCGGCATGATTAGAGCCAGACTACCGTCATTGTTTTCGGCAGAAAGAATCATTCCTTCAGAAACAATGCCTTTCAGCTTGCGGGGAGCAAGGTTAGCGATGAAGCAAACTTGCTTGCCTACCAACTCTTCAGGTGCATAATGTTTTGCAATTCCTGATACAATGGTGCGGCATTCCAGTCCGTCGTCAATCTTGAACTGAAGAAGTTTGTCGGCTTTAGGAACCTTTTGGCATTCCAATACTGTACCAACACGAATATCCAGCTTAGTGAAATCATCGAACTCAATGTTTTCACGGATAGGATTTGCTTTATAGTTGGCTTCTTCATTTGCTTTCTTGGTATCCAGAAGCTTTTGAACCTGTGCTTCAATTACACTGTCTTCTATCTTTTCGAAAAGAAGTTCTGCTTTGTTCAGCTTATGACCGGCTTCAAGAAGGTTTGTCTGACCAAGTTCTGCCCAGTCAAAAGTAGGCATATTCAGCATCTCTCTCAGTTTCTCTGAGGTAAACGGTAGGAATGGTTCGAAAGCAATAGCCAGATTAGCTGCAAGCTGCAAGCTGATATTCAGAATAGTTGCTACACGGTTAAGGTCTGTCTTTGCAACTTTCCAAGGTTCTGTGTCAGCCAGATACTTATTACCGATACGGGCAAGGTTCATAGCTTCTTTCTGAGCTTCACGGAATTTGAATGTATCCAGATAGTGTTCCACATCCTTCTTCACGTTCTCAAAATCAGCAAGTGTTTGCTTGTCGTAGTCGTCCATCTCGCCTGCAGCAGGAACCTGATCGCCGAAGTATTTCTCGGTAAGCACTAGTGCACGATTAATAAAGTTACCGAATACTGCTACCAATTCGTTGTTATTACGAGCCTGAAAATCTTTCCAGGTAAAGTCGTTATCTTTTGTTTCAGGAGCATTGGCTGTCAATACATAACGAAGAACATCCTGTTTTCCAGGGAAATCTTGCAGGTATTCGTGTAACCATACAGCCCAGTTGCGTGAAGTTGAAATCTTATCACCTTCAAGGTTCAGAAACTCATTGGCAGGAACATTGTCCGGCAGGATATAGCTGCCTTCTGCCTTCAACATTGCAGGGAATACAATGCAATGGAACACAATATTATCTTTTCCGATGAAGTGAAGCAGGCGGGTATTTGAATCTTTCCACCATGTTTCCCATGAATCAGGAAGTAATTCTTTTGTATTTGAAATATATCCGATTGGAGCGTCAAACCATACATAAAGCACTTTACCTTCGGCACCTTCTACCGGAACAGGAATACCCCAATCGAGGTCGCGGCTCACGGCACGTGGTTGGAGTCCCATATCCAGCCATGACTTGCATTGTCCGTAAACATTGGACTTCCATTCCTTGTGGTCTTCCAATATCCATTGACGCAACCATGCTTCGTGCTTATCCAGTGGCAAATACCAGTGCTTTGTTTCGCGCATAACTGGTTTGCTACCGCTGATAGCCGATTTAGGATCAATCAAATCCGTTGGACTCAATGAAGTTCCGCAGGCTTCGCATTGGTCACCATAAGCATTTTCATTGCCACAATGAGGGCATTTTCCGGTAATATATCTGTCGGCAAGGAATTGTTTTGCCTCTTCGTCGTAGTATTGTTCAGAAGTCTTTTCGATAAATTCTCCTTTGTCATACAGTTTTTTGAAGAAATCAGAAGCCACTTCGTGATGAGTCTTTGAAGAAGTACGAGAGTAAACATCGAATGAGATGCCGAAATCCTCGAAAGACTTTTTAATAATGCCGTGGTATTTATCAACAACGTCCTGTGGAGTTACACCTTCCTTCTTTGCACGGATAGTGATAGGCACACCATGTTCGTCTGAACCGCCAACGAAGAGCACATCTTCTTTTTTAAGGCGAAGGTAACGTACATAAATGTCAGCCGGAACGTATACTCCGGCAAGGTGTCCGATGTGAACCGGTCCGTTTGCATAAGGCAACGCTGAGGTCACCGTGGTTCTTTTATATTTCTTTTCCATGTATGATGAATTTTTATATTACATTCTTTGGTTGTAAATGCGGGCTTCACGCCGTAAAGCTTCAGCAATTGCAACGTGCAAAGATAAAGGTTTTTAAGGGAATAATGGAATATTAGTTCGGAAAAACAGAAAGCTTAACAATTTTCCGGTGAAACATTATTATTAGCCTCATGAGGCTGTTGTGTTAGGGTCCCGACCTCAATATGCCAGCCTCGTGAGGCTAAATAATTAGGGTCGTGACCTTAATTATAATCTTTCAGGGAGTTTTTGTTAATGTTTGGGCAATGATTGGTTAGTTTAATCTTATGTATTGATAAATAATTCAGGGTGAAGTGAAAAAGAACTGGTGACAGATGAATAATTTCACAAATTTGCTAACTTTGTTTTCTATAAAAAAACGAAAAATATACATTTTATGATAACAAAAGAGTTACTGCATCCACAAAGTATTGTAGTGGTGGGTGCTTCAAATAATGTACATAAACCCGGAGGGGCAATTCTTCGGAATCTTATATCAGGAGGTTTTCAGGGAGAACTGAGAGCAGTGAATCCCAAAGAAAGCGAAGTGCAAGGAATAAAATCGTATTCGGATGTTTCCGAGATTCCTGAAACGGATTTGGCTATCCTGGCAATTCCTGCAGGAATGTGCCCGGCTGCTGTAGAGACACTTGCTCGCGACAAACAGGTTCGTGCCTTTATTATCTTATCGGCCGGTTTTGGCGAGGAAACTCACGAAGGTGCTTTGCTGGAAGATGCCATTCTTGAAACGGTGAATAAGTATGAAGCCTCATTAATAGGGCCAAACTGCATCGGGTTAATGAATACCTGGCATCACAGTGTCTTTACTAAACCTATTCCGTTGCTTAACCCCAAGGGGGTGGATCTTATTTCCAGTTCCGGTGCAACGGCTGTTTTTATTCTGGAGAGTGCAGTAACCAAAGGTCTTCAGTTTAATTCCGTATGGTCTGTGGGCAATGCCAAACAAATAGGGGTGGAAGATGTGCTGCAATACATGGATGAAAACTTTAACCCGGAAACAGATTCAAAGATTAAGCTGATATACATAGAAAGTATCAAGGACCCTGATCGATTGTTGATTCATGCATCTTCATTAATCCGCAAAGGTTGCCGTATTGCTGCTATTAAATCAGGTAGCTCAGAGAGTGGGAGCAGAGCTGCTTCGTCGCATACCGGAGCTATTGCCAGTTCGGACTCGGCTGTTGAGGCTTTGTTCCGTAAAGCGGGTATTGTTCGCTGCTATTCCCGTGAGGAACTTACAACAGTAGGTTGTATTTTCACTCTTCCTCCTTTAAAGGGAAAGAATTTTGCAATCGTTACCCATGCCGGAGGTCCTGGAGTAATGCTGACCGATGCATTATCAAAAGGCGGACTCAATGTTCCTAAACTTGAAGGCGAATTGGCCGATGAGTTGAAAGGAAAGCTGTTTCCCGGAGCTGCCGTGGGGAATCCGATCGATATTCTGGCAACAGGCACACCTGAACATCTGGGTCTTGCAATAGATTATTGCGAAGAGAAGTTTGAAGAGATCGATGCTATTCTGGTAATCTTCGGGACTCCCGGACTGGTTTCCATGTTTGAAGCCTACGATGTACTCCATCAGAAGATGCTTACCTGCAAGAAACCTGTATTCCCTGTGCTTCCTTCTTTGCATACTGCCGGGAAAGAAGTGGATGTTTTCCTGAAAAAAGGTCATGTAAACTTTGCTGATGAGGTAACGCTGGGTACTGCTTTAATACGGATAATGAATGTTCCTCAACCTGCCGTTAAGGAAATTGAACTCTTTGGAGTTGATATCCCCCATATTCGTCGGATAATCGATTCTATTCAGGATAATGGATATATAGAACCCCATCTTGTGCAGGATTTATTACGTTCGGCCGGTATTCCGGTTGTAGAAGAATTTGTTTCTGCAGATAAAGAAGAGGTGCTTGCTTTTGCACGGAAATGTGGTTTCCCTGTGGTGGCGAAAGTGGTTGGTCCTATACACAAATCGGATATTGGTGGCGTTGCATTAAATATAAAATCGGAACAACATCTGGCACTCGATTTTGAACGGATGATGAAACTTCCGGAGGTAACAGCTATAATGGTTCAGCCTATGTTGAAAGGCACAGAGTTATTTATCGGAGCTAAGTACGAAGAAAAGTTTGGGCATGTGGTTCTTTGCGGATTGGGAGGAATCTTTGTGGAAGTGCTGAAAGATGTATCATCCGGTCTTGCTCCATTATCCTATGAAGAAGCATATTCTATGATTCGCTCTTTGAAGGCATATAAAATTATTCAGGGAACCCGCGGTCAGAAAGGTGTAAATGAAGATAAGTTTGCAGAAATAATTGTTCGTTTATCAACTTTGCTTCGTTTTGCAACAGAGATAAAAGAGATGGATATTAACCCGTTATTGGCAACTAGTAAGGATGTTATTGCTGTGGATGCCCGTATACGAGTTGAGAAATAGAGTCTGAAGAATGAAGCCTTAAAAGAAAATATTTAGTTAATAAATGATAAATTGAAATTTCCCTATGCAGTAATAATATGGTGATTGCATTTATGCAAAAGTAGATATTGTACCCGTATCTAAATTACAGGATAGAGCGATATTCAGTAATAAATAACTGGTTAGGGTAGTATATAAGATATCTGAAGGACAGAGGTTCTTCAGATATTTTTTTTAATGCTTGGTTGTTTTCTTTTGAATGTAGATATAATCTTCAATTTCAGTATTTTCTATCTTTCCTGAAATGATTCTTAGGTCCGGGTCCATATACTGCAGCTGTAATGTAGGTAATGCTTTCAGTATTTCCTGAGAATAATCGTAGCTGTTCTTATTGCTTTTCTTTTCTTTAATCAAATTTGTTCCCGAGAATATACGGATTCCAAATTCAACAGGGTATTTCTCATTGGGCTTGAGGCGTATCTCTTTTATTTCATTGAATGAACTCAGGAATACAGAAAGAACTTTTCTTCTGTAATCAAGTCCATTATACCTGAATTGAAGCATGAATTTAGAATGAGCGGGATCTAGTACAAGTACAGTATCTGTATTATTTTCTAATTCAATCTTGAAATATGCTCTTGGTCCTTTGTTTTCATCCTTCTCATGAACGTTATTTTCTATCTTAGTAATAACACGGGAGATAACTATATTCTTTATTTTCAGATTCTGCCCAAGCACGGAGCATGCAATAACCGAACAAAATAGTAGCGAAAATATAAATCTAGTCATATTGATTGTCTATTAAATGTTGTATCCTCAAGTTTTACTATCAAGCTTTTCTATTCAAGTTTACCGTTGAGTTATTATCCGGCCCAGCTTTCCCGATCGAGATTGCGATAGCTGATAGCTTCTGCCAGGTGAGCTGATTTTACCTTTTCACTGCCATCAAGGTCGGCAATGGTACGCGAAACTTTTAATATACGATCGTAAGCCCGAGCCGAAAGATTCAATCGGTTCATGGCATTCTTTAGGAGAGCTAGTCCTGTGCTATCCGGTTCGGCAAAAGTATGAAGTAACTTTGTGCTCATTTGCGCATTGCAATACACTCCGGGGTAATCGGCATATCGTTGTTCCTGAATCTGGCGTGCTTTTATTACCCGTTCTCTTATGGCAGAACTTGGTTCGGATGTTCTTTTGTCGGATATCTTTTCAAATGGCACAGGTACAATCTCAACCTGTATATCTATTCTATCTAAAAGCGGTCCCGATATTCTATTCAGGTACTTTTGTACTTGTCCGCTGCTGCATACACAAGCTTTGGTTGGGTGATTATAGTAACCACACGGACAAGGATTCATTGAAGCAATCATCATGAATCCGGCAGGATAATCAATACTATATTTTGCTCTTGAAACAGATATAGTTCTGTCTTCAAGCGGTTGGCGAAGAACTTCAAGCACACTTCTATTGAATTCTGCCAGCTCATCAAGATAAAGTAACCCATTATGAGCTAGGCTGATTTCGCCAGGCTGGGGGTACGCCCCACCACCGACCATTGCGACTTGAGAAATAGTATGATGAGGGCTTCGGAAAGGTCGTTTGGCGATCAGTGAAGTGTCTTTTCCTAATTTCCCTGCAACCGAATGAATTTTGGTTGTTTCCAGACTTTCGCCCAAAGATAGCGGAGGTAAGATGGAAGGAAGTCGTTTTGCCATCATAGATTTTCCACTGCCTGGAGCACCGATCATTATAAGATTATGCCCACCAGCGGCCGCAACCTCAAGAGAACGCTTTACATTTTCCTGCCCTTTTACATCCGAGAAATCAAACTCAAAAGAGGTTTGTTGAGCATAAAACTCTTCCCGGGTATTTACAACAGTCTGTTCAAGTGTCTCTTCTCCATTAAAGAAACCCATCACCTCTTTAATGTTGTTAGCTCCGTAAACTTTCAGGTTATTAACAACTGCAGCTTCTTTGGCATTTTGCCGGGGAACGATCAGTCCTTCGTAACCTTCTTCGCGTGCTTTGATTGCAATAGGCAATGCACCTTTGATGGTTTGCAGACTGCCGTCCAGACTTAGTTCACCCATAATAATGTATTTGCCCAGCTTCTCTGTTGATACATTCTCTTTTGCCGCCATCATTCCAATGGCTAAAGGTAAATCATAAGCAGACCCTTCTTTACGGATATCTGCCGGAGCCATGTTTATGACTATTTGTGAAGTCGGGAACTTGTAACCGTTCACCTGTAAAGCCGAAAGGATACGTTCATGGCTCTCCTTTACTGCCGAATCGGGTAATCCTACAAGATGGAACATGCATCCTCTTGTGCTGTTCACTTCAATAGTTATAACTGTAGCGTCTATCCCTTGAACAGCAGCTCCGAATACCTTTACAAGCATAAATGTTTTTTAGTTTGCGGTTTTGTTCTCGATGAAAAGTTCTCCTAATCTTTTGTTCAGCTCAGCTTCTTTTAAGTTGCGGGCTATAATAATTCCTTGGGGATCAATTAGAACATTTGCCGGCAAAGATTCTATGCCGTATTGTTGAGCTGTAGTAGAACTCCATCCAAAGAAATCGCATATTTGTTCTCCGGCAAGTGAGTCTCTTTTTATTGCATCGTTCCATTGTTTTTTATCAGTATCTAATGATATGTTGACTATGGAAAAATGGTTCTTGCCAAATCGTTTATAAATAGAATTAATTATAGAATTCTCTTTTTTTGATGAATTGCTCCATGAAGCCCAAAAGTTAAGAAGCAGATACTTACCGGTGAATTGGGTAAGATTGACAGACTCTCCTTTTGCATTTATAATATTAAAGTAAGGAGCCTTTTTACCATCAGAAACAGTCTCTTCATTATTTATAAATCGTAAAATTTGCTGCATATAAGGAGCATTTTTAAGATCGCCGGTTATTCTGTTTGCTAATTCTTTGATTTTCTTAATATCCGGATTCTGTTCCTGTACAAAATAGCGATCTAAAAGATAAACACTAATAGGTGAGGATGAGTGTGAACCTATGAAAGCAGTTGCTTTCTCTTTTATTTCTTTGGTAAATTTGGTTAATTCCGGTGATTGTAATAAATCATTGTACTTAGTCTCATTCCCTGATGTGTAAGCAGTGAATAGATCTTTTCTTATTTTACTTGTGGATTTAGATATGTCGCTTATGCTTTCTTTGAAATCATTCATTTCATCATTCAGATCATTACCACTGACTTCGAGCAAATCTAATGAAGAAGCATCTCCACTTATTTTTATTTTGTCGCCTTTATTAGCAAAAACAACACATTCTTCCATATTGCTGAAAAGTAGTACTACCTGAGTTAATGTATCAACAGGTGCTTGATATTTGAACTTTCCATCTTTGGCTTTTATAGTATCTAGAGCATCTCCATTTCTATCAGCCCCATAAACTAAAATCATTTCATTTTTTAAGCCATCAATATCCCCTTCAATAACAATTTTCTTGTTTTTGCTTGTACAGCTAAATAAACATAGCATCAATGTAATGATAATACTAATTTTTTTCATGCTAAATATTTTTTCTGCAAATGTAACAAATTAGTTTTATGCCGCTATATGGATAACATGTTTTTTACAAGTATAAAAAAAGATCGGGGACATCTGAATAAACAGATGCCCCCGATAATATTATTAGTTATAATAATTCTGTTCCTTATTATTTAATAATGCTAAGGAAATCAGAATTAGTTGCGAATTTTGCAAATTCTAAGTCAGTTGCAGCTTTCTTAGCTAAAGAAGCATCTTTCTTAACTGCGCTTGACAAGCTGCTAGTTACCATAGAAGCATTGTTTGTTCTTGCACCTAAGATAGCCATCAGGTAGTCAGTGTAAGCATCTGGAGTTTCAACGTTAGAAAGAGTGTTCTTTGCTTTGTTGTAATCCTTAGCAAGGATCTGAGCAAGAGCAGCACTGTTTGTTTTTGAATCGCCGAATGAACTTACAGCTCTGTCATATTCACCTCTTGAAACATATAAGTTACCAAGTGATTCGTTCAATGATTTAGCACCAGCAGCTTTGCCGAAGAAAGATTCAGCAGCTGATTTATTGCCATTCTTCAATGCTACCAAACCTAAGTTCATGTTAACTTCAGGAGCTGATTTCAAATTAGCAGCTTTAGCTAAATAAGATTGAGCTTTAGAAGTGTCACCATTTTGGTAAGCAAGAGCTGCTAAGTTGTTATATGCACGGTAATCGTTAGAATATAATTCTGTAGCTTTTTTGTAGA
Organism: uncultured Bacteroides sp.; assembly: GCF_963675905.1. Classification (NCBI taxonomy): domain Bacteria; kingdom Pseudomonadati; phylum Bacteroidota; class Bacteroidia; order Bacteroidales; family Bacteroidaceae; genus Bacteroides; species uncultured Bacteroides sp. Next base: position 3,002,933 of record NZ_OY780936.1, on the reverse strand, counting down.
TAGCTTCTTTCTTAGAATTGTCTTTAGTTAATGTTGCAGCGTAAAGTAATTCTTCGATGTTAAGTTTGCTTGCATCTTCGTTAGCAAAAGCTGTGATTTCTTCGTCAGATTTACCAATAAGATCATAGTTTAAAGTTAAACGTGAACGTCTTAACTGAGGAAGGATTTCGTCAGCAAGATTTTTGAATACTGTAGAAAGATTCTTGATTTCAGTTTCTCTTTGTTCTGGATCCTGATACATAGAAAGAACGCGAAGGATAAGGTCTTTATCCTGGATGTTAGATTTAGAAACTAATTCCTGGAAACCTTCCCAGTCTTCAGCTGTATATTTAGAATCTACAGTTGCGTTAACTTTACCTTTCTTAAGTTCTTTGTTCAAGTATTTAGCTGTGTTAGCTTCACGTTTTTCTGCAAGACCAGTATTTAAAGACATGCCACCATCAGGAGATGCGTAAGCAGAAATTTCAATGTTGTTGATTTTCTTTCCTTTAGTGTCAGCGTTAGCATCTTTAACAGCTTTTTGGAAATCAGCAATGCTTGCAGATTTCAATTCGCTAGTGCGAAGGTTGGCTTGTTGGATAAGGAACATGATCTTAGCTTCCTGAGCTTGTTTGATAATGCGTTGGAATGCATCTTCAGAACCAGCAGTGTTTGCACTTGATAAAGTGTTGTTGATTAATTCAGAAGTTGAGATAACACCATCAGCAACCTTTACGTCAGGAATGCTAATAGTCTTTTTTCCTTGTTTTACATTGAATGCTAAATATAATTCTGACTTAGCCATTTCAGGAACATAATCAAAATTACCTTTCATTGTGTAATTACCACCCATCTTGTAAGAGATAGTCTGATCATTACCTTCAATTTTTTCACCTTGGAAAACAGCTGGTTGACTCTTAGCCTCACCACCATTCCATCTTAAAACTGGAGTAACTTCTACAACAGCATTTTTCTTGAAATACTTTTCAGGGAACTTGCCGTTAATTGTTACTGGAACTTTACCTCCAACAGCCTCTAAAACTTGAGGATTAGTTGTGAAGTATTCAGATGATAATGCACCCATCTTTCCACAAGAAGAAAGTGCAACAACTAAAGCCATAAGTAATGGCAAATACAACTTCTTAACCATGTTTTTTTTGATATAAATTAAATGTTTGTAATTGAAATCATTTGTAACTCTGAACATTCACTTATGAACAGAAACTCGGACAAAGATATTAAAACTTAAATATATTGGCAAATCTTATACGTATTTTCTTGCTGCTGTGTATGATAATATGGCGCTTTTGTTATGTTTCATCTGGTAAACAATCTTTGTTTTCTGCTTCTTTAACTATAATCTTCTGTTTTTCACGATATCTGATGTTACGCGGATGATGTTCAATTATCTCACTTCTAAGCATATCGCGGTCTATATGGGTATATATTTCTGTGGTTGTAATTGATTCGTGTCCTAGCATGCATTGGATAGCACGAAGATTTGCACCACCTTCTAATAGATGGGTAGCAAAAGAATGACGGAAGGTGTGTGGACTAACGTTCTTCTTGATCCCTGTAATCTCTGCTTGCTCTTTGATTATGTGAAAAACCATAATGCGGGAAAGACTTGTACCTCTTCTACTTATGAAAAGATAATCTTCAAAATCCTTTTTAATTTCGATGGTGTTACGATCGATAAAATAGTTTTTTATTTCCTTGATGGCTCGGGGAGATATGGGAACAAGTCGTTGCTTATTTCCTTTACCTTCTACTTTGATAAAACCTTCATCAAAGTATAATTCTGAAAGTTTCAAGTTGATGAGCTCTGAAACACGAAGCCCACAACTATAAAGTGTTTCTAAAATAGCCCTGTTTCGTTGTCCTTCCTTTTTCCCTAAATCAATTGTTGAAATCATGGAGTCGATTTCCTGAACTGATAAAATATCTGGTAACTTGAAGCCTATCTTAGGGCATTCCAGTAATTCTGTCGGATCTGATTCTATATAATCATCCAGAATTAAAAAGCGATAAAACGATTTTATACCCGAAATAATTCGTGCTTGTGAACGGGGGTGTATTCCAATATCATGCAATCCGGCTGCAAAATTTTGTAAATTGTCTAAGGTTACATCCACTATTTCTATCTCTTCTAGCATTAGAAAGCTAAGTAGCTTATCTAAATCGCTCAAATAGGCATCCAGAGTATTCCTTGAATAGGCCTTCTCTAAGAGTAAATACTGCTCATATTTCTTTATTAACAGTCTGTTTTTGTCGTTATTATCTCTTTTATTATTTATTTTCATTTCTTTTTTCTACCTTTGCACCTTGATAATAGTCCACACAAAGATATTGAATTAAGTAGAATTGTTGGTTTTATGAGAATACAAATTATAAATGGACCTAATATCAACCTATTAGGTAAACGTGAGCCTTCTATTTATGGCGCAGTTTCTTTTGAAGAATATCTTAAAGATCTATGCGAAAAATATCCGGATATTGAGATCCAATATTTCCAGTCAAATGTGGAAGGAGAAATGATTAATAAAATTCATGAAGTAGGTTTTGATTTTGATGGCATTATTTTAAATGCTGGGGCTTACACTCATACTTCAATAGCTCTCCAAGATGCCATAAGAGCAATTAAATCACCTGTGATAGAAGTGCATATCTCAAATGTACATGCTCGCGAATCGTTTCGTCATGTTTCTATGATCTCAGCTGCTTGTCTTGGGGTGATTTGTGGGTTTGGACTTGATTCTTATCGTTTGGCTTTGGAAGCATTGCTTGCCAAAACAAAATGAAAGGTATAATTATAAATATAAAGGAAAACTAAACGTATTAATTTTTATGAAAAAGCATACAAAAATTGTAGCATCGATTTCAGACAGACGTTGTGATATTGACTTTCTTACTAAATTGTATGAAGCAGGGATGAATGTTGTTCGTATGAATAC